>CAMVPA010000001.1 GCA_947169245.1 uncultured Prevotellaceae bacterium
TCACCATCTACAGCAATGCCAGCATCCTGGGCCGTATCACCATCGGCCACGACTCCGTTATCGGCGGTAACATCTGGGTGACCCATAACGTGGCTCCCAACTCACGAGTCCTGCAGTCGAAGGCCGTAGAAAGACATTTTGATGGAGGTCTGGGTATTTAATCATTTTTATTCATGTCATCGTGCGGATTTCGCCAGAAAAGTAGTAATTTTGCAGCCGATAAAAGCAGATTTGGTTTATGAAAGTAATCAGTACAACAAAGGCACCGGCTGCCATTGGCCCATATAGTCAGGCCATCAAAGTGGGCAATCTCGTATATACCTCTGGTCAGATTCCCATTGACCCCGCCACAGGCAGTTTTGTAGAAGGCGGCATCAAGGAGCAGACCCGCCAGTCGCTGACCAATATCAAGGCCATTCTTGCGGAAGTGGGCCTTAGCATGAGTAACGTGGTAAAAACCACCGTATTCTTGGCTGACATGAATGACTTTGCCGACATGAATGCCGTCTATGCCGAATTTTTCTCGGAGCCTTATCCTGCACGCTCTGCTGTTGCCGTCAAGACATTGCCCAAGGGTGCATTGGTAGAGATAGAAGTGGTGGCAGAAGTCATTTAGGTTTTTATTGGTGGGTAAGAGATTCTTCAGCTGGGTTATAGCCACACTACTGATTGCTTCGGGGACTTACGGACAAGTCGCCGAAAGCACGGATAGTGTCTGGCGCTCAGAGCAGTTGCAGGAGGTCAGTGTATCGGTTCACGGACATAGGCACATCAAGATGAGTGGACTTGGTAATACTGACTATATCGGTAGCGGAGAGCTATTACGAGCAGCGTGCTGTAACCTCGGAGAGAGTTTTACTACCAATCCCTCAGTAGATGTGAACTATGCCGATGCCGCAACGGGAGCACAACAGATTAAGCTTCTGGGATTGAGCGGCACCTATGTGCAGATGCTCACAGAAAACATCCCTAACTATCGTGGCGCAGCAGCTCCTTATTCATTGGGATATATCCCTGGTCCGTGGATGCAGAGCATACAGGTGTCAAAGGGAGCCTCATCAGTGAAAAACGGCTACGAATCGATAACAGGACAAATCAATGTGGAGTTTAAGAAACCACAGCTTACTCCTTTTGTCGACGCCAACCTCTTTTATAATACCAAAAACAAGGTGGAGGCTAATCTGGGAGCGAATCTTGAACTCTCCAACCGCTGGAGTATGGCATTCTTAGGCCACTATGAGATACTTGACAAGGCACATGATGAGAACGATGATGGTTTTGCTGATATGCCGAAGGTGAGACAGGGTTCGTTGATGAACCGCTGGGCATATATGGGCGACAACTATATCTTCCAAGCGGCCATCAAGGGATTGAAAGAGCATCGCGAGAGCGGACAGATTAGTTCTCACCACTCCTCTCTTACCACTCACCCCTATACTATCGACATTACCAACGAGCGCTATGAGGCCTTCGCCAAGAATGCCTTTATTTTCGACCCAGAGCATGGTTCGAACATCGCGCTAATCCTCTCTGGTTCGCTACACCATGAGAATGCGCTCTATGGTCACCAGCAATACAACACCGACCAGCGCAACGGCTATGCCTCGCTGATGTTTGAGACAGACTTCAATGAGCGCCATAGTCTGTCTACAGGCGTGAGTCTTAATCATGACAAGTTTGATTTCGACGAGACCACGCCAGGTGTCTATGCCCAATATACATATAAAATAGGTGAGAAGTTCACGCTGATGGGTGGCTTGCGATGGGACAACAGTAATATCTATGGATCGTTCATCACGCCTCGCATGCATCTGAAATACTCACCCTTTGGTGATGTGCTCACCCTGCGTGGCTCTATCGGGAAGGGATATCGTACGAACCATGTGATGGCAGAGTATAACTACATGCTAGCCAGCAGCAGACAGATGATTATCGATAGCGACCTTGACCAAGAGGAGGCTTGGAATTATGGTCTGAGTGTCGCTTTGAACATCCCCATTGGCGATAAGAGACTGGAATTAAATGCTGAGTATTATTACACCTCCTTCCTGCATCAGTTGCTCATTGATATGGATAGTGATCCGCATGCCATCCATTTCACCAACCTCAAAGGCGACAGCTATTCAAACACGTGGCAGGTGGAAGTCACCTATCCGCTATTCGAGGACTTCTCGCTCACAGCCACCTATCGTCGTACCAACGTGAAAGCAACCTACGGCGGTGTGCTGCGTGAAAAACCACTTACCAACAAATACAAGGGACTCATCACGGCTCAGTATAAGCCTGGATTAGGAAAGTGGCAGTTTGATGTTACCCTGCAACTGAACGGAGGCGGTCGACTGCCAGATGCCTATCTGGCGGCCAATGGACAGCCATCGTGGGACAATCATTATAATGGTTATGAACAACTGAATGCGCAAGTGACACGATTCTTCCGCAACTGGAGCATCTATGCTGGCGGTGAGAACATCACGGCTCGTCAACAGAAAAACCCTATTATTGACGCTAGCAACCCTTGGGGCCCGAATTTCGATGCAACGATGGTGTGGGGACCCATGCATGGAGCTATCTATTATTTTGGAATCAGATTAAACTGGATAAAGATATGAGAACAAAAGCACTTTTATTGGCCTTAGCATTCACAAGTGTTTGCATGGCCAAAGACATAAAGACGGTGATGCTGACCACCAACCCTGAGATGCATTGCAACAACTGCGAGAAGAAAATCAAAGAGAACATCCGTTTTGAGAAAGGCGTTAAGAGTATCAAAACTAATCTCAAGGACAAGACCGTTACCATTGAATATGACGCCGACAAGACTACTATCGACAACATCATCAAAGGCTTCAAGAAAATTAAGTATGAGGCCAAAGAGGTGAAGAGCTATCCCCAAAAGGTGGATGCTCAGACGGGTACCATTCCTGTTTCAAACAAAAAATAAGGACTATTTTGCCGTCGCATCCTGAACAACGAGACCTGCCAACATAAAGCCAAAGATGGCGGTGATGTGGGCAAGGGTACCGTTGATTTGGGCTTTCGATGAACACCATTCATGGTTCAGGAGACTGGGGTCGCCTGGACCATTTTTTGCTTTCGGACACATGCACTGCTCTGTGCCACAGGTAGCGTTATGTCCCATATTCTTCAGCAGTTCGTCGCTATATACACACTGGAACTTGTGCTTTGGGAACTGCTTTTCTTTCTTGAACTTGTTGCGAAGGGCACGAGCCAAGGGGTCGCCCTTCACCTTCCAGAACTCTGTAATCTGGATGCGTGTAGGATCAAGTTTCAGAGCAGCACCCATCGATGAAAAGAACTTCGCTTTCGTCTGACAAGCCAACAGAATAAGTGCTGCCTTGTCTTTCAGTGAGTCGATGGCATCGATGATGTAGTCGTAGTCCTCCAAATGAAACTCTCCAGCTGTTTCCTCTGTAAAAATCTTCTGCAGGGCCGTAATGTCTGCAGAAGGATTGATGGTCAGCAGACGCTCCTTCAGTGCATCCACCTTCACCAGCCCCACTGTCTTCGTTGTTGCCATCAGTTGGCGGTTGATATTCGTGATGCACACACGATCTGAGTCGACAATTGTCAACTGTCGGATACCACTACGCACCAGACTCTCAGCACACCATGAGCCAACACCGCCTACGCCAAAGATAATGACTCGCTTCTGGGCGATACGCTCCATCGCCTCGTTGCCTAACAGCAACTCACTCCTACGAAATATTGCATCTTGTATTGCCATCGTCTATTCTAATTTGGGTGCAAAGGTAGTATTTTTATAGCGAAAAACGGCATAAAATAGTGAAATACCATGCATGCGGTATACGGAATGACATATCAAGGGGATTGTGGGGGTGTAAAAACCGCCGTACCTTTGCACCCAGAAACAAAAAAATAAGGATAAGAAGGTATGAAGAGTTTTCAGACAACACGCATAACAGCATTCACTTTAGCCATTGTTTTCCATGTAGTGGCGTCGGCTACACCTATTATAGGGAAGGTAACCGACGCCGGCACAGGCGAAGCAATTATTGGTGCTACAGTATATAATTCACGTGCACACCTAGGTGTGACAACAGATGCTGAAGGAAACTTCAGTATTGATGTGACAGCATTCCCCTCGGAACTGAAAATAAGTTATATCGGATATGAACAACAAAGTATACAAATAAAGGAAGATGACGGCGATATTGTCGTAGCGCTGAAGGAGGAGAATCACAACCTTGAAGAAGTCGTGGTTGTGGGCTATGGCACGCAGAAGCGTACCCAGCTGACTGGTAGCGTGGCAACCATCAATAGTGAAAAAGTCAGCGTTGTCCCTGCTCCCACGCTTGATGTTGCTTTAGGAGGTATTGTGACCGGTGTTGATGTGACGCAAAACGGTCAGCCAGGAGCAGGCTCTAATATCCGTATTCGTGGTGGTAACTCCGTAAATGCCAGTAATAATCCGTTGTATGTCATCGACGGTTTTATCTATCAAGTTGATGCCAGTTCGCAGAAGACCGGCATAGGAAATCTGGAAAGTACACTCGACCCACTATCGTTCATCAATCCCAGCGACATTGAACGCATTGAGGTACTGAAGGACGTTTCGGCAACAGCCATCTACGGTTCACGTGGTGCCAACGGTGTGATCATCATATCTACAAAGAAAGGCAATCGTCAGGAAACGAACGTGCGCTATAAGGCTACCGTGTCGTTCAGTACCCCCTCCAAAAAGCTCGATATGTTGAACGCTACAGAGTGGGCTCGTATGGAGAAAGATTATTTCGGCAATCGAGGCGGTTATACTGACGAGGAGATAGCGCAGCTGGGTGCTGGCACCGACTGGCAGAGCGAGGTATTGCGTACTGGTGTCAGCCAGATTCATGAGCTCAGCATTAGTGGTGGAAGCGAAAAGACCCGTTTTATGATTTCCGGCAACTATACCGATCAGCTAGGCATCGTACTTAACTCGGACTTCCAGCGTTACAACCTGCGTGCTAACATCGACTATCAGTTGTCTGAGAAGTTCCTGGTATCTCTGTCATCCACTGTGGGCAAGACGAAGCAGCATGCGCTGAGTACCACACAGCCCGTCAACTACTTCTCGTCTCCCTACTCGGCAGGTATCACCAACTCGTTGACCTATGCGCTGTTCATGCCCCCTGTCGTACCGGTTTATGCAGCCGACGGAGGTTATAACTACGAGAACCCCTACGAGAATGCTTACTTCAAACTGAACGGAAAGTCAGCTAACCCTGTGTCCGACCTGGAGAATACCACGGCTGAGACGCTGACCAACTATGCCCTAATCAATGCCTCATTGAGTTACTACATCGCTGAGGGACTGACAGCCAAAGTGGCTGTAGGTGCCAACCAGACAGATATCACACAGAACTACTTCGCTCCATCCTATACCGCTTTAGGGTTGAATGAAGGTGGTGTTGGTTCCATTGGGCATAAGCAGAACCAGGTGACACAAGGCGAGTTGACCCTCGACTACGAGCGCCAACTGGGTAAGAACCATTATGTAAGTGCATTGGTGGGCTATACCATTCAGAGCACGCAGACCAACTTCAACCTGAGCACAACCTCGCGTTATACGAACGAGGACCTTGGGTATAATAATCTGGGCGACGGCTCACATGTCTATACTCCCAGTTCTGGTCAAACAAAGGCGACACTCAACTCACTCATTGCACGTGTCAACTATACGTTGCTCGACCGCTACAACGTCACTGCCACCTTCCGTGCCGACCATTCGAGCCGTTTCTCAAAGAATAACCGCTGGGGGTATTTCCCTTCGCTGGGTCTGTCATGGAACATTGACCGCGAGCCGTTCTTTTCTACGCTCAAGCCTCAACTCTCCACACTTAAACTCCGTGTCAGTGTTGGTAGCGTGGGCAATCAGGAGATTGGCGACTATGAATATACTGCCAGTTATACGGCCAGCAGCTACGGAGGTCAGACTGCCTATTCGAAAAGTAATCTGGGCAACTCGGACCTGAAGTGGGAGACAACCATTAGCTGGAATGCAGGACTGGACGCAGGTTTCTGGAACAATCGACTGAACGTAGTCATCGACTATTACTATAAGAAGACCAGTGACCTGTTGCTCTACCTGCCCGTCAATTCATCGACAGGCACCACTACACAGCTCATGAATGCTGGCAATGTGGTCAACCGTGGTATCGAATTGAGCGTTGATGCGACCCTGTTACAGAGACGCGACCTGCAATGGACTGTCAATGGCAATATCACCCACAACCACAACGAATTGGTGAAGATGTCTTCAGACGTTAAGTCGCTCTACAGTGGCGAACTTCGTGAAAGCATCCTCCAAGAGGGCGAACCCGTAGGTTCCTTCTACGGATATGAGTTCCTTGGCATCGACGAGCAGAATGGTAAGGTATTGCTGGGCGAGCAGAAGATCTTAGGCAGCCACCAGCCAGACTTCTTCTATGGCTTTTCTACTGCCCTGAAGTGGAAACGTTGGGATGCCTCCATCTCGTTCAAAGGTTCGCACGGAGCCAAGAACGTGAATCTGCTACGTCGCTCACTAGATACACCGTTGGGCAGTTATAACGCCCTGGCATACGTCAAAGACAGTTGGACACCCACCAACACCCATACCGACGTGCCAGCCATTAGCGGCTCATGGGCCACGAGTTATTTGGACGGTCGCTACGTGGAGGATGCCAGTTACCTGAAGTTACAGAATGTCAACGTAGGATACACCCTACCCTTACAACGCATCGCCCAAAGTATACGTCTGGCTGTCAGTGCCCAGAATCTGCTGACCATTACCAATTACAAAGGTTATGACCCCGAACTAGAGACAGGCATCGACCAGGGAGCCTATCCCAAGAGTCGTACGTTCTCAGTAAGTGCAGAAGTGAATTTTTAACATTACAAATAACATATAGTATTCATTTAAAGTAAAGGAGATTGTTAACATGAAAAAGGACATTTTCTATTCAGCACTGTTTGCTGCCACCCTCACACTGGGTTTCACATCGTGCAGCAGTAACGATGATACTGATAATGTCATCGGTGAAGAAGACGTGATTAAGACGCAGGATGACGTTTATGCACTGATTAATGGTGCCTATCGCCCGTATCAAACCCTCAGCTCAACGTTCACCTCAATGGTTGACACACCTACCGAGCTGGGAACATCATACCTTGGCAACGAGGAAGATGACGTCACCAAGATGGTTGAATTGAAATACGACAAGACCAGTTCGTATGCCAAGAAGACATTCAACGCCCTATATAAGGGTATCGGTATCGTCAATGATGCCATTGAAAAAACAGAAGCATCGAAATCGCTGACAGCTGCCCAGAAGGCAGAACCCATTGCACGTGCCAAGTTCTCACGTGGTTTGTTCTACTCTTGGCTCGTCGTACTGTGGGGTGAGGTACCCATTCGTCTGACCACCGCAGATGTCAGCACCCAGCGTCAGAGCATTGATGCCGTCTATACACAGATTGTGAAAGACCTGACCGAAGCTGCCGAGGCACTGCCCACCACACCGGCTGCAAAGTACAATCCCTCAAAAGGCGCAGCTTACGCTCTGCTGAGCCGCGTGTATCTGCAGTGGGCCAGCAATCCTCTGACACTGTCAGAAGTAGAAGCCATCAAGGATTCACGTGTAGATCCTGCACAGAAGGCATGGAACACCGAACGTCTGGAGAAGGTTGTCGAGTATGCCGACAAGGTAACTCAGCTGGGTGTTTACTCCCTGCAGCCACAGTTCAAGGACCTCTTTGGCATTGCCAACGAGAGCAAAGGACCTGAGCAGATCTTCACCATCTACCATGAAGGTGACGGTATCGACCAGCAAGGCAACCACCAGGATCACTGCGCATGGACCTATCCTTTCCAGGAGAAAACAGAAATCGTTCACATCCAGCCCATCCACACCTTCAACGATTGGCCTAATGACGACCCTCGTAAGGAGTTCAGCATCGTAACCACTATCACCGACCCACGTGATGGCAGCGTCCACTCCTATCTGCCTCCAGTCACATTACCTGTCTATGGCAAGGGCGTAGACCGCAGCACCAGCACCAGTGTTTACACAAGTATACAATTCAACTATGTCGACCGCATTGAGCTGCGCTATGCTGAGGTATTGCTTAACAAGGCAGAAGCGTTGGTACAGCTGGGACGTAATACAGAGGCTGCTACGCCATTGAACCAGATTCGTCAGCGTGGTTTCGGTGACAAGACCCATAACATTGCTGCTCCAACACTTAGCGATATTCAGAAGGAATGGGAGTATGAGTTCGTCTATGAGCAGCGTCACTGGCAGAACCTGACCCGCTGGCGTAACCTCATCAGCACCGTATTGACAGTGAAGGACTTCGAGCACTTCGATGACTCTTATGCAACGGTAGGCGGTACAGGTAAGGACGGTAGCACAGTAAACGCTTTCTTTGCTCGCATCCACCGTTTCCTGAAGTCAAAGTATCAGAACATCAACGGTCACTTCTACCGTTTCCCCATCCCCTTCGGTTCTAACAATGAGGAGTTGGGCATCGATCAGAACCCTGGCTATTAAACAACAACATCCGCTATGAACAGATTACAAAGACTATTGTTCATCGGAATACTCTCTACCACTCCCTTTGTCCTTTGGGGCAAGGGGAGTGTAGGAGTTTCTGAGGTGCGTCGTCAGGTGGCGCAGCAGGATGCCTATATTCGCGATATCCGCCGACATTTCCATCAGCACCCCGAACTGAGCGGTCAGGAGGTGGAGACGGTGAAATTCCTGAAGGCAGAACTGCAGAAACTTGGAGGCTTTGACATCCATGATGTACCAGGTAGTACTGGCTTTTATGCCATCCTTGACACTGGACGCAAAGGCAAGACCATCGGACTACGTACCGACATCGACGGACTGCCTATTGAGGAGAGTCCTGTCAATGGTGGTGGCAAGCAGAAAAAGTGGGTAAGTCTGAACAAAGGCGTCACTCAGGGATGCGGTCACGATGGTCACATGGCTATCATATTAGGAACAGCACGTATATTGAGTCATCTTCGCAGTCAACTGAAGGGTCGTTTTGTATTTATCTTTGAGGAAGGTGAAGAGAGCAACTCTGGCATCCGTCCTATGATAGCTGCCCTCAAACACGACGGCATACAGTTTGATGTCATCTACGGCAACCATGTCGCCTCAAACGTTCCCAGTGGAAAGGTGTTTGTCAAGTCTGGTCCTATCATGGCAGGAATGGCAACGCTAGCTTACCATATTGTCGGACGCGGCGGACATGTGTCTCGCCCAGACAAGTCCGTCAATCCCGTGTTTGCTGCTGCCGATGTGCTTACCTCTATTTCTGTTGCCTGGAACAATCAGCGCGATTTGGAGAAGTTAGTGACATTGGGCGTAACACAATTAGAGGGTGGCAAGGTGTATAACGTTATCCCCAATGAGGTTTTCATAGGCGGTTCGCTACGCTTTTTTGATGGTGAGGCAGGCAAGCACGCGCTGAACTTGGTGAAAAGTGTGTCTGAACATGTGGCAGCAGCCCATGATTGTACGGTAAGCTATACCGACCGAATGAAGGTGGACCTGCCCCCCGTTTCCAACGACACCACCTATACGACGTATGCGCAACAGCAGATAGAAACGCTTTATCCTGATCGTGTCACTGACGATGCCCAATATGTTTGGTATGGTTCGGAGACTTTTGCACTCTACAGTCAGCTGGCTCCCACCGTCTTCACGCTGGTGGGTGTGAATAACCCAGAAGTAGGCAGCACCGCCCAGCACCATAACGACAAGTTTGATCTTGATGAAGACGCACTCCAATATGGCGTTGGTGCCATGACGCAATTTGTAGTAGGGCTATCGCAATGATAGCCCTTTTTTATTGCCTATTCCTACTAATGCCAAATGTTTGGTATGCGAAATGCCATAAAAAGGCGATTGTGGGAGCGCGGAAATCACCGTACCTTTGCACTCGTTAAACATATAAAAACAGAGTAAGGATATGAAAAAGGTAATGAGATTGTTTTTCGCAACAGCCGTTCTAATGGGATTGGTCTCCTGCAACTCGAATGATGATTTTGGAGCTCAAAGCATTGAGATTCCAGGTATAACGATTGACGAAAGTGATGCAGACTGCTGCTCTGCCGAGGAGGCGATGGCTGTCTATAACTTCCTACAGACCGTGAAGCCGATAGAAGGTATCGAATTGCTAGTTGATGGTCAGTATAAGGTAAAGGTCTATTCTCGTACAGGTACGCTGCATACAGGCTATAATGACCTCTATTTTGTAGCAACGAAAGCATTATCTGGTAATTACATCAAGTTCTTGGATATCACGAACCTCACGCCGCTCATGTTCATGAGCAAAATGAATATGTATCATAGCACTCCTACATCAAGTGAGGTAGCTACATCCGACATCAATTTGGTCGCAGTGAAGCACGGCTGGATATCGTTCGTCATGAATAGCAGCGATGCTGGTTCATGGTCGCTAGCCTTTGATGCAGAGGTGCTGAAGAAAAAGGGCAATCTCGAGGCAACGACCATTACTGTCGGTGCCCTGCCTGAGGGACAACAATGGCTGAAATCGTTCAAGGCGGGTGATGATACCTACTATCTCTCACTGGTGAATCCTACCGATTGGAAGACAGGTACGAACACTATCACTGCATACGTATCAAAGAAGAACACCCCTGCAAAAATACCCTATGGACTCGCCGAAGAGCAGTTTACTATCGAGATTGACCCGCGCATGCCAGACATGGGTAATCACTCGTCGCCCAACAACGTAGCGCTGACCCGTAAGAATGATGGCAGCTATCAAGGTAGCATTAATCTGACGATGACGGGGAGATGGCGCATCCACCTGACGGTGAAGGACGCACAAGGCAACATAGTGGCTGGTGGCGATGACCTTAGTGACGGCTTTAGTTCACTTTTCTGGGAAACAACGATCTAATTTAAGAACTAAAAGTTAGAAAATGCTGGAAACTGTTTTGCTATCCACCATACTTTTGTCAGATACGGTGACCACCGACAAGGCACAAAACCTTGATGAGGTGGTCATCGTTTCAGAAGCGGGACGTGGACAGAAACGATCGGTGAAGGGACAGGTAGCCAGTATCGATGAGCACCTGAAGGAACTGAAGAACGTCAGTCTGGTGCGTCGTGGCTCGTATGCCTGGGAACCTGTGGTGAACAACATGGCGATGGAGCGTGTGTCTACAACCATCGACGGCATGAAGATCTTCTATGCCTGCACAGACAAGATGGACCCTGTGACGAGCTATGTGGAGAGCAGCAACCTGCAGAGCATTCTGCTGAACTCAGGACTGAACGGCAATCCGCAGGCTACTGGCAACATTGGTGGTTCACTGGACCTGAAACTGCGCAAGGCTGGGTTCTTATATCATCCAGAATGGAAGATAGGTGCTGATGCTGGTTACGAGAGTAATGGCCATCTGCAGGTGTATGGTGGCGAGGCATCGTACTCCTCTAAGTCGTTCTACACCAATGGCGGCTTCTTCTACCGTCATGCCGACAACTACAAGGAAGGCGGTGGCAAAGAGGTCTCTTTCTCACAGTTCCAGAAGGTCAACGTCTTCGATAACTTCGGTTCCCGTCTTTCGCCACAGGATGCCATCGAGGGGACTTTCATCTTCGACCGTGCCACCAATGTGGGCTACCCTGCCCTGAACATGGATGTGGCAAAGGCCGAGGCTTTCATCACTTCCCTGTCATACAAGCGGCTGTGGGAAGAGCGACTGGTGCAGTCGTGGGAGACGAAGGTGTATTACAATCACATCACCCACGTGATGGACGACACCACGCGCCCTGATGTTCTGATCCACATGGATATGCCTGGCAAGAGTTGGACGACGGGATTGTACAGTCTGGTACGAGCCAGCAAGGGTGCCTATGAACTGACGGCAAATTACGACCTCTACTACAATCGTCTGTTTGCCGACATGACGATGTATCCTGGCGGAGCAGCACCCATGTATATGGTGACGTGGCCCGATGTGGGGACACTGAATACGGGCGTGGCGCTCAGCGACCGCATCCGACTGGGCTCTGCCCATACGCTGAACATATCAGCAAAGGTAGCGTGGCAACACCAACGACTGAACAACGAGGAGGGCTATCATGCACTGAGCGTCTTCTTCCCTGGCATGCAGCAGCAATATCACCAAACCACAGGTCGCATCGCCGCGAATTATCAATTATCAATTCTCAATTATCAATTATCAATCGGTGCTGGTTGGGGCAGTCGTGCACCCACGGTGACAGAGGCCTACGGTTACTATCTGAACAACACCTTCGACCAGTATGACTACATTGGTAACCCACGCTTGAAGAACGAGAGTGCGATAGAAGTGAATAGCGCTGTGAAATTCCAAATTCCGAATTCCAAATTCCAAATTGGCGTTGATGCCAACGCATTCTTCTTCTCCAACTACATCATCGGACAGTTCGAGAACCGTCTTAGTGCGATGACCGTTGGTGCGGAGGGTGTCAAGGTGTATGGCAACATCTCGCATGCCACCATAGCCAATTTCTCGCTGACCACGCAATGGAAGATAAAGCCTTGGCTGGCGTGGACCACGCAATTGGGATATGCCTTGGGACAGGACGACGAGGGGGAGTCACTCCCAATGATTTCTCCCTTCTCCTACACCACGAGTGTGGATGTCCACTTCGGTCGTTTCCAAAGCAAAGCTGAGGTGCAGGGCAATGCCCGACAAACGAGATACGGCAAGAAGTATGGCGAGACGGAGACGCCCGCATGGACAATCGTGAACCTCTCGGCCAACTATCAATTCTCCATTCATCATTCACAATTAGCACTCCGTGCTGGCATCGAGAACCTCTTCGACAAACGTTACACCACCTATGCTGACTGGTGCAATATTCCGCAGAAGGGACGCAATATATACGTGAATCTTTCGTTTGAACTATAAGATGAAGAAAGCGATTATTTGGATTGGAGCACTCATCGTGGGTGCTATATTAGGACTGTTTGGCATTGCGTGGCTCGACGAAGTAATGAATTTCGTGGCAACGGTCTATACGCGATTGTTCCAACTGCTGGCTGTACCCACCATCGTGTTGGCGGTCATCACCACCTTTGCCACCTTTGGTTCGAAAGGTTCAGGGCGTATCTTTGGCCATACGCTGACCTATACCCTACTCACCACCTTTGCTGCCGCTGCTGTGGGTGCTGTGCTCTACGTCATTGTAGCTCCGGGCAATCTGCCCGTCGAAGCTATCAGCAATGCTACTCAGCCCTCAGACATCAGCCCTCAGACATCCTACATTGGTCACATCATCAGCATTGTTCCCAACAACATTGTCAAACCCTTCTTCGACGGCAATGTGCTTTCGCTGCTCCTGCTGGCCTTTGCCGTCGGTATCGGACTATCGAAACTGCCGGAGTCGGAGAACAAGGCGGTGGTCGTGAAATTCCTAATGGGCTTGCAAGAACTGCTCTTCCTGCTCATCCATTGGCTTATCTGGACACTACCCCTTGGCATCGTGGCCTTCTCGGCGCAGCTGTCGGCTCAGGTGACGGCAGGTGTGGTGGCTGACAGCATAGGAAAGTATGTGCTGGTGGTCTTAGGTGGCAATGTCATACAGTTCTTCATCGTCCTGCCCCTGTTCCTATTGATACGTGGCCTCAACCCCATACACGTCCTGAGTCGCATGATGCCTGCCGTACTCATGGCCCTATTCACCAAGAGCAGTGCTGCTACGCTGCCTGTCACGATGGACACTGCAGAGCGTCGTTTGGGCATCCATAAGAACATCTCACGCTTCGTACTGCCCATCTGTACCACCATCAACATGAACGGCTGTGCCGCCTTTATCCTCGTCACCTCACTTTTCGTGATGCAGAACGGAGGAACGATTCTTACGTGGGACACCATCCTGCTGTGGATACTCGTTTCTGTAGTCTCGGCTGTCGGCAATGCGGGAGTTCCCATGGGCTGTTATTTCCTTACCCTTTCGCTCATGTCGGGCATTGGCGCACCTGTCGCCATCCTCGGCATCATCCTGCCCATCTACACCATCATCGACATGGTTGAAACGGCCGAAAACGTATGGTCCGACTCCTGCGTCGCAGCCCTCGTCGACTACGACGGATAAATACTATTTCTTCACAGCGGGTCATCACAGTCTTGGCAAGTCATCGGGAATCCAACTCAGTACCCATGAAAAAAGGAGCAACACCGTAATAGATGCTGCTCCCAACTGTTTTTAGATGCAATCCCTTTTATGTCAATCGGCGAAGGCCATTAAGAATCTCATTATTTTCTTTACAGCATCTCTCTTGCCATCCTAGCCAGGGGAGGCGACAATCCTGAGCATGATTATGAACTGTAAAAAACTTTTCCATTACCACGAGGGCTCGCGCGGAAAGGAGGTGGCACTCGAATTCTTCAAGGACTTTAAAGGTGCACTCGGAGTGGACGGATATGGTGTATATGACCTGTTGGACAAGCTCGACGGGATAATGATCCTGTGCTGCTGGGCCCACTGCCGCAGATATTTTGACCGTGCACTGAACCATGACAGGAAGCGTGCCGAACACGGCATCGAGCAGATCGGCCTGATATATAGCGTAGAAACCATCGCAGACGAGGAGGGAGCAAGCTACGAGCGTCGCGCACAGCTGCGCCAGGAACTGGCATACCCCATCATCCGCGGACTGGAGGCATGGGCCTTGAACGAGCAGGAAGCCGTCATGCCGAAGAGTCCCATCGGAAAGGCACTGGGATATCTGCTGGGGCACATCCGCCAGCTGTCACGCTATACCACAGACGGCAGATATCAGATTGACAACAACTTTATAGAAAATAGCGTAAGGCCTCTGGCTTTAGGACGTAAGAACTATCTGTTCTGTGGCAACCACGATGCTGCCGAGGACGCTGCCATCATCTACACCTTCATGGGATGCTGCAAACTGGCACAGGTCGACGTCCGCAAATGGCTGAACTACTTCTTCACCCACATCCACGACTATGACGAGGACTACTCACGCGACCCGCTGGAACTGCTTCCGCACAACCTCAAGCAGAAGGGCATCCTCTGACGTCCTCTAAGAATCCTCCAAGAATTCTGGACTTATTCCAAGAATCTTGGAGAATCCTATAAGATTTTGAAGATTTCTCTGACAATTTAGGAGGAACCCTGCAATACGGGGTTTACTGATGGCTTACGATTATGAAGACCTCTCAAGAGTATCTCGACATCATCAAAGCGCACCAGTCCGAGTTGCAGGAACGATTCGGAATTACCTCTATGCGACTTTTTGGTTCCGTTGCCCGAGGTGAACAACATGAAGGTAGCGATATAGACCTGTTTGTCACGATGCCCCCAAAGTTTTATAATCATATCTTAGCTGCGCAGTATCTTGAGGAACTCCTTGGCTGCAGTGTTGACTTGATACAAGAGCACAACAACCTTCGCCCATTTTTCAGAGATCAAATAGAACAAGATGGCATCGATGTCTTTACATCAGCTTAGAATCGTCGAACCACAATAATTGTATAGCCGAACTCTACTGCGTATGATGACATAACGACAAAACATGGAAATAAGACTACGCTCGACCTCCGGTCGCTTGCTACCAAAGGGACGCAAGAACGTCCACTTTTGATTCTTGTCGTTTGACATACTCTCCGAAGCCCGCCGCTTCGGATTTTTTCGCCCAATTATTTGGAACTTTCAGAAATAATGCCTATATTTGCAGGCGAGTGGGGAGAACCCGCTCGGCAGAAGAATTGTTATGCGCTGCAATTGGCAAAGACAGTCTAGCGCTTCTGTTGTTGCTATAAAGTGAATGAGTAAAATAATGAATATTAACCCAAAAATCAAAACGCATATGAATACCATTATGAAAAGTAAGCCTATTTGTAAAATATGGCTGTCGCTATTCTTCGTGTTCCTACCTATTGTGGCTAATGCCGATGATAGCGGTTTGTGTGGGACAAATGTATATTATTCGTATAATACTTCTAATTATACATTAACAATCAATGGAACTGGTGTGATTTCTGATTTCCCCGTAGTTTTTTGGTCACAATATCAGAAGCAGATTGCCAAAGTTGTTATCGAAGAAGGAGTAACAGGTATTGGAGATAGGGCTTTCCTTGATTGTAATGCTTTAAGGGAGATAACAATTCCAAATAGTGTGGCCTATATTGGAGTGGGAGCTTTTATCAGGTGTAATATTAGGAATATAACGATTCCAGAGGGTATAAAAAGAATTGAGAGCTCAACTTTCATGCAATGTGAGAATTTGGAAGAAGTATCAATTCCGAATAGTGTTACCAGCATCGGAGAGGAAGCCTTTTCAGTGTGTGGCAAGCTGAAAGCGATTACAATCCCAAATAGTGTTACAAGTATAGAAGGTGGAGCATTTTTGAGTTGCAACAATTTGAAAGAAATCATAATACCGAATGGTGTTAAAAAGATTTGTTATTTTGCATTTTCTGGCTGTAAAGGACTAAAAAAAGTCACAATACCTGATGGCGTATCTACAATAGAAAACTATGCATTCAGCGACTGCAATAGTTTAACGGACGTATCCATTCCAAATAGTGTAACAAGCATCGGAAAAGTAGCCTTTGATAATACTTCATTTTATAATAATCTGCCTGACGGCATGGTGTATTTGGGAAAAGTTGCTTATAGCTACAAAGGTACAATGCCTTCGAATACATACATAGAAATCAATGAAGGTACTATAGAGATATCTCCTGGTGCTTTCTTTAATTGTAGTGGTTTGACTGGTATTACTATTCCTAGTAGTGTGACAAAAATAGGAGAAAGTGCATTTATGAATTGTAGTGGTTTGACTGATATTACTATTCCAGAGAGTGTGAAAAGCATCGGAGAAAGAGCTTTTTATGGAACAAAATGGTTAAATAACCAACCCGATGGAATGTTATATTTTGGAGACCTCGCTTATAGCTACAAAGGTACAATGCCTTCGAATGCGACCATTACAATAAAGGAAGGTACACGACGTATTAATAATGAGGCGTTCTCTCAGTGTGCTAATTTGGAATCGGTAATAATTCCGAATAGCGTAACAAGCATAGGACAAGGTGCGTTTTGTGAGTGTCGTAGTTTGAAGGAAGTTCTAATTCCGAATAGTGTAACAAGCATAGGACAAGGTGCGTTTTGTGAGTGTCGTAGTTTGAAGGAAATTTCAATCCCGAATAGTGTGACAACAATTGAAAGAATTATGTTCATGGATTGCAGCAGTTTAGTGAATGTTACTATCCCGAATAGCGTAACATCCATAGGAGATGGCACGTTTTGGGGCTGTAGTAGTTTGAAGGAGGTGGCAATCCCAAACAGTGTGACTACGTTAGAAAGTAGTATGTTCCATGATTGTAGCAGCTTAGTGAATGTGGCTATTCCTAATAGTGTAACAAGCATCGGACAATACGCCTTCTGCGGTTGTAGTAGCCTGAAGGAGGTGACAATTCCGAACAGTGTGACGATTATTAATCCGAGTGCTTTTTATGGCTGTGGTCTGACAACAATAAGTATTCCCAATAGCGTAACAAGAATTGGATACCACGATTCATGGGCTGGGGGCGCTTTTTCTGAATGTAAGGATTTATCGTCAGTCACGATAGGCAACAACGTTTCTTTTATTGATAGTTATACTTTCTACAAATGTGAGAATTTGGCTACTGTCGTCAGTGAAATTACAGAGCCATTCGAAATATTATTCAATACCTTTGACGAAGGAGCTTATAATAATGCAACACTCTATGTTCCGTCTGGTTGTGTAGATGTATATAAGAACACTGTGGGATGGAAAGAATTTAGCAAAATCGTTGAGATAGGCTCGTCTATCGAAGAGAATCCCACCGGCTGGTACACTCTGGTAGGCAGAAAGATTACGCCAGATGACTCCCCGAACGGAGAATATATGCTGTTGCGATCTGACGGTTACTTGGAGTGGAAGAACGGAGCAAATGGAGACTTGACCGTCAAAGTGCATATAGATCCAGAGGACAGCTTCACCTTGCTGTTTGATGACCAGCCAGAGAAAAACCTAACAATTCAAATTATGGAAAACAAAGTGATTTTGTTGGCTGAGGATGGTATCCACCGTACATTCACCATACAGAGCGCCGAAGACTCGATTACTGGTACTATCAACTGGGTCGATCGTAAGATTCCGAACTACTGGTATGCTAAAGATGATTATCGTGAGCGTTCAGGCTTCGTAGAACTTCATGCTAACGTTTATGCTGTTGAGGATGAGAAGGAGCCGACAGGCCAGACCACGAAGTTGCAGGAGACTATTGCTGCTGCCTTTATAGGTAATAAGATTGTTGACTTGACAAGCGATGCTGATAAGGATGCATTCGTTACCCTGACAAATGGCGCTGGATACACAGGTAAGGATATTGACTTCCGTCTTGAGATCGTTAACGGTGCTCTGAAAACCTTCAAGGGTATCTATACCGACGGTAAGGTTTATCAGTTCTTCCCGCGTATTTCTGCTGACGGTCTGACGCTGTCGTTCGTACGTGATCTCAACGGAAATGGTATAGATGATGATGCAGATGATGAACAGGTTGTTGCTAAATTGGTATACACCGATATGGCTAAACAAGACATCAACCACATGCGTGTTGAGTATCAGAAGACTGACTATGCGAAGGCGCTTCTAAACTACTTGCCTCAACAAGTGCTGAACGATGATGTCTTGACGGTATACGTTGCGGTTAAAGGTAAAATCGGTAATAGCGAAGTAACGTTAAGCGGTGATCCTATCAACATCCGCTTCCTCCGTCCGATCAACGTGAAAGAGAATGAGGCTGAAATTGAGGATGCTTCTGTCAATGGCCAGCAGGTAATCTATCTGCGCGACATTGTGAAGCTTGAGGACTGGCGTGATGAGCCCTTCAAGGTTAAAAACAATCACAACTACTGGTTCTATTACGGTGTGACTGACATCCAGATTGTCGATGTTGCCGCAGGTGCCAACCTCGCTACAAACAACGATATTCTCACCAATCTGTCTCTCAGCCCCGAGGCAGCTCCTACTAAACCATTGAGCGAAGTTAGTGAACTGATAGAACTCCAATACAATCCTCAGTCATGGACTCCTGTCGCTAATCAGGCTCCAGGGCAGGGAGACTTCGGAACTCTGACTTGCACCTTATTAAATCCGACAGTTAAGAAGTTCACTTTGCAGCTCCCTGTAAGGGTTAGGTATATTTGGGGAGAGGTCTACTCTACAATTCAAGTGAATGTTATAAACTCTGCTTATCTTGAAGATGAGGAGGATCCAATTGGCTGGTACACCCTGATAGGCAAGAAGATGACGCTGGATGGGTCACCACGCGGAGAGTATATGCTGTTGCGGCCTGACGGTTACTTGGAATGGAAGAACAAGGCAAGCGGAGACTTGACCGTAAAGGTGCATGTAGATTCAGAGGACAGCTTCAACTTGCTGTTTGAAGACCAGTCAGGGAAATATCAGAAGATTACCTCGTTGGAGGACAACAAGGTAATGATACTGGCTGAGGATGGTATACACCGTACCTTCACCATACAGGGCACTGAAGATCCAATCATCTCGCCTGACGGAACTTTCACGGCCCAGACAACTGAGGGCGTTAGCATGTTCTTCCGAATTATCAGCGAGGCGGAAAAGACCTGTCAGGTGGGTAATAGCGGGCAGGCGGCAATCGCTACCAATACAACGGGGGTTGTGACAATCCCGTCGGTAATTGGCGGATATACTGTAACCAGAATTGCCAACCGCGCCTTTAAAGGCTGTGGTAAGCTGACGCAGATAATAATCCCCACTACAGTTACTGAGATTGGCAATACTAACTTTGAGTCGGCCATGGGAGCTTTCCATGAATGTGCAGGACTCACGTCAATGGAAATACCAACGAGCGTAACACTCATAGGCCGAGGCACGTTCTCGGGCTGTACTAAGTTGACAGAGCTGAGGCTTCCTGAGTCGGTGACCACGCTTGGCAGTAATGCTTTCGACGGTTGTAGGGGACTGACATCGGTGGTGTTAAGCCCATTTATCAAATCTATCGAGCTGGAGACATTCCGCTGGTGTACCTCACTTGAGTCAATAGAGATTCCCGGCTCAGTTGGAAGTATAAGCTATAACGCTTTTCAAGGCTGCGACAAGCTGAAGGCAATCTACTCATACATAGAAGACCCGTTCACATTTGATGGAAGTGCATTTGCTACCTATAACGCTACGCTCTTTGTGCCTGTAGGCACTAAGGAGAAGTATCAGCGCACCTCGTCCTGGAACCGCTTCTCGACGATTGAAGAGTTCAACGCTGAGGCTGATGGCTATACATTCACGACGAGCAAGGGACTGACATACACCGTCATTGGTCATACTTCTACCGTCTCTGTGAAGGCGGCATCAAAGGAGCTGGCTGGCGAAGTGATGATTCCTGAAGTGGTCATGAACAGCGGTAAGCGCTACACGGTGGTGACTATCAAGAGTGGCGGCTTCGCTGACTGTGCTGGCCTGCAGAAGCTGACCATCGCCAAGACGGTGAATAATATCGGTGTTGGTGCCTTTGTAGGTTGTAGCAGCCTGACAGCATTCGAAGTGACCAGCGGCAGCAACTACACGACGGTAGACGGCGTGTTGTATGGCGAGCACCAGACTCGTCTGGTGGCCTTCCCCGCCGGGCGTGGCGGTGAGTTCGAACTGCCGAAGAATGTAACCAGACTGGCTGACGGTGCTTTCGCCGGCTGCTCAAAGCTGACGGTACTGACGGCAACACAGGACAATCCGATAACGCTTACAGCACAGAGTGGCGTGTTCGAGGGCATGGACTTTGGAACATGCGAGCTGCACGTGCCCTTAGGTACAGCCTCGAAATACCGCTATGCTGAAGGTTGGAAGCAGTTCCAGAAGGTGGTCGACGACAGTGAGATTGACGTGGACGGCATGATCTACAGCCTCAACGACGACGGTAGCGTCTCACTCTCGGGTGCCGATGACATGCTGACTATGGGCGACTATGTGCTGCCGACACAGGTAGAGGTCAACGGTGTCACTTATCCTATAACGGGAATCGCTGAACATGCCTTTGAGGGTTGTACAGGCATGATTTCACTGACTATTCCCGAAGGCATCACCACCATCGGTGACCATGCCTTTGCTGGATGCTCGGGTCTTGAGGAGATATACTGCTATAGTCCTGTGCCCATTGACCTTGAGCATATGTTTGCACGCCGTTACCTGTGTGCTCGTCGGAATACGCAGGCAGCAGCTCCGACACAGTTCGAAGGTGTCGACTTTGAAAATTGTGTGCTCTATGTACCATGTGGTTCGGCTGAATACTACCGTAATGCTATCGGTTGGTGTCAGTTCAAGCATATTGTGGAGATGCACAGCGAGAATGATCCTGCATTGAAAGTCATGGCCGACAACCTGACGATGGAGTATGGTGAGGCGATGCCCGCCTTCAGCTACAGCTATGAGGGACCGCGTCCTGACGGTGAGCCTGTCATCGAGTGTGAGGCAACAGCTGTATCAGCAGCCGGCACGTACGACATCGTCATCAAGAAAGGTAGCGTGAAGAACTACAACGACACCTACGTCAACGGCACACTGACCATCACCAAGGCACCGCTGACCATCAAGGTGGACAGCTACAGCCGCAAGCAGGGAGAGGAGAATCCGGAGTTTGTGCTGACATACGAGGGCTTCAAGAACGGCGAAACGGCGGAGGTGCTGACGGCACAGCCGACGGTAACGACGGAGGCAGTGGCAGCATCGGAGCCTGGTAAGTATGCGATTACCATCAGCGGCGCTGAGGCTCAGAACTACGAGATTACCTACGTGCCAGGCGAGCTGACGGTGACGGAGGCGGATCCTGTGACGCTGACGGCGAAGAGCTATACCCGCGAGTATGGCGAGGAGAACCCCGTGTTTGAGTTTACGTCGGAGGGTGTCGCATTAGATGGTGAGCCTGTCATCGAGTGTGAGGCAACAGCTGTATCAGCTGTCGGCAGCTACGACATCATCATAACGAAGGGTAGCGTGAAGAACTACAACGACACGTATGTCAATGGTACGTTGACGATAACCAAGGCGCCGCTGACCATCACGGTGGAGAACTGCACGCGCAAGCAAGGTGAGGAGAACCCGCAGTTCTTGCTGACCTTCGAAGGCTTCAAGAACGGCGAGACGGCCGAGGTGCTGACGCAGCAGCCGACGGTGACGACGGAGGCCGTGGCGTCGTCGGAGCCCGGCAAGTATGCAATCACCATCAGCGGTGCCGAGGCGCAGAACTACGAGATCAGCTACGTGATGGGTGAACTGACAGTGACGCCGGCCGACCCTGTGACGCTGACGGCCATGAGCTACACCCGCGAGTACGGCGACGAGAATCCTGTGTTCGAATACGAGGTGAGCGGTGCCGCGCTTGACGGAACGCCGGAAATCAGTTGCGAGGCGACGGCGGCATCACCAGTCGGAACCTACGACATCATCATCAAGAAGGGCGGCGTGACGAACTACAACGACACCTACGTCAATGGAACGTTGACAATCACCAAGGCGCCGCTGAAGGTGACGGTGAAGGACGCCACCAAGGAGCAAGGCGAGGAGAACCCGCAGTTCGAGATCTGTTACGAGGGCTGGAAGCTGCAGGACAGCGAGACGGTGCTCCTGAAGAAGCCCGTCGCCACGACGACGGCCACGAAGGAGTCACCAGCCGGCGAGTACGTCATCATGGTGAGTGGCGGTGAGGCCGAGAACTACGCCCTGACCTACGAGAACGGCACGCTGACGGTGACGGTGCCGAGCGGTATCGAAGAGCAGATGAAAGGCGGCAAGACCTTCGACGTCTACGATATGAGCGGCCGCAAGGTGCGCCGCCAGACCACGACGCTGAACGACCTGCCGAAGGGTGTGTACATCATCGGCGGCAGGAAGCAGGTGGTGAGATAGTAAGACTCTGCGGCGTACCGCAGAAAAAGTATGGTAGCTCTGCGGCGTACCGCAGAATTCTGATTCTCACAGCGGGACTCTTCCGGACGGGTCCTGCTGTGAAAGATGGATTGTGACCGTATTGTACATTATGCAATGCTCAAGTATATGTAAAGTCTGATAGCGGAAAAGTACCCGCACGTGTCGCACGTCCCGCACCTAAATTTCCGAGGTACGAGGTGCGAGGTACGAGGTGCGGGGTACGAGGTGCGAGGATAGTTTAAGCGCTGACATGACACGGATGGAGAAAGGAGGAGGAAGGTGGAGGGTGGAGAAAATGTTCCAGGCCGTGGAACAAATCTCTGGGGCCGCCTGACGATGCTGCGGCGGCCCCGGAGAGTGCTGCGGCGGCCCCGGAGAGTGCTGCGGCGGCCCCTGAGAGTGCTGTGGCGGCCCCGCAGAAGTCTGGGCGGCCGCCGCAGAGTTGCAAAGTGGCGCCGTAGAATCGTAAAGTGGCGCCGCACCCACAAAGATTTAGGTGTGGGAGGTGAGGGACGTGCGGGTGGTTTTTGGTTTACCCCAAACAAAAAAAGGTGTTTTTGTTTTGTATTGTTCTCGCTTATTGGATAAATTTCTCACACTCGACAAAAGAAATTTATTTCCTTTGTTCTCATTTAATCGAAATTTTCGTACCTTTGCACCGAAATAGCAGTTTTAAGATGTTAGAAGTAAGAAACTTACATGCCAAGATAGGCGACAAAGAGATACTGAAGGGTATCGACCTGGTGATTCGTGACGGCGAGACGCATGCCATCATGGGCCCGAACGGTTCGGGCAAGTCGACGCTGAGCGCCGTGCTCGTGGGCAATCCGCTCTACGAGGTGACTGAGGGCGAGGCGTGGTTCAATGGTAAGAACCTGTTGGAGATGAAGCCTGAGGACAGGGCCCACGAGGGTCTGTTCCTGTCGTTCCAGTACCCGGTGGAGATTCCCGGTGTGTCGATGACCAACTTCATGAAGGCGGCCATCAACGAGAAGCGTAAGGCGCAGGGTCTGGAGCCGATGAACGCCGCCGAGTTCCTGAAGCTGATGCGCGAGAAGCGCAAGGTGGTGGAGCTCGACTCGAAGCTGGCTAACCGCTCGGTGAACGAGGGTTTCAGCGGCGGCGAGAAGAAGCGTAACGAGATTTTCCAGATGGCTATGCTGGAGCCGAAGCTGAGCATCCTCGACGAGACGGACTCGGGTCTGGACGTCGACGCCATGCGCATCGTGGCCGAGGGCGTGAACAAGCTGATGACGCCGGAGACGTCGTGCATCGTCATCACCCACTACGACCGTCTGCTGGAGATGATTCGTCCGCAGTTCGTGCACGTGCTCTACCAGGGACGCATCGTGAAGACGGGCGGGCCGGAGCTGGCCGTGGAGATTCAGGAGCACGGCTACGACTGGATTAAAAGCCTCTCCCCCCACCCCCTCTCCAAAGGGCGAGGGGAATAAAGAGCCTCTCCCCCACCCCCTCTCCAAAGGGCGAGGGGAGTAGTTAGGCGGGCAAAGAACTTTGCCCTAAATGAGAAATGAGAAATGAGAAATGAGAAATTGAACTCAGAACAGCAATATATTGAACTGTACGAGCAGGCTCGGCAGATGATTTGCGAGCACTCGTCGGACGTGATGAACGCGGTGCGCGACGAGGCTTTCGAGCACTTCAAGGCGCAGGGCTTTCCGTCGAAGAAGGTGGAGCGCTATAAATACACGGACATGCAGAAACTGTTTGCGCCAGACTTTGGCCTGAACCTGCAGCGTCTGGAGATTCCCGTCGACCCCTACCAGGCTTTCCGCTGCGACGTGCCTAACCTGTCGACGAGCCTCTATTTCGTGGTCAATGACATGTTCTACCGTGACGAGAAACCAAAAGGCCATCTGCCTGAGGGCGTTATTATCGGTTCTCTGTGCGATAGCCCTGAACTCATAGCCAAATACTACTCTAAGTTGGCTAAGACCGGTGACGATGCTATAACAGCCCTCAACACTATGTTGTCCCAGGATGGTATGCTGGTTTATGTACCTAAGAATGTCAAGGTAGACCGCGCCATTCAGGTGATCAATATCCTGAAAGCCACACCTCAGAATGCTCAGCGTCAGGTGTCCGACATGATGGTGAATCGTCGTGTGCTCATCGTACTCGAGGAGGGTGCCGAAATAAAAATGCTGTTCTGCGACCATGCTGCCGACGACCGCCACTTCCTGGCTACACAGGTCATTGAGGCCTGCGTTGGTGAGAACGCGTCGCTCGACCTCTATTGCTTGGAGGAGACCCACCATAAGAACATCCGCGTGAGCAACGTCTACATCGACCAGCAGGCCAACAGCCGCGTAAACCATAACGTCATCACGCTGCACAACGGTGTGACGCGCAACAAGCTCGACCTCACCTTCTCGGGCGAGGGAGCCGAGTGCCAGTGCTACGGCTGCGTCATCGCCGACAAGCAGCAGCATGTCGACAACAACACGCTGATTACCCACCGTGTGCCCCACTGCACCTCCAACGAGCTCTACAAATATGTGCTCGACGACCATGCTGTCGGTGCTTTCGCTGGCCGTGTGCTCGTGGAACACGGTGCTCAGAAGACCGCGTCGCAGATGACCAACCAGAACCTGACGGCGACCCGTGAGGCCCGCATGTTCACCCAGCCCATGCTGGAGATCTATGCCGACGACGTGAAGTGCGCCCACGGCTCCACCGTTGGTCAGCTCAACGATGCCGCCCTCTTCTACATGCGGCAGCGCGGCATCTCGCTCGAGGAGGCCAAGACGCTGTTGCAGAATGCCTTCATCAACGAGGTCATCGACAAGATGCAGTTAGAGCCGCTGCGCGACCGTCTGCACTACCTCGTGGAGAAACGCTTCCGTGGCGAGCTCAACAAATGTGAGGGCTGCAAACTCTGTAAGTAACAAAAGAAATACCTTTACGGGTATGAAACGTGCTTTAAGCTTTTTGCTACCCCTCCTGTTGCTCCTGCTCACCGCCTGCGACGGTGGACGTGAACGCGAGATGGAAACCCTGCTCGACAGGGCCGACAGCCTGAACCGTGCTTACATCCCCATGACCGGCGGCCTTGACTCCCTGCTCCTTGAAGCCACCCGCTATTACGACCGCCACGGCTCTGCCAACCAGCAGATGCGCGCCCACTACCTGCTGGGCTGCGCCTACCGTGACATGGGGGAGGCCCCCGCCGCCCTCCAAAGCTATCAGGATGCCGTTGACCGTGCCGACACCACGAGTAGCAACTGCGACTATAGGCAGCTTATGAAAGTTTATGGTCAGATGGCAGAACTGTACGATGCTCAAAATTTGCCTAATGACGAATTGGACGCGATATTCCATGTGCATAAATGCGCAGAGCTTATTGAAGACACGCTTACATCTATCCGCTGTGTAGAGTTACAGGTTAAACCTTATTTCCTATTAGGTGATACCGCCAGTACACTTCGAGTTTTGGAAGAAGCGCGACAATTGTATTTGTCACACGGCTATAGACAAGAGGCTGCTAGCGTTTTTGCATCGGTAATTGACCATTATCTTTCGAAAGGGGATATAGATGAGGCAGGATCTTTGATGAAGGTATTCGAAGAAGATTCGGGCTTGTTTGATGAAGCAGGGAACATAGACCATCCGCGTGAGATTTATTATTATATAAAAGCTACTTATTCTCTGAAAAAGAAAGAATACGGAAAGGCGGAATACTATTATCGCAAATTATGTGAAACCCATGAAATGGAGGCTTATAAGGGACTTGCCAATCTATATCGAATAAAAGGTGTTACTGATTCATTGGTAAAGTACACTTTCCTATTTGAGAGTGCCTTAGATACACTTCATAACAAGATGCGTACGGATGTTGTCCACCAGATGACATCCATGTATAACTATCAGCGCTTTAAACGAGAAACGGCAAAGGAGGCTGAAAAGGCGAGGCATACCCGTATGGTTCTATATGCCGTACTTGCCTTAATCGTAATAGCCATTGGCGTATGCTGGTATTTGGTACGACGATACAGAGAGAAGGAGAAAGCCAAGGCAGATAGAATGTTGACAAACTATGTTGATGTCCAGACTAAGTTAAAGCGTTTAAACGCGGAATATACTTCTTTGAAAACCGAAAATGAAGGTTTGTCAATAGTTTGTAATGATGTTGAGCGTCTGAAGCAGGATAACAAGATGTTGAATATTGCAAACTTACAGATGTTTGATGAGTTGGTTAGCCTTAAAAACGACAAGGGAAACCAACTTAAGGAAAAAGAGACTGAAATATGTCAATTGAGGGAAGACCTTGAACGTAGTGAAAAGGAATTGCGCCAAATCAATCTGTATAATCAGTTTAGCATCTTCTCCTCAAGCAAAATCGTTCATGACATAAGAAACAAGAGGAAACTATTGGCAGCAAAAGCTATTGTGAGCAGAACGGAATGGAAAAAATTGATAAAGCAGTTCCACGACGACATGCCTTTGGCGTCGGCTGTTCTATCTAGGAATGCAAAACTAACCGACAAAGAATTATATGTTTGTATCATGGTGATTCTCGGTTTCCGTCACGATGAGATAATGCGTCTTATGCCAATATCAGCTCAGAGCCTTACAAATTTCAAGTCAAGTGCGAACAAAAAACTTTTCAACATTGAGTCAGCATCCTCATTGAACGACAATCTCGAAAAGGCACTTTGGCTAAAAAGGCCTGGGGTGTAAAATAGGTGTATAAAAAATGTAAGTGCCTCATTTCGTGTCTTTTTGCATTAAAAAGATGTAAAACAGGTGTACAAAAACTCTTCCTCAAATTTTTATTGTTTGTTATTTTCCTTTATTTTTGCAAGCAGAACTAAGACCTGCCTAAAGGTCATATTATTAACAACAAACAATATTGATTATGCGAAAGATTCTAGCAATTGCCTTATTTGTGCTGCTGGGGGGTATATTCTTTTTCTCTCATGCAGCTGGTATGGAATTTGGAGATGAGATTCATTTCCAAGTTGGTATTGTTAACCCAACAGGGGAGCAAGATGAGAGAACTAATCTTCATGGTAATACTGTGAGCATCAGCGGACTGTTTTATAGGCTGAACGAGATGTCGCATACCGCCATGATAGCCAATACGAACCAATGGACGGGTGAGTTGGATATTCCAGAAGAGGTGAACTACAATAACCAAAAATACACGGTAAACGGGCTGGAGTGGCAGGCGTTCAATTCGTGCAAGACACTGACTAAGGTAAGAATCCCCAAGAGCGTAATAACAATAGAGCACTATGCAGGAAACGAAAACTGCAAAAACCCGTTCAATAACTGTACCAGCTTGGAGTCTATTGAAGTGGCCAAGGATAATCCGAGCATGTGCTCTGTCAATGGTGTCCTTTTCAGTAAGGATAAAACACGGCTCTTTTGCTACCCAGCAGGAGCAAAAAACGAAGATTATTCGGTGCCTGACGGTGTGACCTGGATAGGTAGCAGTGCCTTCGCATACAACTCCTATATTGTCCATGTGGCGATGCCAAATAGTGTAATAAGCCTTTCATCTGGTGTTTTTTCCAATTGCAAAAGCCTAAAATCCGTAAGCCTTTCAGAATGTGTCAGTTATATTGGAGCCTATACATTCGAAAAATGTGAGAGTTTGTACCTTCTTGACATTCCTGAGAGTGTAACGGAATTTGGAGAAAGTGTTTTCCGGTGGAGTCCCATAAAAACACTTGTCATTAGGGGATCTTTTCCCCAAGGATTACGTAACGATACATTCGTTCTTATGGATGACGATGTTACCTTCTATGTCAGGCAATCGGAGATAGAAAATTTTAAAAAGGTTTATTCTGGTACTGTATTACCCTTGGAATCGTATTCCACCGACATCACAAACGCTTCTGTTAAAGATGTTCGCAGGGGTTGCGCAAACTATGATCTTCTAGGACGTCGGCAGATGGTCAAGCCTAGCAAGGGTGTGTACATCGAAAGTGGACGGAAAAAGATAAAATAGCGTTAACGGCGTGCAAGGTTTGATGGGGTATTGCGTTTAAAAAAGAAAACAAAACATTAAGAAAGGGAACTGCTATGAAGAAGATTATCTACACAATGTTGTTATGGGCTTGCTTCGGACTGACAGCCGTAGCACAGCAGACGGAGGACGGTGACACGGTGTGTCATTCGACGACACCTGGCGACACTCCTTATGTGGATCCGTTGGGCAACATGCCCGAAGACCCGAGAACCGGTTTCAAGAATGTGAACAGCATTCAGGAACTCAAGCTACAGGAGCCGGATACGGAGGTTCGGCTGACGCTGGTTTACGACACAGTTTTATTTGCCCGCAATAATGATGTCTATGTCCGTTGCGGAGTCAGCTGCGCTGCTATCAATTTCAAGGATATGGGCCTGAACCTGCAAGAGGGAATGGTACTCTTCGGGAGCGTTGTCGGCCGCTATGTGGTAATAGACGGCAAGGCACAGTTCGTGGGCACGGAGAACACCACGGATCAGTACTATACCGTAACAGCCAGAGTTGACTACACCACGCCATACTACGACTGGAACGAAAACACGCAGAACAATGTTGTCGATGATGTCGTAGAGACAGGTGAGGTGACCATTGACTCACTGGCTGATGCTGCTGGGACAAGACGCCTGTATGCATGCAAGCAGAACAGTACGACGCGTCTGCTCCTGACAGACAAGTACGGATTCTGCCAACAGCCCATCCAGATACCGGCCAAATGCAGCGGACTGAAGGGTATCCTGACACGTAACGGCAACAGCGGCGAACTCTATACGCTGACTGACATCAGTACCGTTGCCCAGCCGTTGGCCATCACAGGTCTCCGGCGGGATGACGCCTCTGCCGATGCACACTACAATCTTGCTGGCCAGAAGGTCTCAAATGCATACAGGGGAATTATTGTGACAGGGAACGGACGGAAGATAATTGTGAAATGATCAGAATGTAGATTAAGGGACGGTGCTCTGGTCTGGTTGATCACGGGGTCGGTTCTTTGATCACGGGGTCGGTTCTTCTGATCATTTTTGAGGAGTTGATCACGGGGTCGGTTCTTCTGATCATTTTTGAGGAGTAAAATTTGGAGGATTTATAAAATGTTTGTAACTTTACCCCCGCTAACCAATGATACACACAGAGTGATCACGGGGTCGGTTCTCCTGATCACGCGGGGTTCTTGATCACGGGGTCGGTTCTCATCATTTTTTATTCTTCGGACTAATCACCTTATAAATACAATTAGCGTATGAAAAAAGAATGTTTATTAACAATACTCTGCTTTGCTGCTATTTCGGCAAGTGCTCAGTTGAAAGTAAATAGTAATGGAAAGGTCTTTATACAAAGTACTGTTCAGGACACTTGTTCTGCTTTAACGATTGGTGATGATTCTGAAAATTATAATGGCTGTAGTATCGGAATACGATCATACAAAATGCAGCAACAGTCATCCAATTACTACACAATGGGAATTATTGGCAAGGCAGAATGCAACAGCAATACCTTTGGGACTGCTATAGGTGTTAACGGAAAGGCCATAGGAGCAAACGGCTTTAGAAATTTTGGTATGTTAGCAGAAATTAATCCTGATTGCCAAGGAGCGGGGATTTATGCTTCATCTGAGGGAGGTATAGTTCCCTATAGCACATCTGGTTGTTATGCTGCTTACCTCTATGGCGATACCTATGCCGATGGTAATATGACTGTGGCATGTTCTTTCTACAATCTCTCAGACATGCGTTTAAAGGAGAATGTTGTATCAGTAAGTGGTACTAAAAATCAAGGGAGCATACTAAATAAGCTGGAGAATCTTGACGTGTTTTCATATAATTTAAAACGTCCCTCATCGTTAAATGGAGGAATGTCAAAACGCGATTTGAAAGATTGGGAGCAGGCAGATGTTCAAAGAACCCATTACGGAGTCTCAGCCCAGGAATTACAGAATATCTTTCCCGACCTGGTGCGAGAAGGGCAGGACGGATATCTGACGGTTAATTACACAGAGCTGATTCCTCTCTTGCTTCGTGCCATCCAGGAACTAAAGGGAGAGTTGGATGAGGTCAAAGGAAACAATAGCGCTGGTGCAAGGATAATACCGGCCACAACAGACGTCACCTCGGCTATAAAGGGTGCCAACGTGCTCTATCAGAACACGCCGAACCCCTTCAAGGAGCAGACCACCATCCGCTTCTCCTTGGCTGACGACGCCCAGGATGCCTCCATCTGCATCTTCGACATGACGGGCAAGATGCTGAAGAATCTTCCCATTTCATCGGGTGATACCAGCATTAGTCTTAATGGTTGGGAACTTGGTGAAGGCATGTTCCTCTATACACTCATTGTCAACGGACGGGAGATTGATACGAAACGGATGATAATCACGAAGTAAGAAAGGATGCTTCTATGAAATGTGAGAAAACGATATTGTTATTTGCCTGTCTTTTTCCGTCTATTAATACAACCGCACAACTCAGCACAAATGAGCTACCTGTAAGCTATGGGGTGAAATTGAATTCTTCAAACAACACAAAGAGTGTAGTTCGGACAATAATTATGCCTCAATTGGATATGGCAAAAATTGAAGCAGAAGATAAGGAAGATGAGGAATATGACATGCCACCGCGTTTTGGATATCGTCACAAGGTTAACTATGACACCACCAATTCTGGAACATGGACAGTTTTGCCTAATGGAGGCAAAATATGGCAGCTAAATGTAATCTGTCCAGACGCGTTGTCAGTGAATTTCTGTTATGACAAATTTTGGATACCCGAAGGAGGTAAGTTTTTTATTTATTCGAAAGACAAAAAATATTCAATTGGTGCATTCACTTCAAAAAACAACAAAGGTGATAGTGCAAATGTCCGTGGCTTTGCTACGGGTTTAGTTTTCGGAAATGATATAATATTAGAATACTATCAGCCTAAAGAGGTCTCCGCAAATGCTATCATTTCCATCGATTACATAGTCCATGGGTATAGGTATATTCGTTTTGATGAGAAATCCAGCAATGAAGAAGAGACTTGCATGGTAAATGTGAATTGTGATGAAGGACAGAATTGGCAGAATGAAAAAAAAGCAGTTGCGCGCTTTGTTGTGGAAGGAAATCGTTATTGTTCTGGTTCTTTAATTACTACTACTGATTTAAGCGAGGAACCATATTATTTGACGGCGAATCATTGTATTAGCCCTTTTAATAAAGATGCAGCAGGAGACTCTCTTCTGGAATATTCCTTTTTTTGTTGGAACTATGAAACTCCAGGATGTGCTAATGTTAATTATAATCCTTACTTCTATTTTACCTCTGGCGCAACAGTTCTCGCAAATTATTATTTATCAGATTATGCTCTTCTCCGATTAGATGAAGACCCCAAAGATTTGTCAAGCTACATTCCATACTATTTAGGTTGGGACAATTCTGGTAACATTGGAAATCCCGGAGTATGCATACATCATCCAAATGGAGGCGTAAAGAAAATATCAACTGTAAAGGATCCGCCAATTTCTTCACATAATTATTATCATACAGGATCATATCAAGAGACTCATTGGAAGGTATATTGGAAGGCTACTACACATGGGCATGGAACAACAGATTTAGGATCATCTGGTTCTCCTTTATTGACAGCTGCGCATAAAGTAATTGGACAATTGCAAAGTGGAAGTTCAAGTTGTTATTATTTGAATGGGAATGACAAATATGGAAAATTTGATTTGTCTTGGACAGGTAATAATAACGACAGTATATGCAGAAGATTGAATTGTTGGATTGATTCTATAAATGCGGGTGTGCAAACGATGGAAGGTTTAATGATTATTCCTTCTGGGATAACAATGAATACTGACGAACAACTATACAGCAATATACGAGTTAAGAGTAATGGTCAACTGACCATCAAAAGTAATGTAGAGCTAATGGGAAACTCTCGTGTAATAGTGGAATCTGGTGGAAAGCTCATTATTGACGGCGGAAACCTGTCGAATGTCAATTTGATTCTTAAAGCAGGATCTACTTTAGAGATTATCAACGGAGGAATTATTGAAACTCAAAATGGCTTTGAAGCGCCAATGGGTGCCATTGTATATATTTCACATGGGAAGATATTGTAAACAATAAATAAAATTTTGTAATTACATATTAAAAATATATCTTTGCACCCAGTTATAACCAAACTATAATTATCATGATGAAAGAAAAAATCGTATTTGTTGGGTTGTTGTATGTGGTCTGTATGTTCGCACATGCTCAGTCTTCGCAATTGGAATATCGCCCGTTTGCACAAGAAGACAAGACGTGGAAGACTCAGGTAGGATTAACTAAAGAAAACTTATTTTGTAACCATATTGATGGTGACACGCTGATAAATGGTGAGACATGGAAGAAAGTATATAACTATGTCGGTTCCCCTGATTTCGATTATTCGTATTATGCCGCAATTCGTGATGTGGGGAGGAAAGTCTATGCAATTGCCAAGGGAAACAGTAAGCCCCGGTTACTCTACAATTTTGATATCAAAGTAGGAAATGTCATAAAGTGTGGCATGGAGGGTAATACATTCTGTTGCCTACTTGATGCAGATGAAAAAGCCGACACATTGCTGGGCTTCGAATTTGTCTCTTATTTGAGAGTAGAGCGTATAGACACCATCAAAGCACGCGGATTGATGCACCGACGTTTTACCCTTTCACTATTGGATGCGTATAAAGGTCACTATATGAATGGAGAAGATTCCTTAATAGATGACGTCGTATGGATTGAAGGTATCGGCTCTGGTGCAGGACCATTCTTACCTTGGATGCCACTTCCTGCACGAGAAACCTTCTTCCAATCTTGCGCTATTGGGAAAACCTGCATTTTCGGATATCCAGACTTCTATAACTGTGATGCAACCAACAAAATTAGAAATACCCATTCCTTTACAAATGATTATCCACAATTATATAACCTTTTAGGCCATCGACAGTCCAATAAGCCAGCCAAGGGTGTGTATATCGAGAACGGACGGAAGAGGGTGGTGAAGTAAATCGGTATCCGATACCGCATATAAGTCAAAGGAAATAATGACGATGGCAACTAAGCACCTGCCCTTCACCAAAAATCTAACACACTGATTTGCAGACAGTTAACGTGAAGGATTGATAATTAGTCCATCGTTCGTCAATGCTCGTTTCTGACATCTAAAGGCGTCGTCAAATTACTAAGAGAGGGCGTCAAAAGGGTTGCTGACGAGCGTCGGCAATATTGCCGACGACCGTCAGCAGAGTATACGTCGGCTGCCTGACAGGCAATTAAGGGGGCGGCTGACTGGCAACTATAAGGCAGGAGACAGGCAATTACAAGGCTGGAGACAGGCAAAGGAGGAATGTTGGAGGCGACAGAATGGGACGACCACGAACCATTCACCTTAAACAGCTCACACACAGGGCATTAACACCCAGGTGAATGGTGAAGGAAGGTGATGATTGCGTAGTCCCAAATATGCTTTATCCACGACAAAGATAGTAAATTATTCTAAAACAGGCGTGTTTTTTCCTCTTTTTTTCGTACCTTTGCGCGGAAAATTGCAAAGTAAGATGTACGATATTAATAAGGTACGCTATGACTTCCCCATTCTGTCGAGGGAGGTGTACGGACGGCCACTAGTCTATCTTGACAATGCGGCGACGACACAGAAGCCGCTCTGTGTGCTCGATGCCATGCGCGACGAATACCTGAACGTGAACGCCAACGTGCATCGCGGCGTCCACTACCTGAGCCAGCAGGCCACCGACCTCCACGAGGCAGCACGCGAGACGGTGCGCTGTTTTATCAATGCCCAGAAGACCGAGGAGATTATCTTCACTCGCGGCACCACGGAGGCCATCAACCTCGTGGCAAGCTCGTTCTGCGAATCGCAGATGCAGGCCGGCGACGAGGTGCTGGTGACAGAGATGGAGCACCACTCGAACATTGTGCCTTGGCAGCTGCAGGCCATGAAGCGCGGCATCGTGGTGCGCCACTTGCCGATAACCGACGATGGACGGCTCGTTGGCTGCAATGCCGACGGTCGTGTTTGTCGCGATAGTATCGCGACATACTTGACGGAAAGGACCAAGCTGGTGAGCGTGGCCCACGTCAGCAATGTGCTGGGAACCATCAACCCCGTGAAGGACATCACCAGCCTGGCCCACGAACGTGGCATCCCCGTGCTGGTGGACGCCGCCCAGAGTGCGCCCCACATGAAGATTGACGTGCAGGCACTGGACTGCGACTTCCTCGCCCTCAGCGGCCATAAGATGTACGGTCCCACGGGCATCGGCGTGCTCTACGGCAAGGAGGAGTGGCTGGAGAAGCTGCCGCCCTACCAAGGAGGTGGCGAGATGATTGACAAGGTGACGTGGGAACGCACCACTTTCGAGCGCCTGCCCTTCAAGTTCGAGGCCGGCACGCCCGACTATGTGGCGACCCACGGACTGGCAATGGCCATCAAATACATCGATTCCATCGGTATTGAAGCCATCCAGAAGCACGAAGAAGAGTTGACACGCTACGCCATGGAGCAGCTCCAGACCATCGACGGTCTGACCATCTATGGTCCATCACCCAACACCCAGCACCCAACACCCATCACCCATCACCCATCACCCATCAAGGACGCCGTGGTGTCGTTCAACGTTGGCAACATCCACCATCTGGATGTCGGCACGCTGCTCGACCGCCTGGGCATAGCCGTCCGCACAGGTCACCACTGCGCCCAGCCCCTGATGGACCGTCTGGGCATTTCGGGAACAGTACGTGCCTCATTCGCCCTCTACAACACGAAGGAAGAGGTCGACGTGCTGGTCAACGGTCTGCGCCGCGTCGTGCAGATGTTTTAGAGAAAGAGGGAAGGAGTAAAGGATAGGAGAAGTAAGGAGAAATTATAACAAATAAAACATAGAAGACATGAAGATTGCATTAATCGGTTACGGCAAGATGGGCAAGATGATAGAGCAGATTGCCCTTGACCGCGGTCATGAGATTGTGAGCATCATCGACATCGACAACCAGCAGGACTTCGACAGCCCTGAGTTTGCATCGGCCGACGTGGCCATTGAGTTCACCGCTCCGCAGGCCGCCTACGGCAACTACCTGAAGGCGTGGGCCAAGGGCGTGAAAGTGGTCAGCGGCTCGACGGGTTGGATGACAGAACACGGCGACGACGTGCGTCAAGCCTGCGCCGACGGCAAGACGCTGTTCTGGGCCTCGAACTTCTCTATCGGCGTGGCCATCTTCTCGGCTGTCAACCGCTACCTGGCCAAGATTATGAACCAGTTCCCGCAGTACGACGTGGAGATGGAGGAGACCCACCACGTGCATAAGCTCGACCATCCCAGTGGCACGGCCATTACGCTGGCCGAGGAGATTGTGGAGAACATAGACCGCAAGGAGGCGTGGAAGGAAGACACGACAGACAAGAAGTACCTGCGTGTGGACCATATCCGCCGCGGCGAGGTACCCGGCATCCACACCATCCGCTACGACTCGGATGCTGACATCATCACCATCACCCACGATGCCCACTCGCGCAAGGGCTTTGCGCTGGGTGCCGTACTGGCCGCCGAGTTCACCAAGGAGCACCAGGGACTGCTGACCATCTCAGACATGTTCTCTTTTTAGGGAGAGAAGGAGTAAGTAGAAAAGGAGTTAAAAGGAGTTAGAAGACGTTATAAGAACATGCTGGTTGCAACCTGCGCCCCTGCTGCGGTGTCTAACCAACATGAATCAATCTGAATAAACAATGGTAAAAAAGAAAGAAAAGCTGAATATGAAGAAGCAGTGGGCGAAGTTCATCGTCGTACTGGTGCTCTACCTGCTGTTCCTTTATTGGGTGAAGTCGTGGTGGGGACTGCTGGTCGTGCCGTTCATCTACGACGTGTATATCACCAAGAAAATCAAGTGGCAGTGGTGGAAGGAGAAGGAAGGCCCTGCCCGTTGGGTCATGTCGTGGGTCGACGCGCTGGTCTTTGCACTGGTGGCCGTCTACTTCATCAACCTGTTCTTCTTCCAGAACTACGTCATCCCCTCGAGCTCGCTGGAGAAGTCGCTGCTGACGGGCGACTACCTGTTTGTGTCGAAGGTGAGCTATGGCCCCCGCATTCCCGAGACGCCGCTGACGATGCCGCTGACGCAGCACACACTGCCCGTCTTCGAATGCAAGTCGTATCTTGAGTGGCCCCATTGGGACTACCGCCGTGTGAAGGGCTTCGGCAAGGTGGAGCAGAACGACATCGTCGTGTTCAACTACCCCGCCGGCGACACCATCTGCAACAACCTGCAGTACCAGACGGAGTACTACCGCCTGTGCTACATGCTGGGCTACCAGATGTACCCGCAGCGTCCCGACTTAGACAGTCTGACGGCTGAACAGCGCTACCACTTCTTCCAGACGCTTTACAACGCCGGCCGTCAGCAGATACTCGACCACTTCCAGGACTTTGGCGGTGTGTCGACACGTCCCACCGACCGTCGTGAGAACTACGTCAAGCGCTGCGTAGGACTGCCCGGCCAGACGCTGGAGATACGCGACCGCATGGTCTACATCGACGGCAAGGCCAACAAAGAGCCCGACCAGGCACAACACACCTACAACGTCAAGCTGAAGCGCCACTTCACCGACGAAGAGATGCAGGAGTGGGGCATCACCATGGAGGAGCTGGGCTACCTGAACAACTACGGCGCCATGCCGATGACCAAGCAGACGGTAGCTGCGCTGAAGAAGCGTCCCGACATCGTCGAGAGCATTGAGCCCAACGACGAGGCCGACGAGTGGGACATCTACCCGCAGAACGGCAACTACCACTGGACTCGTGACAACTACGGTCCCATCTGGATTCCTGCCAAGGGCAAGAGCATCGACCTGACGCTCGACAACCTGCCCATCTATGAGCGCTGCATCCGTGCCTACGAGCGTAACACCCTGGAGGTGAAGGACGGCAAGATCATCATCAACGGCAAGGAGGCCAAGAGTTATACCTTCAAGCTCGACTACTACTGGATGATGGGCGACAACCGCCACAACTCCGCCGACTCACGCTACTGGGGCTTCGTGCCCGAGGACCACATCGTCGGCAAGCCCATCTTCATCTGGTGGTCCAGCGACCCCGACCGCAGTGGTTTTGGAGGCATCCGTTGGAGCCGCCTGTTCCGCATGGTCGATAACATCAAATAACGCCCCATGAGTTGTGACTCTGTCGCAACATACTTGACAGACTCAGATGCGCAGTACGCTGAAGTTCCTCGCGGCGCTGGCCGTGTCACTCCTTGTGATGCTGACATTCAGGGCGCTGGTCTTTACCATCTATTCCGTCGGCGGCGACGGCTTGGAGCCATCGTTCACGGCAGGCGACAGAGTGGTGGTAAACCGCTGGTCGTATGGTCTCAGGACAGGTGGCGGCGGGCTCTTCAGCTACGGGCGTCTCTGCTGGCAGTCGCCGGCAAAGGGCGAGTATGTGGCCTTCGAGGATTCGCTCGACCATGTTCTCGTTGGCCGTTGCGTGGCGCTGCCCGGCGACACCGTGACGCTGCCCGGCAAAGGGCGCGCCGTCATGCCCAGCAAGGCCGACTGCAGCGTCTACGACTACTACTATCTGGACAAGGTGGGTGTCGTGTCTGAGGAACGCATCATCGGACGTGTCGTCATGGTGCTGTATAACCACAAGCCCGGTACGCCGTTCTGGAACGGCTATGATGCCGGCCGTACATTCCTGCTGCGATGAACGCTCTGCTGGCCACCACCTACTTCGGCCCCGTACAGTGGTATCAGAAGCTGTACCGGGCCGAGAGTGTTGTCGTCGACGCCGACGAGCCGTTTGTGAAACAGTCGTTCCGCAACCGCTGTTACATTGCCGCTGCCAACGGCGTACAGGCACTGACGGTGCCCATAGAGAAGGCACGGCTGACACGTGACGTACGCATCAGCGACCACGGCGACTGGCGTCGCGTCCACTGGAACGCCATCACCTCAGCCTACGGCGAGTCGCCCTTCTTCGAATACTACCAGGACGACCTGCGTCCTTTCTACGAACGCCGTTGGGACTTCCTCTATGACTTCAACGAGGCCATCCGCCAGGTGGTGTGCGACCTCATCGACATCCACCCACACCTCTCATCCCTCTCCCACCACCCAACACCCACCTCCCAACACCCAACACCCAACACCCAACACCCAACACCCAACACCGACTACCGCACCACCATCAACCCCAAGCACCCGGAGCCTGACGCCGACTTCCAGCCGAAGCCCTACTATCAGGTCTATGCCGCACGCTACGGCTTCCAGCCCAACCTCTCGGTGCTCGACCTGCTGCTGAACATGGGACCCGAGAGCATTTTCTACCTTTGATATTTGGTAGTTCGGCGGCTATTTAGTAATTTTGCAGCCTGAAATAAACATGCAGCAATCATGAATAAGATCATAAGAACAGCTTTGGCTGTACTGGCCGCCCTGACCATGACAGCCTGCCAACAGAACAAGTTCCACGTCGAAGGCGAGGTGGCCAACGCCAAGGACTCCGTCCTTTACTTCGAGAATGTAGGCTTAGCAGGCACCGAGGTGCTCGACTCCGTGAAGCTCGATGCCAGTGGCCGTTTCTCCTTCAGCCATGAGGCCACCGATGCGCCCGAGTTCTACCGTCTGCGCATCAAGAGCCAGATTATCAACCTGGCTATCGACTCGACGGAGACCGTCACCGTGAAGACCCAGTGTCCCGCCATGGCTACGCAGTATGAGGTCGAGGGCTCAGAGAACTGTCAGAAAATCAAAGAACTGGCGCTGAAGCAGATAGCCCTGCAGACACAAGCCATCGCCTTGGAGCGCAACAGCCAGCTTTCGGCCGAGCAGGTGCGCGACTCGCTGCTGCGTCTCGTCCAAGACTATAAAGAGGATGTCAAGCTGAACTACATCTTCAAAGAACCTCAGAAGTCGTATGCCTACTTCGCTTTGTTCCAGACGCTGGGTCGGTGGCTCATTTTCGACCCGAAGGCCAACCGTGACGACATCAAGGTGTTCGCCGCTGTGGCCACCTGTTGGGACACCTATTATCCCGGTGCACTGCGTGGCGAGAACCTTCATAACATAGCCATCGAGGGTATGAAGAACGTGCGCATCGTCGACAATGCCAACCAGCAGACCGTGGAGGAGAGCAAGATTGTGGAGTCAGGCATCATCGACATTGAGCTGACCGACAACAAGGGCACACGTCGGAAGCTGAGCAGTCTGAAGGGTCAGGTGGTATTGCTCGACTTCCATGTTTTTGGCATGGAGGACTCTCCGAAGCGCATCCTGATGTTGCGCGAGCTATATAATAAGTACCACGCGCAAGGTCTGGAGATTTACCAAGTGTCGTTCGACAGCGACGAGCACTTCTGGAAGCAGCAAACGGCAGCGCTGCCGTGGATCAGCGTCCGCGATGCCGACGGCCTTGACTCCCAGCGTCTGCTGTACTACAATGTCCCGGTATTGCCCGAGTTCTTCCTCATCGACCGCCAAAACAACCTCGTGAAACGGTCGTCGCAGATGAAAGACGTCGAGGCAGAAATAAAGGCGCTGTTGTAACAGCGCCTTTTTCTTTTTCTCCTCTCAAACGTCTTCCCATCAGAAGCTCTGTAGCCAGGCTTTCAGTTCCAATAGCATCTCAGCATGGAACCGGAAGGAGGGACGGATGCCCCAACCATGACCACCAGAAGGGTAGATGTGGAGGGCTGCCGACACGTCGTGGCGGAAGCACTCCTGATAGAAGTTGGCACCGTTGGCGGGCAGCACGGCCGTGTCGTCGTCGCTCAGGGCGATGAAGGCACGCGGCGTGGCACGGGTCACCTGCAGGTCGTTGCTGTACAGCTGCTCCAGCCTCTTCAGCGCCCGCTTGCCATGGCCTTCACCGAAGAAGTTGTCGTGAGAGCCCTTATGGGTGAAGCTGGGATCCATGGTGATGACCGGATAGAACAGTATCTGGAAGTCGGGCTTTGCGTCGCCCTTGGCGTGGGTAGCGATGGTCGAGGCCAGATGGCCGCCGGCCGACGAGCCCATGATGCCCACCTGCTGCGGGTCGATGTGCCAGCTCTTGGCGTTGCGGCGCACCGTGCGGATGGCCTCCTCGGCATCGCTAATGGGAACATCGAAGTTGCCACGTGGCATGCGATACTTCAAGACAATGAGGGCGATGCCCTGCTGGTTGAAGAACGAAGCCCAGTCGGTACCCTCATGTTCCATGGCCAGATGACTGTAACCGCCTCCGGGACAGCAAATAACGGCACGTCCCGTCGCCTGCTTGGCACTGGGCAGGAACACGGTGATCTTCGCTGTGTCCGTAGGGTTACCGTTGTTGTTAGGTGCTCCATTCTCCCAGAGTATTCTGACTGTTCCTTTCTGCGCTATGGCTGTTGTTGCTGCCATCATCATTGCTGCTATTACCAGTAGTTTCTTCGTTGTTTTCATTCTTCTTACCGAATTTGCGTGCAAAGTTACGAAAAGTCGAGAGCAAAACCAAGAAACTCGTTTCTTTTTTGCCGAGACGCAGTAATTTCGCCGTCTTTGATGGCAAAGTTACAAAATAAATGAGAAACGAGAAATGAGAAATGAGAATTTTTCGTATCTTTGCGCCGCAGAACCTATAACTATTTGTATGAGAAGACGTTTATTTCTTTCGCTGGCGGTCATGCTGGCTATCGGAACACAGGCAAAGGTGAGGCTGCCTCACATGATTTGTGACAACATGGTGCTCCAGCAACAGACGGACGCACGTCTGTGGGGCTGGGCAAAACCGGGCAATACGGTAAGGGTGTCGACCTCGTGGATGAGGCAAGGCGCCGTGGTGACGGCCAAGGCTGACAAGGCCGGCAAGTGGAAACTGACGGTCAAGACGCCAAAGGCCTCGTACGACGCGCTGTGGCTGACCTTCGACGACGGCGAAGGAGCTGTCACCGTCCGCAATGTCGTCAGCGGCGAGGTGTGGGTGTGTGCCGGACAGTCGAACATGGAGATGCCCGTCAAGGGCTTCTGGGGTTGTCCTGTGAAGGATTACAACCAGACGGTGATTGATGCCAAGAACCATCGTGGCGTGCGCAGCGTGAAGATTCCCAGTACGATGCGTATGGAACCACAGGACGATGCCGACTGCCAGTGGCGCGAGTGCTCGCCTGAGACGGTGGGCGACTTCTCGGCCACAGGCTATTTCTTCGCCCGTGTCATGCACACTGCCCTAGACATACCCATCGGGCTCATTGAGGCCAACAAGGGCGGTACGCGTGTGGAGAGCTGGCTGACAAAGGAAAACCTGCAGAAGTACACCACAGAGCCTACGGACTCGGCCGGCATCGTGGCCTTCAAGCCCGAGTACGACTACCAGCGCGCACTGCTATGGGGCAACGGCACGTTCAACCCCATTCTGAACTACACGGTGAAGGGCATACTCTTCTATCAGGGCTGCTCCAATGTGGGCGACCCCGGCAACCAGTACTCCGAGCGGCTGAAGCTGCTGGTGGAACAGTGGCGGCAGCAGTTCGGACTGGGCGAGATACCCTTCTACTTCGTGGAGATAGCGCCCTTCCACTACGACGACGTGAACGGCACGGCAGGTGCCTTGCTGCGCGAGCAGCAGTTCCGAGCCCAGCAGCTGATACCCAACAGCTCCCTCGTCTGCACCAACGACCTGGTCTACCCCTATGAGACGACGCAGATTCATCCGGCGCAGAAGCAACAGGTGGGCGAACGGCTGGCCTTCACGGCACTGGCACGCGACTACGGCTTCAGCCAGGTGCTCTATAAGAGCTCGTCGTATAAGGACATGACCGTCAAGGATGGTGCCGTCTACCTGCACCTGCAGGACAACTACCATGCCGACGCACCCTACGAGCAGATTCAGGGCTTCGAGGTGGCTGGCGACGACCGTGTGTTCCATCCGGCCACCGCCCGCCACTTCTGGCAGCCCGGCGGGGGTTACTGGGACGAGGCCATCATTGTCAGCAGTCCCGAGGTGAGCAAGCCTGTGGCCGTACGCTACTGTTTCCGTAACTTCCAGCTTGGTAACGTCAGCAACGCCGCCAACCTGCCGCTGTTCCCCTTCCGTACGGACAGCTGGTAATCTTAAAAAAACAAAAAACTTTCCTATATAATAAGGTATATGGGAAAGTTTTGAGTACTTTTGCGCCCCAAAGTGAACAAAAAATAACATAGGCATGCAAAAGAATCTGGTTATTGTGGAGTCGCCTGCCAAGGCAAAGACCATCGAAAAGTTCCTCGGAAAGGACTTCAAGGTGATGTCGAGCTATGGCCACATCCGCGACTTGAAGAAGAAGGAACTGAGTATCGACGAGAAGTCGCTCGAACCCGAATATGAGATACCCGACGAGAAGAAGAAGCTGGTCAGCGATCTGAAGAAGCAGGCCAAGGACGCCGAGAAGGTGTGGCTGGCATCCGATGAAGACCGCGAAGGAGAAGCCATCTCATGGCACCTCTGTGAGGTGCTGGGGTTGGACGAGAAGAAGACCAACCGCATCGTGTTCCACGAGATTACCAAACCGGCCATTCTCGCCGCCATCGATAATCCGCGTCATCTGGACATGAATCTGGTGAACGCCCAGCAGGCACGCCGTGTGCTCGACCGTCTGGTAGGCTTCAAGCTGTCGCCAGTGCTGTGGCGCAAAGTGAAGCCCGCCCTGTCGGCAGGCCGAGTGCAGAGTGTGGCCGTGCGTCTGATTGTGGAGCGCGAGCGCGAGCTGCAGGCTTTCAAGAGCGAGCCCTACTACAGTGTCAATGCCGTCTTCGGCGTGACCAATGCCGACGGATCGCAGAGCGAGGTAAAGGCACTGCTCAACAACCGTCTGAAAACCCACGAAGAAGTGATTAGTTTCCTGGAGTCCTGCAAGGACGCCATCTTCACCGTCGAGTCGGTACAGAAGAAGCCTTTGCGCCGTACGCCGGCACCACCATTCACCACGTCGACGCTACAGCAGGAAGCCGCCCATAAGTTGGGCTTCACCGTCAGCCAGACCATGATGGTGGCTCAGCGACTCTACGAGAGTGGTCGTATAACCTATATGCGTACCGACTCCGTGAACCTGTCGGGACTCTGCGTCAATGCTGCGAAGGGAGAAATCACGAAGCTCTATGGTGAGCAGTACTCTAAGCCCCGCCAGTATCACACCAACTCCAAGGGTGCACAGGAAGCCCACGAGGCCATCCGCCCCACCTACATGGACCAGGCAACCATTGATGGCACGGCACAGGAGAAGAAACTCTATGACCTCATCTGGAAGCGTACCATCGCCTCGCAGATGGCTGACGCCGAACTGGAGAAGACGGTAGTGGAAATAGAAATGAGAAATGAGAAAGGAGAAATGGGGAATGACCTCTCGGTTCATTCTGCATTTATAGCAAGTGGCGAGGTCGTCAAGTTCGACGGCTTCATCAAGGTCTATCGTGAAACGTCGGACGACGAGGAGCAGGACAACGAGTACAGCCATGTGCTGCCGCCGCTGCAGGAAGGTATGGAACTGACACGCCGTGAGATCCAGGCCACCGAGCGTTTCAGCCAGGGTCCTCAGCGCTACACTGAAGCATCTCTGGTTCACAAGCTCGAGGAGCTCGGCATCGGCCGTCCTTCCACTTATGCGCCCACCATCTCCACCATCCAGCAGCGCGAGTACGTGCAGAAGGGTGACAAGAAAGGAGAGGAGCGCACCTACACCATCGACACCCTGAAAGGCAAGCTCATCACCCAGAAGACCCGTAAGGAACTGGCCGGCTCGGACAAGGGAAAACTGTTGCCCACCGACATCGGCATCGTCGTCAACGACTTCCTCATGGAGAACTTCAGCGACATCATGGACTACAACTTCACCGCCAAGGTGGAGCAGGACTTCGACCGCATAGCTGAAGGCGGAGAGACATGGACGAAGATGCTGTCGGCCTTTGACCACGGCTTTGAGCCCACCGTCGAGAAGGCCATGAACAGCCGCAACGAGCACAAGGCCGGCGAGCGTCAGCTTGGTACCGACCCCGAGACAGGCAAGCCCGTCTTTGTCAAGATTGGGCGCTTCGGCCCTGTCGTGCAGATAGGCACCGCCGAAGACGACGAGAAGCCCCGCTTCGCCCAGCTGCCCAAGGAGCAGAGCATTGAGACCATCACCCTCGACGATGCCCTCCAGCTGTTCCAGCTGCCGCGCGAGATAGGTCTGTACGAAGGCAAGCCCGTCACCATCGGTGCTGGCCGCTTCGGTCCCTATGTGTTGCACAACAAGAAATACACCTCACTGCCTAAGGGCATCGACCCCATGACGCTCACCATCGACGATGCCATCAAGCTCATTGAGGAGAAACGCCAGCAAGAGACCAAGAAACACCTGAAAGTGTTTGCCGAGGACGAGAAGCTGGAAGTACTCAATGGCCGCTACGGACCCTATCTTGTCTACGATGGCAAGAACTACCGCCTGCCCAAGTCTATGCACGAACGTGCTGCGAAGCTGGGCTACGAGGAGTGCATGGAGGTGATTAATAAAGCTAAGAGTTAAGAGTGAAAAGGATTATCCTGATAGGCTATATGGGCTCCGGCAAGACAACCGTCGGCCGGGCCTTGGCGAAGGAGCTTGGACTGCCTTTCTACGACCTCGACTGGTATATCGAGAGCCGCATGCGAAAGAAGGTGTCGCAGATCTTTGCTGAACGCGGCGAGGAGGGGTTCCGCCAGATAGAGCGCAACATGCTCCATGAGGTGGCCGAGTTCGAAGACGTGGTCATCAGCTGTGGCGGCGGCACCCCCTGCTTCTTCGACAATATTGACTATATGAACAGCCAGGCGCAGGTCGTCTGGCTCAAGGCCACACCCGAGGTACTGCACCGCCATCTGCTCATGGGTAAGGGCGACCGTCCCCTGCTAAAGGGGAAATCGCCCGAAGAGCTCATTGCCTACATCCGCGAGCAGCTGGAGTACCGCGAGCAGTTCTACTCCAAGGCCCGCCACACGCTGGACGTCTCGCTGATGGACAACTACGAGAAGATTACCATCACCGTCAGCGAGCTCCGCAAACTGCTTCAATTATAAGTGAATAGTGAGTGGTTACCACTCACTATTCACAACTCACCACTCACCGATAGACCTCCTCCCTTTTCAGTTCAACGACCTTGCCGAAGCGGGCAAGGGCATTCATGTCGGTGAGTTTCTTGTCGCCGATAATAATCCATACACGGTTCTTGTTAGTGCCGATGTACTGCTGGTGGAACTTCACGACATCGTCGGCAGTGATGGCAGGCAACAGGCGGGCAATGTCGGCATCGGGGTCGGCGGTATAGCCGTTCAGGCGCTGGTTGGCAACATAGCCTGCCACCGAGCGGAAGGCGGGATAGCTGTTCTGAATGTCGTTGAGCACACTCTGCCGGGCTGCATCCAGATTCTCCTGCTTCATGGGCAGTTGACTCAGCAACGAGTCGATGGTAGCAACAGCCTCCAACGTCTTGTCAGCCTGTGTACCCGTGATGGAGATGTAACCCTGAGGCTCATTGGCATGACGGGCGAGACTCGTGGTGAAGCTTGTGCCGCTGGTGGAATAGGCAAGTGAGCGGAACTCACGGACATTCTGGAACAACACCGACGACATGCCGCCGCCAAAGTACTCATCCCACAGCTTCATCTCGGCACGCAGCTCAGCCGTGGAGAGGGCGCTGACGGCATCGTAGCTGGCAACGTAGTTCTGACGGGACTTAGGCACATGGTAGAAATAGACGGTAGGCTCGGAGTACTGCTGCAGCCGGCGGAAGGTGTCGGCCTTGGGCTTGGTGCACTGCGCCAATGGTAGCGCCTGTTGCGATTCCGTCGCAACATACTCCACGGGATGACGGCCACAGTAGAAGAGCTCGCAGTCGTACTGCTGCAGCTCACGGAAGAGACCGAGCAGGTCATCGCTCTTCAGAGCCTTGATCTCCGCCTTGCTAAGCTGGGTGAGGTAAGAGGACTTCTGACCGTAGAGGATGCGGTGGAGGACAGGCCTCAGCACGTCGTCCTTCTTCTTACCGAAGCTCTTGCGTTCGACCTTGTCGGCATCCTTAGCCTCCGACAGCGCTTTGTCGTCGCCCTGGGCTGAGCTCAGGAAGTGTGCCAGCAGCTGGAGAGCAGCCTTCAGCTCGCTGTCGGGTCCCGTCAGGCTGATGGCAAACGTCTCGTTGCCAGAGGACACCTGCATCGTTGTACCTATGCGCTGCCAGGCCTTCTCCAACTGCTGCTTCTTCAGCGAGTCGGTGCCAAGTGCGCCTAAGTAGGATGCCAGCACGGCCAGCTTGGGGGTGTGGAGGGTGCCGTCCATGAAGCGCAGGGTAAACGTGAAGATGTCGTTGACGGGGTTCTCCTTATAATACAAGGTGGCGTGGGGACTGAGCACCTTGGTCGTCACGTCGTGGTCGAAGTCGACGGTGCGGATGCTGGCCTGAGGCACGGGCAGCTGCTCCAGCTGACGTGCGAAGGCCGACTTGGCATCGGTATTCTTCGGGCTGACAGGCTTATAGCCGGGTTGTTTCAGCGTCTCCTTGTCGGGCATGCCATACTTCTTCGTCAGCTTGATGTAGTTGGCACCATAGTATTTCTTGGCGGCAGCCACGACATCAGCCTTCGTCAGGCGGCGAATCTGCTCTGTCTTGTTAAGCACGTCCTGCCATGTGCGTCCGTTGGAGAATGCATACACCAGCACCTGAGCCCGTTTGCTGATGGTCTCCAGATTCTGCTGGGCCTCCATCACCATCTCGCGCTTCAGGACTTCCACTTGCTGTTCGCTGAAGTCGCCATCCATCACCTTCTGAACCTGTTCCATGACGCGGGCCTCAGTGGTCTTCATCTTACCGAACAGCTTGGGAATGATGGCGACGACCGTTCCCGCTGCATCGTTGAGGCCAATACTCATGGCGGCCGACATCATCAGCTTGTGCTCGTTGACCAAGGAGTCGAGCAGTCCGGCCTTTTCGTTATACAACAGCTTATTGGCCAGATCGAGGGCGTTGGCGTCGGCTTCAAACTCCGTGGGAGCCTTGTAGACCAGCGCCTCGGCACCGATAAGCGGTATGGGCAGCTTCACCTCCTGGCTCTCGCCGGCCTGGATGTCGGGCATCGGACTATAGCCACGCTCGGGGACAGGACCAGTCTGAACACGTCCGAAGGTCTTCTCCAAGAGGGCTGTCAGGGTGGAGTTGGGGGTGATGTCGCCACAGAGGATCAGTCCCATGTTGGATGCCACGTAGTACTTCTTGTAAAACGCAGCCATATCCGTCAGCCGGGGGTTCTTCAGGTTCTCCGTCGAGCCGATGATGGGATAGGCGTAGGGTTTGGTCTTGAACACGGCCTTGAAGATTTTATCCTGGATGTCGCCCATGTCGTCGGACGAGCGGTTCTTCTCCTCATAGACGTTCTCCAGCTCACCCTGGAACCCGCGGAACACGGGCTTCATCAGCCGTTCGGAGTTGAGCCAGCACCACTGCTCAATGAACTGTGGCAGGAAGGTGTTGTAGTAGTAGGTTAGGTCGTGGCCTGTGCCTGCGTTGAGCCCGCTGCCGCCGTACTTCGATATGAGTCGGTTGAACTCGTTGGGAATGATGTAGTCGGCCGCCTTCAGACTCAGCTCGTTGATGTGCTGCTGGATGCGCGTGCGGGCGCTCAACTCCCCCTTGCCTTTCTTGGCAGGCTCCTCAGGAGTCTGCGACAGCAGGTCGTACTGCGCCGAGATACTGTCGAGCCAAGGCTTCTCTGCTGCGTAGTCGGTGGTACCAAGACGGTCGGTACCCTTGAACATGATATGTTCGAAGTAGTGGGCGATGCCCGTGTTAGGACAGTCCTTGGCACCTGCCTTGACAACGACAGCACCATAGACCTTCGGCTGCGAGTGGTCCTCGTTCAGCCACACGGTCATGCCGTTGCTGAGCTTCAGCTCCTTGACTTGCAGCTGTGCGCCGACAGTCTGACAGGCCAGCGCAACGAATAGAAAAATTCCGAGACGTTTCATAACTCCTTACTCCTTCTCTTCCTACTGTTTCTCTTCTTACTGTTTCTCTTCTTACTGTTTCAGCAGGTCCAGCTTCACCTTCGGTGCAAGGGCATTGCTAACCTTCTCGGTGTACTGGCCGACCTTAGCTGTTGCCGTGCAGCGGATGTCGCGGCTGGAGGCACCAATGCGGAAGGTGTAGGTACCGGCTTCGGTGAGCCACTGGCTATCAGCCTCGTCGAACGAGGCGAGCATGCGGACGGGAATCTGCATCGTCAGCGTCTGGCTCTCGCCGGGCTTCAGCTCGCGCGTCTTGGCGAAAGCCTTCAGCTCCTGGGCGGGCTTCTCAATCTGGCCCTTCGGGGCGGTGACGTAGACCTGGGCTACCTCCTTGCCACTGACGGCGCCGGTGTTCTTGACGGTGACGGTAACGGTGGCCGTTCCACCGCTCACTTTGACGGCAGGCTTTGAGTAGGCGAAGGTGGTGTAGCTGAGGCCGTAGCCGAAGGGATAGGCCACCTCCTTGTTAAAGGTGTCGAAGTAGCGGTAGCCCACGTAGATGTCCTCGTCGTGGTTGGTGTAGTCGCGCCCTGGAATCTCGACTCCGTAGCCTAACGACTCGCGGAAGGTGTACATGTCCATCTGCTGCGGGAAGTTCTTGGTCGACGGATGGTCGGTGGCCGCGATGGGCCATGTCATGGTCAGACGGCCCGAGGGGTTGGCCTTGCCGGTGAGCACGTCGGCCACTGAGTTGCCGCCCTCCTCGCCGGGCTGCCAGGCGCAGAGGATGGCATCGACACGGTCGCGCCAGGAGGCCGTCTCCATGACCGAGCCGGAATTCAGAATCACGATGACGGGCTTGCCTGCCGGGCGGAACTGGTCGCTCACGCGCTCTATCATAGCCTTCTCGTTGGCCGTCAGGTTGAACTCGCCCTCTATCTCGCGGTCCATGCCCTCGCCAGCCTGCCGTCCGATGGTGATGATGGCAGCGTCGGCCTCCTTCACCTCGTGGGCCACGCAGCGCTCGGAAATCTCAATTTCATCGAGCTTCGGCGTGCCCGTGTCGAGGAACCACATGATGGGGTTCTTGTCGGCCTTCAGCTTGGCCTTGGCATATTTGACGTAGTTCTGGTAAATCTCAGTGAGCAGCGGCGTGGTGCTGACGCCCACGTTCTTCAGCCCCTCGACCATATCGACCACGTAAGGCACGTTGACGGCACCGGACCCCAGTCCGCCCGACATGAAGTCGTAGCTGTTGACGCCAAACAGGGCCACCGTCTTCAGCTCGCTGATAGGCAGCACGCCGTTGTTCTTCAGCAGCACCATGCCCTCGGTAGAGCTTTGGCGCGTAATCTGGGCGTGGGCGGCGAGGTCGGGTTTGTTGGTGAACTTATAGCCACGGAAGCGCGGTGTCTTGACGATGTACTCCAACATTCGGCGCACATTGCGGTTGACGTCCTCAATCTTGAGTGTGCCTTCCTTCACGCCTTTCACGATGTCCTCGGCCTGGGCGGCATAGCCCGGAGTGAGCAGGTCGTTGCCGGCAGCCACCTCGCGCGTGGTGGGCAGGTCGGCACGCTTGTTTATCCAGTCGGTCATGACGATGCCGCGGAAGCCCCAGTCGTCGCGCAGCACCTTGGTCAGCAGGTCGTGGTTGCCCTGGGCATACTCGCCGTTCACCTTGTTATAGGCCGACATCAGCGTCCAGGGGTCGGCGTCGCGCACCACCATCTCGAAGCCCCGCAGGTAGAGCTCGCGCAGGGCACGCTGGCTGACACGCTCGTCGACGCGGGTGCGGTCGGTCTCCTGCGAGTTGACGGCGTAGTGCTTGGCCGACACGCCCACGCCCTGGCTCTGTATGCCCTGGGTCATGGCCGTGCCGATGATGCCGGTCAGTATGGGGTCTTCGGAGTAGTACTCGAAGTTGCGCCCGCAGAGCGGCGAGCGGTGCAGGTTCAGTCCCGGTCCCAGGATGACGTCGCAGCCGTACTCCAAAGTCTCGTTACCGATGGCCTCGCCCACACGGCGCACCAGGTCGGTGTTCCACGTCGAGGCTAAGCAGGTGCCGATGGGGAATCCCGTGGCGGCGTAGGAGTTAGGGTCGCCGTCGCGCTTGGCGTCGATGTGTACGCCGGCAGGGCCGTCGCTCAGCACGGTGGCGGGAATGCCCAGACGCTCGTTGGCCACGGTGATGCCGGCTGCTCCGGCTACCAGTTTCTTCTGATGGCCCAGCATGGCTCCGGAACCTGTAAAGGCGTCGTTACCACCGCCCACTAAGAGCTGGGCTTTCTCCTCCAGTGTCATGGCCTTGAGCACCTCGTCGATGTTCGTGGCCGTCAGTTTGGGCTGTCCGTTCATTGTCATTGCTACCGTTGTGGCCGCGAGGGCCGTTAATACTGTTCTCTTCATGTGCGTTTAGTTTTAGATTGTATGTGTGTCAGAATCAGGTCTTCGCGGCTGCAAAGATACACAAAATTCTTTGATTCCATCGCATTATTCCTTGTTTTTTATGTTCTTTTTGTGTGTCAATGGCCGAAGCCCTCTTGACGGCGGCCCGAAAAAGCAGTATCTTTGCACCGACAAAACCCCGAAAACCATGAACAAAGGAAAAACGATTTGCGGCGTCCTGAAGACCATCCGTCAGCAGGTGGCCGACGCCAACGAGATCAGTTACAAGCCCGCCGAGTGCCACCACCGTGGCGACTGCGCGGGCACGTGCCCCGCCTGCGAGGCCGAAGTGAAGTATATCAACCAGCAGCTCGACCTGCGCCGGCAGTTAGGCAAGGCGGTGGTCATCGCCGGCATCTCGGCCGGCCTGCTGTCGGCACCGGCCTTTGCCGCCGGCCAGAAGCCGGTGAAGCCCGTGCCGAAGGCCAAGAGCAGCGTCAAGGCTGCGGAGCGCGAAAAGGACGCCTTAGTCATAGGCAGCACAGGGGCCGCCCCCGCCCCGTATCAGGTGACGCCGCAGAAGATGGACACCACCAAGGTGTTTGGCATCGTCGAGCAGATGCCCTCCTTCCCCGGCGGCGATGCCGCCCTGATGGAGTTTATCAAGAAGGAGATGGTCTACCCCGCCGAGGCTAAGCGGAAGGGCATCGAGGGCCGCGTCATCGTGCAGTTCGTCGTCGAGCGCGACGGCCGCATCACCTCGGCCAAGGTCGTCAAGAGCATCGACCCGCTGCTCGACCGCGAGGCCCTGCGCATCGTCAGGAAGATGCCGCGCTGGATTCCCGGCCGGCAGGCAGGCCTGACCTACAGGGTGAAATATGTCATACCCATCACGTTCCGCCTGTAATGAAAGCCCCGCTGATAGCCATCTGCCGCCACCGCCTGGCCCTCGACGGCGAGGGCGTGGTGACGCTCGTCGCCTTCCACGGCTGTCCGCTCAGCTGCCGCTACTGCCTGAACCCCCACTGCCGTGAGCCGGAGGGCCTGTGGCGGCGGATGGACGCCCGCGAGCTGCTCGACGAGGTGATGGTCGACGACCTCTACTTCCAGGCCACGGGCGGCGGCGTCACCTTCGGCGGCGGCGAGCCGCTGCTGCGCAGCGCCGTCATCGCCGACTTCTGCCGCCATTGCCCGCCTCAGTGGCACATCGGCATCGAGACGTCGCTGGCCGTGACGCAGCGCCGGCTGGCCGAGGTGGCGCCTTACGTCCACCGCTTCATCGTCGACGTCAAGGACATGGACCCCGACATCTACCGACGCTACACCGGGTGCGACAACAGCCGGGTCACGGCCAACCTCGGGTGGCTCGCCCGCAACGTTGACCACAGCCGCGTCGTCATCCGCCTGCCCCGCATACCCGGCTACAACACGCCCGCCGACGTGGCCCGCAGCCGCCGCCAGCTGGAGGATATGGGTTTCACGCTATTCGACTGTTTCGACTATCTGCTGCCTTGAGCCCTTTTTTTCGCCGAAATCTATTGCCATACGGAAAAAAAGCAGTATCTTTGCAGGCGCAAAAAGTACACCTATTATAATAAACACAGAAGAAATGGCAAAGAAAGCACTTTTGATGATTCTCGACGGATGGGGAATCGGTAAGCACGGTAAGGGCGACGTCATCTACAACACGCCGACACCCTACCTCGACTATTTAACGGCCACCAGCGCCCACTCGCAGTTAGCCGCCTCGGGCGAAGACGTCGGTCTGCCCGACGGACAGATGGGCAACTCGGAGGTGGGACACCTCAACATCGGCGCCGGCCGAATCGTCTACCAGGACCTGGTGAAGATCAACCGCGCCTGCAAGGACGGCTCCATCATGGACAACCCCCAGGTGAAGGCCGCCTACACCTACGCCAAGGAGCAGGGCAAGAAGCTCCACCTGATGGGCCTCTGCTCGGACGGCGGCGTACACTCATCGCTCGACCACCTCTTTAAGCTCATAGAGATTGGCAAGGCCTACGGGCTGAAGCAGCAGGTGTTCGTACACTGCTACATGGACGGCCGCGACACCGACCCGCACTCCGGCAAGGGCTTCATCGAGCAGGTGACGAAGGTGTGCCAGGACAACGACGCCAACATCGCCTCGATCGTGGGCCGCTTCTACGCCATGGACCGCGACAAGCGCTGGGAGCGCGTCAAGGAGGGCTACGACCTCATCGTCAACGGAACCGGCAAGCAGGCTACCGACATGATAGCCGCCATGCAGGAGTCGTACGACGAGGGCGTGACCGACGAGTTCATCAAGCCTATACACAACGCTACCGTCAATGGCACGATTGAGGAGGGCGACGTCGTCATCTTCATCAACTTCCGCAACGACCGCGCCAAGGAGATGACCATCGCACTGACGCAGGAGGACATGCCGGAGCAGGGCATGAAGACCATCCCCGGCCTGCAGTACTACTGTATGACGCCCTACGATGCCAAGTTCCAGGGCGTACACATTCTCTTCCCCAAGGAGAACGTGGAGGACACGCTGGGCGAATACCTGAGCAAGAAGGGGCTGAAGCAGCTGCACACCGCCGAGACCGAGAAGTACGCCCACGTCACCTTCTTCTTCAACGGCGGACGCGAGGCACCCTACGAGGGCGAGGACCGCATCCTCGTGGCATCGCCGAAGGTGGCTACCTACGACCTGAAGCCCGAGATGAGCGCCTACGAGGTGAAGGACAAGCTCGTCGGCGCCATCAACACGCAGCAGTATGACTTCATTGTGGTGAACTTCGCCAATGGCGACATGGTGGGCCACACCGGCGTCTACAACGCCATCGCCAAGGCCGTCTGGGCCGTCGACAACTGCGTGCGCGAGGTCATCGAGGCCGCCAAGGCCAACGACTACGAGGCTATCATCATCGCCGACCACGGCAATGCCGACAACGCCATCAACGCTGACGGCACGCCTAACACCGCCCACTCGCTGAACCCCGTTCCGTTCATCTATGTGACCAACAACAACTCGGCCACGGTGAAGGACGGTCGTCTGGCAGACGTGGCTCCCAGCATTCTCCACATCATGGGACTGGAGCAGCCCGCCGACATGACGGGTGAGAACCTGATTACCGACTAATTATACACAAATATGAGAACGCTCTTCGCGCTCATCGCATTTACGGTCGTGTCCTGTGCCGCCAAGGCGCAGGACACGCTGTGGTTTCATAACGCCGACCGTTTCAAGGCCCACCAGATGGAGGTGATGAGCCAGTACGACTCCGTCGTCGTCCACGGCGAGACCATGTACATGTACTACAAGCCTGAGCTGGGGAAGGCCCAGCCCTACAAGACGCGCTCCATCAACCCCGTGACCTACGACTACTACACGTTCAAGAATCCCGGACGCATCATCTACAAGCCGCAGGAGTTCAAGACGATGGACTACAACAACGCCAGCAGCCGCTGGTGCTTCCAGCGCAGTCGTGAGAGCGAGCACTTCATCGTGTTCTGGGAAGCAGGCTTTGGACTTGACCCCAAGAAGAGCGACAATCCGCTCGACGTTGACCTGATGCTGGAGCGTGCCGAGCACCTTTTCGAGATTTATACCGACTCGCTGGGCTTCGTCGTTCCTGGAGAGTCGAAGTCGACGGATAAGTACAAGATCGAAATCTATGTGTTCTACCAGACCGAGTGGCTGGCCACCGGCTCTGGCTACGACGACATGATCGGCGCCCTGTGGTGTAACCCCTGGGCACTGCAGGCGGCTGGCGGTCACACGCTGGCCCATGAGATAGGGCACTCGTTCCAGTATCTCGTGGCCTGCGACCTCGGTATGACCCACGGCTGGCGCTACGGCTATGGCGACAACGCCAGTGGCGGCAACGGATGGTGGGAGTCGTGTGCCCAATGGCAGGGCTTCAAGGTCTACCCCGAGCAGCAGTTCTCCAACGACTACTCGTCGCAGTATCTTGACAAGTGCAACAAGAACCTGCTGCACGAAGACTGGCGCTACGCCAACTACTTCATCCAAGACTACTGGTGCATGCTCCACGGCAAGCAGTTCATCGGGCGCCTGTGGCGTGAGGAGAAAAAGCCTGAAGACCCCATTGAGGCCTACCAACGCCTGACGGGCATCACGCAGGCTCAGTTCAACGACGAGATATTCAACTATGCCCAGCGCGTCTGCACATGGGACATCGACGGCATCCGCGAGCGCGGCCGTTCCTATATAGACAACCACAGCGCCTGGCTCCATCGGGCCACCAACGCCTCCGATGCTTCTACGTCGGGCTCCACCACATGGGAGATCGATGCTGCCCACTGTGTCGAGAACTACGGCTACAACATCATCCGCGTCAACACCCCCGAGGCGGGCACCACCGTCAAGGCCAACTTCCGTGGCATTACGGGTGCCGAGGGCTATCGGAAGGTATGGGCTTCGCGTGAGGGCTGGCGCTACGGCTTCTGCGCCTACTTGCAGGACGGCAGCCGTGTCTACGGCCAACCTTACAGCGACAAGGAGGGCACGGCCGAGTTCACCGTACCTGCCGGCACCCAAAAGCTGTGGTTTGTCGTGACGGGCGCTCCCACCAAGCACTGGCGTCACGCCTGGGACGACGATGCCTCCAACGACGAGCAGTGGCCCTACCAGGTGAGCTTCGAGGGAACGGACAAATATGGCGAGTTCGGCGACTATGCTGCCGATTACCAGCGGCGCGACACCACCGTGACCATCGACGTCGCCCTACCCTACGACGCTTACAGCTACTCATGCGTCTACGTGCCCTACGACATGGAGGCCGCCAGCCGCACCCTGGGACTGTCGACGGCTCAGCTGAAGGCCGTGAAGTGTCAGAGCGGCGCTAACCCGGGCTTTGTAGGCGTCAACAGCAACAACAGCACCCTGACAGCCACGACAACCACGAGCACCAGCTCGGGTACCGTCTTCGGCCACTGGTTCAACGCCTCGGGCAACGTCTGCAACTACGACGGCTCGGCACAAATCTATGCAGAGTTCACGCCTGCCGACTTCAAGTGTAAGGTAGGCCAGTTCCCCGGACGACTAAAGAAGGGCAACACCTACACCATTCGTCAGGGAATACGCTACAAGCCCAGCGGTTCGACGAAGTACTACCGCTGCACATACGTCGTCAAGATTAAGGTCACATAACCTTTCACCACTCACCCTTCACCACTCACCAACAAATGAACGTACAAATAGAGAGCACTTGGAAGGAGCAGCTGGCAGCCGAGTTCGAGAAGCCTTACTTCGCCCAGCTGACGCAGGCCGTCAGGCAGGAGTACACCTCCACGACATGCTACCCGCCAGGGCAGCTCATCTTCAACGCCTTCAACCTCTGTCCGTTCGACAAGGTGAAGGTAGTCATCATTGGACAAGACCCCTACCACGAGCCTGGACAGGCCCACGGTCTGAGCTTCTCGGTGCAGGAGGGCGTGGCCTTCCCGCCGTCGCTGCAAAACATTTTCAAGGAGATTGAGGCCGACCTCGGTACACCAGTGCCGACGACAGGCAATCTGACGCGCTGGGCCGAGCAGGGCGTGCTGCTGCTCAACGCCACCCTCACCGTACGTGCCCACATAGCCAACAGCCATGCTTCGCTGGGCTGGCAGCAGTTCACCGACGCCGCCATTCGGGCGTTAGCCACTTCGCGCGAGCATATTGTCTATATGCTCTGGGGCGGCTATGCCCGCGGCAAGTCCTACATGATTCCCCGCGACCGCAACCTCGTCCTCGAGTCCGTCCACCCCTCACCCCTCAGCGCCAACCGTGGTGGCTGGTTCGGCCAGCACCAGTTCTCACGCTGCAACGCCTACCTCCAGCAAACCGGCCAAACCCCCATCGTCTGGTAAAATCATTTCTCATTCCTCATTTAACTTCGTTGACTTTTGTCACGACTCGGCCATTCAAGCAAGCTTGATGGCTCTCGCTGCTCCAAAAGTTCTCATTTCTCATTTATGAAGCTTCCTCCCATCATCCAAGTCGGCGACATTCTCCTTTCCTCCGACATCTTCACAGAGCGCTTCTGTTGTGACCTGACGAAATGTAAGGGCATCTGCTGCGTTGAGGGCGACGCCGGGGCCCCCGTCACGATGGAGGAAATTGGCGAAATTGAGAACGTGCTCGACGACGTCTGGCCCGACCTCTCGGCGCAAGCGCAGGCCGTCATCGACCACCAGGGTGTAGCCTATACCGACCGCGATGGCGACCTCGTCACCAGCATCGTCGGCGGCAAGGACTGCGTCTTCACCTACTATGGAGATATTGAGGACTGGGTGACGCACGAGCCCATCAACGGCTGCTGCCTCTGCGCTCTTGAGAAAGCCTGCCACATCAAGCCCATCAGCTGCGCCCTCTACCCCATCCGCGAGAAACGCTTCAGCGACGGCACCGTAGCCCTGAATTACCATCGGTGGGCCGTCTGTGCCGATGCCGTGAAGAAGGGACGCGAGCTCGACCTGCCCGTCTACAAGTTCTTGAAGGGTCCTCTTGTCCGCCGCTTTGGCGAGGACTGGTATCAAGAACTCTGCGATGTCGCCACGGAGCTCACCATGAATATCAGTGCTTCATCCAACGACGACATCCGCGAAGACGACAACGCACGCTTCCCTAACAGTCCCGTTAACTAAATAAGATATGTCTCTCGCTACTTACGCCGATACTCTGAGGGGCTGAGGCCGACGTGCTCCTTGAAGTACTTTCCGAGGAATGACTGGTTGGGAAAGTTCATCTCCTCGGTAATGTCCTTGATGCTCTTCGTGGAGTTCTTCAGCAGGACGCGGAGCTCAAGCAGGACATAGTTGTCAATCCACTCGTTGGGCGTGCGGCGGCTGACGTGCTTGACACACTCGGACAGGTATTTGGGCGTGATGCCTAACTGCTGGGCATACCAGCCGACACGGCGCTCGTACTTGCAATTATCCTCAATGAGTTTGATGAACTGGGTGAAGATGACGTCGGCACGTGACTGATGCTCGCCCGTCTGCTGCTTGAAGTGGTAGATAACGTTGCTCAGGTCGTAGAACATGGCAAGCAGCAGGGTGCGGATGAGGTCGCGGCGGAAGTGATTGTCGATGCCCTGTATCCTAGAGCGAATGACAGAGTAGTACTCGTGGAACACGTGCTGATCGCGCTCCTTCAGGTGAAGCACGGGGTGACGGCGTGAGAAGAGGAAGAGGGCCGACAGGTCGCTGATGTTCTGGATAATCTCATGAAAGAAGTTGACGCTGACAATGAAGCAGAGGCCGTCGAGGTCGGGCGACGGCTGATAATTGTCGATGACGTGGCGCTCGCTGACAATGAGGAGGTCGCCTGGGGTGACCACTTGCTCAACGGTGTCCATCGTGTAGCGCACCTCTCCGCTGGTGCAGAGTGCAATGAGGATGAAGTTCATGCGACGGGGCTCCTGCGGGAAGGGAACGGCGCTCATGTGCTCCAGGAGCAGCAAGTCGTCGTCGAGGAAGCCACTATTCGCCCACTGCTTGGCCAACGCCATGCTTGTTTCAGTAATCTGCAGTTTTTCCATTACGTTAGTGTTTTCGGTGCGCAAATATACATCTTTTCTTCCTATTCTGAGCAATAAAGAGCCACATTTTACGTTTTATTCAATAAAAAAAGCATTTTTGATATGAAGAAGCTATTTCTCTCGCTTATTCTGCTGGCTGGTTCGTTGCACAGCTTTGCACAGCATGAGGTGGGAACACTGACATTTATTCCCAAGGTGGGCATCAACTTGGCCAATGTCACAGGCAACGATGTCTACTACATGAAGGACGGCATTGGCGACAAGCTGCTGAAGCCTCAGTATCGCATCGGCCTTATGGCTGGCATGGAGGGTGAGTACCAGATGAGCAGTGCGCTGAGCCTCTCGGCAGGTGCCCTCTACTCGCTACAAGGCAACAAGTATGAGGACATTGACTGCCAGAAGAACTACTCGGTGGCGCTCCACTATGTGAATGTACCCGTCATGCTGAACTACTACGTTGTCAAGGGGCTGGCCCTGAAGGCGGGCCTGCAGGCGGGCTATGCGTTCTATAAGAAGGAGTCGTTCGACCAGCTCATGGGTGGCAGCTGGAGCAGCTACTCGACCAGCGGCACCATCTACAAGAACTTCGACGTGGCAGTACCCATAGGCATCTCCTACGACTTCGACAAGTGGCGCGTTGACCTGCGCTACAACTACGGTCTGACGAGCATCAGCAAGCTCAACGGCATGCCGTCGGTCAGCAACCGCGTCTTCCAGCTGAGCGTTGGCTACATGCTGGGCAAGTGAAGCCGCCGGCGGGGTAAACCTGATAAACCAAAAACAATAAGCCTATGCAACCTATCAAGACTCTGAACGACATGATTGTATTCCTACAGCAACGCGGCGACCGCAAACGCGTGGCTGTGGTATGTGCTAACGATGCCTCGACGCGCTATGCCGTGGAGAAGGGGCAGGAGATGGGGTTCATCGAGCCCATCTACGTTGACGGCCCCGACAAGGACGAGTGTGCACGGCGCGCAGTGGCCATGTGCAAGAACGGCGAGGCCGACATCCTGATGAAGGGCCTCATCAATACCGACAACCTGCTGCGAGCCATCCTGAACAAGGACACGGGCATACTGCGTCCGGGCCGTGTGCTGACGCACATCTGCATGGCCGAAATCCCGAAGTACGAGAAGCTGCTGTTCTTCACCGACGCCGCCGTCATACCCATTCCTTCGCAGGCGCAGCGCCGTCAGCAGATAGGCTACGTGAACTACGTCTGCCATGCTCTGGGTATCGAGGAGCCGCGCATCTCGCTCATCCACTGTGCCGAGAAGGTCAGCGAGAAGACGTTCCCTTACACCAAGGACTATCTGGAGATTATTGCCGAGGCCCAGACGGGTAAGTTCGGCCGCTGCATCATCGACGGCCCGCTCGACCTGAAGACATCGCTCGACTCCGTGAGCCTGCGTGAGAAGGGTATACGCTCAGCCATCGACGGACAGGCCGACGCCCTCATCTTCCCCGACATCGTGGCCGGCAACGTGTTCTACAAGACGCTGACGCTCTTTGCCTATGCCAAGACGGCGGGCGTGCTGCAGGGCACGCAGTGCTGCTGCGTGCTGCCCTCGCGTGCCGACAGCCCAGAGTCGAAGTACTACTCGCTGGCACTGGCAGCAATTTAAGCCCCCATGAGCCTAATGAGCCCCATGAGGCCTATGAGCCTAATGAATTATTATGAGGATACTTGTCATTAACCCTGGGTCGACGTCGACCAAGATGGCTGTCTACGACGACGAGCAGCCGCTGGTGCTACGTAGCATCAGCCACTCGGCCGAGGAGCTGGCACAGTTTGACGACGTCATGGAGCAGCAGGACTACCGCCGTCAACTGATTCTCGACGAGCTGCGGCAGATGGACATCCCACTGCAGTTCGATGCCGTCATCGGACGTGGCGGCCTGGTGAAACCCATTGCCGGTGGCGTCTACGAAATCAATCAGCTGATGATTGACGACACCCACAGTGGTATAGCCCTACACAACCACGCCTGCAACCTAGGCTGTCTCATCGCCCACGAAATAGCAGAACAGATAAACACCCAACACCCATCACCAAACACCCACCACCCCCGCTGTCGCTCCTTCATAGCCGACCCTGGCGTCGTCGACGAGCTGAACGACTACGCCCGCATCTCAGGCTCGCCGCTGATGAACCGCATCTGCATCTGGCATGCGCTGAACCAGCGCGCCATAGCCCGGCGCTATGCGGCCGAGGTGGGGCGCAGCTACGAGGACTTGAACCTCATTATCTGCCACATGGGGGGCGGCATCTCGGTGGCTGCTCACGACCACGGTCGGGCCGTCGACGCCAACAACGCCCTGGACGGTGAGGGGCCATTCTCGCCTGAGCGTGCCGGCTCGCTGCCCGCCTCCGACCTCATCCGCCTCTGCTTCAGCGGCAAGTATACCGAGAAACAACTGCTAAAGCGCATAGCCGGCAAGGCAGGTCTGAACGCCCACCTCGGTACCAACAACGTGAAGGAGATTCTGGAGCGCATCGAGGAAGGCGACCATGAGGCCGAACTCATACTCAATGCCATGATCTACCATGTGGCCAAGAACATAGCAGCCGAGGCCGCTGTGCTCTGCGGCAAAATCGACGCCATACTGCTGACTGGCGGGCTGGCCCACTCCGACTATATCGTAGGCCGTCTGCGTCAGCGCATAGGCTTTCTGGCACCCGTCCGCTGCTTCCCTGGCGAGGACGAGATGGAAGCGCTCGCACTGAACGCCCTCGCCGTGCTTCGGGGCGAACGTGAAGCGAAAGTCTACGACTAAGAATCAACAATCACAAGCAAAACGATGGAGACATTAGACGATACAGACATCCAGATACTGCGCATACTGCAGAAAAACGCCAAGCTGACGACCAAGGAACTGGCCGAGAAAGTGCACCTGACGCCGACACCCGTCTTTGAACGACTGAAGCGGCTGGAGCGTCAAGACTACATCAAGCGCTACACCGCCATCCTCAATCCCGAAAAACTAGGACAGGGATTATTGGTGTTCTGCAAGGTGAAGCTGACACAGATAAACCACGAAATTGCCGATGTCTTCATGCGTCGCATACAGCGCATTCCCGAGGTGACCGAGTGCTACAATACGTCGGGACAGTACGACTACCTGTTAAAGGTACGTGCACGTGACATGAAAGCCTATCAGGAATTCGTGATAAATAAACTGGGCACCATCGAGCACGTGGGTGCCATAGAAAGTACGTTTGTGATGAGTGAGGTTAAACAGGATTATGGCATCAACATCTGATTAACCTCGAGTCAGAACTTGAATTCAAAAGCGAACTTGACAGCACGCTTGTTCGACGTAGGCAACTCCAGATAGCTTAGTCTTCGTATATACTCTATACGGAGGAAGTGGAACAGGTTGTGAATGCCCACCGAGCACTCCCAATAAGGCCGGTCGGGGTTCATGACGTTATTGCTGCCGTCGGGGAAATACAGCAGGATGTCTGACGTCCTGTTCTTCTGGGGGTTGTTCTTATCGGTAAGGCGTCCCCACAGACACTTGACACCAAGGAATTCACGACACTTCATCTTTCGCAGTATAGGTACACGGTTGAAGAGCTTTCCGTTCAAATCCCATCCCAACGACAGAGAGGCAATGCGGTCGTTGAGGAACTCCATATTGTTGATCAAGTCGAACATGTCTTCCGAGATGAAGTAGCTGACGTTGGAAGCCGGCATTATCAGCAAGGGATAGGGAACCTCGTTCCACTGAACGCCAAAGAGTGCCCTACCCTCTATGCATCCCCAGTTCATGGGCAGCCAGAAAGGCTTTGACAACTCCAACTCTGTATAGTTGTAGTTGTACTGGCCACCCAGAAAGTTATTGAAACCCATGGTGTGTTGTAACCTGACGACAGGAGAGTTGTAGTTGATGGCCCACCGTTGCTGCTTAGTGATGAAATAGGTTTCTTTGGGAGCAAATCGAAGACCCAATGTGCCTTCTGAATAGCGAATGTTGCTCAGCAGACGGTTTGACGAGACGAGACGGAAGTCGATGACGCCTAACGGCTGGACTTTCTCAGTCTTCAGTTCGCCAAACAGCTTGAGCCCATTGAGATACTCGTAATCCAGCCTCAGCGACTGACGGTTGTACAGGAACAACTTATTGACGTCCGTTATCTTCATGGCAGAGAATACGTTGTCCTTGTCCCAATCCTGGAATTTGTCGGACGGCATTGCCACGTCGCGCATCGTCTCAAAGGTGATGGCGCGTTTCGGGAACTCCATGGGCTGATAGCTGGGTTTGTTGAAGCTGTAGGTGAGCTGGGAGTTATAATAGTTTCCGCCAGAGCCGAAAGCATGGGCAGCATAGCCTTTCCAGAAAAGATGGGGGTGCAGTCGGGACGTCGTCTGACCTCCAACACGCAGTCGGAGACCATCGTAAGAGTTAGTTGAGAGCAGGCTGTAAATGGGGCCTATGTCGAACTTGCTCCTCTGCGTATTACTGCTCGTCTCAATGAAACCCTCGAACAGGGCTTTCATCGCCATCTTCAGGTAGTTGAACCCTCGTATCTTCTCTATCTTAGTGACCAGAGAGTCGACCTGTAGCTCACCGCTACTCATCGTACCGCCGCGATATGTGTTCCAATAGTCCGTAGTACGAAGGTCTGATTCAGCAATAGTCTCAGTGGTCCTGTTGCCGGAAATCAAGGAGTCGGGCAATGCATCGAAAGAGAAGTCGGAGCGTGTCGTGTTACGACTGACAAACGCCTTGGCTGCGGTTTCGACAACCACCAACTCAGCAAACATAACATCCTTGCCTAACACCCAGTCGCCGTTCTTCAACGGGACGAACTCCTGAACACACTTGATTCTGTCGACCCAATTCACGTCGCTATGACGCGGGAAAGACATTTCACAACGCTTCACCTGATAGGAGGAATCGGCCAGAATGTAAAGCTTGCCATTGAAACCGAAATCCTGCTGGTTGGCGGGAATGAAATCTACCTGATAGCAGCTGTTCTTGCCAACAACAACTGTGTCAGTGATATAAAAATGGTAGAAGAGAATGGCATCACGCCCAATCGGGCTGGTGAAAGAATGGTTCAGAAAACGAATCTGATTGTCGTAGATGTCAATGTCAGTGAAGAAATCCTTCAGGATGATATTGACTATATTTCCCGTTCTGAACAAATTGCTTACCCCGGAGATCTTATGCCCATGAACAATATTTTTCTCAAAATGCGGAGACTTGCGATAGAGTTGCTCTGACACAGTCTCTTCCATCATCAGAGGCATCGTAAGCTTATTGTTGTATGGGCAGATTTCGATGTGTTGGTTCATCCAAGGCCGGTTCTTGAAAATGCCATATTGCAGGTCCTCTTGTTTCAGGTCGTTGAAACCGGCAGTAATCCTTTGGTAATTCGTGTAACGGTAATAATCCTTGTTCTTCAGGCTGGTGAGTTTCTTGGCTGCAATGACCTTACGCATCAGCTCAACAGCCGGATTCCCCTTCCGGGAATACTTTTCGCGCTTAGCCCTCACTGTCACCTCGCCCAACTGGAAGGAGTCGGGCTCCATGAAGAGGGTGACTGTGGGACCCGTCTTTTGTTCAATGAGAAGCTCTTGCGACTTATAGCCTACAGAGGTTATCAGGAGTCTTTGTCCTACCTTCTTGGCGACGGAAAAATGGCCATTGGCATCGGCCTTTGCCTGAACCACTCCGAAGAAATCGCTAACGGTGGCTCCCGCCACAGGTCTGCCGTCTGTGGAATCATAGACCAGTCCTCTTATCTGTGCGCTTACAGGAAGCCAGCAGAAGTTCAAGAGAATGGTCAGGAATAATATTCCATGTGCCGCAGGTTTTGACAACTCCTTCTCTCCTTACTTCTGATGACTCAGAATATACTCGTATAATGCATCAAAAGTCTTGATAGCAGGCAACTCTTCCTTCTCAATCTTTATGCCATAGTCAGAGTGTACGATTCCCACCAGATCGATGAGGCTGATACTGTCGAGCTCGAGCGTTTCATATATATTGGCTTCAGGCACGATAGACGATTCTTCAACCTCAAACTCCTCGGCCAGGCGTACGTTAATCTCTGAAATGATCTGTTCTTTCGTTTTCATCGTTCTATGATTGTTATGCTTCAACATTCTTAATGATAAGTGTGGAATTGGTCCCTCCAAACCCGAAGGAATTGCTCAGGAACATGTCGAAGTGGGTCTCAATGGTTTCGGGAATGACGTTGAGACAGGCGGTGACATCGTCGGGGGCTTCGAAGTTGATGTTACCGGCAATGAAGTCGTTCTTCATCATAAGCATGGAGTAGACAATCTCACTGGCTCCGGCCATCCACATCTCATGTCCCGTCTGGCTCTTGGTCGAAGTGACAGGCACACGATAGTCTCCAAACACCTGACTTATGGCCTGTGCCTCGCGCTGATCGCCGATAACGGTACTTGTAGCATGGGCGTTGATATAGCCGATGTCGCGGATGTCGACACCGCCACTGCGCAGGCAGTTGGCAAGCGAGCAGGCCGGTCCCTCGACATTAGGCGTCGAGATGTGGTCACCATTGCCAGAGAATCCCCAGCCGACCACCTCGCCCAGTATCTTGGCGCCACGCTTTCGGGCATGCTCGTAACTCTCGAGTATCACCGTTGCCGCACCACCGCTGGGAACCAGTCCGTCGCGGCTCCTGTCGAATGGGCGGCTGGCCTCTGCGGGCGAGTCCTCACGAACAGAGAAAGCCTGAATACCATCGAAAGCAGCAATGCCGTACATGTTGTTCTCCTCGGCACCGCCACACACCACACACTCCTGCAGCCCGTGCTGAATGAGCATGGCTGCCAGTCCTATGCTCTGCGACCCTGAGGCACAGGCTGCCGAGGCTGTGAGATTGATGCCTTTGAGCTTGAACAGACAGGCAAGATTCATGGTGACTGTTGAGTTCATGGATTGAAAGATGGCCCCACTGCCACAGCCCACCGTATCGTTCAGAGCCCGGAACTTGTCGAGCGAATGCATGGTAGCCTCAACGGCCGAGTCGTTACCGTAGATGATACCCACCTCGTTCTGTGCCAGATAGTCGGCATCCATGCCTGCCTGCTGCAGGGCCTGGAGGGTGGCCATATAGGCATACTGAGCCTCTTCGGGCATGATGTTGCGCTCGTTTCTTGACAATAGGGGCTTGAGGTCGGGCTTGGGCACGTTGCCTACCAAGGCCGAGCGGAAGCCGGCCTGTCGGCGCTTCTCGTCGCAGACGATGCCGCTCCTGCCCTGATACAGAGAGGCCCTCACTTCGTCGAGGGTCGTGCCAAGGCACGACCAGATGCCCATCCCTGTTATGACTACTCTATTCATTGCTTATATGATTTGCGGTCGAGCTTGCCGTTGAACGTGCGGCGTACGGCGTCCACCTCTTCGTAGAGCATGGGGACTTTATAGAGCTCCAGTTTCGATTTCAGGTGCACGGCCAGCGCCTTCTTGTTGAGGGTGCCAGGGACGGCCATCGCCACGAGGAGCTTGAGGGCGCAGCCCGTCACGGGATGCTGTACGGCGATGCAGATGCAGTCTTTGACCGTCGCGAACGAGAGGGCAGCTTCCTCAACCTCGGTGGGCGACACCTTGAAGCCACCGACGTTGATCACATCGTCCTCGCGCCCCTTGAGGTGAAGCCTGCCCTGACTGTCGAGCCTGCCCAGGTCGGACGTAAAGAGCGTGCCGTCGTGCAGTACGGATGCTGTACGTTCAGCATCGCCCACGTACCCGCTCATCAGCGTAGGCCCTTGGCAGGCAATGTGGCCTTCGGGGGTGATGATGATCTTAGAGTGCTTCATTGGCCTGCCAAGACACCCGGCAATGCACTCTCCGTCATTATAGTTGTATGTACTGATGATTCCCGTCTCCGTCGATGCATAGGTATTATACAATCGGGTGTTGGGCAGCAGCTGGCAGAGCGCCTCCATGTCGGTCTGCGAAATGGCGGCAGCACCGGTCTCGATGAAGTCCATCTTAGCTGCCAGGGCAACAATCTTTTCTGCGCCGAACTGCAGCAGAATGCGTATGCTGGCCGGCACGAGAAACGTGGCCATCTTCGCTGACGGATAGCTGAAAGCACCGAAGAACCTCTCGAGGTCCTTCAGACCGTCGACGAGGATCATCGTTGCGCCAAGCATCACAATGGGGTATATCTTAGAAAGGCTCCCGATGTGGTTCAGGGGGCCGTTGATGACAAACACCGTCTCGTGCGTGAAGCCCTGGCCGTCGATGAGGTTCTCGGCATCGGCAATGATGGTGCTATGGCTGACGATGACGCCCTTAGAGCGTCCCGTGGTGCCAGTTGTATAGAGAATGTCGGCCGTGCCTTCAGGCACGACGTGGGCGCTCATCTCGACCGAGAGTTTCAGGAAGGTCTCGTCGGGCATGCTCTGCTCCAGAGGCACAACGACGCACCCCATGCGGTGCAACGAGAAATAGGCCACGACGAAGTCGATGGTGGAGCTTGCCCGCAGACAGACAATCTGCCCCCGACGGAACTCTGCACAGTCGCCAGTGTAGGCCAACACTCTTTCCCACAATTCCTTGTAGCTACACTGCTCGCCAGCACAGACAAGCGCCGTCTTATCAGGGTGGCGACGGGCATTTGCTTCCAGATAATCTTCCAACGTCATCATAGCCTATTTCTCCGCGAGTTTTCGTTCGACCAGTGCGACGATGCTGTCGAGCGTCTTCAGATTCTTGGGTGTAGCATCGGACGACTCCATCTTGATGTCATATTCGTCGGCGAGTGTCATGAGAATGGTGGTCACGCCGAGGGAGTCGAGTTCGCTAAACAGGAAGTCGGAATCGAAATCGACCAGAGGAAGTGCGTCCTCAAGGAGCTGTCTAATTTTCTCTTTCATCTTGGTAGTATGTGCTTATTGGTTTATCGTGTTTTTGATATTGTCGACGGGGTTGGCATAGATGCCGAGGAGTATGTCCTTCAGTGCCAGGGAGTCGTACTCGTAGCGGTCGAGCGTCGTGAGATGTTGCTCGAAAGCCTGTTTCTCTGCCTCGGTATAGTGTGCGGCATAGCGCTGCTGACCGTACCGCATGTCGTGGGCAATATAGTTGTTGGGCCAGAGACGATAGGCCTTGAGTATGCGTTGGTCGATGAGCCTGGCCACCTGCTTGTGGTACTCGTTGTTGGTGCTGTCGTTAAACTGCAGGAGTTCCTCTCTTCTTATCGGCGGGCAGGCCTGGAAGTGCACGCGTCCCTTGGGTTGAAGTATGCCCGTAAGGATGCTGTTGAGGTCTTCGCCCGGTTTTTTGATGTACTTGCCACTCTGGCTCTGGTACAGTTCCAGTGCCTTCAAGACGTCGCACGACTCCCACTCGTAAGACACGGCGACGGGGACGATGTTCAAATCGTCCAGGGCTGCAATCTTGTTCTCGCCGTTGCTCATACAGAACATTTTGACGATGCCCTGGTCGGTCTGGTCGTTTCCGTCCTTGGTACGTCCGTTGCGCTGGGCTATCCAGACGGACTCATTCTCTTCTGTGATAGTGTGACGAATGTAACGTGACAGATGCATGGAACTGCGGTAGAAATCCTTGATGCTGCCGCCAGGACGTTCCACACGGAACATCTTGTTCGACTTTCCTATATCGACAACCAGGGGGTCCATCATCAGATTGGCTCCAAACGTAATCTGAGTGGTATCGAGACCCGCATCGACCAGCGCATTCTGTAGCAGCGAAGCATCGAGCATGATGTCACGATGATTGCTCACGAAGAGGTAGGGCGTCTTCTGCCGCAGCAGCTCAGCTCCACTGAAAGTAAACTCGGTAGTGCTCTTACGGATAATCTGCTGGTTCACGGAGTACATGACTCCATGCTGGAAGTCACTGATAGTCTTGAAGCTGAGTATCATCTGCTTCACCTCGTCCAGCGATTTGTCTGGACAGACGTATGAGGCCAATAGCGGCAGCGCATTGCTCTCTGCAATACGTCTCATGGCTCCTGGTATCTCGTCGTCGGTATATGGACGAATGTCGTCAAACTCGGTAGTCATACTTTTCTCTCTCTATGGGGTTATTTAGAACTTAGGATATCGTTGAAGTCGATAACGGGAATGTCGGGGCCCGGTTGGCCACCCTGACAGATGTGGAGGTTGGCCGGCATGGGCTCGCAGGCCATGGCCATGGCCACGTCGTCGGGATCGTCGGCATAGGACCAGACCTCCACGTCGGGGTGAACCAGTGCAAAGAGCAGCGAGAACTGCCCCCTCCCAGCATGAATCACGGTGACAGCCCGTGAAGCGTCGCCTGCCGGGCGGTAGTCGTCAATCCACTGGCTGAAGTCGTCGTATTGCCTAAGCAGGCGTCGCGTCTCCCGCTCGATGCCAATGCCTTTATAGGTATACTTATAGACGATGTAGTGGTGGAAGTAGTGACTGGTCTCTATCTCACGCCGCATTTGCTCGTATTGCTCAACATACAACCGTTGTACCACGTGGGCCGTCTTGACATTCGTGTCGCCGTACGTCTGCAGCTGACTGACGGGAATACGCCGCCCTATCTCTATGTCCACTTGGCCTCGGCAGGCGAAGCCACTACCCTTGGGCATGACATGACCAGTACCATGAATGTACAGAGGCAAGATGTCGGCGCCCGTCTCCCGGGCCAGATAGAAAGCTCCCTGACGGAAGCGGCAGATTGCGTCATAGTTTCTCATGCCCTCTGGGAAGACGACCACGCTGTAGCCATCCTTGACAGCCTTGGCGACGTCCTGTTTCAACACCTCGATGGGACAGCTCGCATTGAAGAAACGCGAAACCCTGAACATCCCGTTGACACAAGGATTGTGCCACACCCTGTTGCCTACCATCACCAGAATACGGGGACTCAGCGACAGAATATAGATGGGATCGAGCATCGACTGGTGGTTGCAGATGATGATGCTGCCACGACCGAAGTCCTCAGCATAACTATTGCGCACATTGAACTTGACACCCCATATATGGCCAACGTCAGTCGCCATCGTGCGGTGGATAACGCGATGGAACCACGCCTCGAGGCGGCGGTTCTTGTCGGGCAACATACGAACAACGCTGCCTATCAGACTGCCATAGCACAGTTCAAACAGATAGACTGCCCCGCAGTAAAATGTCCTTACAGCCTGCTCGATGGTGACGGGCACGCGGCGGGTGGTGTTTTCAGTCTTGACAAGCCAGCCGAAGACCAATGGCGGCACTACCCAGGCCATCAGTACTACAGTGAACATACCGACAATGGTCACTTCGGCCAGTGAATGGAGGGCTGGATGCTTGGCTACTATCAGTGAGCCCATACCAATGAACATGATGAGGGCGGAGATAACAATGCTGTTCTTATATGACGGCAGCAGTTTCTTCTTGTATGCAAACTCATTAATCAGACCGTCGGTAATAAAGATGGTATAGTCGTCGCCCTGACCAAAGATAAAAGTAGCCAGAATCACATTGACAATATTGAACTGCATGCCAAGCATGCTCATGATACCCAGAATCCATATCCATCCCACTGCCATCGGGAGGAATGCCAGAAGGCTCAGCTCCAACCTTCCGAACGAAATCCAAAGGAAAAGGAACACGATGAAACCACAGGCAAAACCTATATAGTTGAAATCGCTGGACAACGAATTGGCAATGGCGCTATTCATCTTGAGGAAGTCAAAGGAGTAGCCCCCGTCGGAGAGTCGTTCGTTCAGCATCGCCTCAAGAGCATTGGTGTCTTTGCCGCGTGCATCGACGACGTCGACAACAGAGCACTTGCCCGTGCTCTCGCTAAACGAGCTGTTCATCAGTACCGACCTCAGGGGCTCGAAATACTCGAACGGCTTGGCCGCATAGGTGTCGGTAACGATGGACTCGAAACCACTGAAGGCCTCACGACTGAAACCATGTTTGGAAGCATTTTGATTCAGCAGAGCCATGACCTCAGTGCGATGACGCTCCCAGAAGTCATTCCACTTGGTAATCCTGCGTTCCTGTTCCTGCTGCGAGCAGACGAGCGCCGTCACGTCGGTGAACGCGTTGAGCGCTCCCGCCGCCTGAAGGCTGTCGAGCAGTGGAGCGATGCGCTGTCGCTCACGGAGGGCTTCGTCCCAGGTGTCGCCCTCAGTCACCACATAGACATTGACCGAGTCGTTCAGACCAGCCGAGGCCTGCATGCTCGACAGCAGCTGCTTCTGGTCGGCGGTCATATAATTGATGTGGTGCATGTTGCTATCGAAGGAGGTGTCAAGGCTATACCAGCCAAAGACTATCGTCAGCAGGCCGATGACCCAGAGCAACCAACGGTGACGCTCGGGCGACATTGATGATATCCTGCCAAATGTCAGCCGCTCCTCGGCTCCCTGCTGACGGCTCTTGACGAGATGGGGCAGGAACACCAGTACAAAGAGGATGGTGCCCATGAGCATGAAGGCTGCAAAAAGACCAAGGTCGCGCAGTGCAGGAGCATCGAGCGGTATCATGCTGGCGAAGGCACCTACGGTTGTGATATTACCTATCAGCAGTGGTGCCACCATCTCTTTGAGCACCTCGCGCGCTGTACCGCCGTGATCGGTATGGAGCACGAAGTGCAGCGGATAGTTCACGGCGATGCCGATGATCATGGAGCCGATGCCCAACACGATCAGCGACACATCGCTGCGCACGACAGCCATAAAGCCCATAGCAAAGAGCCAGCCAAAAACAATGGCCAGGCCAATAAGCAACAGGTGCTTGACCTTGCGGAACGAGAACACCAGCAACAGCAGAATCAGCGTCACAGCGATGGAGATGGCCCAATAGCTGTCGCTCTTGATCTGCGTGGCGTTACCGACTGCAATGACTGGCGCACCAGTGATGGCGACATCGACATCGGGCAAGGCCTGCATCGTCTGCTGGGCCACACTGTCGACTTCGCTGACAAGCATGCTGTTGTTCGACGATTCCATAGCCCCGTATGGCGATGTCATCATCGCTATGGCGAACCCCTTTCCCGCAGAGAAGATGTAGCCGTTGTCAATCTCGATGGGCATTGCAGACTGTCGGGCCTGCAACCTGTCGATGACTGGTGAGAAGAGCCCCAGCGGGTCGTTGCTGATATTCGATGTGAACATGCCGGTGGCAGGCATCATGATCATCTGCACGTCGTTGGCCAACTGCTCGTCGACAAAGTCTGGCGTAGAGAGCAGACGCTCCATACGCACATAGTCAGAGTCGCGCAACATCAACGGCATATTCCGATAGACGAAGTCGGTAATGCCCGTCACCTTCTCAAAATCAACCTGTGAGGTTATTTCCGTGACATGTCCCTGATCTGCCAATGGCTTCAGACCTTGTACAAAAGAATCGACGGCCTCTGTCATCCGGTCTGTATCTTCAATATCGCCATCTTCAGCCGTCGAGCCTTGCTTCATCCTGAACATGGCAAAGACACGTTGTCCGCCCGAAATATCCTGATACAAGGTAATGGCTTTCTGCTCATTGCCACTGACAGGAAGGAAGTCGTAGATATTCTCGTTATACCTCAGCGACGCCATCATGGCTATCAGCAAGGCCGTCAGTCCGAGCAGCAACCACATGCAAAGGGCACGCCGTTTCTGCAGGACATCGAAGATGTGGAGGAAGAAATTCACCATTATTTGTGAACCTTTATTAAACTATGCAGCCAAGTGAGGAAACGGTCTTTCCACTGGATGGCCTCAACGGTCGTCTTCACGGGCGACACACCGAAACCATGACCACCCGTATGATAGTGTTCATACTGGTGGGGAATGTGATGAACAGTCAAAGCCGAATCCAACATCTCAGCATTATGATAATGTACTACCGGATCATCGTCGCAGTTCATGAGAAAAACTGGCGGGCACTGGGCTGGAACATGGTGTTCCAGCGACAACGAATCTGTCAGCTCCCTGCTGGGAAAATCGCCCAGGAGTCCTCTGCGCGAACGCTTATGCGTCGTGGGATGAGTCATCGACACTACAGGATAAAGCGGAGCCACAAAGAATAATCCCTGCGTGGTGCCGGCAAGCTGCTCGGCCCCATGCATCACGAGATGACCTCCAGCCGAAAAACCCATGCAACCTATACGGTCGGGGCGCACCCCATATTCCGGCGCATGACGGCGTATGCTGTCGAGCGCAGTGCACAAGTCATTGAACGCTGCAGGAAACACACGCGACTTCAGATGCACATGGAAAGCGAACGAAGCCCAGCCTGCATGGCTGTATTCCAAGACAAACGCTGCAATGCCATTATCACAAAGCCATTGTGCGACATCATATCCTTCTCCTTTCTTGTCAAGCCAGCAATAGCTGCCCCCTGGACAAACAACCACACCTGTACCCGTCGGATTCTCCTGTGGTATGTATGCTGTCAGCTTATAGGCATAGACGCTCACAGACAGCGCCGCCACCAGAAGGCATGAAAGGAATCTTGAAATCATTTGTTATAACGTTCTACAGCTTTCTGCAAATCAAGAAAAAACGAACGCTCCGCATCACTGATCTTCTCAAGCAGGTCGGCAAGGTCATCGTAAGTATAACTGTCACCTGCACGGCGCTTGAACACCTTTGAGGCTTTGTAGCCAAAGTCGCGCCACATATCGCCAATCTCGGTAATACGTAGGCTGTAGTCGTTCAGTTCGGCAATACCCGTCCACTCTGATGCCTCTTGCAAGAAAGCTCCATAGACAAAGCGGAAACCAGCGCCACCTGTCCCGATTTCTTCCAGCATACGGATTACCTGGACGAGGTAAATCCTCGCACGCCGACGCCCCTTTTCCCGTTCCCACGTACGCATTCTCCGTGACAAGTACATAATGCCATTGGCTCCCACATAAGGGAACCACTTAGGCTGCGACGTCATGTTCTTGCATGTATCCTTGATGGCCTTGAGCACCAATGGTCTCAGGAACTCCACGTCGGGGTTATCCCTACGCAAACGCTCGGGCAGATCCTTTGGAACAGACTTGATCCAATACATCTGTCCCATCAGTGGATAGGTGCCCTTGGCAAAACGTACTTTGAGAAGGTCGTCGCGGCTGATGGTCACCTTCTGGGTGGCATTGGAGTCAAGCACACGATATTCGTCTTTTTCCTCATCCTTACCAATGATACAGATGTTGTGGCCATTGAAACGGAAGCGGTTTTCAGGAGGATAGTAAGGCAGGTCATAGATACCGACCACGCATCCAACGGGAATTCGCTCCTCCATAATCAGCTGGTCGAGCTTACGCATGGACTTCTCCTTATTGAGGAAGCGATGCGATGCCGACTTGATGCCTAAGAGTCGCGTGATGCGCTTGAAAAGCACGCCGGGAAAGGTGCGGAAAGCCGTTACAGGCATACCGCCCATCTTGACAAATGTCAGGTGGGCAAAGAACAAGCCACTGGCCAGTCCGAACACCATCGGCTCCGACAGGTTGATGCCATAGTAACGGAGGAGCGAGGATATAGTGCCGTTTTCACAGTGGGCTGCATGCCTGTGGTCTATCTGCAGTTCATATCCGCTGTACTCCGTCGGCACCAGCAGCTCCATCTTGTTGCGCTCTTCCTGGTCGTTGAGCGTATCAAGAAACATCTCCAGAGCTTCGGTCTTAGGCTCCCAGCCGTCGCTCCTAATGGCTTCATAATGTCCTTCGTCATTGACAGCATAGGTCAGGTCACGAATAACACTTCCCCTGTAATACTTCAAGTCCTGAGGGACATCAGCTTTCTTCATAATCGTAATATTTATCTGTAGTAGATGTGAACGCTCCTGCCGTCTCTACATGTAGCCCTTCACTGTCTTGTCGAGGTCAACGAACAGTGCATGTTCCTGCTCGCCAATAATTTGCAGAAGGTCGCCCAGGTCACTATACGTATACTGATCGCTGGCACGGCGCTTGATGATGCGCGACGCCTTATAGGCGAAGTCGCGCCACTGGTCGCCAATCTCGGTGATACGACGACAGTAGTCGTTCAGCTCGTCGATACCAGTAACGCCGGCCGCTTCCTGAAGGAAAGCGCCATACATGAAGCGGAAGCCCGCGCCCCCGGTGCCTATCTCCTCCAGCATACGCACCAGCTGAGCCAGATTGAGCTTTGCCTTGCGGCGCCCCATGGTCTTCTCCCAGTTCCTGATGCGCTCCGACAGATAGAGGATGCCGTTGGTACCTACATACTTGATAAACTTGGGCTGCGACACCATGTACCAACAGGTCTTGTGGATGGACTTCAGAATGAGCGGCCGGAGGTCGGGCATCTGTTCGGGCACCGACTCAATCCAGTACATCAGCCCCATGAGCGGGTAGACGCCGCCTTCGGGAAACCTCACCTTGGCAAGATCACCCGACTGGATGTAGACCTTCTCCATGGCATTGGAGTCGAGGATGCTGTAAAGATTGCGTTCCTCATCCTTACCCGTGACGCAGATGTTGTGACCATTGAAGCGGAAACGGTATTCCTTGGGCATGTAAGGCAACTCATACATGCCCACAACACACCCTACAGGCTTCTGCTGCTCAAGAAGCAGACGGTCCAGCTGCCGCATGGCGGCCTTGCTGCTGAAGAAGCGTCGTGTCCTGGACTTGATACCCAACAGTCGCGTGATACGCTTGAAAAGCACACCGGGGAAAGTGCGGAACGACGTTACAGGCATACCGCCCATCTTGACGAAGGTGAGATGCGTAAAGAAGAGTCCGCTGGCCAGGCCAAAGATCATCGGCTCCGACAGATTGATGCCCTCATAGCGGAGCAGCGTCGCGATGGCGCCATTCTCACAGTGAGCCGCCGGCCGGTGGCCGATATCCAGTTCATGGCCATGAAAGTCGGTAGGCATCTTCGTCTCCATGCGGCTTCTCTCGTCTCTGTCGCTGTCTTCCTCCAAGGCCAGGTCGAGCGCATCGTTCTTCGGAGCCCAACCGTCGCTCTTCACCATCTGGTACCTACCCTCGCTGTCGACGGCATAGTCCACATCGCGAACCACCGAGCCCTTGAAGTACTTTAAGTCCTGTGGAACCTCCTCAACCTTCATTCCGTGACAGTCAGCATGCAATAACAATAAGAGAAGCGGGCGCTCTCAGGAATCATCAACAGAATCTTCTCTCCCTTCTTCAGACGGCCGGAATACATCAGTTCCTCAATCATGGCAAAAGCCGAGGCCGAGCCGATGTTGCCCACGCGGGGCAGGTTGATGAACCACTTGTCTTCAGGGATGAAGAAACCGCGCTCCTTGGAGTCATTGAGAATCCTGTCCTTGAAGAACATGGATGAAAGATGGGGAAGGAACCAGTCAATATCGTCGGGCGTGAAGTGGTGCTTCTCGGCCATCTGCAGCAGGAAATCAATGCCTAACTTGACAATGTTCTCGGCCAGCATGCGGGTGTCCTGCTTCAGTGCAAAGAGCGAGCGCGAAAGCCACTCCTGAGCCTCGAACGACGTCCAGCCGACGAGCCGTCCCGAGGCGTCCTTCTCTGCTCCGGCATACATGCAGGTCTCCTTCGTGTTGGCAAACGATGTGATCTCTATCCAGTCCACTTGCAGCGACAGGCCTCGCTCGTTGGGTTTCCCTTGCAGAAGCAATGAGAAGGCGCCGTCGGACAGCATCCAGCGCAGGAACTCCTTCTCGAAGGCCAGCATGGGCTGGCTTTCGAGCTGTGCCAGCTGCTCTGACTCCTTCTGGAAGTAGGAGGCCCTCATCCAGGGCGACAACCGTTCTGAGGCAGCTGCAACAGCGTTCTTTGACAATCCGAGCTGAACTGCCATACATGCGTACTTCATGGCATCCATACCCGTACAGCATGACCCAGCAAACGACACGACCTCGGTATTCTTGTTGCCACCCAGCTCACCGTGCACCATGACACCATGCGAAGGCAGCAGTTGCTCCGTAGAAGTTGTGCCGCAACTCAGCAGGTCGATGTCGTCGATTGTCAGATGTTCATCAAGAAGTCCACGAACAGCATTAGCTGCCATTTGCGCGTTGGTATGTGTCACGTTACCGTCTTTGTCCAAAGCATAGTAGCGCTGCTGGATGCCGTTACGCCTCAGAATGATTCTGCGGGCTTTCGACGGTTTCCCATCCACCATACCAAGATAACTTTCCATCTCGTCGTTGCTCACGGGATTGTTGGGAAGGAACTTGGCTGCTTTTGTAATAAATACATTCATAAATATGTCGTTTTAAATTATTTTAATCAAGGCCACAGTCTTCAGCCTGATGTCGCGCCACATGCTGCAACGGGTAGGTCAGATAGAAGAACAGTTGTGCAAAAGGAGACAGCACGAAGAGTACGAAGAGGATATAGGCGCAGAACATGTTTACGCGGAAACGGCGGTCTGGACAGCCGAATTCTCCCCGTCGCCTTATGAATCGTGCCCACAGGCCGAACATGCGATGACCCGCTTTCTCCAAGAACAGTATAGAAGGCTTGTAACAGATGGCACCTGCCGCCAGCAAATCGGGCTGAAGCTGGTGCAGGTCGTTCTTCTCCATCGAACGACGAATCAGCTCTCCGAAGCGCGATGCCTTGGCGATGTCCGTTTCGGAAACGCCTGCGTCTGGCAAGAGACCGCTCCCTTGCTTCTGCCCGTACATAAGCCATCGGATGATGGTGAGGACACTGACAAGGTTGGCGGCACCGTCCTGCATGACAATATGACCCACGAGACGGGCCCCAATCTCTTTGATGTAGCTTTTTATCTTGCGGCCAGTCATAAGCCACATGTTCCGGCAGGCATTGACAAAGACCACGTCGCGCCCCTTCAGATACTGTCTCACCCGTTCATCGTTGAAGAACGACTGGAGCGGGAGTGATGGCGAAAGATACCAAGACTGCCCGGCCACTATGACCACGTCGGCATCGTCGACATCGGTGAAATCAATAGGCTCAATGCCTGATAGCGGCAGACCAAGACGACTTTCCGGGAACGTGTCGAAGAACTGATCGCGGCTCCAGGGGAAAGGATACGTGTGCTGCGGCAATATCTGTTTGTAGACCACCTCGTCCAACGAGGCGCAGATACTTCTGACAACGTTTAGCGCCTGACCACTCTGAGTATAATAGAATACTGCCGCTTTCATCTGGCTAAATAGTATTTTTCAACTGGGACAGCATCTCGTCTGTACCCAAAACTGAGGAACAGGTCACCAGACTGCCAGCCAACACACCCTGCATGCCGTGGAGGGTGACACTCTGTCCTGTCAACAGTAGATTAGGAATATGTGTACGGCATGTGACACTACCCGAGACAATGTTCCTCACATCCTTGAACATACCATACATTGCTCCGTCGGGAACGCCCGTATAGTCTATATATGTTAAGGGAGTAGAAGTGTAATACTGCTCAATCTGGCCACGCAATCCGGGAACCTCTTCCTCCAGGGCGTCAATGAGGGCCTCAGCCTTCTGCCGCTTGAATTGTTTGTAGCTCTCACCACGGTGCCCTACGCGTGTGCCGCTCCACTGCTGAACCTCGTCGATGTTCATGTAGGTGAGTATCTCGCCTGTTCTGGCATAGACGGGATTCTCTTCATGACAGAAATGCATGTACAGCAGACACTTGGGCCAAGATACGGCATCGTATTTCTCACAGTTCCACACAGAATCACTACGGTAGTAGTATAGGTTACTATCCATATACCTGACAGTGTTCGGACGGAACTTCAGATAGACCGTAAAGGCCGAAGTAGTGTTACGGATAGACTCCAGACGACGGCGGTAGGCCGAGCGGATAAGACGACTGTCAACGAGCTGCATGGTCATGGCCGGATGGATGGCGCTGATGATGAGGTCGGCCGCGAAACGCTCACCGTTGGAAGTCATGACAGCAGTAGCGTGAGAGTCATCACACTCTATCCTGCTGGCTTCATGGTTCACCAAAACCTGACCGCCATTGGCTCGTATGGATGCTGCCAGAGAGTCGGCCACCCTACTGCTGCCACCAACAATTCGGAAAGCGCTCTGCTCATAGCAGTCGGCTATCAAGGCATGTGTAGAGAAGGGCGAATGGTCTTTCTCTCCGGCATAGAGCGGCAGAATACCAACGAGCACCTGTCTGAGTACAGGATCGCTGATAACAGAGTCTATTACTTCGTTCACACTCCTGATTTGGTACTCGGCATTGACATTCAAATCGACTTTCGGCTGGAGCGAATGCATAGCCCACGACGATGCCACCAGTTTCACCAGATCATAGTAACGACTCAGCTCATCACGGCTTTCGGGGAAATGCTCGGAGAGAGCGTCGATGAAATGCTCTTTCCCATTAGCAAACCAGAAATGCTTACCCCGGAAAGAGATGACGTCGTAGGCCATAGGATTCAGCCTTGAAAGCTTAATGTCCTTGTTGACGCCAAGATATTGCATGATTGTGTGGAGCACCTGCCCGGGGGCGGCACTTCCAATGTAGTGCATGCCTGTATCAAACACCGCATCGCCACGGCGGAAACACTGCAGGCAGCCACCTATCTGGGCGCCCTGCTCCAGAACGGTGACCTCATAGCCGTTTTTAGAGAGGATGCAGCCACAGGCCAATCCTCCCAGACCACTACCTATGACGACGCACTTCTTCATGATTCTTTTCCAGATATATATGATGCAGTCTCTTGGTCATCTCCCTGTATCCGCAGGCAGAATCGGGGTCGTGGCGACTGATGCGCGGCATGACCTCAAGCGACATCCTTCCGGGATGCAGGTGCCACGACGTTTTGGGCAGCACCCGCCCGAAGCCGCTGATGAACACAGGAACAATGTCGAGGTTCAATTGTTCGGCCAGATAGAATGCGCCCCTATGGAAACGCTGAATCCGGCAGTCGGCAGAACGTGTGCCTTCCGGGAAAATCATGACTGAATAGCCCTCCTTCACCCTTTTCGCTATGTCATTCATCATCTGTTCTGTGTCGGTGATGGGGAAAAAGTCGGCATAGCGGATGACGATACCGTAGAAAGGATTATGCCACACCCAGTTCTTCGTCAGGATAATCAGTTTCGGAGTCAACATCATGATGGCCATGAGATCGAGGTGGGACTGATGGTTGCTGATGATGACTGAGGGCTTTTCAAAAGTCTCGCCGTGCGGATTGCTATATGAAAACGTTGAGCCCGGAACATGACTGATGACGAAGCGGGACTTACGCTGTAGGATTCGGTGGTATTTTAACTTGTGCTCTTCTGAAGCTCCGCCTAAGGTAAGCAGGAAGAATCCCCTCACGGTCATGTCGACGGCAAAGGCTAGGAAATAGCAAAAGGAGAAGACGGTATAGAAGGCCTGCCTGACAGCATACAGAAGGGCACCTATGCACAGGATGGTATTGAGCACGCTGATGCGGAAGAAGTCGTAGACAGGACGGAAATGGCTGACTCTTTCTTCTACGGGAGGATAGTATACCCTGACATTGACCGACGTGACGGGGACGCCAGCCCAAGCCGCAAAGACCAGCAGTTCCAGTTCTGCCTCATAACGCGACGTAATCCAGTTCAGCCCCTTCAGCGAGGCAAGCGGATAAAGGCGGAAACCACTCTGCGTATCGGGAAGGTTAATGCCTGTCTGCAATCGGAACCAGAAGTTGGAGAAACGGTTGGCAAACGTGTTCTGCCGGGGCATGTTCTCTTCTGTCAGGTTGCGGCATCCCACGATGATGGCCTCCGGGCACCGCTCCATCGCCTCAATGAGCAGAGGAATGTCTTCGGCAAAATGCTGGCCGTCGGCATCGATGGTGACTGCGTGGGTGAACCCCATCTTGGCAGCCTGGCGGAAACCGGTGACGAGAGCATGACCCTTCCCCCGGTTTTTCTCGTAGGACACGACAGTGACGGTTTCCGGAAGCGCCTGGAGAATCTCTGGGGTCTTGTCCGTGCTGCCGTCGTTGACGACTATCACATCCTGACAGACGCTACTGACAGCCTCTGCCACTTGTAGGATGGTTCCTGCGTTATTATACGTAGGAATGATGACACACAAACGGATATTTTCTGTTCCGACTTCCATTAGTCAGTTATATCGCACAACAAAGACATCTTCACATACTGCGACTGCTCGTCTTCAATGCTGACGTTGGCACTGAGCTGATTTTCTTCGTTGAACGTTATCTTAGTAAACACGAAGCTGGGCTCGTCGCCGGGCTTCACAATCATCTTGAACTTGATGTTCTTCAACAGTCGGAGCTGGAAGGTCTTGCCATACTCCTGACTGAGTATCTCGGTGGCCGTCTGCACAAGACAAACGCCTGGCGTGACAGGATTCCCTGGGAAATGAGCCTGATAGATATAGTGTTCAGGATTAAACCTGACCTTGCACCTTAGTTCGCCGTCGCTCGATTCTTTGGCAACAATCTCGAAAAAAACATTGTTCAGTTTCATTGCTCGCTTGTCATAGGAGTGAATGTATAGTGTATATTAAACTTGCCGTTCACGACGTCGATGCGCCCGTCAGGCGAGAACGTCATCGTTCTCCGCTTATATTGCGCGTCCTTACCCTGCGGCAGGGTAGACAGGATGAAGGCCAGGTCTTTCCTCAACACGCTGCGTATATACCACTTGTCGAGGAAGGCGACGACATTGAGCACCTTGGCTTTCCCATTGGCATAAGTGAAGTCGAAGGCTTTCATGCCAAACTCGCTTACCACCGTTCCCATGATGCTTCCGTCGGGACGGGAGTCTATCACACAGACGCCGGTAAGCTCGCGCCCTCTGACCTGCATCAGCAGATTGTACTCCTGTCCGGCAGCTTCCAGACACAACAGGAGTGCCAGGCTAATGAACAGCAAACATCTTCTCATCAATCGTTGTGCCAAACTTTGTATTGCTGAGTCTGACCACCGTGACATCGCCTGTCTTCTCGGCCATCTTCACACTACTCACCATCGTCAAGGCCGGATTGAAATGCAACTCAATGTACTTATAGAGTTGCTTCAACTCCTTCTTCTTCGGGAAGAGCTTGGCAAAGTAGTCCTTGTCCGTCTTATAGACTTCTACCACAAAGTCTGACGAACTCTTCAGGGTGCCACCGGTTATGCTGTTCAAGACGATGTTCGTAATCTGACGGAAAATCTTGTTCCCCTGAACATCGATATTCTTGGTCGACTTGGTTGATTTAATCTGCACCTTGTCACCATTCATAATAAAGGTGTAGTCGTAAGGCGACGTGTACTGCCAGCGCAGTTTGTTGGGTTTCTTGTAGTACATGATGCCCTTCGACTGCATCTCCTTACTCAACAGTTTCATGGTCTTGGTCTGTGTGAACTCACACTGCATCTCGCTGACTGACGAGGCAGCCTTGTCTACTTTCTCGATAATCTGTTTCTGCTGCTCGGCCGTCAGCTTGGTCTGGCTACAGACGGGAAGACCAGGAGACAGGAAAACCAGAAGACAGGACAATAGTTTAATCAATACTCTGTGCATATCTAATATAAACTCTAAACACTAAACACTCACTTCGCTATCAGCACACAACCTGTCAGTATCAGGAAGACGCCTATCCACCTGATTATGGGAATCTGCTCATGGAAGAAGATGATGGCGGCAAACATACCCATGACATAGCTAAGGCTGACCATCGGGTAGGCCATGCTAAAGGGGAAATGCTTGATGATATACATCCATAAGACGGAGCCTGCGCCATAGCAGAGGCCACAACAGGCGAATTGCCAGTTGGTGAACAGTCTCAGGAAATACTGCCAAGTGAAGGAGAAATCGCCTGCTGCCGTCAGACCATACTTCATCAGCACCTGTCCTCCGGTGAGAAGAACACACTGTAGAAGCGAAATGGGCAGCAGTTTCAGTATCATATTCTTTTCAACAATATCATGGAACACTCGCCATCGGGCGTCTGGTTCAGCAGGAGCATGCTACTCCTGGCCTCCTTCGCTCCACTGCTACTTCCCTCCTTCAGCAGACGGGCCGCAGCATAAAGGCCCAAGGCCGACACCGTATAGTTCTCGCCGAACAGATGCTTGTATGTCAGTACCGGCTTCTGGGGGAAGAGCGCCTCTACGGTTTCTTCATAGAGTCTGTCGTTATCGGGGTTGCCATTCGCACCTGTCATCACGGCACTCAGGTCGGCCACTGTCATGCCGGCCTCAGCCAGCAGCGTGTCAAGTTGCGCCTGCAGCTCCTCACGTGAGGGACGGAAACAAACACGGATGCCAGCCAACTCACAGAGATTATCGGCCGACTCAGCCGTATTCAGCATCATTGACATAGCCACTTCGCCGCAGGGCACCATTCCCTCAACGCCTACATATCCCACTTTCTTGAGCAGGCCGAAATAGGACTCCGTCATTTCGTCATGACCGCCGACAAGTGCCGTGGAAATCTTACCCAGCTGCATCTGCATCCACGCGTCGAGCACCGTCAGATCGAAACTGATAGCGCCATGCGAGTAGGTTGTATTGTAACCGTGGGTCTTCGTATAGATAGCGAGAGCCGACCCTACAGTGTTATGGGTAGACTGCATGAAGTAGGTTGGGCTCAGTGCCTCTTCGCCGTTCGCCGTCAGTGAGTCGAGGAAACGCTCCGAGTAGTCAAGGCTTCCCAGGCTGGTGCCGGTGATGATGGCATCAGGATGCTCTATACCCGTATCGCTCAGCACTTTCAGCGTGGTGACCAGTGCCCGCTTCATGAGGTTTCCCATACGTCGGGCCTCATTGGCCGCCATATAGTCGCGGAACGACGGGTTGATGGCCTTCACCAGGGATTCCTCATGGCTGAGGGGCTCTACTAACCATTCTTCCGACAAAGGATTCTGGATGGAGATCTGCTCTGCAGCTTGTATGAAGATTCTACGTCGCTGCTCCACGCCTTCACTCCTACTCTGCTCCACGTCTTCACTCCTACTGTCCTTCGAGAGAATAATCGATGAGTCGTTGCCACCGAAGCCAAAGGCGTTGCTCAGGATATGTCTGATCTCACCCTGAGGCTGTTGCTCTGTTACGGGAATGATGCCGTTCTCCATCGGCGTATGCCAGTTGATGTTCGGCAAGAGGAACTGGTGCTGGAGCGCCAGCAGACAGAACACGGCCTCGATGCTGCCAGAGGCACTGGTAGTATGACCGGTGAAGGACTTCGTGGAAGACACGGGAGGCAGATGCTGGCCGAACAGCCGCATGATGGCCTGGCTCTCGCTCTCGTCGTTGTTCGGGGTACCTGTGCCGTGAGCGTTGATATACTGGATGTCTTCCGGTTTCAGTCCCGCCAGCTGCAGAGCTTCCTGCATTGCCATGAAGGCGCCTTCGCCGTCGGGCGAGGAGGCTGTCTGGTGGAACGCGTCGCAGGCATTGCCATAGCCGCTCAGCACACAGAGAGGCTTGGCGCCTCGCTTCTTGACAGATTTGGCAGTCTCCAGAACCAGATAGGCAGCACCCTCGCCTAAGTTCAGGCCGGCACGGTCGTGGTCAAACGGACGACACTGCCGACTGTCGAGAATCATCAGTGCATTGAAGCCGTTCAGATGAAACTTGGTGAGGCTTTCCGTTCCGCCGACAACCACAATCTCTGCCAGTCCGTTGCGTAGCATGTTGGCACCGGTGATGATGGCGTTGGTAGCCGACGAGCAGGCAGTAGAGACTGTCTGCAAGGAGGCGAAATGGCCGAAGGTCTCAGCTATCACCTCTGTACTTGTACCACAGTTGTGGGTGGCGATAGAGGCGTAAATATCGTCACAGTCCTTTTCGTTCTCGTAGTATGACTCACGACGGTCCATACCGCCGACAGTCGTCGCAGAGATGAAGTGGACCCCGCGCAGGGCGTCGCCCTGGAGCCCGGCTTCGGCCAGCGCTTCGCGCAGGGCAAGCCTGCCCATCAGGGCTGTACGGGTGTGGCGTATGTCGCTGGCAATGCCCAGCTGCTGTACCATCTCCTCATTGCTCAGCTTGACCTCACCGACAGGCAGGTCGTTGTGGCATGATGCCAGATACCTCATCCTGCCGATGCCCGTCTTGCCAGCCTTGAGAGAGGCCAGAGTCTCGGCTTTGCCGACACCGATGGCCGAGACGATGCCGGCACCTGTTATGTATATCGGCTTCACTTCGTGCGGTTCTCAGTGATGAACTGAGCCATCACATTGACAGACTTGAACACTTCCTTACCCTTGTTGGGATCCTTCAGCTTGATGCCGTATTTACGCTCCAGCAGCACTATCAGCTCCAGGGCGTCGATGGAATCAAGACCAAGACCGCTGCCGAACAGAGGCTCGTCGTCATTGATGTCCTCGGGCTTCACGTCCTCAAGATTGAGCGACTCAATGATCTCTTGCTTTAACTCTAATACTAAATCTTCCATTTCCTTAATCCTTTTTATTTAGTTACTATTCTTATTTTTGCTTCAAAGTGGTTGGCGTCGAAGTAGTCCACCCAGCCAGTCAGCACACTGGTCGTGCACGCATCTGTCAGCGTGGCTTGAATATGGTCCTGCATGGACGTCTCGTCGTGACGGTCAAGTACGAAGAACGACGTCTCGCCCAGATATTTGTTGCGGATGGCTATCTCGCCTGTCACAATGTTGGGCAGGGTGTAGACAAACACTGACGGACTGGGGAAGAAATTGTCAGGGTCACTGATGGTCGACTGATAGTGTTTGTCGGCCTCCATCGAACCACTGCGGTTGAAGAGGACGACAGCCCGATCCTCGCGGGGCACGAAACGCTCTTCCCCAAGGCTCTTCAGCAACAGCTCCGAAGCGAGGAAACCCAGCTTGCAGAGCCCGTCCATCTTGAAATATTTAGGATAGTCGTTGACATACTGCCGATAGGCATCATTCAGCATCGCCAGCCCCGATTCCGTCGTGGCCTGGCGGACGCCGTTCAGTACAATGCCTTCGGTCGTTATCTCTATTTCCGCTATCGTCTTCACGTCTCCGTCTTCAATCATTCATTCTGAAAATAATTCTCCGTCGTCAACTATTTCTTTCTGAAAAGGATGGCGGCATTACAGCCCCCGAATCCCGACATCATCTTGACAAACGCCTTCTTGTCCGTGTGTTCTTCTTTCGCGACGACATTGATCCGCCGGCTGACGCCAAGATTCTCAAAGCCCCTCGTCGGCAGAACGACGCCATCGTCCACAGCTTTCATGGAAAGTACCGACTCCAGCACACCGGCCGCTCCCATCGTATGGCCGTAGTAGCCCTTCAGACTGTTGACAGGTATCTCGCTGAGACCTGCCCTGTCGATGGCTACCGACTCCATCTCGTCGTTGAAGAGCGTGGCCGTTCCGTGAGCATTCACGAAGGCTATGTCATCCTTCGGTTCTCCGTTCAGAACCTGGCGCAAGGCCCTGTAGCTGCCCTCGCCCTGACGAGAGGGACTGGAGATGTGGAACGCATCGTTACGGATGGCGCTCTTCACAATGGCCCACGTGCCCTCCGGCAGCTTGTCGGCTGCTACACCTTTATATATAATAGTGGCGGCGGCATCGCCCAGATTGATGCCTGTGCGGTCTTCGTCGAACGGGCGGCAAGGCTCGTCCGTCAGTGCCTTCAGCGACTGGAACCCCGAGACGATGAACGGCGAGAGAATGTCAATGCCACAGACAATGACGTAGTCATAGCGCCCTGCAGCAATGAGTCGGCTGGCTTCAATCTGTGCACAAACGCCTGAGATACAGGCATTCGACACGACGACGGGATGATTGGGATTACCGAGACTGGCGGCTATCGTCCTGGCAGCCTCGCCCAGCAACAGGCGTTCTTCGCCCACCCCTTCGGCATTGGCTCTCAGCATGTCGACGTTGCCTTTCGTCGTCGAAAGAATCAGCAGGGTCCTGTCCGAGGTCACGTCGACCTCGCACTGGCGTACGGCCTTCAGGACAGACAGAAGAGCCATCCGCTCAAAGAAGGTAAACGAACCGCTGATACCTTCTTTCCCACATTCCGCCAGTACCTTCTCACGGTCAATCAGTGCGGCCATGAAAGGCTCCGGGAGCCCCCATTCTCCGCTGTACCGCTTCAAGCCACTGCGGCCTTGTTTCACGGCCTCGTAGTTATCCCGGGTCGTGAAGCCCAGCGGCGAGACGATGTTGTCGGCTATGGCAACAGCAACCATGTCGCTGCTGCCTGGCTGGCGAGCTACTCCGAGAACCATTTCTTCTTCCATTCTTCGTAGAAAGGCGGATTAATCCACACCAGCTCGTAGTTGCGGTCCATGAATACCTGTACTGACGTCCCCGTGGCCATAACCTCCTGCGTGGAAGCATCGCGTATCTCGTAGTCGAAGATGATCTTGGCGGCCTCCGTGAAGCGGTAGGTGATGGTTATCTCGGGGGTCATCCCGTACGTAAGGGGTTTCTTGTACTGGAACGACAGGTCGACGATGGGTGCAAAGTAGCCGTTCTCCTCTATCAGCTTGTAACCAAGCCCATAGGCGTCTCCGAAATACTCGCGGGCATCCTCGAAATACTTCGCATAGGCTCCGTGCCACACCACTCTCATGGCGTCGATCTCGCTGAAGCGTATCTTAATGGTGAATGTCGACTGCAGGTGTTTCACTTAGTGCTATTTTAATGCGTGCAGTAGAAATGGTATCGTCGCCCACGGTGACGGTGACGTTGGCCAATGTCAGGTTGAACACGTCCTCAATGATGTGGACATGTGTCGACAACACCTCATGGCAACGTGGCTGCCTGATGATGTGACAGTCACGAATGTCGCCGATGAATCCTATCTTCACCGACTCATTCTGCATCCGGTTGATACATCCCATTCTGGCCGCACACGACTGCGCCATATTCTCAATAATCCCGGCAGCCGACAGTTTCATGTCGTCCAGGAAAATATTGTCCTCTCTGATGGCAAACTCCGTCACTGCGTCGGTCGCGTCACAGCTCAGGACCCTGTCGACCATCACGAAAGGCGGGCGCTGCGGTATGAGGCTGGTAATAGGTATGTCGCGCAGTTCCATGGCGGTAAAATCAGCTAATCTTCGACTCTATATAGTCATAGAACTGTGTGAGGGTCTTGACAGGTGCCATCTCCTCGGCCTTGATTCTGAAGCCGAAGTTCTTCTCTACGATTACCACGATGTCAACATAGTCAAGACTGTCAATGCCCATGTCTTCCTTCAGCAGGGCTTCAGGGAAAATCTTGTCTTCGTCAATCTCCAGGTCGTCAAGCAGGAATGCCTTTACCTTTTCTTCAATTTCTGTTCTTGTCATTTTCTTTCTATTGTTTAAGTTGTTTGAATGTTCCACTTGTTATTTCCAGAATTCATAGAAGTTGTACCACTGTGCCGGGTACATCCTGATCATTCTTTCCAGTTCGGCCACGTAGGCAGTGGCCAGTTCCTCCATTTGCTGTTTTCTGGGCGCCTCTTTGCTGTAGCGAAGTGGCGTGACGTATATCTTGTAACTCTTGAGCGACGTTTTCATGACGTTCACTGCCAGCACGTCCAGTCCTCTTATTGTTGCCACGCTGAAGGGTCCCAGCGGGAAGGCGGCAGGCCTGCCCAGGAAGTTGACGGTGATGGTCTTCTGCGAGCCGAACACCCTGTCGGCAGGCATGCTGACGGTTTCGCCGTTCCCCAGCGCCTGGTTGATGAGGAAGAGATGGCTCATGTCGTTACTGACGGGAATCATCTTGATATTGGTGTCCGTAAACAGCTGTTGGCGGCTGTCCATCACCGACTGCTTCTCGCCCGAGAACACCAGTGCATTGAAGGGCTTGTCGGCAGCCACCAGCGTGTAGCCGGCAATCTCGTAGTTACCGATATGCGAGCTCAGCTGGAGGAATCCTTCCTCCTCTTTCGCTAAGCGCAGGAAGTTGTCGTAGCCCTCGGTCTCGGTGTTGAACCGCTTTCCGGCATACATGGCAAACTTGTCAATGACCACCTGACTGAAGAGGCAGTGGTTCACGTAGGTCTTCCAGGCAGCTTTCCACACGCCATAGCCGTGACGCTCGCGGAAATAGCGGTAGATGATGCTACGGCTTTCCCTAAAGAGCAGGCATGGGGGTATGATGAGCACTGATGTGATGGCATAGATCACCCTCACGTCAACCCATCTCAGCAGGCGGATGAGCCACATATGCATCCATCCGTTGCCAAAGGTCGTGCCTTTCCACTCTTTCTCTGCTGCCTGCTCCAACTTTATGCCTGTGGTTTGTATGTCATGCTTTCTTCACCACGAGGACGGAATGTCCCTGTCCCAGATGGTCGTGAATCTGCTCTATCTCCAGCCCGGCCTCACGCACGCAGGCTTCCATGTCCTCGGTGTTGTACATCTTCGAGTTGCCGTTGGCCAGTGCCGTGAAGTAGAGGCTCGTCATGGTCAGACAGAGGGCTGCCGGCTCAAAGCGCTGACGGTCCCAGAGCGTCTCCATGATATAGATGCGCGTCTGCTGCGTCATGGCCTCCTTGGCGCGCTTCAGGATGCCTACAATCTCGTCCATGCTGAAGCAGTCGAGGAACTGGCTCATCCAGATGGCGTCGAGCCCTCCCTCGCGTTTGGGGAAGAGGGCCTTCTCGTCGAGCAGGTTGATGCCGTAGCCGGAGATACGCTCTGCGCCCTTCTTTCCGGCCACGTTCTCCTTCATCATGCCTATCTGCTGCGGCAGGTCGAGGATGGTCACCTCCACCTCGTCGTTGTAGCCCACGCACTGCAGCGCCCACTTACCGGTGTTACCGCCGACGTCGTAGAGCGACTTGACGTGATGCTCGTCGAAGATGATTTTCAGTGCTTCGGGGAATGAGGAGTCGCTGTAGAAGTGGTCGAATCCGAACCAGCTCTTCTGCACCTGTGGCGGCAGGCTCGACAGTCCCTCGTAGATGGTGGGCCAGTCGCCGAAATGCCTTAGTCCCTCGGGCTTGCCGTTGCGCAGCGACTCTTCAAGCCGGAACCACCCCTCGTAGTTCACGTCGTGATTGAAATCGATGTTCACGCGTGTAGCGGGGTCGTTGATGAGGAACCAGCCTGTCTTCGACAGCGAGAAGCGGTCGTTCTCGGTGTTTACCAGAACTGTTCCTATGCACAGCGAAGCCTCGAGCAGGCACTTCACGGCATAGTCCGAGAGTCCAGTCTGCTCGACTATCTCCTGCCTTGTCAGTCCGTCGTTGGAGTCGCGTATAAGGTCAAGAATTCCGAACTTCAGCATCAGTCGCGAAGCCTGGAACACCACCGGTCCCCAAGCTATGAACTCTGCCAAGCGCTGTGCGTCTCTTGCCGACAGTTGCTCTTCGGTGTACTTTTTCTGTAATGCTGGTGATAAATGCATATACCTTACGTCTTGTTACTGGTTCAAATACTCAGCCCGGATAATACCGCCCAGGGAGCGGCCTGTAAGTCCGGCCCAAACCTTCATCTTGGCAAGCTTGGTGCCTGGAGAGAAGCGCGGTTCTTTTCCACCGTTCACCTTCGTCACTTCAAAGATCTTGTTGCCTTTCTTGTCAACAATCACAGCGTCACAGTGGATGTTGCCCATCGTTGACACGCTTTTCACGGAGATCTTCAAGGTGTAGTCCAAGTCCTTCAGCTGGGCAAATACCAGCACTCCGTCAAGCTTGGTGTTAAGACCGTTCATGAGGTTGGCAACGACGGTCGGCTTGTCTACCTGCCAGTCTCTCTCATACTTGCCAAAAGCCTCTTCGTCCATCCCCATGATGACGGCCTCGGAGAAGTCACAGACAAAACCGATGACGCTTCCCGGCTTCAGTACGGAGAGAGAGTCCTTCGTCACCACCTGGGCGTTTGCAGCCAGGGTAAACATAGCCACAAGAGCTATCACCATTGTTCTCATTGTCTTGTTCATTACTGTTAGTTTTTTATTAATTTATTATCTTTCTGTATCAGCAAACAGGTTGGAATAGTTGAACCACTGGAGTGGATAGCGCTCCAGCATGCGGTCGATTTCTGCCGTATAGGCGTCGGCCAGCTGCTGTCGCTGCTCACTCTTCGGCAGGGTCTTGTCGTAGTGTAGCGGCGTGAAGTAGGCCGAGTACGACCCGTCCTTCTCCTTCATGGCGCTCGCCATGATGACGTCCACGCCTCTTGTCGTAGCCAGCGAGAAGGGACCCTTGGCCAGATTCACCTTGCAGCCGCCTATCGTCGATGACACCACCTTGTTGACCGACATGACGCGGTCGGGAAACACACTGAGTATCTCGCCACGGTCCAGTGCCTCTACAATCTCCTCACTATGGCTGGTCTCCATGCCGACGGGAATCATGCGGACGTTCATATGGCCAAACGATGCTCTGCGATAGCCCATGAGCGACTGCTTCTCTCCGCCGTACACCAACACGTTGCAGGGCTTGTCGAGGTGCAGCGAGTAGCCCAGTATCTCACAGCTTCCTATGTGGGCACTCATCTGTATGAAGGCTTCCGGCCGCGACAGCAGCTCCTGATAGGCCTCCAGCCCGTGGTAGGTTATCTTGAACTTGCGGCCGGCATACATGGCAAACTTGTCGATGAATGTCTGCCCGAAGACGTAGTGGTTGCTGTAGGTGGCGCAGAGCGCCTTCCAGCCGCCATAACCCCTTATCCGGCGGTAATAGCGATAGGTGAGGCGAGCGCCCGAACTGAGCACCATGGTCACGGGAATGACGCAGATGGCCATGAAGGCGTAAACACACTTGATGTTTACGTGCTTCAGCAGCCAGAGCAACATCCTGAACAGCCTGGCGTTGCCGTAGGTGGTGCCTTCTTTCAGTCGCTTTCCTATCATCCTTTCTTGATAACCAGTGCAGAGTTTGTTCCTCCGAAACCGAACGAGTTGCTGAGCACGGTGTTCACCTCGGTGTCGACGGTCTTGGCAGCAATGTTCAGGTGCTCGGAATATTCGTCGGGGTTCTCGAAGTTGATGTTGGGAGCCACGAAGTTGTTGTGCATCATGATGAGGCTGTAGACCACCTCCGAGGCACCTGCCATCCAGCACTCATGGCCGGTCATCGACTTGGTGCTCGAAATCAGCGCATGCTGCCCGCGGAACAGGCGGTCGATGGCCATGGCCTCGTACATGTCGCCCTGGTGGGTCGACGTGGCATGGGCATTGACGTAGTCGATGTCGGCAGCGGTGACGCCGGCATCCTGAAGGGCTCTCGTCATAGCCACGAAGCTGCCCTTGTCGCTGGGCTCCGAGATGCCGCCGCCGTTGCTTGAGAAGCCGTAGCCGCACACCTCTGCCAGAATCTTGGCACCACGGGCCACGGCGTGGTCGTAGCTCTCAAGTACCAATGCTGCAGCGCCGCCGCTGGGCACCAGCCCGTCGCGGTCGCGGTCGAAAGGTCTCGATGCCTTCGTGGGGTCGTCCATCCTGACGGAGAAGGCGTTGAGTGCGTCGAACGACGACATCGAGAACTTGTTCACCTCCTGCGCACCGCCGCAGAGTATCATGTCCTGCAGGCCCTGCTTGATGAAGAGGTATCCCAGTCCGATGGCGTGCGAACCGCTGGCGCAGGCCGAGCTGACGGTGAAGTTCACGCCGCGCAGGTGGAAGATGGTGTTCATATTCATGTTCACGGTCGAGTTCATGCCCTGGAAGATCAGTCCCGAACCAATCATCGCCGAGTCGTGGCGCTCTTCCATGATCTTGTCGGCCTCGATCACGGCCTTCGCCGACGAGTCGTTGCCGAAGATGACACCCACCTCGTTCTCCTGCAGGTAGGCATCGTCGATGCCTGCCATGCTGAAAGCATCCTTGCTGGCCATGAAGGCATATTCGGCCTCCTCCGACAGTCCCATGCGGGTGCGGCGGTCGAGCACGCCTTTCAGCTGCGGGCGCTTGACGATGCCCGTCAGTCCCGACCTGAAGCCGTAGGCCAGACGGTCGTCATCGATGCCGATGCCCGACTTGCCTGTGTACAACGATTCTTTCACTTCCTCCACACTGGTACCTAAACACGACCAGATGCCTATGCCTGTAATAACTACTCTCATATCTCTTTTTTAATTAAGTATAAAGACCGCCGTTGATTGATATCACCTCGCCGGTGATGTACGAGGCAGCGTCCGAAAGCAGGAATTTCACCAGCGCAGCCACCTCCTCGGGCTTGCCGAAGCGGTTCATGGGTATCAGCCTCTTGAGCTCGTCCTGCGGCAGCTCCTTGGTCATGTCGGTCTCGATGAATCCCGGGGCGACGGCATTGACGGTGACGTTTCGCTGGGCCACCTCCAGGGCGAGTGCCTTGGTAGCGCCGATGAGTGCAGCCTTGGCGGCACTGTAGTTCGTCTGCCCCTGCATGCCCTTCAGTCCCGACAGCGACGCCATGTTCACGATGTGGCCGCCGTGCTTTCTCATCATCATCTTCGGCAGCAGCTTGCGGGTGACGTAGAAGAAGCCGTTGAGCGAGGTGTTGATGACGTCGTGCCAGTCGGTGTCGGGCATCATGAACATCACATTGTCGCGCCTGATGCCTGCATTGTTCACCAGGTAGGCGATGTAGTCGTCGGGATGGGCGTCCATCCAGGCATCGAGGGCCTGTTCCACCTCCTCGGCGTTGCCCACATCGAACTTCATGAGCTGGACACTGCCGCCCAGAGCCTCAATCTCGGCCTTCACCTCAAGAGCGGCGGCCTCGTTCTGCTGGTAGTTGACGATGACGGGTATTCCCATGCCCGCTATTTCCTTACAAATGGCCTTTCCAAGTCCTCTGGAACCGCCTGTCACAAGTGCATATTTCATCATTACTAATTACTCATTACCAATTACTAATTTCTCATTACTCACTACTCATTTCTCATTACTCCACCCTCTCGATAAACGCCGTAGGAATATAGGCCGTCGAGATGAGCCCCACGTCCTGCAGGGTGACTATCACCCGCTGCTGGCCGCACACCCTGGCCACGCGCCCCTCCACGCCCTGGAACACCCCGTCGGTCACTTTCACCATCTCGCCGCTCTTGTAGTGGCACTGCGAGGGCTCTACAAACAGCAGGTGCTCACTCCTGTTGCAGGTGGCACGTATGAAGTTCTCCATCTCGCGACAGGAAATGGTGAGCGGGGGGTTCTTCTGTTCCTCGTCAAGCATGAAGTGATTGTAATAGAACGTGAGATACGACAGCTCCGGGGTGTTGCGTATGTACTGGTAGGCTTTCTCCTCGGTGGTGTAGACAAAGAGCAGGTTGGGAATCAGCGCCTCGAGCGTCCGCCGGCGGCGCCCGTGGTAGTACTTCTCCACATAGCGCTTGGCAATGTATGTGTAGGTGCCGTCTTCCACCAGGAAGTCTGAGGCCCTGTCCTCGCGTCCGTAGGAGGCCCGCATCACGTACCAGCGCTTGTCAGGCTCTTGGGCATAGCTCACCGACACCCCGTTTCTGCTTGTTGCTTCGGGGATGGCATCAGGTGTAGCCCAGATGCTGGGAGGATTCAGCTCGCCTCCACGAGTCTTCACATTAGACAATGTGCTCATACGTCCCGTCCTTCTTGCGTCGCTGCGCTACAGGGGTGTCCCTGCGGCCGCAAAAAGGCGTTTCTCTACCGTTACTTTGAGAAAGTGGGTGCAAAAGTACTACTTTTTTTCGAAATAACGAAGCATTCCGTGTTTTTTCTTTGTCATGTCGGCAATAATGCCTATCTTTGCAGTCCTACAATAAATCAAGAACTTACAGGATATGAACATAGGAGTGTTTTGTTCTGCCAACGGGCAGATTGACCCCGACTTCTTCCGCGCTACGGAGGAGTTGGGGCGCTGGCTTGCAGCCTCGGGCCACACGCTGGTCTACGGCGGCGTCAACCAGGGACTGATGGAGAGCATTGCGCGGGCCGTCAGCGAGGGCGGCGGCCGCGTTGTCGGCGTTGTGCCCCGCATCGTCGAGACGTCGGGGCGCACCAGCCAGTACGTAGAAGTTGAGATACGCTGCGACGACCTCACCGACCGCAAGCAGCTCATGATGGACCACTCCGACCTGTTCGTGGCACTGCCCGGCGGCATAGGCACCCTCGACGAGGTCTTCACCGTCGCAGCCTCAGCCACCATCGGCTATCACCAGAAGCCCGTCATACTCCTCAACGTCAAGGACTTCTGGCGCCCGCTCATCACCCTGCTCGACGACCTGCAGCAGCGCGGCATGGTGCGCGGCCAGTGGCAGCAATACATCAAGGTGGCCAGCACCGTCGAGGAGCTGACCACCCTTCTTGATTTTAGTGGTGAGAGGTGAGACTCACCTCTTTAATTACTCATTTCTAATTACTCATTATTTTCCCCTCTTCAGGATATCCGCCAGTAGCTCGGCAATCTCGCGATAGCACTCAACGCGGCGCTGTTCGTTGCCGATGCCCGCTCCGCCAGCGCCGTCGATGTCAATCACGGCGATAGGCTCGCTCGCACCCTTCTTATAGATCTCCAGCGTGCCCCACAGACGGGCGTCGCCAGCGCCGAAGCCTATCACCACGGAGAGGCCCGTGCTGCCATAAGTGAAGTTCTTCACCTTCACCACAATCTGATAATCGGCATCGTCGCCCTGTACGGCCGTCACATGCTTCTTGGCCTTGTCGTTCAGGCGGCTGATGAAGTTACGCTCAGCGTTGGCAATCTCCTTGGGGTAGTCGCGCTCCCAGTCTTCGCCCTTCTCCTTGAGGAAGGCGCTGACGGGCTTGTCCTCAAGCGTACTCTTACTATAATCCCACTTGGCACAGATAGTAGCCTTCGAACCCTTGAGTTCGGCCACAGAGCCTTTCACCAGCTTCAGGTCCGAACTTGCCATAGCCGTCAGACTGCACAAAACTGTCACCATCAAAAGCAAACTAATTCTTTTCATAATCCTTACGTTTTAAGTTAATAATTTAATTATCGGCAGGCGGCGACCAGGTTGTCTTCGCACTGGTACCGTGATGCTAAACTCGCCGTCGCTGCCCTGGATGAGCGACGTTGTCCCGACGACCTCACCGGCCCCGTCTTCCCCTACAAAGTAGAATTTCGCGTCGATGGTACCGCCCTGCTGTTTGTCGAACTTCATGACGATTCCCGACATGTCTCCCATCTCGCTGCCGACGCCCATCTTGTCGGCCAGCAGTCCCACGCTGCCGTCGTCGTAGGTGCGGAACCCGAAGCTCTTGCCCTCGGTGTTGTAGGCCGAGAATACCAGCAGGTTGCCCTCAGCGTCGGCCATCAGGTAGGGGTTGCTGCGCCCGTCCATGTTGCCGACGGCCTGGAAAGCCGAGCCGTCGTAGCGGTCCATCACGTTGTCGGTGGCATACCAGTTGCCACTGACATACACCAGGCCGCCCGTGCCGATGGCCTTGGCCTGTGCACGAGCCAGCGTCAGTTGCGGACCGGCGCTGAACGCATGTGCCTGCGGGTCATAGATGTCGGTAGCCGCCGTCTGGCCCACGCCGCCCTGCTTCGAGAAGCCACCACCCACCATGTAGCGCCCGTCGGCAAGCTTCACCGAGAAGGCGCCGTCGTGGGTGTTGCCGATGCTCAGACTGCGCCAGCCGCCGTCTTGGTAGAGCTCGGCCGTCTTCGTCGGCGTGAAGCCCGTGGTACGGCCGCCCACCACCACGAAGCCGTTGCCCGAGGGCAACACCTGGTGGCTCATGCGTGCCGTGGGCATGTCGGCTATCTGTTCATACTGCAGCACGGCCGTCACGCCCTGCCGCTCGGCAGCCCGTGCTGCCGCCCGCTGCGGACGGATGTCCTTGATGCCGGCCACGCGCTCCGTCGTGCCTTTAGGGCCGACGGTCTGTGCCTCTGCCATCATGGGCACGACCAGCATCACCGCCGCCGTCAGTGCCAACCTGAGAATAGTCTTGGTCTTGTTCATAGTAATATCGTTTGTTGTCGTTTTCTGGTTTCAAGCTACAAAGTTAATAAAAAAAACGGAACTACCGCACATTTTGGCGAGAAAAACACTCTCATTGTCTGTTTGCGCTGATCAGTGACCCTCCGGCTACACCTCGAAACAGCAATTCCGCAAAACCCTTCACAGACACCGTTACCCACTGATAGTCAGATACTTATGGTGAAGGGTTTCTGTTTTCCTATCCCATGCTCCTGGATACTGCTGACGAACGTCGGCAATATTGCTGACGAACGTCAGCAATGCACCAGTCATCACCTTATAAGTTGGCGCAATCTCATAAAAAAGTCGAGATTGCGCCAATTTATAGAGTTATTGCTTGGCGCAATCGCATATTTTTATTCCAGAAATAGACAACCCTTCACCTTAACATCCTCACGCACAGGGCGTTGGGTCGTTGGTGAAGGGTTGTTCGTCTCGCTCGACCTCTGGTCGCTTGTAAGGCAAGAACTCCCTTTATTTCTTCCATTGTCAGAGGCTACCAGTCGAAGGCCTCGCTGACACCGTCGACGTCCTTGAAGATGAGGAAACTGTCGGCCGTGTAGTCATCGTTGAGACTGACGCTGGCTCCATAGACGTTCTTGAGAGTAGTTCCGTCTACCTCTCCAGAGAAGATGTACATCCACCATGCGTTCCAGTTCTTTCGGATGAAGGCGACGGTGAACTTGTTGCCGCTGCCCTGAATGGCCACGGGGTAGGGACCGGCGTACAGCTTGTTCCATTTACTGTAGAACTCTTTGAGGTCGAACATGATGGTGCCGTCTGGCTGGCTGCTTAACTTGATGTGCTCGACGTCGTAGTCTAAGCGTTTGTTGAGTGTGCCGTCTGCCTCGTACTTGTCATATCCCTTCTGGCCAATAGCTTCCAAGGGCTGCAGTTCGTAGGCGCCAGAGAGGGCAGGGGGATTCATGCCGGTGTTGATGACCATACCCTTCGAGCGCAGCTCGTTGATAAGAGCCTGTTTGGGGAACGTGGGCACCCAGTCGAAGTCCTGATGGTCGTTGTCGTACTCGTTGTCATAGTCACTGGGATACTGCCAGACGTTGAGGTCAATGCGCCAGTTCAACTGCTCGTCATCGAGGGAATAGAACCGTTCATCGATGTTGCCCTGATTGTCCTTATACCACTGATGGGCCGAAAGTATTGAAACGAACTTGGCGAGACCGGGGCCTGTGGAGTAGGAGGTGCGCTGGCCTGTCCAACCTTCAGGGTCGTATTCGTCGTAGTCGCTCATGTCGTAGACATTATAGTCTATCTTGCGCTTGCTGTGGAACCAGTTGGGAATCTTCTTCAGTGTCATGATGATGCTTCGTCCGAAGTTGGAGCCCTCTGTCCAGAAGTAGAGTCGTCCGCCGACGATGTTCTTGTCTATCGACTCGTTGTCAATCTTCAGGTAGACGTGGGCGGAGTCGCCACTCTCCTTGCTGCCTTTCTTCATCAGTACGTAGAGGTAGCGGCCGTCGATGGAGGCCTGGATCTTGGAATCGCCGACGCTGTAGTTGTTGTCGAACCGGATATTGCCCCCGTTTTTCTTGGAGATGCTGATGTCGTAGTTCAGGTACTTCAGTATGTCGTATGGCGTGCCGGGCAGAATGTCGGTATCAGGCAGTGTCGGGTCTTCGTCGGGAGTGCCGCTGTCGGTGCCCTCCTGGTTGACGTAGAAGATGAGCTGCTGCTTCTGCCCACTGAGCGACTGACCGTCGACGACGATGCTGACGGTGCGCTCGTCGGCGTCCTTGTTCTCGGCTATGGTGACGGCGATGGTCCACTGGCCGTCCTTGCCCTTCTCAAGCTTGATGGAACAGAAGTTGCCGGGATTGGTCTCGGGCACTATCCAGGCCGAGAGCTGGTCGAGCGAGGTCTCCAGCACGACGGTCTGCGTGCCACCCTCTTTCTTGAACTCCACAGGCGAGGGCGTAGCCTTGATGTAGGGACGCAGCTGGCGGACGACGATGCTGTCCTCGGCCAGTTTCTTCGTGCCGGTGCTGTCGCGGCCTGTGAAGCGGATGACGGCCTCGCGGCGGTCAAGGTCGTCGGGCAGGTTGTCGATGCTGAGTTTCACGCAGTCCTCGTCCTTGTCCCAGTAGTGGTTGAATATCCAGTTGGCGTTGGCTGGCACCTCCATCTCGGTGTTGGCGATGTTGGTCAGCAGCTCTACGTCGCGGGAGTTAATCTTTTCGTCTACCTCGAGTAGGCGCTTGTCGTAATCGGTGAGCACCTTCTTCTCCTTATCTATATTAATAAAGGCCGGACCCAGCGTGAACTGCGTACTCTGGTCGGTCAGGATGGGCTTGCCATAGACTTGGACTTGCGGATAAGCCGTATAGTACATGCCTGGCTCCAGGCAGTCGAAGGTGTTCTGATAGTGGGCATAGACGCGTGGTGTACTGTATTCCACAGGGTACCACCAATCGGCCACCTGCTTGCCTGCATCGTCAAAGATAGCAAAGCCCACAGGCTTGCTGAATAGCAGTTCGCGACTGACGGGCGATGTCAACGTACCCTGCCAGGGCTTCTTCTTGTCGATATTCCACTGCACGCGGCTGATGTTGGGCACAATACCATAGAGTCCCAGATGGTCGGTGGTGATCTCGGGCTTCAGGTGAATGGGCGTCAGCCAGCCCAACTTGGCATAGAGCTGAACGTTGGCGAAGAGGTTCAGGTGGACGTCGTCCTCGCGATTGAGGAGGGTGTACAGCCTGCTGGTCTCCCTATAGGCGGTCTCGGTGATGGCGTCGATGGCCACTGCCGGCTCTTCCTCTAAACGTATGCCGCCCTCTATGCGGACGCCGACTTCCCACTTACGCTTCATGAACGATACTTCCATGGCTGCCTTGGCATAGACGCCGGCATTGAAAGTCAGTTTGCCGGCCCAGCCGCTGCACGATACGCTGTCGTGGTCGCTCGTGCTTGACGAACGGTGGTGGAAAAGGTCTGGGTTGGGCAGTTGATAGGACTTCTGCTCATAGTTGAGCACGTCAACGTGGCGGGCATTTGTGCGCTGTGTCGTCCAGCTCATGTTCATGGAGCCTTGGAGCTCGACAAATACGCCGAAGGAGAGAGCGAGGTCGAAGTCGCCTAATTTCTTGACCAGCTCCTTGCCGCTTTCCTTGATGGTTGCCTTGGTCATCTGCTTTAACACCTCAGCGGGAATCGTGGCAGGGATGTCGAGATGCCCGGTAAGGATGCCGGCGATGTTGGTAGAGACGGATTCATCGCCACTCCACCGCAGTTCCTGATGGTATTTGATGCCCTGTTCGGGATCGGCATAGAGGAAGGCTCTGGCTTCAATCCTCGGTGTGAAGGCATAGGTGCCGGTACCCACGCCGTCGAGCGAGCCACTGAGGTTGTCGCCGACACCGCCTGTGGCAGTGTAATTGAAGTTACCTGTCAGCGCAGGAAGTATGATGGGCTCTGCCGTCTGGTAGCTCACGTCGAGGTGTGTCTTCCACACGTCATTGTCGGCCGTGCGGCGGGCCTGCTCTGCCGGCGCCTGTGCAGTACCGGCGGCTTTGGCCACGAAGCGGTCGAAGAGATCCAGCAGCCCGACAGCCTCCGTCGTGACAGTGATGCCGTCGGCCGTCTGGCTTACGTCGGTGACGCTGCCCGAGAAACCGTCGGGTAGGTAAGGTGCGGGGTCTTGAATCAGCAACTTGTCGCCCACCTTGGGAACGATGCTGGCCGGTGTGGCTGCCGAGAGGCGGAACCAAGAGACGGAGTCAGAGGCAACGATGTAGTCGGTGAGCTGTGAGCTCATGATGGTGACGTCGGCCTTAACCTTGTTCTCTGGAGTGACAAAAGCCACGGAGTCGATGGCCGAGAGCGGAATGCGGTAAAGGGTGTCGAGGGCCTCGATTTCCTGTACGACCACATCCTCGTGCTCTACGCCCAGTGTGTCAACACAGCTGTAGCCTATGCGGACGATGTCGGCAAAGAAGAAAGCGTTGAATGTGCCGTCGTTGCGGAATATGTAAAGTGCGTCCTGTTTCTGCTGCGCCTGTACGGATAACAGTGATGGTAGCAGTAGCAGGGTGGCAAACAGCCGCTTCAGATATGTGGTTCTCATTGCCGTGCTATTTTAAAGGTTGTGGTTCCTGCCTTAACGATATACACTCCCAGGGGGAGCTGTTCAAGAGAGATGCGGTAGGTTCCGGCACGTCCGGCTTTCAGCTGGCGCACCAGCTTTCCTGCAGCATCATAGATGCCGACGGTGGCGTTACGCTTCAAGTGGGTCAGGACGAGTGTCCCGTTTTCATAGTCTATTTGTGCGTCGTCGTCGCGCAAAGTCTCGATGCCCGACGGGGCAACGTCTTTGTAGTTGAAACGTAACACGTCGGTCAAAGGATAGGTGGAACTCAAGTTCGGAGCGGTGACTACAAGCGAGCTCCCCTCGAAGGTGACCTGGGCTTTGTCGCTAAGCCGGAATTCGTGCTGCACCTGATCCTTGGTGGTGATGACCAGTACGGGAGGCTGGCTGGCAGCAAAGGCCAGTGTCACCACGAAAAGGAGTGCAAATGAGAGTACTGATTTCTTCATTGTTACTGAGTTTTTGGGAATTATCTGCCACAAAGATAGGCAAATGGCGGGGAAAAGGACTTGCAATAATTGCAAAACGACTGACAATAGCAAAAATTGTCAGTCGTTTTGGCAAATTACGAACCTCAGATGGCCGATTGGTATGGCGGGCGGGAGCGGTTGGCAGTTAGCGTGGCAGGTTGGCTATCCACTCCTTAGGCGTCATACCCACAATTGATTTGAAGATACGGAAGAAGGTGGCCTCGTGGGAAAAACCGGACTCAGCCCAAACGGCCGTCATCTTGATGTCAGGGTAGTTGCGTATCAGCTGCTGGGCGTACTCCACACGATAGGTATTGACAAACTGTGAGAACAGACAGTCGCGCTGCTGCTTGATGCAGTCGGACACCAGACGGCTGCGGACGCCGAGCCGATCGGCCACATCGGAAACTTTCAATCCGCTATCGAGGAACAGCTTCTCACGCTTCATGACGTCGCAGATGCGCTGCATCAGTACGTCGTCAGCCTCTTCGTTGTACGGTTCCAGAGAAGGCACGTGTGGCGATACGGTCTTCGTCGTAGACCGATGGCTGCGCCGCCAGGCCTGCCATACGATAATAGCTATGACGAAGACAGCTATCAGCACTCCCAACACAAGCCACAACCACGGGAAGGAGGCCGGCATGAGCGCCGACTTAGCATTGCCGCCGACACGGAACAGCAGTGCCGAGGAACACGGTTTGAAATTGGTTGAATTATTGCCGCCAGCCATGAGCAGGTCGCCGTCGGCGGTTAGCACGGGTGTTGAGAAGCCTACGTCGGACGGGCGGTCGGCGTAGAGTAGCGTCAGGCGGGCCGGCGTTGTGGCATAGTCGATGGAAAGGATGTAAAAGCGGTGCTGTGGGATGTCGTCGCCTTTGTCAGTGCCTACGAGATAGGCACGCTGGGCCTGGCGGTCGGCGATGACGGGCGACAGCCATTGGAGACCTGCCATCGGTATGGGGTGGTCGGTACGCAGCAGTGAGAAGTGTTCGCCCAGGACTTTGGCGATGGCTACCTGGCCCGTGCTGTCGGCTACGGGAAGGAGGTAGGTGTAGTCGCCAATGCGGCTTTGCTCGGAGCAGCTGTTCCAGTGAACGGAAAGAGGCTTCCACTGCCGGAAGAGCTCGGGCGAGAAAGGTTCGCCAAGCAAGCGGTCGACAATGATTGTGTCGTAGTATTCGTCCATGTGTGTGCCACGGGAACCGAAAATGAGGGCATCGCCGTTGACGGAACGGAACATGAACGGCTGCGAGCGCTGCTGCGAGACGGCCTTGACGCGCGAAAAACTCGCGTTTCCATCGTAGATTTCGATGCCGTCGTCGTGATACCAGTTGCCGCTGATGACAACACGTCCGCTATCCACCTCGACAGCACCGAAGATGACGCGGCGGGTGTCCAAGCAACCAAAACCCTCGAAGGTGCGGGTGGCGGGGTCGAACATCTCGACAGAGTAAATCTGTCCGATGCCCAAGTCCTTCTCATGGCCGCCGGCAAGTAGCACACGTCCCGACGACAGTGGCAGCACCAGCCCGTCGTCGTGCGTGTATACCATATCTAACAGATGCCACGAGCCGTCGCTGTAGTACTCGGCAGTAGCCGTCGGCTTGAAGCCGTTGGCATGACCGCCAAACACCATCGGCACACCATCGACGCAGAGCGTAAAATGGTTGTGGCGCGCCACGTTCAGGTTGGCCAGACGCTCCACGGCGACGGGCTTGATGGGACATGCTGCGGCAGGCTTCTCGGGGCGTGTCGTAACAATAGCGGGCGCGGAGGGAATAACAACGTCCGCACGGAGTGGAAGGCTGGTCAGGAAAGCCAGCAGCAGGGTTATGGCGTGTTTAGTCATTTGTGCAACTGATGTGGTGAGCCGCCTATTCTGCCTGCAGGAGACGCTCGGCCATTGCGCGGCCCAGAGCCTCGCACTGTGCGATGGTGGCATCGTTGAGAGCCTGTTTGATTTCGACGGGCTCGCCCACCTGCTCGTAGTGCAGTTTCTCCTCATTCCATCGGGTAATCTCGCTCACGGCCTTCGATGCCCAGCTGAAGGAGCCGAACCAGCCGAAGAGGCGGCCCTTGATATCCTTCTGCGACAACTCGTCGAGCAGGACGTTCATCTCATGGTAGAGGCCGGTGTTGTAAGTAGGAGCGCCGACGATGAGACCCTTGTAGCGGAAGAGGTCGCGGATGATGTAGGAGTGGTGGGTCTTGGAGACATTGTAGAGGACGATGTTCTTCAGGCCGGCCTGGGCGGCAGAGCGGGCGATGACCTCGGCAGCGCGCTCGGTGTTGCCGTACATGGTGCCGTAGCAGATGACGAGACCCGGCTCTGCCTCGTACTTCGAAAGGCGGTCGTAGATGCCGATGACCTTCTCGACATACTCATGCCACACGGGGCCGTGGGTAGAGCAGATATAGTCGACCTTGACGCCGGCCAGCTTCTTGAGGGCCATTTGTACGGGAGTGCCATACTTGCCGACGATGTTGGAGTAGTAGCGTGTCATCTCCAGCCAGAAGGTGTCGCAGTTCATCTGCTCGTCGACATAGGCGCCGTTCAAGGCTCCGAAGCAGCCGAAGGCGTCGCCGGAGAAGAGGACAGAGACCCCCCTGTCGTCCCCCGAGGGGGACACGGTAGCCTCCCCTCGGGGAGGTTGGGAGGGGGTTACTAAGGTCATCATGGTCTCGGGCCAGTGGACCATCGGCGTGAGGACGAAGCTCAGCTTATTGGCTCCAAGCTCGATGGAATCGCCGTTTTTCACCTCTATAAGGCCGTCGGTGAGGCGGTAGAAGCCGGCCATCATGTCGAAGGTCTTCTTGTTGCCGATGATCTGGATGTTGGGATAGAACTGGCGCAGCAGAGCCAGCGAGCCGCTGTGGTCGGGCTCCATGTGGTTGACGACGACGTAGTCGATGGGGCGCTCGCCGATGACCTCGCGGATGTTCTCGAGGTAGGGCATGAAGAAGTCGACCTCGACGGTGTCGATGAGACAGACCTTCTCATCGTCGATGAGGTAGGAGTTGTAGCTGACGCCGTTGGGGAGTGGCCACAGACCCTCGAACAGGTTCTTGTTGCGGTCGTTGACACCGACGTAGTAGATGTTACTGGTAATCTCTTTCATAGGTTATCGTTGTTTTTTTATTATTTGGGTCTTATGGGGCCTATGGGGCTTATGGGCCCTATGGGTTATTTCTTAGGCTTTGGGCAAAGTCCTCGTCGATGCTGTTGTTGATACTCTGGCAGCAGTTAGCCGCAAAGGCCTGGGCACAGGCAATGAGCTGGTCCCACTGTTGCTCGCCGAGACCGTTATCGATGTCGGCATGGGTAATGCCATACTTGATAAGACCGTAGACGAAGCCTGCGTTGAAGTTGTCGCCGGCGCCAATGGTGCTGACGGTCTCAGTCTCCTGTACGGGATACTGCTTGCCAAAGTTGCCTGCGGCGCGCACCTCGATGGGCTGTGAGCCACGGGTATAGATGAAGTTCTTCGTGTAGAACGAAATCTCAGAACGATAGACGCTGTCGGCATCGTTCTTGCCGTACATAATGGAGAAGTCCTCGTCGGAGCCACGCACGATGTCGGCCATCTCGAGATTTTCCAGGATATTTGGCGTCAGCTTGACCACCTCGTTACGGTGGGATGCGCGGTAGTTGACGTCGTAGTAGAGAATAGCGCCACGGCTCTTGGCGTATTCGAAGAAAGTCTTGACCTGTGGGCGCACCACGGGGTTGATGGCAAAGTAAGAGCCGAAGAGCACCACATCGTCAGGACCTATTTCAGGATAGGAGAAGTCCAGACGGTCGTGCGGGTGATCCTTGTAGAAGATGTACTCTGCGTTGTTCTGGTCGTCAAGGAACGCCAGCGACAGGGGCGACTTCGAGTCGGGGAAGACGCAGACACCTGAGGCGTCAACATGGTTGGCGGTCAGGTAGTTCTTGACGTTCTGACCAACGCGGTCATTGCCGGTCTCACTGATAAAAGCGGCCGGGACGCCGGCACGTCCCAGTGATATCATTGCGTTAAAAGCCGAACCTCCGGGGACGGCACGTATGGGCTGGTCGCCACGGAAGATAATGTCGAGTATGGTCTCGCCGATTCCTATTACTTTTCTCATCACGGCTGCAAAGGTAGTGCAAATCGAACGAAATACCAAATTAATTTGAGTATTTCTGAGATGCAGCCTACCTTCGGCGTAGCCAAAGATACGAATAATTTCTCATTTCTCATTTCTCATTTCTCACTTTTTTTGTACCTTTGCGCCCGGAAATGAAATACAACACCGAAACTCTGGCCTCCGGCCTACGCGTGATACACCTGCCGTCGACGTCGTCGGTGGTCTATTGCGGATTCCAGATAGCTGCCGGCACCCGCGACGAACAGCCGGGAGAGGAGGGACTGGCTCACTTCTGCGAACACGTCACCTTCAAGGGAACCAAGCGCCGCAATGCCATTCAGATTATCAATGCCTTAGAGACGCTGGGCGGCGAGCTCAACGCCTTCACGAACAAGGAGAGCACCGTCTACTATGCGGCCGTGCAGAAGGAACACCTGAGGGTGGCGGTCGACGTGCTGGCCGACATCGTCTTTCATAGTCAGTATCCGCAAGCGGAGATTGACCACGAGGTGGAGGTCATCTGCGACGAGATAGAGAGCTACAACGACTCGCCTGCCGAGCTGATATACGACGAGTTCGAGAACCTGCTCTTCGGTGGCCATCCCTTAGGACACAACATATTAGGTACGGCCGAACGGCTGCGCACCTACACGACGGCCGATGCCCTGCGTTTCACACAACGGCACTATCGGCCGATGAAATCGGTGTTTTTTGTCTACGGCGACGTTGACTTCCGGCGGCTGGTAGCACTGCTAGAAAAGGTGGTGCCGGTAATTCCTGACAATCATACTCAGCAGGAAACGCCACTTGCAACTACCCTTCCCGACTATCCGACCGGAGCCATCATCGTGCAACACCGCAACACCCATCAGGCACATATAATGATAGGTACGCGCGCATACGCGATGAACCACCCACGACGTATGGCGCTCTACCTGCTGAACAACATGCTGGGCGGCCCAGGCATGAACGCACGCCTGAATATCGTACTGCGCGAGCGCCACGGACTGGTCTACACGGTTGAGAGCACAACGGTAAACTATGGCGACACGGGGGTCTGGTCGGTCTACTTCGGCTGCGACTCGCATGATGTCAAGCGTTGTCTGCGATTAATGCGTCACGAATTGGACAAGATGATGGAGAAACCGCTGACTGACAGCCGCCTGTTGGCAGCCAAACGCCAGCTGAAGGGACAGATAGCCATTGCCTGTGACAGCCGGGAGCAGTTTGCCCTCGACTTCGGCAAGAGCTTCCTGTTTAACGGGAAAGAACGGGACTTGGACGAACTTTTCAGCCGCATTGACAGTGTGACAGCCGAAGAGGTGCAGGCCGTGGCCTGTGAACTGTTCCCGCAGGAACGGCTCACAACACTGATGTTCACATAAGGTGGGGAAAACTGCTGCTTCTGGGACAGGTGGGGAAACTTAAGGAGGCTTATGGGATGTTAGATGGCTGCTGCCAGGTAGTGGCGCATCTCCTTGCGGGCAGTGCCTAAGCGGTGCTCCACCGACTTGTAGCCTTCGCCCAAGTGCTCGGAGATTTCACTGACTTTCATGCCGCCATAGATATGCAGACGGTAGATTTCCCGGCAATTCTCGGGAATGCGGGCCAAGCCACGCTCTAAACGCTCCGTCAGTTCGCGCACGGAAACAACCGATTCCGTCGATGTCTCGTCGTACTCGTTGTGCTTGATGAAATGTTCGTATTCCTCGCGGGTAATGCGACGACGGTAGTAATCGCAGATAAGACGCCGGGCCACCGTATAGACCAGACAGGGAAGTGTCGTCTCCGTAATCAGTCTGTCGGAAGCCATCAGACGCATGAAGACATCCTGAACGATGTCCTCGGCAATATAGCTGCCACCAAGACGGCTGCTGACAAATATCAGCAGCTCGTCGCGGTGGGCGGCATAATAGGTTTCTAATAGTTCGAAATTATTCATTGATAACGGGCTTGATGGTGCCATCCTCGTTGTAGAAGAGTCTCTGGACCTTCAGCGAACGCAGGTGAGTGATGTCGTTGGAGGGCACACAGTCGTGATAGAACAGATACCACTGTCCCTTGTACTCGACAATGGAGTGGTGGGTTGTCCAGCCGACGACAGGCTCGAGAATTACACCCTGATAGGTGAACGGGCCGTAAGGTGAGTCACCGATGGCATAGCACAGGTAGTGGCTGTCGCCCGTTGAATAGCTGAAGTAGTACTTGCCGTTATACTTGTGCATCCACGATGCCTCGAAGAAACGGTGCGGGTCGCCGGCTTTCAGGGGCTGACCATCCTTATCGACGACAAGGACGGGACGCGGAGCCTCGGCAAACTGCAGCACATCGTCGCTCATGCGTACCACGGCACTGGGAATGGCGGGGGCGTCGGGCTTGGCGAAGAGCTGCGTCTTATGGTCGGGCGCAGGACCGAGGTCGATGAGGCCATTATCGTCGCCATACTTGCCGGGGATGGTCTCGAAGCCATGGTAGAGCGTGTGCCACCACTGCAGCTGACCGCCCCAGAGACCGCCGAAGAAACAGTATATCTGACCGTCGTCGTCCTTGAACATGCAGGGGTCGATGGAGAACGAGCCGCGGATGGGAGCCTCCTGGGGAATGAACGGTCCTTCGGGCTTGTCGGCAATAGCCACGCCAAGGTGGAAGACGCCATCGTAGCCCTTGGCCGAGAAGATGAGGTAGTACTTGCCGTCCTTCTCGACGACGTCGTTGTCCCACATCTGCTTCTCTGCCCATTTCACCTGGTCGACATCGAGGATCACGCCGTGGTCGGTGGCCTCGTCGTTCTCGACATCGTTCCACGACAGCACGTGGTAGTCGCGCATCTGGAAGTGTCCGCCGTCGTCGTCGAAGCACTCGCCGGCGTCCCAGTCGTGGCTGGGATAGACGTACAGGCGTCCGTTAAACACATTGGCCGAAGGGTCGGCCATATAGTCACTGGGGAACAGGTAACGCGGAAGTTTTGCCATAGGATTATTTGTTTTTTATTCGTTATTGCGGTATTTCGGTATTTCGGGATTTCGATGTTTCGAGTTATTTGTAGAGTTTGATGATCTCGTTGATGACCGGCTTCTCCTTATACTGGCGGTCGAAGAGCAGCGGGTAGTTGGTGCGTCCCTTGATGGGCCAGCCGTTGAGCCACGAGCCGCCGTCGCTGACGCCCCACAGGTTGATGCGTGCAATCTGCGAGCGATGCTTGTAGTAGACGCGGAAGAGGGCAAGCCAGCGCTCGTCCAACTCCTTCTGCTTAGCGGTGGGCAGACCAGCGGTGTAGGGATTGTACTTCTGCTGCAGCTCGAAGCTCTGGGCGATGTCGGCACCGCCGAAGCCCTGCGGGTTGGGCAGTACGTTGATGTCGAGCTCGGTAATCATCACCTTCACGCCACAGGCGGCATAAGCGTCAATGCTCTTCTCGTACTCCTCCAGGTTGGGATAGTCCAGACCGCTGTGGCTCTGCATGCCCACGCCGTCGATGCGCAAGCCCTTAGCCTTCAGGTTCCGGACCAGTCGGCAGACGGCCTCGCGCTTCTTGGGCTGTGCCATCGAGTAGTCGTTGTAGTAGAGCTCAGCGTCGGGGTCGGCCTCATGGGCGGTGCGGAAGGCTATCTCGATGAACTCTTCGCCCAGGAGATTATAATAAGGTGACTTGCGGAACGAGCCGTCGTCCTCGATGGCCTCATTAACAACGTCCCAGCCGTGAACCTGTCCCTTGAAGTGGCCCACAACGGTCTTGATGTGCTTGATGAGACGGGCTTTCACGACCTCCTTGGAGGCGGGACTGGCAGCATAGCCGTTGGTGAACCACCAGTCGGGAGCCTGCGAGTGCCACACCAGACAGTGGCCGATGACCTTCAGCTTGTGCTGCTCGCAGTAGCCCACGAACTTGTCGGCCACGCGGAAGTCGAAGATGCCCTCGGCGGGAGCCAGTGTCTCGGGCTTCATACAGTTCTCGGCGACAGCGCAGTTGAAGTGCTTGTCGACGATGGCGTCGGCCTCGGGCACCTGTCCGTCGCTCTGCCACTGGTTGATGGCGGCGCCGATGAGGCAGTACTTGCCGACGGCGTCCTTCAGACCCTGCGCCACTGCGGGGGTGAATACTGATAGCAGCAGAGTCACAGCCAGTGACTTTTCCAAGACACTGATAAGACTGGTTGGGCTGATTATACTGATTCTTGACATCATGGTCTAAGCATTATTCTGTGGCCGCACGCTCCTCAATCTTCTTGTTGATGTCGTCGATGACCTCGTCAGTCAGCTCATACTTAGAGATGATGAACATAGCCAGCAGGAGCAGGATGGCGGGGATGACACAGACGAGCCACAGGATACCCTCCTCGGCAAGAGGCGTCTGGTCGATGACCTCGCTGTTGTAGCCTACGTATGCCAGAACAGCAGGACCGACGATGCTGCCGAAGGTCATACCGGCCTTGAAGAACAAGCCCGTCAGGGCATTGACGATACCGGAGATACGGCGGCCGGTGGTGTACTCACCGTATGAGATAACCTCGGGAACCAGTGCCCACATGTAACCTGTGGCCACGATGACGCCGGTGCTCTTGATGAACTGTGCCACGTAGATCATCGTCATGCTCGGACTCTCCATCTTAGAGATGAAATAGAGCATGGCAATGCCGACAATGGCGGCACTCAGGAAGAGGTAGAACATATTCTTCTTGCCGACCATGCGCTTGAACCAAGGCACAAGAGGCATGAACAGGAAGGCAGGAATAGAGCCCAGGGCCATGAATATCGACAGTTCCTGAGCCGAGCCGTGCAGATTGCTGTTCATGAAATAGGCGCCGGCAGCGTTGCCTACCGACATCATGGCGAAGGCGGTGATGAAGAAGAAGGCGAGAACGCGCAGGGGACGGTTACGCAGGAACTCCATCCACAGGTCGCTCACCTTTACGGTCTCTGTAGCCTTGGCATCCATGACGACGCGCTCCTTACACTGCGTGAAGCAGAACAGAAGCAGGCAGAAGCCCACAATGGCATAGATGGTCATCGTCGTGAACCATGCCGATGGGTCCTTCGGAAGACTGTCAGACGGTGCTCCGGCAATCAGGGCGATAAACAGAGGCAGACCGGAGTTGACGGCCAGACCGCCAAGGTTAGCCATGAACATACGCACCGACGTGAGCACCGTAATCTCGTGGGTGTCACGTGTCAGCGATGAGTTCAAGGCTCCATACGGCACGTTGATGAACGTATAGAGCAGCTGCATAGATACATAGGTAACGTACGCATATATCAGCGACGGTGCAAAACCATTATAGAAGCACAGGATGGCAAAACCCGAAAGGGGAATACCCACATAGAGCAGATACGAACGGTATTTGCCATAACGCGGATTGCTCTTGTCAATCAATGCACCCACGATGGGGTCCCAGATGACGTTAGCCACATTGCCCACAAGGAACATCACGGCTACTGCCGACGGTGTGAGTCCGTAGATGTCGGTGTAGAAGAACAGCAGGTATGTGCAGATTACCTGAAAGATAAGATTCTGAGCCAGGTCACCAGAGCCGAAGCCGATGCGCTGTACCCATGAGAGCTTGTAAAAGCCTTTTGTTTCGTTCGTTGTCATAGTTCAGGGTTTTTAATTTGCGTGCAAAGGTACAAAGATTTCCGCGATAACAGTTATCTCAGATGTTACAGTTTTGTTGGTTATTTGTTTCATGCGCCGAAAAAAGACAGAAAAGAGACGTTGGAATCATATTTTTTTCATACATTTGCGGTCAGGAAACCAAAACGACGATATGACAATGAACCTTAAACGACTCATCTTTTCCGTCACGTTGCTCGCTGCCATGACGGCTGTTGAGGGCGCAGTACGCCTGCCCCATATGTTCCAAGACGGAATGGTGTTGCAAAGAGGAGTAGACATCCCGGTATGGGGATGGACCGACAAGGGCGAAAAAGTAAGCGTAAGTCTGTTTGACAACAAAGGGAAGCTGGTTAGCTATGCTTACACCACGGCAGGCGCCGATGGCAGGTGGAGGGTAAGTCTGCCCTGCAAAAAAGTGAAGGCAGGAGGCCCCTACACCCTGAGCATACTTTCGAGCGACGAGGACGGCAACGACGACTCCGTATTCATGGGCGATGTACAGGTGGGCGACGTCTGGCTGTTGTCTGGACAGTCGAACATCGACGTGACGATAGAGCGTGTCTATCCGAATTATACCGATGAAATTGACCATTTTTCGCTCGACAAGGTCCGTCTCTTCCGTGTTCAGAACGATACCGAGACCCACGGCGTGAAGGATGACATCCGTCCCACATCCATCAACTGGAAGCCGCTGACGAAACAGAACGCATGGCTCTTCTCGGCCGTCGGCTCCTTCCTCGGCAAGCGCATGTTTGAAAAAACAGGTGTGCCCCAAGGCATCATTGTCAACAGCTGGGGCGGCACACCCATCGAGGCCTGGATATCGACGGACTCTCTGAAGGCTGATTATCCCATGCTGGTGAAGCGGGCAGCGTTCTTCCAGAACGACAACTACGTCAAGGCACAGGCGCAGGCCAACGGCGAGGCCAGCCGAAGATGGAATGAACTGCTCAATCAGTTAGAGGTGAAAGGTGAGAAGGGAGAGGTGAGCGAATACCTTTTCACCTCCCTCGACTACGATGATGGTCAATGGCAGGTCATAGACCAGAACAACTGGAGTTGGCGTGGCATAGGCTCCGTATGGCTCCGGCAGCACATCACTATAGATAAGGAACATGCGGGCAAGCCTGCCCGTCTGTTGCTGGGCACGCTCTACGACCAGGATGTCACCTATTTGAACGGTCGTCAGATTGGAAGCACCGGCTACCAGTATCCTCCCCGTCGCTACGACATCCCTGAGGGACAGCTCCGAGAGGGCGACAACGTGATTGCCATCCGTTTCATCAATAAGAACGGCGCTGCCCACTTCATCCCCGAGAAGCCTTACATGCTCTGCTTCGGCGACGACCGTCTCTCGCAGAATCCCATGCCTGCTGACGTCATACCCCTCAACACGTCGTGGAAGTTCCATGTAGGAGCCGAGATGCCTCCCTGTCCTGGCGGCGACGTGTCGCTGCAAAACATCCCTACCACGCTCTATAACGCCGTGCTCTACCCGTTGGCTCCCTATGCCATCAGTGGTGTCGTCTGGTATCAGGGCGAGTCCAACGTCGGCAATCCCGCTCCATACGCTGACTATTTGCAGAAGCTGATTGGCTGCTGGCGCGACCGCTGGCAGCGTCCTGAGCTTCCTTTCGTCGTGGTGCAGCTGGCCAACTACGACGGACGCCAGCAGACAGGCATGCCCCGCCCCATCGTCTATCAGGCCGAGCCCGCCAATAGCAGCTGGGCACAGCTTCGCGAGGCACAGCGGACAGTAGCGTTGAAGACAGACGGCGTGGAACTGGCCACCGCCATCGACCTCGGCGAGACCGTTGACATCCACCCGTTGCGTAAGAAAGAAGTGGCTGAGCGCATCGGCCAGTGCTTCGACCGCCTCGTCTATAAAGACAAGAAGGTGAAGCTTCTTCCGCAGATTACGGCAGCCAACATCAATGGCTCACAGGTGACGCTGACCTTCGACCAGCCTTTGCGCGCTGAGAGCCAGCTCTTTGAATTTGAGCTCGCAGGCACTGACGGTCGTTTCCATAACGCTACGGCTCAAGCTGTCGGCAATACCATTGTGATCAAGGCCGACGGCGTCGCAGAGCCCGTCCGTGTGCGCCATGCCTGGAAGGACAACCCCCTCCGCCTGAACGCCTACGCCACAACGGGTCTTCCAGTGCCGCCCTTCGAATATTCGCTAAAATAGTTGCACAATTCAGAAGAATTGATTACCTTTGCCACCACAACTAAAACAATCAATATGAAACGAGCATTGAAGTTTGTGGTGGCATTGCTTTTGCCCCTATCGCTGACAGCACAAGAGACGGTATCGGTATTCCTCTATTCCACAGGCCCCGGCGACGGTCTTCACATAGCACGCCAGGACAGCACTGGCTGGCATGACATCGGGCGACTCTGTTCGTCAGACTATGGCACCTGGGGCGCTGAGAAACGGATGTTCCATCCCTCCGTCTGCCGTGCGCAGGACGGCACGTGGCGACTGGTATTTCAGGTTAACGACCGTGCGCCGCTATTCGCTGCTGCCTACAGCCGCGACCTCATCAACTGGCGCCCGCAGGACTACCCCATCATGTCGACCACGCAGTGTCTTGAGCCCGTCGTGTTCCCTAATCCCGACGGCACGTTCGACGTCTATTACAAATCGCCTCAGGGGAAGCGATGGACTTCGGCTACACCCAACTTCCGGAACTTCTCACCCGACCTTGCCAGCCAAATTAGCGACGATGCATGGGTGCGCGACACTGCGACCGTCAACGGCAAGAACTACGAAGGCAACAGCTTTGAGATTTCGTCGATGGAATGGGCGAAAATCGAACAGCACTTCAAGAAATCCGGCGAAGACTGGCGTAAAACAAACGAACGTATGCACGACGATGCCAGCAACCCTGTCTTGCCGAAAGCTCCCGTCCAGGCTACGCTAACCATCGACCAGTCCAGTCAGAAAACCATCAGCGACAAACTCATCGGCATTTTCTTCGAGGACATCAGCTATGCGGCCGATGGCGGACTCTATGCAGAACTCGTTCAGAACCGCGACTTCGAATACACATCGAAGGACCACCGCGGATGGCATGCCACGACAGCCTGGCACGCCGCACAACCTATTGAGGTTTCCACAGACCACCCGCTCAGCCCAAACAATCCTCATTACGCACTGGTATCGCCAGACACACTGTGGAACGAGGGATGGGATGGCATCGTCATTGAGAAGGGAAAGAAGTACGACTTCTCCATGTATGTGCTGGGCCGTGGTCAGAAGCAAGACTTCCAAATCATGTTGATAGGCAGCAGCGGCACAGTGCTGGCCAAGAGCAAAATCAAAACCAATGCCAACGACTGGCAACAATACTCCGTCGTGCTCACTGCCAAGGGTAGCGATACAAAGGCGCGCATCGCCATCTTACCGCAGAGCGAAGCACGTGTCGGTATCGACATGATTTCGCTCTTCCCCCAGGAAACGTTTATGAACCGCAAAAACGGACTCCGCAAGGACTTGGCACAGGTCATTGCCGACCTTCACCCCAAGTTCGTCCGCTTCCCCGGCGGCTGTATGAGCCACGGTCAGGGTTTGGACAACATCTACCACTGGAACCACACCGTCGGCCCACTGCAGAATCGCAAGCCCGATTTCAATATCTGGGGCTACCACCAGACACGCGGACTGGGTTTCTTCGAGTTCTTCCAGTTCTGCGAGGACATTGGTGCCGAGCCCCTGCCCGTGTTGGCTGCAGGCGTGCCGTGTCAGAATTCTGCCAACAACGCCCAGGGCATCGGCGGACAACAGGGCGGCATCCCTATGGACGATATGCCTGCCTACGTGATGGAGATTCTCAACCTCATCGAATGGGCCAACGGCGATCCCGCCACATCGCAGTGGGCCAAGCTACGCGCCGATGCCGGCCACCCCGAGCCTTTCCACCTTAAATATATAGGACTGGGCAATGAGGACATTATCTCGACGGTGTTCGAAGAACGCTACGAAATGATTGCCCGCGCCATCCGCGCCCAGTATCCCGACATCAAGATTTGCGGCACCGTCGGTCCGTTCCACGCTCCGAGCGCCGACTATCAGGAGGGCTGGGACTTCACCAAGACTCACCCCGACCTGCAGTACATGGTCGACGAACACTATTACGAGTCGACGGGCTGGTTCATGCACAACCGCAACTACTACGACAGCTACGAAAGGCAATGGGTAGACGAGCAAGGGTCGGGAATCCGCTCTGCCGCAAAGGTCTATTTGGGCGAGTGGGCGGCCTCAACCAAGACAAAGCGTCCTAATGTGGAGACAGCCCTGGCCGAGGCCTTGTACCTCACCGATATAGAGCGCAACGGTGATGTTGTGGAGATGACCTCCTATGCACCCATGCTCTGCAAGGATGGTCACTCCAATTGGAATCCCGACATGATTTACTTCTCGAACACCGATGTCCGCACGACACCTGCCTACGAAGTGCAGCGCCTCTTCTCTGTCTATGGTGGTGATACCTATATAGCATCGTCGTTTAGCGGCATTGACTCCACCTGCCAGCATCGTGTCGGCGCCAGCGTCGTTCGAAACTCAAAGACGGGTAAGACCTATCTCAAGCTCGTTAATGCCCTGCCTTGTGAGTTGCATCTGACTGTCGATGGCTTGACTGTTCCTGCCACTGCTAAGACTGAGGGCTTCGAAGGAAAGCCCGAAGAGCAACATCTCGAAATGAAGCGTAGCGAGGTGGGTTCTGCCATTGTTTTACCGCCATATTCCTTCCGTTCCATCGAACTTTAATCCAATAATTAATAATCATTATGACCACTAAATCATTATTACTTTCAACCTTTGTCATCACGATGACAGTGCCGGTACGGTCGCAAATTGTCATCGATGTTGATGCTAACCTACGAGGCCCGAAAATCAGTCCTACGCATTATGGCATCTTTTTTGAGGATATCAACCATGCAGCTGATGGCGGTATCTATGCCGAACTCATCCGTAATCGTTCGTTTGAAGACGGACCGAGCTATGGCGCTCCTGCGGATATGCAGGGCTGGAGTACTCGCTCAACTTCCCCATCGCAGCTTACTGCCCGCCTCATCCAGCCATCTAAAAAGGTGAAACTGTTGAACGATGTCCAGCAAAACGCACTTGAGTTATCTGTTAATGCGACAGCATCACATCCCGTCAGTCTGATTAACGAAGGCTTTTGGGGCATTAATAGCGTTCAGGGCCGAACCTATCGTCTTAGCTTTTGGGTGAAGGGAAAGTATGATGGTCATATTCGTGCAATCCTTTGCGATAAAGCAGGAACTTCTGTCTATGCAGAGACAAAAATTAGCGGTTCCATCGGCAAAAACTGGACCAAGCTGACTGCCAAGCTGACAGCGGCAGCCAATGACCCACGGGCACAGTTTGCCCTGCAGTTTGATGGTAAGGGAGCGCTTCAGTTAGATGTTGTGAGCCTGTTTCCTCCTACCTTTAAGAATCGCGAAAACGGTCTGCGCCCCGACTTGGCGCAGATGCTATATGAGATGCATCCTAAGTTCATGCGCTTCCCCGGCGGCTGCTTCGTCGAGGGCCAGATTTCGCCAGAGAATGCTTTCCGTTGGGAGCGTACCATCGGTCCTATTGAGGAGCGTCCCGGCCACTGGAATGTGAACTGGGGCTACCGTACTACAGATGGTATCGGCTTCCATGAGTATCTTCAAATGGCCGAGGACCTCGGCGCCATCCCCCTTTATGTGGTTAATGTAGGTATCTGGCACGGCGGACAGACCTCTGTCGATTCGTTGCAGCCCTGGATTGACGAAACGCTGGCCGCTCTGGAGTATGCCAATGGCGATGTGACCACCAAGTATGGTTCTTTGCGTGCCAGGAATGGCCATCCGGCTCCCTTCAATATCGAATATCTGGAGATAGGTAATGAGAACAACCAGCCTGACCCTCGTCAGCAGAGCGACCACTACTATGATCGTTTCCGTCTGTTCAAAGAGCAGATTCTGAAGAAATATCCCAATATGCACCTCATCGGCAACGTTGCCGCCTGGGGTACAGATACACCGAAGTGGGAGAGCCGTGAGAGCGTCGAGCTACTGGACGAGCACTACTACCGCAACCCATCGTGGTTTGCCAACAATTTCCATAAGTATGATACTTACGACCGGAAAGGTCCGAAGATTTACGTTGGCGAGTATGCCGTTACCGATGGATTCGGCGATTTAGGCAATATGAATGCCGCTTTGGGCGAGGCCGTCTATATGATGGGTATGGAGAATAACTCCGATATCGTGCCCCTGAATTCGTATGCTCCCATCTTCGTCAACGAGAACGATGCCCGCTGGCGTCCCGATATGATTCGCTTCAACTCCAACCGTATCATGGGCACACCTTCTTATTATGTACAGATGCTCATGCCTCGCAACATCGGTACACAGGTAGTGAAGCTGAGTCAGACCGATCCCTATAGGGGTGCCGCCTTTAGAAAAACCTTAACGCCGCAGAAGAGTCGCGTGGGCTATGCCACCTGGAGCACCAAGACGTCGTTCACCCACATGGACCCGTTGCCCAAGACAGGAAAACCCGATTTCTTGGTTGGCGACTGGAAGGTCACCGACGGCATATTGAGTCAGACGAGCCACCGCGAGCAGTGCATGGCCTTGTGTACCGCCGAAGTGGGCGACCACTATACCCTGAAGTGCCGTGCACGCAAGGACGAAGGCCGTGAGGGCTTCATCATCGTCTTCAACTATGTGGACGAACATAACTACTGCTGGCTGAACTTTGGCGGCTGGGGCAATACGCAGCATGCTCTGGAACAGGTTAACGGTAGTGGTAAGTCGCAGACGGCCATCAAACGAGGCCGTGTGGAGACAGGCCGCTGGTATGATGTGACATTGACCGTCAGCGGTGACTCTGTCAAAGCCTGGCTTGACGATGACCTGGTGTTTGATACTGTGCTGAAGCAAGACACCTCAACCGATGTGTTCTCGAGTGCTACCATCGACGACCAGACGGGCGAACTTATTGTCAAGATTGTCAATTCGCGGGACGAGAGCACCACGGCCCGACTGAACATCAGTAACTTTGCGGTGAAGCGAGCCAAACTCATCCGACTGTGCGCTAATACAGGTTACGACGAGAATACCCTGCAGCAGCCAACCAACATCAGCCCAACCGAACACGAGCTGTCGCCGGACAATAATAATATAGAGGTAGATTTGCCGGCTTACTCGTTGAACATTATCAGAATCAAAAAGTAGAAATAACTATGAAGAAATCTCTTTTGATTGTTTGCCTCTTCGCTGTTATGGCGTTGCAGGCCCGTACGTGGACCCCCAGTCAGGTGAAGGACGTCATTCGGAAGGTCAATACTTACTGGCAGACGAACAACAAGGCCGAGGTACGGTCGTTCTGGGACAATGCCGCCTACCACACTGGCAATATCGAGGTCTATAAACTGCTTCAGGACCAGCAGATGCTCGACTACAGCATCCGTTGGGCTGAACATAACCACTGGCAGGGCGCCACGGAGGCCGACCCAGCCAAGTGGAAGTACAAGCAGTATGGCGAGGGACAGGACTATGTACTCTTCGGCGACTGGCAGATATGCTTCCAGACATATATCGACCTTTATCTCGAGGAACGAGGAACGAGAAACGAGGAATGGGTGGCCCGTGCCAAGGAGGTGATGGGCTATGAGGCCGACTCGCCACAGAACGACTATTGGTGGTGGGCCGACGCCCTCTACATGGTGATGCCCGTGATGACGAAGATGTACAAGCTGACGGGTGACACAAAGTATCTTGACAAGCTTTATCAGAACATCCTCTATTCCGACGGCATCATGCTCGACCAGGAGACTGGCATCTATTTCCGCGACGGCAAGTATGTCTATCCCAAACACAAGTCGGCCAACGGTAAGAAAGACTTTTGGGCACGCGGCGACGGTTGGGTGCTGGCCGGTCTGGCTAAGGTGCTGCAGGACATGCCCGAGACATACGTGCGTCAGCCTTTCTTTGTTGAGAAGTACACCCGTCTGGCCCGCGCCGTGGCCGCCTGCCAGCAGCCACAGGGCTACTGGACACGTTCGATGTATGACCCCCAGCACGCTCCCGGTCCCGAGACTTCAGGCACCGCCTTCTTCACCTATGGCATGTTGTGGGGTGTCAACCACGGCTACCTCTCCAAGAAGGAGTTTGCTCCCGTCATTGCCAAGGCATGGAAATACCTGACGGAGACAGCCCTCCAGAAGTCGGGCAAGGTGGGCTATGTGCAGCCCATCGGCGAGCGCGCCATCCCCGGACAGACCGTCGACCAGAACAGCGAAGCCAACTTCGGCGTCGGTGCCTTCCTGCTTGCTGCCTGCGAATACGTGAGGTTTCTGGAAGCGAAGTAAAAAGACAACAACAGTTTACTGCAAGGGGGGGATTTTCCTAATACGATTTAGGAGAATCCTCCCTTCAGATTAGGAATAATCCTTTGCGCACCTCAAGGAAAGTGCCTACCTTTGCCGATGTAAAAAAGATACTTATGTTTCACTTAAAGAATAGGAGACACTATTATGAAGAAGATCTTTACACTGGCAATGATGATGGTCATGACTATCTCGGCCAACGCAATGAGTTATAAGACCGCAAAGAACGAGGCATTATTCTTAAGTGACAAAATGGCTTACGAACTGAACCTGACGGAAGCCCAGTATGAAGACGTCTATGAGATCAATCTGGACTACCTGATGAGCGTGAACGGGCGTAACGATGCCTACGGCACTTGGTGGAAGCGTCGCAACAACGACTTGAAGTATGTGCTGACCGCCTACCAGTATGAGAAGTACCAGAAGCAGAGCTACTTCTATCGTCCGCTGAATTGGAAGAATAGTGGCTGGACGTTCAGCGTCTACAACCACTATTCCAACAAGCACAACTACTTCAAGGGCAATCCGAAGGGATTTGCCGGCTACAGGGGTGGCAACAACAAGAAGTCTGACCGTTACTATGCTGACAGGAGTGTGAAAAAACCAACTTCCACGCCGATTGTGAAGCACGGTGACAACAAGACGAACAACAAGCCTAATCGTCAGTTTGCACAGAACATCAACAACAATAACAATGGCAAGAAGACGAGCCACTTCCGGTAATCAGGTTGTTTACAGCCTCTACTATATGCCTCGCAAGAGGACTCCGGGGAATCTCAGTGATGGGATTCCCTTTTTAGTGATCAGGATTGTAGTTACAACCGGTGTCGGAATAGAGAAAATGGTAACCGCCACCTTTCCCGGCATCATCTTTCAGTTCCTGGTCGTTAAGATAGAACTTGGTACTTTTCTTCGGACTGCCATCAGACTTCCATTTGAAACTGTTTTTGTATGAAAGGCGAATGGGTTGTTGGTTGGGCAGGTTCAGCGTAATCTCGCGTTTGCCGACATTCTCCTCGCCGTCAAACTCACCGAACGTCAGCATGAAGCATTCGTAAGTAATATGGTAAGGCAGCCAGTATTGGCGCAAAACGAGTCCACGGAAAATAGGCATATATGCCCTCGTCTGTGATTTGCCGTACTCCGCTTCGTTGAAATCCCGCTCTGTTATGACGGGATAGGTCTCACCGTTGTAACTGACGGTAACGTCTTTCAACAGATTACCTTGGAACGTAGAGTCGAGCAGGTCATGTCCGTCGTTGTCGGTGATGAAAATCTGGAATCCTACAGGAGCGATGTCCCAAATCACATCTCCTCCACTTTCAATGTCGCAGGCCGCAAACAGACAAGCGGCCAGCGCTGCAAAGATGATTTTCTTCAGTTGTTTCATTGCTTTTCTGATTAAATGCACTGTCCTTATAACTTGGAAATCAGAAAATCTTGCATAAGACGTGACCGTTTTAACGATTTTTAAGCGGATGCCACTCACCTGTCCCTGTGGCAGTTATTACCCGATAACAAATTAGTTGCCATCGGGTAAAACTCTTCAAAGGACTCTGCCCTTGGCAGTCTGCTCTTTGTCAATGGTAGAGTTAGCTATATATGACAGGGAGCAAGTCCCTGCCATACATTTGGGGTCACTTCATCCAACAGCTAAAGGAGGAGGATTAGAGCTATCTGTCTAATAGCCTCTGTATAAAATCCTTTGCTTTATTTTTATCAATCTCATTTACGAATGAAATACTTTTCAGCATTTCATCAATTGCACTTCCATTGAATTGTGCTACTCCTCTTGAAGATCTGCCTGCCCAATGAAACTGCAAGAGGGTATTGTCGATAAGTTTGTTATGATAGACCGAGCAAAGCAGCGTATTGAAAATATCTTTCTCGTCTATACCTATAAAGAAGAACATAAAGACACTCCTTGAATCGGCCATTTGCTTAAGGAATTTGTCCACATTGTATGCTTTGGGATTGGAATTGAGATAGATGACTTTTGTTTTGATATCAGTATAGGTATCTGCGTCTTTGTATTCAACGTGGTAGTCACCCAAACCGTTTTTGGTGTCGTATGACGGCAATGCGTTTTCCAAGTCTTTCAAGTTGTCTATTAGGAATTGTCTCTGTTCATCGTCTGATGTAATCAAACTTTCAATCAATCTCCCCCTTATGTTGGTGTTCTCAATGTGTGAAGCCACCAAAATCTCATTGCGACATTTATTGCATCTTTCATTGAGATCATTTGTAAGGACATCATAATACGGTGACAGGACAAACTCTTCAGCTCTTCTGACCGAATCAAAAATGTTCTGCTCTTCTGTTTGTGAAGGGACAAACTTTTGAGTTGTTCCCTTGATATTTGAGGTTGCATCAACAAGACGTGTCAGATTGTCCTCCCAATCAAGTCCTTGGTGGATGGCAAAGAGATAATCGAAATTACCTGGAGAGTTGAGTGTCCCTCCGTATTCTCTCATGATATCAGAACCGTTGAAACTCCCCTTAATATTGGTCAAACTAAGCTCCTGTGAACTATGGCTGATTTTTTTGAGAAATGTTGTGTTGGCTAACAATATCAGATTGTCAGCAGCCTGACGTACCAGAACGACGAAGAAAGGAATCTTGTCATACTTTTCGAGGGCCGATAAAGAAAGTACCGTGTTGGAAAAGGATTCCGAGGACGACTTGGAATAGCTGAACCTAACGGCAAAATATTGGTTATGGTAGACTTTCCTATCCTTTATGAAGTGGTACTTTCTGTTTGCGGCATCTTCCACAGTTGCCTTGTTATGCTTGGGTGCTTCTTCTATGATGAAACGGACAAACTCCTTACAGTTGCTATTCATTGTCGTAAAAATTAAGTTCCAGACTCTTTTTTGATGTACTAGCAATATGAGCTTTTTTCTGTTCGCCAAGAGTGTTCCTCTCCCAGAATACTCCGTCTGAATATCCTTGAATGGACAGGTCATTCAAAGAATTAACAAACCTTTTTACAGACCATAAACAATATTCGTGATTTATTTCTATCCCAAAGAAATGGCGTCCAAGTTTTCGAGCCACAACAGCAGCAGTACCACTGCCAAGGAATGGGTCGAACACTTTTCCTCCACTCTTGGATGAAGCCAATATCAACTTGGCATAGAGTTTTTCTGGCTTCTGCGTAGGATGGTCCGTGTTCTCTGGCATAGACCAAAAGGGAATACTGATGTCATCCCAAAAATTTGAAGGATAGGTCAGTCTGAAATTTCCTTTTTCTGTCTGTTCCCAGTCTTTTGGTTTTCCATCAACTTTGTAAGGGGCAATGACTTTACGTTTTAACTTCACTGACTCCACGTCGAAATAGTAGTCCTTTGGATTCTTCACTGCAAACCAGATGTCTTCCATTCCGTTTTTCCAGTTGTTCTTTGCTCCACGTCCTTTTTCCCTTTGCCATGAAATCCGGTTTAATATCGTCAGTCTCTCTTCAATAACACGTTGCATAGAAGAAGTACACTTCCAATCACCACACATGTATAGAGAACCGTTGTCCTTCAGTTTGTCGCAGACTTTTTGAAACCAACTGCGTAGATAGTTCTCATAATCTTGACTATTCATGGCAGAGAATTTTTTGCCATTGAAGTCCTTGTCCAGATTATACGGAGGATCGACAATAATAAGATCAAAGTATTTGTTCGGTACAAAGTCTATACATTCAAACAAATCACCATTGACAATGGAGTCATCCTCATATCTCTCTTTCAAATCTTCTATAGTCCTGATGAAAGACTCTAAAGAAGAAACCTCATTAGACGAAACAGTTAGAGTTCTGTTTCTTCCTGCTCGTTGTTTATTTTCTTGCATAGCACAATTGATAGTTGTAAATAATTGCACCCAACTATCAATCACGCCAAGACGCAAAAAGGCGTGATGTTCCTTATTGCGTTCAGCTTCGAGGTAGCGTAGGAAGGGAACCCCGGTCTCCTTAATAAGAATACATCACACCTAAGTGTTAATGCATTTCTATCATAAGGAGACAAGATGCCCTATACGGCCACCCCGTCACGTATTATCTCGTTGCGTTGTTATTCCCAATAAGTTTCCTACGCTTTTGGCTGAACGCGAAATAATAGCGAATGCTTTCTGTTAGTCCGGATTTCTCCCCGAACCGAGGGCAAAGGTACGAATAAACAAGAACAATACAAAACAAAAATGAAGTTTTTTATTGTTGAGTGTATGTTTAGGCATGTCATCTAATTTATTTTTTGTAAAGAAGAGAAAATGGAAAAGTATAGATGATTATGGTGGCTATACCCCCAAAAAAGTTTACTCGCAAAAACACCTAACCTCCTACCCCAACACCTCCGAAAGGTTGATGTACAGGGCGTTTTAGTAGGGGTACCTGTTATTAAACACCTACCCTAGAGGTACCCCTTTTGGCCAATGACCTACCCCTTGAGGCATTGGCTTCTACATTGTCAAGCTGCCTCTTTTACATCTTCTTTCGTGTCTAACTTTTGGGGTGCAGTTTAGGTGTTGGGGTAGATCACCTGTTCCTATGGCACATGCATAAAACTGACGCTCAAGTGGGTTTTTGATGCCCATAAGAGAACGAAGATGGTCCCAATTCAACTGTCTCCGCGTTGCGGAGACAGTTGAATCCTCAGAAAAAGTCTCCGCACTGCGTATACAAAATATTTACAAGATGCACACCGTTTTTCATCGGGTTACGAGAAATTTTCAGAAGTCAACGAGTTTTGAAAAATACTCCATGAGTATTTTGAAATACTCGGCCACTATTGAAGAAGTCGGGCCTTAACGCTTGGATCTATATCTTTGTCGGGGATGATTAGGAACATCAGGATATTCCTTCTCTATCTTTTCCGCTAACCTTGGTAGTATTTTATTTCTTATGTAATTCTTGTCTCTGTCAGTGAATTCTGCTATCTCGTCCATAGAACGCCATGTGGAAAAAAATTCCAAAATCATGATTGTCATTTCCTCGGCAGAGACTTTTTTCTTAAAGGTTGCAACCTATGCCGTCGAGGTTGCAACCCTTGAGTCAGAAGACAGGACAGCCTGATTTGGCTGTTCACTCCACTCCTTAGTTGGGTGAATATGCAGGTATCTGTTACGAAGATCCCATTTCTCACCAAGCAATAGATTGCGGAAGAAACGTTCAAGGTAGATAGGTGAATAATCAATGCCCTTGATGGCATTTCTATAGTTGGCACGCACCAATGCATTGCGGAAATACCCAGAGTATCTTGGTTATATTGGCCGATGCCTTATCGGCTTCTTGTTTCTTCTCATCATCAGGTTCACGTACAGTTTTCGACTGATAGTAGGACTTTATCAGCTCACGAGCCTCGTCAATGGTGATATCGCCTTCAATGTGGCGACGGGCAGTGTCTTGCAGGTAGTCTGAAACCTTCAAGCCGTCTACAGCCTGAAGTCCGATAGCAGTCTGCCAATAACCTGCCTTTTCTCTTTTGGCAGGCTCTCCTTGGCGTATTTTCAACAGGTGACAATTCAAATACCCTTCCTTCATTTTACTCAAACTTTATTCAAAGGTTTGTCTTGCAAAGATACAAAAAAGATTCGAAATGATAAGGTGTTTGCAAGGAATTCTTATCAGAAAGTTCAGAGCTTTTTTATAGATGGGCCGATATTTCTTCAAAAAAATTGTTGATGATTGCAATAATAACTCGATTTGTGTGTATATATAAGTAGAAGACCATCAAGATGGAACAAGAGATAACGACCCTGATTAGTGAACTGCAGCAGCATAAGCCTGCCGCCTGCCAGCGGCTACTCACGGAGTATGGCCCGATGGTGTTCCGCATGGTGCAGCGCATCGTGACCTGTCGCGAGGATGCAGAAGAGGTCTATCAGGATGTGTTTGTCAAAGCACTACGTGGCATCGGGGGCTACGATTCCCGTCAGGCGACGCTCTCCACATGGCTGGGTCGCATTGCCTACCACGAGTCGCTCAACTTCGTCCGCGACAAGAAGGCTGCCATCGTTTCTATAGATGAGCGCGACCTGGGTCTCAACACTCTCGAAGACTCTGACGATGCGCCTCAGGACGAAGAGACCATACAGCAGCTGGAACAGGCGCTGGCGATGCTGCCACCCCACGAACAGGCCATCGTGAGTATGTTCTACTACGACAACATGAGCCTCGCCGACATCGCCTATGTCACAGGCTCCATCATCTCTACCGTAGGCTCGCAGCTGAGCCGTATCCGCAAGAAACTCTACAGAATCATCAAATCACGCTGAACAATGAACAACATCAAAAACGATATGAACCTCCGCGAGGCCGTCAGCCGAAAGGAGCAGAAACTGCCGCCGATGCCCGCCGACCTGAACGAGCGGGTGATGGAGAGCCTCTCCCCATCAAAGGAGAAAGAAAACCATCCGCATTTCAGCTCCCTCTCCCTTTGGAGAGGGCGGGGGGTGAGGCTTCTGTTTGCCATCGCTGCCAGCATCGCTCTGCTGCTGGTATTCTATCATACTCACGAGCAAACGCCGCAGGAACCTCTTGTGGCGCAGCAGATAGTGAAGCCGACGGTTGTTCCGTCGCAACCCATCGCGGAGGTGTCGCATACTGAGGTTGTAGCTGACGAACTGTCGGAGGAACAGCCAACAACAGAACTCAACGAGACTGCGGCTGAGACAGCAGAGCCAACAGCAATGGAAAAGGTTGAGACACCACGTCACTTCACCCCTCGCCCCGTTCTGGATATCACGTCGCCTAAGGATGAGCTGTTCTTCCTTGCCTCCACATCCAACGTATCTCGCACCTCTCACCTCGCGACAGAATCAGCAGAATCCGAGGACGGTTCTGCGATGCCATTTTCGTCGAAAAAGGGATCACAGAACCGTCCCCTGATTCCTCAGAGCCGTCCACAGGTTCCCTCTATCAAAGAAAATTTTCATAAGCTCACGAAGAGGGAAAGGAAGCAGATGGCTGTGCTCGGTGCTATCGCCGACAAGCGGTGGCATATCGACATCACGACGATGAACAGCATGCGCTATGGGGCGAGAACGGTGACGCCCGACTTCTTCCTGGAACTGCGTGGCGACACGCTGCACAGCTATCTCCCCTATCTGGGGCAGGCTCAGGTGTCGCAGTTTTCACCCTCGATAGGTCTGAACTTCGAGGAGCCTGTATTAAGTTATAAGGAAAGTAAGCCGAAGTCAAATAAGTACACGCAGCTCGACATCGACGTCAGGACACGTGAGGACTCCTACCACTATGTGATTAATATCTACGACTCTGGCGAAGCAACCATCCACGTGCGCTCCCTGAACCGCGATCCCATCAGCTTCGACGGCACCTTGGAAATCGAATAACTAAATACCAACCGACCTATGAAGAAAATACTGACCACCATCGCACTGGCACTCATCGCCAGCCTCGCCACAGCCCAGACGGGCGTCACCTTTGTGGTCGACGAGAATCTCTCGCCTGTTGAAGATGATGCTATCGTGAAATACCAAAACAGTGGTGCTCAGGCGCTCAACGGGATTTTTCATGACGAAGGCGTCCCCGGTGACACCCGCGCCATGATTGCCTGGAGTTTTGCTGACGACGAGAAGTTTTACACCTTTACCGGGAAGGACGTCTTCTTCAAGACGATTGTGCGGGCCTATGCCGAGCACCGTCCGCTCGTGCTCTCGCCCGACATGATCTGGGTGCTTATCAGTCAGGGGTTCGCCCGCTATGTAAATGCCCACCCCGAGCAGTTGCGCGACCAGCTGGTGAACCACTCGGGGAAGATGGACCTTGTGGTGCAGTCCGACAAGGACTTGCTCTCCGAGGATGCCGACTGGCAGAAGATGATGGCCGACTTCACGGCACAGATCAACGATGCCACCAAGGGCGACATCGCCAAGACCATCACCGCCGACTTCACTACCACGGGCATCACCGAGCGCATCACCTCGCAGATTACGCTGATGGAGACCATGAAGAGCTATTTCGACTATGTGGTCCATTATATAGCCTGCGGCATTCCAAGTGTCACGCTTACCGGCACGCCCCAAGACTGGCAGAAGGTGCTTGAGAAGACGCAGCAGCTGCAGAAGTATGCCGTCGGCCCGTGGACAAAGAGACTCGTGCCCATCCTGACGGAGTTTGTCAAAGCCTCCGAGGGAAAGGCCGACCAAGCTTTCTGGCAGGGCATGGTCAAGAAACATCGTGTTGATAAATTGGCTGGTGGCGGGTGCGACTTCCGCAAACCTACAAAGCTGGACGGATGGATACTCAAGTTCTTCCCCGACGAGAACGGACAGACGCTCGACCAGGTGCCACACACGCACAAGATGCCGTCGGAGCGGGTGTATGTGGACTTCAAATACAAGGTCATCAGCCCTGCCGACGGTACGGTCCTCACTGATATCCCGATGCAGCTCGTGGCCGGCTTCATCGGAACCGAAGTGGACACCCTGACGCATGCCCTCACGCCCAAGATGGGGTGGGTGGTCAGACAGATGGAGGGCAGCGACAGCATCGTGAAGCGACTCCAGAAGATGGACTCAGAGGATTCCTTCTACGGCATCGAGTTGCGCGTGAACAAAGTGCCCGAACACCTTGCCCAATTGCCGCACATCAAGCGGCTGACCCTCTACTTTACCGACAAAGTGGAGCTGCCCGAGTGGTTCTATGGCCTGCAGATTGACAACCTGCGCATCGACGGCGAGATGACCGACGAGCAGGAAGCCGCCATTTGGGAGCATTTCCCAGATGCTATTCTCAATTCAAAGGGAGCCGCATCAAGGAGCGACATTCCTACCGTTCCTACCGTCAAACAGATCCCGCAGCGGCAGGGTTTAAGTACCCTGCCGATACCTACACGCGAGGTAGCCAAGGCTAAAAAAGCGAATAAGAAAAGAGTGAAGGCCGGCAAGAAAATCTATGGCGTCGTGAACGACGAGTTCGGTCCTGTCTTTGGTGCCACCGTCTGCGAGATTGACGAAAACGGCCAAGTCGTGGCTTCAACTGTTACCGACGTAAACGGCAACTTCACGCTCAAAGTAGTTGACCCTCAGGACAAACTCCGCATCTCGTACATAGGATTACGGACTGTGATGCTCGACATCGACCGCAAAGCGTACAACGTCATGATGAAACCGTCGACTATTTTGAAGACGGTTCCAGTAACTCCTAAAAAGCGTGCTGATTAAATTTCAAGCCGAAAGTTTTGCGCTTTCGGCTTTTTTGTTTACTTTTGCATCCTGAACAGCCAAGAAATACTAGAACAAATACCTATGAAGAAAGCAATTATTCTACTGATGGCGCTGATAGCGCTGACACCCGTTGAGGCAAAGAAAGTGAAGAAGGCGGTGCAGACCGACCGCGAGTACTGGTGTGAGCAGGCCTGGAAGATGGCGCAGCCCGTGCTGGAGAACATGGCCAAGGGCGAGCTCCAGAAGAACATGAAGACAGAGTTCTCGCCGTCGTTCGACAACCGCAACCGCAAAGTGGTGTATATGGAGACTTTCGGTCGACTGATGGCCGGCATCGCCCCGTGGCTGGCTCTGCCTGACAGTGCGTTCGGAGGTTCCCCTGCCGACATGAAAGAGTTGGAGATGCGCAAGCAGCTGCGCGAGTGGGCGCTGGCCTCCTACAAGAACAGTGTCGATCCGCAGTCGCCCGACTACCTCGTGTGGGGTGCCTCGGGCCAGAACCTCGTCGATGCCGCCTACATCGCCGAGTCGTTCATCCGTGCCTACGATGCACTGTGGGTACCCCTTGACGATGTCACCAAGCAGCGTTATATCACGGAGTTCAAAAAGCTCCGTTCCATCGAGCCTCCGTACACCAACTGGTTCCTGTTCTCGTCGACCATCGAGAGCTTCATCGCCAAGGCCGTGGGTCTCAGGGAGTACGATGACTTCCGCGTCATGATGACCATCCGCAAGGTCGAGGAGTGGTATGTCGGCGACGGCTGGTATGCCGACGGCCCTGTCTTTGCCTTCGACTACTATTCGAGCTACGTGTTCCATGCCATGTACCTGGAGACCCTTCAAAATATGCTCGACGCCAAGGCTAACACCCGTCTGGAGTACCAGAAGTACTACGACCGCGCCCTGAAGCGTGCGCAGAAGTTCTCCATCATCCTCGAGCGCTTCATCTCGCCCGAGGGCACCTTCCCCGTCATCGGCCGTTCTACGCCCTACCGTCTCGCCGCCATGCAGCCGCTGGCGCTGATGGCGTGGTACCAGAAGCTGCCCAAGGATCTCTCGAACGGTCAGGTGCGCGCCGCCCTGACGCAGGTGATGCACCGCATGTACGACCAGCAGCAGAACTACAACGACGCTGGTTTCCTGACCATCGGCTTCTGTGGCCACCAGCCTGAGACCGCCGACTGGTACACCAACAACGGGTCGCTCTACATGACGTCGCTGTCGCTCATGCCACTCGGTCTTCCTGCCGACCATCCGTTCTGGACCGACAAGGCCGAGCCTTGGACACAGGTGAAGGCATGGGGCGGTCAGCCGTTCCCGAAAGACCACCGCTGGGCCGACGATATCCAGACCCGCGACCGCTGGTAACTTGTCAAAATTTCCTAAAAGCCGGGAAATAGTTCGCCTTTTCTTCGTTTATTCATATAATAATGTGTACCTTTGCGCCCGCAATTAATGTTGCAGGCGCAAAGGTGCGCCTTCATTTTATATTTTTAGATGTTTTAAAACAAGATGAACGTAATTACAAAGACCCTTCAATTGGCTGATGGCAGAACCATCACCATTGAAACCGGGAAAGTGGCAAAACAGACTGATGGTGCAGTCATGCTGAAGATGAACAACACCGTATTGCTCGCCACTGTTTGTGCCGCAAAAGATGCAGTTCCCGGAACCGATTTCATGCCTTTGCAGGTAGACTATCGTGAACAGTACGCCGCCGCAGGCCGTTTCCCCGGTGGATTCACCAAGCGCGAAGGCAAAGCCTCAGACAACGAAATCCTGACATCGCGACTCGTGGACCGCGTTCTTCGTCCACTCTTCCCCAGTAACTATCACGCAGAAGTTTTCGTCAACGTCATGCTGTTCTCGGCCGACGGCGTTGACCAGCCCGATGCTCTGGCCGGCTTTGCCGCTTCGGCAGCCCTGGCCTGCTCGGATATCCCCTTCGAGTGCCCCATCTCGGAGGTCCGCGTGGCTCGCATCAACGGCGAGTACGTCATTAACCCCACCTTCGCTCAGATGAAGGAGGCCGACATGGACATCATGGTCGGTGCCTCGGCTGAGAACATCATGATGGTGGAGGGTGAGATGAAGGAAGTCTCTGAGCAGGATCTGCTCGGTGCCCTCAAGGCCGCTATGGACGCCATCAAGCCCATGTGTGAGCTGCAGGCCGAACTGAGCAAGGAGCTCGGTAAGGACGTGAAGCGCGAGTACGACCACGAGGTGAACGACGAGGACCTGCGTGCCCAGATGAACAAGGAGCTGTACCAGCCCGCCTACGACGTGACGAAGCAGGCTCTGGAGAAGCAGCAGCGCGCCGATGCCTTCGAGAAGATCCTCACCGACTTCAAGGAGCAATATGCTGCCGCCCACGCCGACCTCACCGAGGACGAGCTGGAAGAGAAATATGCCATGATGGAGCGCTACTACCACGACGTGGAGCGCGACGCCATGCGCCGTTGCATCCTCGACGAGGGTATCCGTCTCGATGGTCGTAAGACCGACGAGATCCGTCCCATCTGGTGCGAGGTGTCTCCGCTGCCCATGCCTCACGGAAGTTCAATCTTCACCCGTGGCGAGACGCAGTCGCTGACCACCGTCACGCTGGGTACCAAGCTTGACGAGAAGCTGGTAGACGACGTGCTCGACAAGAGCTATATGAAGTTCCTGCTTCACTATAACTTCCCCCCGTTCTGTACGGGTGAGGCCAAGGCTCAGCGCGGCGTAG
>CAMVPA010000002.1 GCA_947169245.1 uncultured Prevotellaceae bacterium
CGTCGCCGCTCCACATGTTGGAGCCGTAGTGCTGCTGGCCGGCATAGCTGGAACGGGTCATGATGAAGACACGTTTAGCCTCCCCCTTTCCCTCCGAAGGAGGGGTGTTGCGCTGTGCCTGGTAGATGCCGCGAACGGTCTCCAGCGGGAAGGCGTTACGCTGCGAGCGCCATGTGCCGCCATAGACGGGGTGCTCGTAGTCGCTCTCACGGGGATTGAAGAAGTCGGGGTCGGTCGAGTCCATCCACCAGGCGTCGGTGCCGTAGTCGTAAAGCGTCTTCAGGTATTTCCAGTAGATGGCGCGGGCCTCGGGGTGGAAGGCGTCGTAGACCTTCACGCCCGACGGATAGTCCTTCATAGGCGGCCAGACGTGCGAGATGCCGCTCTGCGGCCATGTCTCGAAGGGCATGAGCAGCCCCTTGGCGTCGAGCTCGCGGAACTGCTTGGTCATGGGGCCGAAGCTGGCCCAGATGCTGATCATGAAGTGGGCGTGCTTCTTGTGCACGTTCTGTATCATCTGCCTGCCGTTGGAGAAGTCCTCAGAGAGGAAGTCCATGGCGTTCCACAGGTAGTTAGAGCCCCAGTACTGCCAGTCCTGGATGATGCCGTCCAGCGGCACGTTCAGCGCACGGTACTGGTCGACGATCGACTCCGTCTCGGCAGCCGTCTTATAGCGCTCCTTCGACTGCCAGAAGCCGTAGGTCCACTGCGGGAACATCGGCACATCGCCAGTCAGCTCGCGCACCTTGGCGATGACACCGTCGGCACTGCCGCCGTACATGAAGTAATAGTCGACGCCCTCGCCCGTCTCCGACGTGAAGGTCATGCCGTACTCATCGTCATCAAACTGCGTCGGCGAGTAGTTCTCCCAGTACAGGCCCCAGCCCTTGATGCTCTGCAGTACATTCTGGAAGTCCTCGAGGTTCGACTGCTCCATACGCTTATGCTCGCCGCGACGGTTCATCTTGCCGTTCTGGATGGTGCCCAGTCCGTAGATGGCCTCGTCCTTGTCGAGCCGGAACGTCTGACAGGCTCTGGAGCGTGCCCGCTCGGGGCGTGTCGTCGCCGCCTCACGCAGCAGCACCTTGCCCTTGGCCGTGAGGAACGTCAGGTGGCCCTTGGCATCCTCCTTCACCGTCAGCTCACTGCTTTTCCAGATGTCGGGTGTCGGGTGTTCTTGCGTCCCGTTGGCAGCAAGCGTCCCCCGGCCGAGCGGGGTGTCGGTTACCTGCTCCCTGTCCAGGACGACCAGCGACTTCGTGGGCTGGCCTTTCACCACATGAACGATAGCGGGAGTCACGAACTCCACCTTCACCTGCTGTGCCCATCCCATGGTGGCGGTCAGCAGCGCCACGAGGGCAAAAACGATTCTCTTCATCATAGTCTTATGTATCTATAGCCTTAGTTTTGTGTGCAAAGATACAATAATAATACGAGAAGCCCCACGGCAGAAGTTTCAAATATTTTGCTATATGTTTCGCCCTTGTCTCATGACACCTTTCCAATAGCATTAAGTCACAAAAAAGACACCCTCCCAATAGCGTCAAGCCACGAAAGGAACATCCCGCCCCAATAGCACCAAACCACGAAAAAACACCCCGCCCCAATAGCACCAAACCACGAAAAAACACCCCGCCCCAATAGCACCAAACCACGAAAAAACACCCCACCCCAATAGCGTCAAACCACGAAAGGAACACCCCACCCCCGGTTCCAATACCCGTAGCACGACAACCGCCCAACCCTTCACAACAGCACTAACCGACTGACATTCAACTGGTTATTGTGAAGGGTTTATTCGTCCTAAGACAACAAAGACTGCCAACGAAAATGTTGTCCTATGTTCTTGCTTTGCAAGCGAGCAGAGCTCGAGCGGTCAAAGTTGTCTTTATACAAATCTCAGGGGCCGCCGCAGAACTCTGGGAGGCCGCCGCAGGACGCTCAGGGGCCGCCGCAGAAGTCTGGGGGGCCGCCGCAGAAATGTCCCACGGCCTGGGACGTTTTTCCGGGGCCGACTTTTTCCCGAAAGTCATGCTCTATTTTCCGAAAGTCATGCTCAGTTTCCCAAGAGGTCGTGCCGTTTTTTTGCGATAAGCCAAAATCAGTGATGGTGCTTAAGCGCATCGAGGTCATCGTCTGCGCCCGCCTGAAGGCGCAAACAACCATTCACCGTATATGTCTATCTATCAGCCCATTATCCCTTCTGTGAAGGGTTGAGTAGAATGGCCGAATTTCACGGATTCTGGCTACGCGCATGCCCCTCATCCGTGAAATCCGTTAAATTCGTTGTTCAAAAAAGAACTGTTGTCCTTTGTTGTCTTAGGACGAATAATTAAAGGTTTCATCTGACCACGAGCTTGCGGCCGTTCTGGATATAAATGCCCTTGTTCGAAGTACGGGAAACACGGCGGCCCTGCAGGTCGTAGACGGCATCGTCAGGCATCCGCTGTCCGCCATTGCCCAGCGTGCTGACATGAGCCATCACACCTTTCTTATAGACGCGATAGGAGCCGCCGGGCTGTGTCTGGAGGTCGTACTCATAAACCTGCTTGACCGAGAGGCTCGGCTTGGCCGTGAGCTTCGGCGAGAGCAGCGGCTCCTGAATCTGGGCAGGCGCAAAGAGGGGATTGGGGCAGTCGCCCTCGGCAGGCTGCAAGCCGTCGCCTTCGAGTTCGACATAGGAGCGCAGACGCAGCGTGCCGCCAATGGTAGAATGGATAGTGGCCACCTGGAGCGCCTTGTTGTCCCACTGCATGTCGACCTCGAAGCCGCCACGGGCACGCAGACCGCTGATGCTGCCCTGTTTCCAGCTAGCGGGCAGGGCCGGCAGCAGGTGGATGGCGCCGTCGTGGCTCTGCAGCAGCATCTCGGCGATGCCGGCAGTGGCGCCGAAGTTACCGTCGATCTGGAACGGCGGATGGGCGTCGAAGAGGTTCGGATAGGTGCGGCCGTTAGGATACTGGCTGGTGGCGTCGTCGGACGGCAGCAGCTTGAGCATGTTCTTGAGGATGGTCAGGGCGTGGGCTCCGTCGAGCATACGTGCCCAGAAGCATATCTTCCAACCGAGGCTCCAGCCCGTAGCAGCGTCGCCGCGGTCGGTAAGTGTCTGCTTGGCTGCGGCATAGAGCTCATTGTGGTAGAAGGGTGATATCTGGTTGGAGGGGAACAGGCCGTAGAGGTGGGAGATGTGACGGTGCTCCTTCTCGCTGCCGTCGGCGTCGATGAGCCACTCCAGCAGCTGCTTACGGCTGCCTATCTGCATGGGAGGCACCTTAGCGAGGGCCTCGCGCATCTTGGTGATGGTCTCAGCATAGCCATTGGTCTCATCGGCCCCATCGGCCTCAGCCAGGATCTCGGCGGCACGCAGCGTGTTCGACAGGGCGTCGAAGACGATCTGGTTGTCCATGGTGCAACCGGCGGTGACAGGCGTCGACTTGCCGGCAGGCCCCTGCTCGGGACTGACTGACGGAACGACGACGAGCCAGTTGTTCTTCTCTTCAGCGGTGATGCTCTTGGCAAAGGCGCAACCCTCGGGAATGGGCTGCATGTAGTCGAGATAGAAGTCGGCTGTGCCCTTGATGACAGGATACCACTCGCGCAGGAAGGCGAGGTCGCCCGTGTAGAGGTAGTGCTGCCACAGATGGGTGGCCAACCAGGCACCGCCGTTGGGGTACATGCCCCAGTAGGCACCGTCGACAGGACCGGCAATGCGCCAGAGGTCGGTATTGTGATGGGCCACCCATCCGCCGCACTTATACATGGTCTTGGCGGTAGTGGCGCCCGTCTTGCTGAGGTCGCGAATCATCTCGAAGAACGGCACGTTGGTCTCAGTGAGGTTACACACCTCAGAGGGCCAGTAGTTCATCTCGGCGTTGATGTTGATGGTGTACTTGGAGTCCCACGGGGCATCCTTCTCCTTGTTCCACAAGCCCTGAAGGTTGGCAGGCTGACCGCCTGGCTGGCTCGACGAGATGAGCAGGTAACGACCGTAGTTGAAGAGCAGGGTCACCATGCCCCAGTCGTTGCTGCCGGAGAACTTCTCGAGACGCCTCACCGTTGTCAGCTGGGCATTGGCGGCCACCGACGGCAGCCAGAACCTGACGCGGTTGTACTGCTGTTGATAAGCCTCCACATGGCGGCTGAGCAGCTCGCCGTAGCTGTGCTGACAGGCGGAGTTCAGGAAGGACAGCGCCTTGGCGGCGCCCTTCGACTTGGTGGTGACGGACTTGTAGTTGACGTAGTTGGTGGCGGCCGAGATGTAGATGGTGGCGGTGGTGTAGCCCGTCACCGTGACGGCGCCCACCGAGCCGTAGGCCACCTCGCCGTCGCTCTCGACGCGGTAGCGCAGATTGGCATAGAGCTTGGATTCGATGCCTTCGTGGCCGACGCCGGTGATGTTGACAAGCCAGCCGTCGTCGCTCTTATTGTAGGTCTTCGAATAGTCGGTGCTGTAACGCAAGGTGAAACTGGCCGGTGCATCGGTCTCCAAGCGCATGACGATGATGCTGTCGGGCATCGAGGCAAAGGTGGTGCGGCGATAGTGATGGCCATCCAGTTCGAAGCTGACCGTCGAAAGGGCCGTCTGCAAGTCGAGCTCGCGGCGGTAGTTGGTCACCTTCGAGTCGGTGATGCCGTCGTGGGTCAGCTTCAGCGAGCCCAGCGACAGATACTTCTGCCCGTGAGGCCCCTTGATGAACGTCTGGTTGATGAGGTCCTCGGCCTGCTTCTCCTGTCCGTTGAAGATGTAGTCGCGCACCTTCTTCAGGTTGGAGGCGGCCGACGAGCTGTTGTTGTTATGGGGGCCTCCCGACCAGAACGAGTCTTCGTTCAACTGTATCTCGTCAACACGCGGACCGCCGAAAACCATACCGCCAAGGCGACCATTGCCGATGGGCAAGGCCTCGAGCCATATCTTTGCGGGGGTGTCGTACCACAGGCGCTGGGTGTTATCGTCCTGGGCAGCCGCCCCTGTTGCCATCAGCCAAAGGCCCAAGGCCAACAGCGTTCTTGTCATCGTCTTCATATCTTCTATCTTGTTTCCAATGTGTAAAATAATCAGTCAGCCTCGGCCAGCCATTTGTCATCTCAACACCTTGCGGCCGTTCTGGATATATATCTTGGGTGAGTGGTGAGGGGTGAGAGATGAAGAGAGAGTGGTGACGCGGCGCCCCTGCAGGTCGTAGACGCCATTTCTCATTCCTTCATTTCCATTTCCATTTCTCATTTCTCCTTCCTCATTTCTCATTTCCCGAATCCCCGCCACGGTGCCCGGATAGAACTGCCAGCTGTCGAAGTCGAACAGCGAGGAGCCACTGCCAGAGAACGTGAAGAACAGGTTGACAACACCTGTAATAGGCGCAGTCAAGTCGCACATCAAGTCGACCCACTCGCCATTGGTAGGCGCCACCACCAAACTGCCCTTGACGACACCGCTCTTACTACCCGTACGGACATTGAGCGTTCCACCCGCAGCAGACCTCACGCGGATCTTGAGCGACTGGGCACCGTCTTCGCCGAAATCGACGTTGCGCACACGGATATAGTCGCCGCTACTGATATTGGTGACATAGCAGCCGTTGTAGTCGCCCTCGCAGAGGACGCCCTTACACTGATTGATGGTCTCGGCCTCCTGCAGCTCGTAAGGATTGAGCGTCTGCAAGGGGGCAACGCCCTTGGTGGTAGCCTTGATGAAGGGAATGGAGCCGTCGTCGTTGGGTGTAAACTCCTCGACACAAGTGGAACGCTTGAAGCCACCGCCGCCCGACAGCTTACCGTTGTGGTAGAACAGGTAGTGGTGACCCTTGAACTCGACGCTGCCGCCGTGGATGGTGAAGCTGTTATCGGCCTGTCCCATGATCTTGCCCTGATAGGTCCAGGGGCCTGTAATCTTGTCGGCTGTCGAGTAGGCCCAGTGCTCGGGCACGCCGCCGGCAGCATACTCCAGATAGTACTTGCCGTTCCTCTTGTAAATCCACGAGGCCTCCTCGAAGTTGGTCTTCGGCGTGCCGTCGTCGTTATAGCCCTTATAGGGGCCGAAGGCACTTTCGTCCTTCGTCTTCACCTCTTTCTCGCCACCGGTAATGGACGTCATGCTCTTCGTCAGCTTGGTGTACCACAGCATGTTGTTGCCGTAGAACAGATAGGCCTGTCCGTTGTCGTCGATCATGACTGAGGGGTCAATCTTGAACCAACCCTGCACCAGCGGCTTCTTGATAGGATCCTTGTAGGGGCCGGCGGGACTGTTGGCCACAGCCACGCCGATGCCGGGATAGGACTGGCCCTTGATGGTGGCAGTACAGTACCAGTACCACTTGCCGTTACGCTCAATGCACTGGCTGGCCCAGCAGTCGTTGTCCTGCTTGGCCCATGCAGAGAAAGTGGCTGACGTGATCGGCGTGCCGCGATAAGTCCAGTTCACCATGTCGACGGTGCTGTAGAGCAGCCAGTCCTTCATGGTGAAGTAGCCATTCTCGGTCACGTTCTCATCGTGGTCGACGAAGAGATAGAGCGTATCGCCATGGACATAGGGAGCCGGATCGGGCGTATAACGGTCGCAGATAATGGGGTTCTGGGCTAATGCAGAAACGCCTATCAGCGCACAGCCCCAAGCAAGCAGTATTCTTTTCAGCATATCTTTCAAACAGGGTTTCTCGAATCTGCCTGCAAAGATACACAAAATGCCGCGATGAGGATATGCGCTTCTGTTTCGAATGTTTTCTTATTTGTTGTTTTTGACTGCTAACGACCAGTGTGGAAGATTTTCTTCATGCCATTGACAATAGTAATCCCCCGGGCTGGAGCCTTTAGCCTGCGTCCACCCAGGTCGTAACATACTGCATCGCCACGATCCCGTTGGAAGGGGACAGACTGGACACTAGAAGCATCAATTTCCGTGCCCGTCATGACATATACAGCCTTCTGGCGTTGGTCGATGGGCGACAGGAGCTGTTGGTCGAACAATACCCACTGACGATTGGCATCGTCAGCGGCAGCAGTGAACTGAGCCTTCTCGGAGTTGGTCTTCGGAGCAACGGCAGGGCCATAATGGTTGACAGCGTAGTTCACTTCGCCGCCTTGAAGGTATTTCCTCATATCAAGCGTGGAGTCGGCTTCTATGGTATACACCACCATCTGGTCGTCGGAGCTGTACTGATAGGTGCCAGACTCCTTCATCAACAGAATTGCGGGGGCGTCCTTGACGCGTCCCGTCACTTCATTCGTGAATGTCATGTCGGGGTTGAGGAGAAGGGTCCTCTTGATTGACAAAATCATCCTGGCATTGGGATCTAATCCATCGAACTCACCCGACCATGACTTTTGCATGAAGTCCAACGACGGGACGAACGACTCGTCAATCTCGTATGGACGGGGCTGAGCTATTGTTGTCAGTGAGCACAAAAGGACGACAAAAAGTAATGCTAACTTCTTCATTTGTATAGTCTATTCATAATTAGTTCGACAATAACACATAAATCACTCGTCTCCTTAGAGCAAGGATTCGATGAAACGCTTGGCCAGGCTGAACGTGGTGTCCGACACCGTGTCCCAGAAGTTCACATACTGGGAGGCATGCTCGTCCTCGAGCGGTTTGTCGCTGACGATGCGGAACGAGATGAACGGCACATGGTGGATATAGCACACCTGCGCAATGGCGGCTGACTCCATATCGACGGCTCTTGCCGCTGAGAAATGACCGATGATTTCGCGCATCTTCGCCTTCGTGTCAACAAACCAGTCGCCCGTGACAATCAGGCCGGGGACGACCTTGGGGCCAAGCTCCAAAGCCTTCTGCAACAGGGTTGAGTCTGACTTGAAATACAACGGCATACCTGGAATCTGACCATAGGCAACATCACTGCCGCAATACACATCATGATAGACCAACGCCGTACTAACGACAGCATCGCCCAGATGGACGTCAGCGCTCTGGCCTCCGGCGCAACCCAGAGAGATCACCACATCAGGCTGACAGTCGCGAATCAGCTCCGCACAACCTACTGCGGCATTGACCTTTCCCATGCCACACTGACGGATGACGACGCGGTCGTCGGTGAAACAGTCCTTCAGCATCTTCATCTCCTTCTCCATGGCCACCAGGACCCCAATCCGGGCATAGCCGCCTTTTGCAGGAGACACACTTTGTGCAGAGACCTGACAAGGAGCGAAACACAGCAAAAGCAAGGCAAATAGTAATGACTTCAATCTCATACGTAGTAGCCTTTATCAGAACCGGTACATGATGCTAAACGTGATGCTCTGGGAGTGCTGCTCAAAGAAACTCAGCGACTCGCCATTGTTGACGGAGGTCTGGGCGGAGTTGCCCAACGGATAATCGTAGTTGGCCATCATCACGCAACTGCGGCTAACGTCAAGGGAGACGCCGCCCGTGAGAACCATACTCTCGCGGTCTTTCGAGAAGTCGATTTTGTTGCCATTGGAGTACTCTGTGCCCTCGGCATTGTTGACGATGGGGAAGTGGAATTTAGTGCCTATCAGGAAATGTACTTTCGACTGCAAGCCAAGTAGACAGAAACCGGCGCCTAAGTTAGCGCTCAACTGGTTGGCACTTGTTCCCTCATCTTGCGACGAGTTGCCGTAATAACCGTCATTGCCATTATCTCTCCATGACCAGATGAAATTGTATTGCAGTCCCGCGCCAAAATAGAGTTTCAGCTGACTGCAGCCAAGGTAGAAGCGGGTTTCGAGTGGCCAGGTCACCTTCATCTTACTCTCACCCTGCTCAGTATGTGAAGTGTTGCACGACGCCAACATACAAGAAGTCAATATCTCGTATGCAGCAGCTTCGCTCCACTCGTAACGGTAGTCATAAATCAGTCCGCCTCCATAGTCCGTATAGCTCTTCTTGGTGTCGTAACCACTCATATCGGGATTGCTGGTCAAAAAGACGCCACCGAAAAAACCCATCATATTGCTACTAAGCGGATATTCAGGAGTATTGGAACGTGAAGAACGTGAGGAACGCGAAGAACGGTTTCCCGGAAAATTATATTGCCTATACATCTGTGCCTGGACCATTGGGGCATACCAGAACAGCAGCAAAAGGATTATTGAACAAACTCTTCTATTCATCATGACTACCTCATTTAAAACGTTATACCAATTCCTACTGTTACCACCGGCAGATCTTTCCACATGTAAGTGGCTCCAACGCCTATGATAAGATTCTCCCAAAGGCTCAGGTCAATGCCTGCCTGGACAGGAACGCCATTGTAAATATACATACTCTTCACTTCATCCTTGCTGTTATTAGAAGAGGTACTTGTCGGCTGCGGAGCTTCATCGCTGCCAAAGTCAGCTACGAACCCCCAACCGGCCTGAAGATGGAAGCCAAAAGAATGATTGAAATAATGCTGCCATCCAATGCTCAACTGGCCACCATGCAAATCACTCATTGAGCCTGTAGGGGCTGATGGTGCCGACGGCTGAGTAGGTATGTCACCGCCAGAGGACGGATTCCCACCACCCGAAGATGGCCCAGAAGGCCCTGACTGTCCAGACGGCCCAGAGGGCTGAGACGGCTGAGACGGCTGTGACGGTGCATCGCCCGACTGTTTCTTGTCAAGGTATTTATGCCATTCATTGGTAGCACTGGGTTTGCCGTAGCCCACACTGAAATACAGGAAATCAGCAGAGTAGCTATCGGGAGTAACATTGACTCCGATATTGAGTTCATAGAACAATGGGGAGTACTTTCCCATAATGATCGTTTTCTGATCCCATCGGTAATCACTGAAGATCTGCCCCTGTGCCGGTATAGAGAACAGACACAGGCCAAACAGGACCGTTGCAGTTATCAATTTAGTCTTTCTCATGTCTTTAATTTATTATCATTTACTATCAACGCTATTTATCTCGTTCCACCAATATGGAACATCAAGCCAAGTGAAATGGTTTGTGTATTGTGGAAGAAGCCACTCTCGGCAATCTGTGATTTGGGTGTACCCAGTGGGTATTCGTAATTCAACATCACGCAAGCATTTTTCTTCCTATCAATATCGACCGTAATGCCACCATTAAGGATCACACAACTGCGGTCTTTGGCTAAATCTATAAGATTGCCCTCTGTGACCGTATTGTCATTGTCGGTGATAAGATAATGAAGCTTAGCGCCCAGATTCAGATGGAACATGTAGTTCTGAGGACCGAAGAAGTTCAAGCCAACAGCCGTATTCCCGCTTAGCTGGTGGATGGTCTTACTGGGTGAGCTACCAGATATCAGGTCATAATCCCCTGTGGTCTTATTAAACATATTCCACTGCAGTCCTGTACCTATATAAGCCTGAAAGTCTTCGGACGGGCCAAGATAGAAGCGGCAATCGATGGGCCAGACGAATTTCTGCTTATGGTCATCGTCAATGTCTTTGACCTCGAGCGATTTAGCAGTTATAAGGGTGACGGACGAAATGAGATCAAAAGTAAACTGTCGGGTGACATAGTCATGCATGGTGTAGGTAGCGCCCAAACCGTAGTCGTGGAAGGTCTGAGTCGGGTCAACGGCAGAATAATTGGGATTTGCAGTATAATAGAGTCCGCCTATGAATCCGAACTGGTGTACCGTACCGGTATACCCCTTGTAAGGCTTCTCCTTCTCAGCAGAGAAACCATACAAGGGAGATAAGAGTAGCACGGCAGTGGCAACCATCGCCACACATTGCTTATATCTACGATAACGCGTCATCTTCATCATAACTCAAAATGCATATCCTACACCAACTGTCAATAGCGGAATCTCTTTCCACATATAGGTAACACCGGCCTGAACGTGATAATGTGTCCACATGTTCAGTGTCACGCCAAGCTCCACAGGTACCGTATTATAAATGAAAGTACTCCTTTCTTTTGTGTCTGTTAACAGAGCCTTCTCCGCATCTGTCAAATCATCGCCCGTTGACAAATCGGCAATAAAGCCCCACCCTGCCTGTGCGTAAAAGCCTACTATATGATTAAACCAATGGTTCCATCCTACACCGATCTTTCCTGCATGCAAGTCGTCCGTGCCGCTCTTACTAAGCTTCTCTTTCAACGCCTTTGGGAGACTTTCCGGAATGTCATTCTCGGGGGTGAACTTTCGCCAGGCATTCTTCTTTGTCGGCGCACCATAGCCAAATGCCATGTAGACGAAGTCGGCAGAACGCTTTCCCGGGAACAGGTTAGCACCGACCGTTGCCTCATAATACAACTGCGAGACCTTAGCGGAGAACAGGTTCTTCTGCTCCCACACATCATTCGTAAAGACCTGAGCTCTGGTATTTATGAAGACAAATGCTACTAACGTACAGATTGGTATTCTATACTTCATTGTTGTTTCATTATGTATATGACACTCACCTCATGGTCGTCTGCCGTCATCAAGTTTTCATCTGTCCGAATCCAGTCTCTCTTACCATCCTTCTCACGCGAGAACCAGATTCTTTCGTCATATTCCTTTACCAGTCCGACCCCAGGCTTCATCTTTCCCGGACTAAATTCAAGCTGGTCACTCCTGAAATTCAGCAGTGAGTCATACTCTATCGTGTATGTCATGAGCTGCTTGTCGGGATCAAAGGTATATGTTCCATGCTCATGTTCAAATTCCTTATAGGTCGTTATCGTATCTTCAATATTGACAATACCCTGCACATGACTATCATAGAAGCCGTCCGGCGAGAAGAATACAAGTCGCCTAATGGCACTCGTTGCTTCTTGCATCATGTCGTAGCCCACATACTGTCCCATCCACTCTCCATGAAGATACTCCACCGACGCCTTGAAAACGGAATCGGCAACAACCTTCGTGGTATCAGTGATAATCGTATCATTTTCTGGAGGCGTCGGTTGTTCGTCATCGTCGGCATCCTTGATACACGATGTAGTGAATAGACATGAGAAGGATAGCATCAATGTGCACATCAGAAGCATCACCTTCGTTAAATCCGTTGTTTTCATGCTGTTATATCTATTTTAATATTTTGACTACTCGATTCTTACTCTTTACGATATAGACTCCTTTTCTGCTCATGGCAGACTGCCGACCTGACAGGTCATAAAGGGTTGGTTCCACACAAACGTTTCTTTCAATCTCTTTAATACCCATCGTCCAGGGGATATCAGCTCCTTGAAATTCCGGGAAACCCGTAATCTGAACCCGACCATCGGTGATAGACATCGGTATGATACTGGGGGTATAGACGGCCCACCATATATTGTCATAACAAGTGATTCTATCACAAACAGTCCACAAGGAATCGTTTTGCGGCAGATACCCGATGTATAGCCCGTAAATGCCATCCGGCATATTACGTGAGATGGGGGAACTAACGCTTATACGCCTCTTGACGCCATAACCGCTTACGCTCAGAGAAACTGTCGTATGAGGTTCAGCCAGCACCCTACCCTCGCTGTCGCACAAGAGCAACGCCAATTGCCCAGAGGTTGACTGAGGCATTGGGTTTACGATAGAGTCTGCTGATAGCGTCACGACACCATCCCTAAGTTTCACCTCAGTACTCAGTTCTCCACCGACAGCTAACTTCTGGAGCGGCTGAGCCATTGGGCCACCATTCCATTCCTCCAAACCTTTTATCTTGATTTGCGGCCATCCTTGACACTTGATTTCCACATTCTCGCCGTCTTCCTTCAGACAAACAATTTGCAGCGTGTAATTTCCTCCTGGCACGTCTGCTGGTATCTGACTGGAAATGTAATAGTTCGTCAGTCCTCTTTTCGACGTGATAGTATTTTTGGCATTATAAAGTGTTATCGGTTCTTTGCTTGCATCTTCGTTTAGAAGTTCAAGCCGCAGCTCGCCAGTAAAATCCTTACTAGTTTGCAGCGATAATGTACGAATGCATATGGGGAAAAAGCCACCAGCAAAGTATTCATCTGCGAGTAAATCAACACCACCACAATTCATTTTCATGGATGACACACCGTCTTCCGGTTTCATGCCTACAAGCATTGACGGCTGGTTAGCATAGTTAGACCCCGTCGACCCTCCGGTGCCGGCGGAAGAGGGCCTCAGCATGTTAAGCAGATAATAACCATTGCACAATCCGTCCCATCCCCAGTTCACATGATAATATATGGTACCATCATCGGCCTTTTGAAAACCGTCAATAACAAAAGCATGCCCCGAGTCAAGTCCTTGCCCAGTATAGTAGACAGGGCGTCCCTCGACCAGTTCTTGCTGAAGGGTCTCATGCCATTGTTCGTCAGTATAGACATTCGGATACGCAAAAAACATGTCAGTATCGTAGCCAAGATAGGCAACAATACCCTCTAAGGTGTTTGCATCATTGCTTCCACTACCACTTAGTCCATAGTCCATTCTGACTGCTGCACCAACGGCTTGGAGAAGAGTCGAAACGGGGGAAACTTCTTCTGAAGACGGACAACAAGGGTAAGTGTCATTTCCGACAGAGAAGTTGCTCCCCTCCTTTGACAAGGATATATAATTGATGTTCCCTCTTGAATTAGTCAGCGACCATTCACTGACTCCGCGAGCACGGGCACCACAATATATCCGATATATTCCGTCGGACAGACTGGAAGGAACGTACAACAGAAAACTTTTGCCATCCAGAATCTTACCACTCATATTTGTCTTCCTACTCACTGACGAAGACACCCTGGTCACAAAGTTGCCATCGTTGTCTGTAGCCAGCAGGACAATCTCGCCGTCGAAAGAGGAAGAGCCAATCACAGTTAAGCCCGTAATATTGACATAGCACTTTGAGAAAGGTATAGAATTCTTGTCTTCCGCTATTGAACTAAAGTAGTACTTTCTGTCCGTCAGCACTTTATCGCCCTCGGACACCAAGTCTTCAATCGGAATATATGTATCGAGCATCTTATCCCATTCAAAAGTCGTACTACTGAAGTCAAAACTGACATTCAACTTATTGGATGATGTCTTATACGAGATACTTCCCGTTCCCGAAAGCGGCCATTTGTGATGGCACATTATCTGTGCGAGCGCTGTAGCGACGCACCCCGTAGGGCAGTGTTTGCCATCAATAGCAGGGCAAAACAGGTTATAAGGGTTGTCTTGCCCCCACTCTCTATTACCAAGCAAGGGCAGTACATCATCATGATTGCTTTGAGAAGCTTTCATCCAGTTGCAGACTTCTTCCTGTGTATTGTTCGAGAGCATACTTTCATACCCCTTTATCCAGGATCTGATATGCGGTGGGAGATTCTGGGTAGAGAAGTGTGCATCTCTGTCATACGCCAAAAGAGTGGGACAATCATCAACAGCCGTAATGAGCATATATCCCGGTAAGACATCTTTCCGGGTTTTGTCCGTTCTCACGACAACATAGCATGGCATATCATCAACATCGAGCGGTGTGCTAATAATACCACATTCTCCAACATCCGTGGTATTTCCGTACCAGATTCTTCGCGCAAAATCTTCTGCGCTATTGTTACTGCGCTGTTGGGCTACCGCCTGAAGCGGTAGCCATAGCAGCACAATGAGGACGAATCTGGTTATTGATGACTTCATTTACTATCAGTTGTCAGAACTACTCTTCAATCTTGTAAATTTTAATACGTTCGCGCATCTTCTCCATCTCTTTCTTAGAGATAGAGTCCTTTGTCTTTGTTACTACAACAGGACGAGATGACCTTGAAGAAGAGTTCGCACTTCCATACGCAACATTGGGGTTGCCGAATTTGTTGCTTGAATCCAAGCCCCATGTGCATATCGTTATAAGATTACATGATCCTGAACTCAACGTTGTTGCAACACTGGTCCAGTCATGAGCCTCCAATTGTCCGCTTGATCCCCACCTATACGTATAATATGCGAACCAATGCCAGTCTTTATTATAATCGTCTTCGTCGGTACTGGTTGCCAAATAGTATGACTTAGCATTGTTCTTAAGCGCTATACTGTATGTCCACTTCGTTGAAGAAGCTGCCTTAACATTGGAGATTTCAGCGTATGGCAGAGTTGTGGCATTTGTCTTGAACAGATACCTGAGGACAGGACCCCTTTGCCCAGAGGCGTTCTTTCCAACAGCACACAGATAATACTCTGTATTTGCCGAATACGAACTTGAATTCGTGTTCTTAAACAGATAGTCAAAATCTTCCGAAGTGTAAGGATCTGAAGAATAAATCTTGTTAGCTAACTCGTCGTCAGAGAAAGATGCTGCTGAAGACTTGGAGAGAACAATAAAGTCGAAAGTATTTACGGTACTTCCAAAGGTGAATGTCATGGCTATGCCATCAGTGAAAGTTGCAGGATTCTCCACTTGAATTGTCGCGTTGGGATCCAGGCCACCATCATGTTTTTTCCTATCCCATCCAGAGTAGGAGTATTCGGTTGGAACGGTGAGGTATGCACTTTCGCCAACGGCCAACTGCGAAGATGTCAGGCTACGGGTGAAATAATAATCCTTAACAGAGCTGTTTTCCAAATAGATACTGTTACTTCCGCTATTCTTGAATGCGCCATAGATATAATCCGTGTAACCACTACTATTGACCGTCAACTGAACATCTTTCTGAGAGTCGGCAAAGCCACCAGTCTGTCTGTTGAACGAGCTAAGGTATTTAATGTCGTTCTCACTTGACGGCAGCGAAACTGTTGTACCATTGGTTCCCTTGAATCTCATGCGCCATGTTTTGCGATTCAAATTACCACTAACAGAAATAACATTTGACGATGTGCAAACATAGGTTGCTGACGTCGTATAATAGCAAGCCGTTTTCTCATCAAGTGTAATGACGCTGGATCCTACGCTCACAGGATTAACAAAATAATAGAGCTCGCACTTGAGAGCGCTACTGTTTGCCGACAGTGAAGACGTAGAACTAATATTCCACGATTTCTGCGAACTATTATACGTAGCCGTTCCATTTACATAGCTGGAGCCTGAGGTATTGAACCTGACATAGATAGTAGAGCCATTAGCCCAATCGTAAGTAACAGCTCGTGTTCCATCAGCAACATCATCAGAAGGAGCACTGCAATTAAGCAGCATCGTGTAATGATAAAGACCATCCTCACCCACCATCTGCTGTGTGGTGTTTTGTTCTGAAGCAACGTCATCGCTCTGCGAACAGGCGGCAAATGCCAGTCCCATGACCATCATGAGGCTTAAACGAAAGAAATCTTTTGTTTTCATATTGTTGTTTGTTTTTTTGTTCATTACTCTATTATTACAATGATTTATCGTTACCGTAATCATCGCGGCCGATAACCGTTCCACCATTCTGTGAAACACTTACAGAAAGAGTTTTTCCACTATTGCTACCCTTGACAGTTACAGTAGCTGTTCTGGAACTCGTCGAAGAGTTATTGGAGGTAGTTATCACAATTGTTCCACTATTGGAACCCGATGTTGGCGATACGGTACACCACGACTGACTCGACGAGACGGTCCAGCTATCGTTGCCTGAGACTGTAACGGTCCTCGACTCACCTCCTGACGCCATCGACACAGAAGTCGGGCTGACAGAAAGGGTGTATGTAACACTTCCTCCACCTCCATCCAGATTCTTGTCATCACCATACTCATCAAGCCCGATAACTGTATTAGACTTGGGCGATTGGGTGACATTGATAACATTTACATCTCCACTCTCTTTACCTGTCACGGTAAAGGTGGCAGAACGTGATCTTACGGTGTCATTGTATTGAGTGCAAGTGACACTTATAGAACCATTATTATTACCTGAAGCCGGAGTAACGGTACACCACGACTGACTACTATTACTTACTGTCCAGCCCTCATTTGATGTTACCGTCAATTTTTGAGTACCGCCAGCAGACTCAAACGACATGGAATAAGGATTTGGATCAACAGAGGTAAATGGACCGACATTCTTAAGTGCATTTTTATCTGCGTCTTTTATCGGTTCAAGAGCACCATTGTTCACCTTGTAAAGCACTTCACTGATTACTCCAGAATATTGTTTGTTACCGTTTCTTGCCCATGTAGCAATAAGCAAATAACGGTCGGTCGATTCTGCATCAAACTCCAATGAGCCATCGTTCAAAGAAGCGGAGAAAAGCATGTCACGTCCATCCCCCTTAATGTCCGTAGTCTGGTCTTCTTCGTCAGAGGCCAACTCCTTCGATAATTCCCATGCGAGCTTCACACCTCGTTTGTCAGCATCCGCGACTTGGCGGTCTTCTTTGAAGATGTCTATTTCAGACTTTCCTGCATACACATAAATGAAATAATCATTACAGGAATTCTCTTTTTTCATTTCCCACACATATTTTCCATTTTCAATGGCAACATTACTTATTGAGGCAAGGGCAGGGCGTGTATTTCCTTGGGTTCTCATCTCTTCTGCTTTCAACGGTCCGCGGTTTCCGCTTGAAGTATAAGGCATGAGAGCAAGGATATAGTCATTGTTTGGATTACAGTCCTTATATACAATCTCTGCATTATCGTATTGGGGAGAAACGCGAACGCCGTTGTTTAACTCCTGTTCAATCTTATTCTTGTCGCCCTTGATGTTCGATTCGTAATAGTTTTTCTCGTAGACTTGATACTTGAAATAACTGGTATTGCCGCCAGTCCTTATCCTACAACCGAAACCGTATGCCATCTCCAGCCTACTGCCATCCTGATTGGATAATTCTGCGATACAATCATGCTCATAGAGAGAAATTTGCTCTACGTGCAGCACAGAATCCACAGACCCACTCTCGTTAGATGCCCTAATCAGGATATCAGCATAGCGTGAATCTGCGTTATCGTTTTCCGAATTCGTTGTAAAATTCACCGTAGCGTTCTTGTTGCCGCTGGCATAGTCAATCGACAACCAAGGCACATTTTGGATGTTCACTGACCAATCAGCATCAGTCGTAATGTTTACTGTTCGGGTAATATTTGCCTGACCAGTAAACTGCAGACTTTTGGGCGTGACAGTCAATGAGGGTAGCGCCGAATCTGAATCTGATTTGCAGGATACGCACAAAATGCATCCCAGCACAATGGTCGTTAACATGCAAGTAACAAACCTTCTTTTCCTTTTCGTTTGTAAATTCATATTAGCAGTTTTTTTATTATTATATTATTTCTCTACGTTGACTTTGCTTATTACAACAGACGCTTTCCTCTGGAATGTCCTTTTTGCAACATCTTCTTTTCGGATGCCCTCTCCTAACCCATTCGGATGAGGAGCATTTTCTCCACTAAGCCTCTTGCCGACAAACTCAGGCCTGTCACCTTTATTAATTAAGGGAACAGAAGCTATCTGTAAATCGACCTTACCGTCTTCTGTCTGTATCATTGATTTCTCCACTCTTATTGAGAATGACATGATAGTCTTCTCACGGTCAACATCAATCTTGAAGTTGCGAGTATCAAACTTCTGACTTTGGTAACAGTAAGTTGCTGTCGTATCATTAAGAGCGGCGACCAAAGGTTGGACATCAGGACGTACAACATGGTTGATGCTATCTTGACCTGCTTGTTGCCGCTGCCTTGATGCCAACACTGCCTTTACTTCATTGGGATGTCGCTTCACCTTGTTTCTAACCATTGCCGCAGAAGGGAAAGACAGCGTGATGGTGTCGGGCTGAAGCACACAAATGTCCAGTCCCTGCATCAAGAATGTCAACTGGGTCTCAACCAGAGATGAAGTCAACTTAAACTCCAAGCTGTCATCACACTCCAGCACGTCTATAGTCACCACAGAGTCTGGGGCAAGAGTCTGAGCTGGTAGCAAATTGACTGCTATCAGGAAAACAACAGTTATGACATTCCTCATCATTTTCATTCTTTCAGATTCGCATTGTTAACGTCATCAATCGAGAACTTTACCCACTCTCGGATATCAGACTGCATCAGTTCTTGGACCGCCTGTTGGTCTTCTCCTTCAATAGGAGGAGGCATCATCCCACCTCCGCCTTCTTGATCTGGTGGCGGCATATTGGCCAAGTCGTTAATCGAGAAAATGCCCAACGTCCACTTATCAGACAATTTTTTGTCTTGCATAAGAGGCTCTTTAGGAATCAAAATATAGTAGTTTACCAAATCCCTATTGGAATCAAGCTCAATGTGGAAGAACTGGAAACCAAGATGTGAGACAGTATCTTCACAACGGAAGTCTGCACCTTTTCGGTTTAATGCACTGATTAGTGGTCGGATATCAGGCCTGGCATCCTCTTTCTTTTCTTCTGACGGCTGAGGGATGGCTGCTTCCAACTCTTCTTTCACGTCAAGTGCATTAGGCATGATTACCTCATACTTTCTCTTTTTCTTACCAGATGGATCCACAAAGAATGAGAATTTCTGCATCAAAAAACGCATCTGTAAAGCCGGATGTGCGACAGAGAAGTTTACTAACAGATAATTCTCGTCTGCAGAGAGATTCACCGTAGTGCCTTCGTAAACAACATTGAAGTTCACCGCATTCGGATTATTATCAATGAACGAAGTCAGCGAATCCCGCTCTTGTGCCATCATCGAAAGTGATGATACACATAGAAACACTATGATATGTAAGATTACCTTTTTCATCATCTGTTGGTGTTTAAGTTATACGTAAAAGACAGCATTGCATAGCGGCCCAAGATATTTGTGGTCACCTCACGCCGATACAACTCGGTAGTTGTTTGATAGAAACTGTTATCTTGGTTCAGTATGTCGTTAATCTGGAAACGAAGTTCACCCTTTCGTCCCTTAAGGAATTTATAAGCCAGGGCTGCATTGCTGATAACAGCGTTGAACTGCGAGGTTCCCGAGCCAAAATAGTTTGTACGGCCACACTCTAAAACCAACTTCAGCTGCTTGATAAACTGCCAATTCAATTGTCCACCGTAAGAAAGCGACCAATAGTCAACGTTCATATCCTCAAACGTCTGATTTTTACTGTTTGTATACTTGCTGTTGACATCAAGAACAAAGTCTACGTTTTCACTAATGTTACTACCAACTGTGACGCTGCCACTCCAGTTCCACTGATCCGTAAACTGCTTATTATTGTCCCAATAACCAGGTGTGGTACTATAGCTCACTCGTGTAGAGAAATTGACGTTCGAGCTGATGGCTTTCCAAGGTACACCATACGCCATCAGCGAAGTCCAGCTGAAATAACCGTCAGTATTCTTATACGACAGTATCTCCGTGTTTCTTCGTTCGCCTTCTTCCTGGAAGCTTTCACTTGAAAGTGAACGCAAAGAGCCTATATAGTTATCAGCCTGTACGAGATTTGTGAAAAACACAAACACAGATCCGTTTTTCGATATCGGCAGAATAAGACGCGCCATCAAGCTGTGCTGATAGGCAGGCTCCAGTCTAATGCTTCCCCGGATAGCCATCACTGCATTAGAATTATTGATGGCATCGTGTACTTGCGCCAACCCGGGATAATTATGCGATGCCTTATACTGCACATGCAGCTGACCACGACTCATTCTCAACCGCAGGAAAGCGTATGGCAGGAAAGTGTTGTAGCTGCGTTTGAAATAATACATGTCGTTGGCGTTGTATAGGCTATACTTCTGGAACTCGGTTCCTGCCACGAGATTCAGCTTCTTGTAGTTCATCATATACGACGCATTGACCAAGAGGCCACCAAAATTCGACCATGTGGAGCCACTCAACAGTGTATCTACGGAAAACTCCGTTGCATCGTTGACCATCATTTCTGTTCTGCGACGCATAAGGCCGTATGTCTTGTTCCACCCGCCATCAAGCTTCAGGCGTATGTTCTCGCCAATGGGATAAATATACGAGAGCATATAAGTATAGCTCTGCTGGGTATTCTTACACATTGTATTCTGTATGGCTGCATCGACGGTCTGAACGTTCTCGAAATCCATATTGATGTCTTCATGTGTATGCATATAAGATGCACGTACATCAGCCGTCAAAGCATGCCCCCGTGTACCAAATTTATGGAGGAACATTGCCTCACCCGACGTCTTAGCTACATACTGGTCAGTAGCCGTCATCTGATTGAGCAACAATGCGGTACTGTCCTTGTCGTCGGGTTTTACCGTCCAGTCAGTAAGCCTTGCTGTCTCATCCTTCTTCTGGTAAGCGACTGCCGGCCGCAGGAGCAGATAGTCGCTGGGGGTTATCTGATACTCGTACTTCGTACTGAAACGATGGTTCAGGTTATCATTGCTAACACGCATGTCTTGCAGGTTATTGCTCGCCGTCTCTCCGAAATAATTGTCAAGAATATGATAATTGGTATAGTTTCCTGAGCTATTCAGCAAGTAATGCCCGGTAAACTTCATCTTGCCACTATTCCACTCATCGGAATAGTTGGTGCCAACAGCACGAGAGGTCGTAACGCCATAGTCACTCACATCCACCATCATCGATGATATGTCGTCCGACGATGTCGGATGGAAGGTATTGTCAGAGGCACCTTTGCTATATGGTGACTGTGAAGGAGCGCTACTCGATGCCGTACCTGTAGAGCTCAGAAGATCAATCATCGAGAAGTTCTGTTCGTTGATATTGTTAAGCTGAGCAAACATCGACCATCGAATATCATCACGGAACATATTATACATTCCATACAACTTATACACATCGTCAATACCGCCTCCTGCCGTTGCTTTACCAAAGTGGCTTTTAGCAGTGCCATCCTTAGTCTTCAAGTTGATGGTCTTGGTGGTGTTACCATCGTCAAAACCTGTCAGTTTTGAGTACTCTGACAGTTGGTCATAAATCTGTATTTCATCAATAACATTGGCTGGCAGGTTCTTCAATGCCATATTAACATCGCCCTCAAAGTATTTCCTACCGTCGATGGTAATCTCCTTCACCTGCTGGCCATGAACCTCCAATTTGCCATCGTTCATTCCTGACCCTGGTATTTTCTGCATCAGATCAAGGGCGTTGGCATCTTGATTGGTTTTGAAATCGCTTGCCTTATAAATCGTTGTGTCACCTCGCTGTTTTGCTAACGGTATTCTGTGCTTGATGACCACTTCTTCCAGCATTGCAGCCTCAGACACCAACTCTAATTTCAACGTCTGCTGTTTCTTATTGCCGACAACCAGCTTTGACACAGGCTTATAGCCGATATGAGTCACCTTGATAGTAGTATTCGATCCCTGAGGCATGGTAAAGGAGAACTGACCTTTGCTGTTGGTCGTGCATACATGCTTCTTATTACTCAGTGAATAAGCCACACTAGCATCTTTGATGGCCTCGCGGGTTTCAGAATCGGTCACGACACCATTTACCTGACAATTCTGCGCGTCCATAGTCCACACATTCATGGCCAAGCAAACGATTGCCATTATATAATATAGGTGTTTCGGCATGCAGTTCTATTCGTTTAAGATGATAATTAGTAGTCCGGCTATTGTTATAGCAGCACCGATGAGCTCACGTTTAGATGCCCGCTCATGATTGATGAGGAACGCTAAGATGAGGACAAAGACTGGTTCCGTAGCGCTAAGGACAGAAGCCAGCGAGACCGTGATATGCTTGATAGCCATCATAGAGAGGAGGAATCCGCCGTATGTAATGACTACGACATTCAACAAGAACAACATCAGCGTTTTCGCACGCTTGAGAGGTGTGTACCATGTGACGAAACGCTTGGATGTGAAGCCGATGAACATAATGGATACCGTGCTGAAGAACATACGCCAGAACGTGGCGGTGGGGACTCCGACGTCGGCTATCGACACTTTCACCATGATGGATGACAAGGAGAAGCACAGAATAGAGGCGAAGCCACCAATGATTCCACGCACCTTGTTGGGATGGTCTTCCTGCTTACCGATAGTCACAATAATGATACCCATCAGCAGAATAGTGGCTCCTATATATTCCTCAATGCTTAACACTTCGCCTAAGAGCAGGAAAGACAGTAACATCGTGACCACCTGCCCCAGCATGAAATACAGGACCTGCACCTTGGCGCCCAAATCTTGTAACGAACGGAAGAACAGCGTGTCGCCTATAGATATACCGAGAATTCCACTCAAAGCGAGGAAAATGAAATCATGCTGGCTCACATGGTCGAATCCACCCGTACACAGTATCAGGACAACCATGAGCACCAGACTGAACACCCCCTTGAAAAAGGTCATGCCGGCAGCGGGAATCAGTTTCCCGAGCCGGTCGAACACGACAGTGGCAAAAGCCCACGATGCCGCCGACCCCAACGCTGCTATGATTCCTATCCACTCCATTCGCTTCTCTCGTGCCTATTTCTTCAGTTTGAATTTCAACAGATATCTTTGTGGGATAACCTGCACATAGTCAGCCAGTTCAAAGCCATAGAAGGATAGCTGGTCTTCTATCAGTTCCCTCGATATATAAGGTCCATGATACGGCAGTGTGTCGTCATCCACAGGACCATTGTCGACGATAATAAGCTCACCATTGGGCTTGAGACACTTGACAAGTGACTTCAGATAGGCATCCCTGTCGCTGTCGGAAATGACACCATACATGATGTGGTAGAGCGAGCACATAAACATCATGTCTACCTGACAGGGTAGCTCCAGCACATCCTCCTTTCCCTTGACAACCTCAATGTTCCGGATGCCCGTCTCACTGATAAATGTCTTCAGGCGGTCAATATGCTCATCCTTGAGCTCCACAGCAAGCACCTTTCCGCCATCTCCCACCATCTTCGAGAACTTGTAGGTAAAGAAGCCCGAACCCGAACCGATGTCGGCTATGACCTGCCCTTCTGTAATACCGAGATTGTCGAGGATGACAGGAGTATTCTCCCATGAAGGACGCTTGGGATTCAAGGCCAGTATATAGTCCTCGAGATAGGAGCGGTGCGTGCGCCCTACCTCACCCGTCTTTTCGAGCAAAGAGTCAGACAGCATGCGGAGGGAGTCGTTGCCCAGCTTGTACTTATGCAACAGGTAATAACGAAGCACGCGGCAACTGTCGTCCGTCAAGTAGTGATAGAAGCTGTTTGTCAGCGGGTCTTTCAGCATCTGCTGCCGTTCAGCCTCTGTGGCAAGCTTAGCCTCGCACAGCCACTGCAGCGCCGAATACTCTCCACCGAAATTCTCTGCAGGAATAATCTCATCATACTTCTTAATGGCTATTTCAGCCAGAGAGCGGTCGCCGCCGCCCATGAAATCATAGACATAGTTGGCTGCATCAACGCCGCGGTCGGTGATGTCGTATGAGTCAAGGCTGCCAATGTGAACAACCGACTTCTGGTTCTTCACGTTCAACACCCTCTCGCCCTTCTTCGCCTTCACCTTACTGGTCGGCACGTAGCTGTCGTCACGCTGCAATGTCAGCATGTAGCGCTGCTCGCTCAGCTGCTTCAGGGCAACTGTCTTGAAGCCCCAATAGCCTAATTGCGCCTGAACGAGACGCGGGTCGACATGACAGTTGTTCAGTTCTTCTCCATGACGGTTCAGATTGTCGACAATCACAATGTATCCGTGAGGTTTCAGATGCTCTTTGATGGACGTAAGCAGAGCTTTACGCTCGTCCTCTCTCGACCATGTATATATAATATGGTATAAAGAGCTCATCAGGATACAGTCCACCTGATCGTCAACACCCAGGCTGTTACTTTGCGTATGAATGGCTTTCAGGTTCTTATAGCCGTTCTTGGCCATGATGTTACCGACATACTCTGCGTAGGGCTGCTCCGTGTCGGTGGCATAGACCATGCCCGTCTCTCCAACAATGTCCAGCAACCGCAGGGTGTTATAGCCGAAGCCGCAACCCATGTCGACCACCTTGTCGCCCTTCTTGAGCGGCATGGAGGCCATCACCTGTTCTGTCTTGTCCCAACTGCCACGGGTAGGGTCGTTGAACATCAGGAAATCGTCATAATAGGTGCGCTGCGAGATATACTCTTTTACGGAGCGGGGATGGTAGTTGTTCAGTTCGTACTTCAGCACAAGATAGTTTTTCAACTCCTTACACCCCTCAGCAGTAAAATACCTGTAAAGATCCTCCGTCAGTATATCCCTGCGCTCAACGGTCTTCCCCTCTCGCTCCTGCATCATGCGATTCAGGATATAAGCTAATGCTCCCCATGATTTCTCCTTCATCAGGTCATTATCGGCCTTCTTCTGATAGATGTCGCGCACAAACGCGATGGAGTCGGGCTCATCATGGTCGATGGCACTCATCAATGTATAGGCAATGACGGTGTCGTTCTCGTCGGTGGGGTGAGGGTTCATTCCGACACGTACCAGCGACGAGGCGTCTTTCAGGAGAATCCTATATTGTGCTTTTGACGGCAGACAATATAAGAGCGACACACTGACGAGCAATATAACTAACCTTCCAAACATGAGAATATAGTGTTTCTTCTTTTGATTCTGTTACAACTTCAATAATGAGCTTTTACCGATTGTATTTCCGTTGTAGTCCTTGATACGTATCTGGTAATAGTAGGCCCGAGGGTGCTGGTATGCCTTCTTGCAGAAGATGCGATAATCGTGGAACTTAGCGGAGTTTGTCGAGGGAGTGAAATAGGAACGATAAAAGATGTTCCTGCCCTGAGAGTCCTTCAAAAGGTTCTTGTCAATATCAAACATGTAGACATAGAACGAGCATTGCTTGTCTTTACAGTCGTAAATGATAAAGCCCGTATGGGCATATCTGCCATAGGCGTCGTTCTCATAGCCATAGTCGTCAAGCCACGAACGTTTCATTTCTACAGATTGTGCTGAGACGACAATTGCGCAGAAGAGCATTGCGAACAATAATGATACCTTTTTCATAATTCCTTCAGTTTCTATTAAATACTATTATATGGGTTAAGACAGCCTTCGGCGAAGTCGCTCTTGGGGAACGACTGGTGCTGAGGCTCATAGAACAGGTGGACGAGCTCATCACTGTAGAAAGCGCCCTTCTCCGTCAGCGCCACCTTCTTGTCGTCCTCCACAGCGAGCCCATATTTCTTCAGCAGGTCGAACTTGTCCTGGAACACAGTGTCGAGCTCCACGCCATTCATGTCGCGGAACAGTTTCTTGTCGATGAAGTAGTTCTTCAGCGGCAGTATGATGCTCCAGCGCATCTGCTGGTCGGCATTACGTATGAGGCAGCGATTAGCTGCTATCACCCCTGCTTCCGTCCGCTTGTAGTACTCCTCGAAATCGGGCGTGTTGATCATGAAGCGGTCGTTCAGGCTACTGAAAGCCGAAAGTCCGAATCCCACCTCGTCTCTCAGCCGGCAGCACTGGTTGTAGGCGTAGAGCGAGATGTTGCTCTTCTTCTTGGTGAACACACGGCGCAGGTTCTCATGGAATCCGTGGTCTTCCAGTATCATGACGCTCATCTCCTTCATGCGGATGGTATCCTCCACCGTTATCAGCTCGTTAGGATGATAGCCCGAGAACTTCTTGATGGTACCTTCCTGGTCGCCGTAGGGCTCTATCTTCAGACGGTAGAGCTGAATCTCCTCCGTTCCCAGCGTGCAGGCTTCCTCGAGCACGTCAATCCAGTTCTGGAGCGTCTCTCCGGGATGACCGTAAATAAACTCGATGTTCACCTGGAAGCCCATCTTCAGGCAGTTCTCCACCGACTCCTTGGCGGTGGCAGCATTGTGCGAACGGTTCATCTTCTTCAGCACGTCGTCGTTCAGCGACTGAATGCCAATGGTCAGGCGGTCGCCCTTGAAGTCCTTGATGATACGCAGGCGCTCCAGTCCCTCCTCTCCTACCAGCGTCGAGGGGTCGACGTCCCAGTTGAACTGCGGACACTTGCTGATGTCAACATACTTCGTAAAGAACGTCAAGAAGCGTTCCAGCTGCTTGGGTGTCAAGTCCGTGGGAGTGCCGCCGCCCATCAGTATTGTGCGGCTCTTGATCTGGCTCATGCCGCGGAAGGCAAGCCAGTTCTGCATCTCACGCTCCAGATGGTCCAGGTAGACGTCCTTCTCAGCGTCGCCGCAATGATAGTGCGACGGGTAGTGGCAGAAGAGACACCTGCGGTGACAGAACGGGATATGAACGTAAACGTCAAACTCTTCCGGCACCACCTCGTGGAAGCCACGATAGATTTCCTCTGGCGAGAGAGGCGGATAGTTAGTGATAGGAGGATAGTGCACACCAGCTGGCGAGAAGTCACCATGCTTGGGAATCAGCCCTAAACGCTGGAACTCCTGGAACTCCTCCCATCTGGGGGTAGATAGTGCTATGTAGTCGCGTAACATGTTTTCAATACTTATACTTGTTTTCTTGAACTCTTGAACTCTAAATATTGTCTGTGTTCATATTTGCCCGTTTCAGAATGTCACGGAAGTGCTCTATCTGCGGGCGGATGCGCTTGGCCGAGTAGATGGGGAAGTGTTTCTCCAACTCAGCCGGTGTACCGTCGTGGATGGTCACCGTGTTAGCGCCGGCCAGCAGACCAAGATACTGGCCGTCGGGTATCATTTTCTCCAGCGAACTGGTCGTCGGCATCAAGCGCTGAGGGTTCATGATGCGCAGCAGTGCCATCATGTTCAGCGTCAGGTGCGGGTCACCCGCCGATTCGTTGGCAAAAGGCGTGTTCTCAGCAGGCACAAATATTGTGGTGCTGTTCATGCTAAGCGGCAACCGGTGGGCCAGCTGCAAGTCACTGACAAGGTCATCGATGGTCTGCCCCGGCAGTCCCACGATGTTGCCCGAACCTACGCGGAAACCCTCCTCATGCAGCAGCGTAATGCAGTGCAGGCGATTCTCCAGCGTGTCGTTGGGCTTACAGCGGGCAAACAGTTCAGGGTTCGACGCCTCAAACTTCAGGATGTAGTCGGTGGCACCCGCCGCCCTCAGCCGGCGGTACTGTTCACGCGACAGGTTGCCGCAGCACAGGATGATGCGCAGCCCCGCATGCTCGGCCTTGATTCTGCTCACGGCGCTGGCCAGCTCGCCAATGAAGCTGTCGTCCACGTTCTCGCCCGACTGCAGAAGAATAGTCTGCCGGCCTTTCTCTATCAGATGCTTCATCAGAGCAACCATGACGTCGGCCTTCAGCGTGAAGTTCAGCGACTGATCCTTGCCGCCAATGGCGCAGTAGTTGCACTTCTGGCGGCAGACGTTAGAGACCTCTATCACGCTGCGCACTTGCGCCCTGTTCTCAGGAAAGAACTTGAGTCTTCTTTCCTGAGCCAGGGCCATCAGCAAGTCCTGCGCGCGTCCCCGTGCCCCGAGTGCCTCTTTCAGCACCTCGTCAGCGTACTGCCCGCTGCGCAGTCTTTCAAGGAATGTATATTCTGCTGTTTGTGTCATCCAGCGTTTACTTGTTTTTCACCTGAACAACCATTGCAAACGAGATGTCCACCTGCTTGGTGGTGAGCGACTGCAGATAGGTGTCGCGGGTTATCCAGCTACGCTGGTTGTCCTTCTTTTGCGAGAAATTGGCAGTCTCCGTGTAGCGTGCGTCGGTGTGGTCCAGGAACTTCTTTCCCTTGTAGGCATCCATCTTCTGCTTGCCGTAGTCCAGCAGCGAGTCGACGGTCACGGTGTAGGTGATGGTCTTCGTCGAGCTGTTGTAGGAGTAGGTGCCCTTCTCGTGCTCAAACTTGGTATACTTGTCCTTTCCCGACTCTACCAGAATACCCTCAATCACGTTCTCGTAGTTGCCGTTGGGACTCAGCGTCAGCATGCGTTTGATCTTGGTGTTCTTCTGCTGCTTCTCGTCCCATCCCTCGTAGTTGCCTTCCCAGACGTTCTGAAGGTCGCTGGTGGTGGGCGTGTAGCTGTTGTCAATGTACTGCTCTACCGACGTGTTGGTCAGTATCGGCGTCTCGGGCTTCTCCACGTTAATTTTGTCGTCATCGTCGTCGTCGCCACAAGCAGTGAACACGGCGCACGGCAGCACTAGTGCTGCCATCAATAAATACTTCAGTTTCTTCATTTTACTACATGTTGGCCTATAGTCCCCGTCTTAGCCTCTAAAAAATTGTTATTAGTATTTATTCATTACGGTGTCGCTCACTCCATGCGGGAACTTTATCCCGCGCGCCCTGTGAGCCATTCCGCTCCACGGCCGCGGGGTAAACATCTCGTGCCACGCCACCACTCTGTTTTGTTTACGTGTCAACGTTTCGGGTGTAAAATTACTAACTTCCAATCGAAAAAAGGAAGAAAAAGGCAAAAAAATGATAAAACACGCCGAAAAAACATGCTTTTCTGCCGTCACGACAGCAAAAACCCACCAGTTCGCGACGTTATGTGTTACAATGACACTGTATCGGACGGCGTCTCTCAGCGGGGGTGGTGGCTTCCGTCACGGTCGACGCTTCCCAACAGTCTCTATGGTAACAGCAGACTGTGGGAAAGCGCTCTTCACGCTAACCTGTGCACGGCCTTTCTTCTCCGTGCTGCGTACCACGAGCAGAGCTCGGCCCTTCCAAGTGGTGACGCGGGCGGTGGTGTAGGGCTCTCGGTCTTTCAGGTCGGCAGAGGCGAAAGCCAGGAGGCGGCCTTGACCCTTGACGACAGCCTCGCAGGGGATGGCGGCATCGGGACACAGATTTCCGTTTTTATCCACCACCTCTACAACGATAAACGCCAAGTCTTGACCGTCGGCAGTTATCACAGAACGGTCGGGCGTGAGGCGCAGACGTGCAGGTTCGCCAGCTGTGCAGAGAAAAGCCTCCCCCGTTCCCTCCGACGGGAGGGGAGAACAGACGGCACGGAGTATGCCTGGCTCATAGGGTACGGTGAACACAGCCTTGAACTCAGTACTTTGGTTGATGGCCTTGGTACCGATGAGTTTGTCATTCAGGTAGAGTTTGACCTCTGGGGCCTTCGTATAGACCTCCACCTCGATGGGCTTACCTTCCCAACCAGCCCAGTTCCAGCTCTCCCATGTGGGCCAAACGCTCCAGGCGGTGGTATGTATCTTGCCGCGATAACCGTCGGGCTCACGAACAGCAAGGTAAACATCCCCTCCTTTGGAGGGACTTGGGGAGGCTTTCCACAGCATCTCCCGATAATGACTGATGGGCTTGCGCCAGCCGGTGATGTCTACGTCGCCGCAGTAGGCACCATGCCAGTCGGGCTGACCGCCTTCTCGCCAGTGTTCGCCCGGACGCTCACCCTCATAGTAGTTGCGGCCGATGCCCGACTCACCCAGATAGTCGAGCCCCGTCCACACGATGTCGCCGATGATGTAAGGGTTGTCGTGCACCAGCTTCCAGTTCTTGAAGGCATCACGGGGATAGCTCTCCGTCTGCCACATCACACGCTTCGGATTGCGCTGATGATCGCTGGCATGTTTGTGAATCATGTAGTTATAGCCACCGATGTCGAGCACGTCGAAGTGCGGGTCGTAGATTTCCCAGTCGCTGTCCCAAGCGCAGAGCGCCTCAGTCACAGGTCGCGTGTCGTCCATCTCGAGAATGGCCTGCTTCAACTGGCGGGCAGTGGTGATGACGCGGATGTCCTTGCGCTCAATGACCTCGTTGCCGATGCTCCAGCAGATGACGCTGGGATGGTTACGGTCGCGCTGCACCATGGCATGGATATCCTCGCGGTAGCACGAGTCGATGAGCGTAGAGTAGTCGTAGGGGTTCTTGGCCGTGCGCCAGCCGTCGAAAGTCTCGTCGATGACGAGCATACCTATCGAGTCGCAGGCATCGAGGAAGGCGCGGGTGGTGGGGTTGTGCGCCGTACGAATGAGGTTGAAGCCGGCTTCCTTCATCTGCCTTACCTTACGGATCTCGGCGGCGTCGAAGGCCATAGCGCCCAGCACGCCGTCATCGTGATGCACGCAGGCGCCATTGATGAGCAGCGGCTTGTCGTTGAGCAAGAAGCCTTTCTCGGCATCGAACGAGAACGAGCGGATGCCGAAGTGAACAGCGTTATGAGCAATTATAGGGCCAAGGTCAGAGTAAAGCTCTACAATTGTTTCATACAGGTGTGGGGTGTCGGGTGACCATAGTTTCGGGTTGTCAATTCCAAAGGAGAATGTCACGGCTTTACATTCGCCGGCTTTCAGCGTTATGGGTTTATGCTGTAAATAGTCAACGGCAACCACTGCCTTCTGGTCGCTGTTGCTTTCGTTCTGAATGGTCACTTCCACATTCACTACGGCCTGCCGTTCTGTCACCTTGGGCGTGGTGACTATTACGCCGTTCTCCTTGATATGCAGGGCTGGCAGCGTCTGAAGCCACACATGGCGGTAGATGCCTGAGCCGGAATACCAGCGGCAGTTGGGCTGCTCGGAGTTGTCGACCTTGACAACGACCTCGTTGTCACGTCCCTTATTATATAGATAAGGTGTAATGTCAACCGTGAACGGCGTATAGCCGTAGGCATGCTGCCCCGCCTTCTGTCCGTTGACGTAGACCTCGGCTTTCTGATAGACACCCTCGAAGTGTAGTTTCGTGAGTTCTCCCTTTGGTGTCTTGAACGTCTTGCGGTACTCGCCCTTGCCGCCTGGGTACCAGCCTCCGCCAGTACCTGTGGCTCCCGTCTTCGGGTCGGGGGCAGTATAGATGTCCCAGTCGTGGGGCAGGTCTACGTTGATGGTCTTCCCGTTGCGGGTGAACTGCCAACCGATGTCGAAGAGCGTTCGAGTCTGAGCCATGGTGTTCATCGCTACGATGAACCATGCAATGCCAACCGTCAATATCCTTTTCATGTCCTATCTTTTTATGAGTCGTACACCATAGATTTCGCCTATCTGCTTGCCGGGCTTGGCCACAAACCTCACACGTACCTGTGACTTGCCCTGAAGCATCTCGACAGGAATATCAAACACTTCGTACTTGAACTGCGAGATGCGGTACTTGCCGGTGTTGTTGACGCTTGTCAACAGCTGGTCGTCAACGAAAATGTCGAACTCATGGGTCTTCCACTCGCCCACGCCCCAGAACTTCAGACGGAGTGAGAGGTCGGTGCGACCTGCCGTCTGCATGAGATAGCTGAAGTAGTGGCCATCGCGGGCATCACGCCAGAAGACGTCGTTGGTGTTGCCTGTCTGCGAACGGTCGGTCTCCATCTTATGGTCGGTCTCGGGCTGCTGTTCGCCCGGCTGCACCTTGTCGACGGTACGAGCCTCTAAGGCTTGACGCTCCTGCTCCTGCTTAGCCAAGTCGTCGAGATAGCCTTTATAGTTATCCTCCGAGAGAGCAAGCCAGTATATCATGTAGCGGCTGTCATGAATCTCGAAGAACGGCTGTAGTTCGTAAGCCTTATTAGGATCTCCGTTGACCACTTTCGTCTCCAACATAAAGTGAAGCGGCTTTCCGTCAATCTCCTTGATCTGCTCGACGATATCGTCAATTTTACCATTGATGAGGATAGGAGCCTGATCTATAGGCAGCTTCTTGCCGCTGGCATACTGTCCGAAGCGGCTGTCGTCGGCCACGAGATGCGCCAAGTCTTCCGTACCGGTCTTCGCACCCAGCAGGATAGGTCCGTGCATCAGGGCGATATACCGAGGAACGTTGGGCAGATACTTAATACTGTTGTGCATGGGGAACTCGATGTCCACCACGTCGCCCTTCTTCCACTGACGGTCTATGGCAACATAGCTCGACGGACCGCTGATGAGCTGCACAGCCTTGCCATTGACACTCACCTTGAACTGGCCCGGCTTCACCCAGCCGGGATAGCGCACCAAAAGGGGAGCCCCTCCCCCTGCCCTCCCCGAAGGAGAGGGAGCTTTTAAGATGGTTATACGACTGGTCTCGCCATAGGGGAAGGCCGTCTCTTGGCGTAGCACGAGACCCTTCTCCCTCCAGTTCAGCTCCGAGCTGACAAAGAGGTTCACATAGAGGGCGTCGCCCACGTGGGTATAGATGAACTGTCCGTACTTGCCGTGATTCTCCATGCCCGTGCCCACGCAGCACCACATGGCCTCGTTGGGAGCCGAGTAGTTGCGATAATGGCGCGGACGGGCTGAGGTGAAGTACACATAGCCGCCATGCTCCGGATGCTGCGAGGAGAGGATGTGGTTGAACGTCGCCAGCTCATAGTAGTCGGCATAGCGGGCCTCGGGGTTGCGGCGGTGCAGGTCTTCCGTCAGCTTCAGCATGTTGTTGGTGTTGCACGTCTCCGGGCCGTCAATGTCGTTGACAAAGTCGATACAAGCCTCCTTACTGGGGAAGTGCTCGCGGCGCGAGTTACCGCCGAAGGCGAGTGACCGTTCCCCGGTCACGATGTCCCAGAAGTAGTTGGCGGCCTCATGGTAAGGTTCAAAATTAGTAGAACCGCATATCCTGTCCCCATTATCTGCCAGCCAGCAATGCTTCATCGGATACAGGTTTGCCAGTTCACTGATACGCTCGAAGCCCACGACTTTCGGCACCTGCGTGTTGGCGTGCATGTTGTCGAGGCAGTCCTGACGTTGCGACATCGGCGTCAGCAGCCTGTGGTGCGAGAAGCGCATGGCAGCAAAGAGATATTTCGGTTGCTGTGTCATGGCGTAGGCATCGGCCAGCACCTCGTTCATGCCGCCGTGTTCATTGCCCAGCATATTTTCCATCTGCGCGTTCGTGAGGTCTGCCGTCAGGTCAATAGCCCAGTCGCAGAAGCCGAGGAAGAGCCGCTTGGCCTGTTCGTTGCCACAGTAGAGCCACGCATCGCGCAGGCCCGCGTACATCTTATGAAGATTATAGAACGGTGCCCACGAGCCGAAGTACACCCCGAAGTCACCCTTCTTGAAGGTGCTCCAGATGCACTCGCTGTTGGGCATGCCGCCCACGTAGCCCTTACCCCACTCGGGATGGTTCTTCACGTTGGCATCGGCACAGAGCTGCAGTTCGCTGATGATATACTCCATGCGACGGCGACACTCGTCATTGCCCGTCGCAGCGTTGATGGCCATCGCCGTCAGGTAGTGACCGCCCACGTGACCATCGAGGCCGTCCCAATTGGGATAGGTCTTCGCCCTTGGCTCCAAGCCGGCCTCCTTGCGGTAGGGCGCCAACAGTCGGTCGCAGTCGTACTTGAGCAGTGTCTCGATGTTCAGGTCACGTGCCTTCTTCAGCGGACCGTCGAGCAGTGTCACGTCGCCGATAGGAAACTCGTCGGCATACAGTTTGTCTTGTGCATGGCCAGCCAGCACGGCAGCCGCCATCAGCACCATCGGAATGATTCTCTTCATATCTTCAATTATCCAAATATATTTTTGTCCTTTCTCCGTTTCTATAGATAATGTAGATGCCACCGGGCAATTGTCGCAGAGCATTGCGGGCGGCGCTACCCTTCAGGACGCAACGTCCTGTCAGATCATACACACCATCGGCATAGATGGTCTTGGGGCCAGCCGACTTGGTGGAAAGCTGGGCGATGCCAGTATCTTCGCCCTGACCGCGCAAGGGGCAGAGCATCCATTGGCGGTGGGTGGGAGTATCGGTGTCAGCCTTGTATAGCCAGGTGCATACAGTGGTGCCGGCACTACTGCTGGCATTGTTGAGATCGAGGGCGTAGCTGCGATTGCGGGCTGGCGTAATCTTGTAATAAGGCAGGTCGATGGCCTCAACAGCGAATTGCTGTTCACCCGTTGTTGTCGTCTGAGCCATTAGCTTCGATGAGCCTGACGTGCGGAATGATGTCAGGCGCTGCCCACATACATTCTCGAGAACGAAGGCGTTGTCCTGTGCCACGAGCCGCCACCTCTGGCCATCACCGTAGGTCGTGTTCTCAATAGTCACCTTCCCGTCGTCAGCAGCAGTCAGTGCAGCGGTCAGGTTGTGGCGCGGCACGATGATGTATTCACGGTCGGCCACGATTTGCGGTTCGTTTGCCACAACACCAACAGGCAGCACGAGCGTGGTGATGCTCTGCGCAGGTAACTTAACCAGCAGCGTGTGGTCATCGAGCGTAAAGTCCTTCACGCTCTTCAGGCTTTCGGTCGACGATGTGCGGTAGGCCATGACGGTACTGGCTGCTGGCAGGTGGTCGAACTGTGACAAATCAACACGATGGAACGTCAGGCTACCTTCGTTGAGCAGTACAAGCACCAGCGTGTCCTGCGACTCGTTCATGGCGGCCAGCGACTGGTCGTTAAGCGATGCCACAATGTTGTAGCCCTGCTTGATGAAGCGTGAGCACTGCTGGCGAACGTAGTAGTTCTTCACCTTGCTGTAGGTCTGCTGGCTGAAGCTGCCTCGGATGGTACACCACTGGTCGTTGGCTTCCTCCATATACTGCCAGTCAATCCACGTCTCGGGCTGCAGGTAGCGCATGTCGTCAAACAGCTTCTGGGCAAGGCTCAGGTTACCGCCGATGCCGTTGCCGCCGGCTCCCACCTCGCTCATCCAGAGCGGCATGTCGTCCTGATGAGCCAGAAAGGCCATGTGCACACGGTCGGCATTGCTACCCGAATAGGTGTGGGTGTTCCATTGTCCGATTTTCGAGAGCACGCCACCCTGCTTGTAGGCTTTATAACCATTGACGGCCAGTCCAACGTTGGTCTCATCGGAGGCCGAGATGACGGTGCCGAGTCCCGACTGGTCGAGTAGCGGCTTCAGCACCTTCACGAACTTCACCTGCGAGCTGTAGTCGAAATGGCAGCCCTCCTGCGGGCCGTTGGCATACCAGAAGTTGGTCACTGACTCGTTGAACGGCTCCAGCGTCTTGAACACTATGCCGTACTCGTCCTTGTAGTGCTTGCACACGTCCACCAGGTAGTGGGCAAACTCCTCGTAGTATTCCGGCTTCAGGTTGTCCTTGCCGCCATCCTTATTGCCGCTCACACAGCCGCTGTAGGTCATGTAGTAAGGACACGAGTTGCTGAACGCCTCGAACACGGCGTCGGGCCGCTTCTCGCGTATCTTCAGCATAATCTTGCGCTGCGCCTCGTCGCGGTCCCAGTGGTAGTCGTCGCCCGAGAAGTCCTTGAATCCCTCCATCTCTGCCCGCAACCCCTTGCCGTTACCCATGTGATGCTGGTCGCAGTTCTTGTTCTCAGGGTCGTCGCCACCGCCGATGTTATAGCGGAAGTGGCTGTAGTTGAGCCCAGTGGGACTGGTCAGCCACGTCACAATCTCGTCAATCTTCTTGTCCGTCCACTTGCCGCACATGTTAGCCCACCAGCAGAGCGACACGCCCCAGCCCAAGAACTTCTGACGGACAACCGACGGGAACACCGCGTAGCAGAGCGTGTCTGTGGGCACGGTGCCATTCACCTTGTCGCTGAAGAACCACAGATGTTTCATGTCGGCACCGTCCTTGTTGGAATAGACCTTTGCGCCAGCATCATTGTTGTCGGTGCCCAGGCAGAGACCGTTACCTTTGCAGCGTATACGGAGATAGGCGCCCGTCGCCTTTTCAAACGTGAAACGGGTGTCGTCGCTGGTGTTGGCGGTGACGAACGTGGTGTTCCAGGTGTTCAGTTTCGAGAGATAGCGTCCCGACTTTTCCTGAATGTAGTAATAGCCCTTGCCGTCGGGCACGATGGTCATCCGCTGGGGACTCGACGCCGTGGCTGCCTCCAGCTGACCGCCATAGTCGCCCGCCATCTTCAGATGGTTGCCACTGCTGTGTATCACAAACACGGTTGTAGGCTCAGCGAACTGCACCTGTGCCTGAGCAGCCACAGCCAGCAAAAGGGAGAATATGAACGTCATCCTTTTCATTTTATTCAATTCTTTAATTCTTCAATCCTTCGTCAGTACTTCCACATCACTATACCCCATCCTTTCGCCTTGTGCCAGACGCAGGCCTTCCACGCGGATGACCTTGGCACGGGTGGGCTTACAGCGTACGGTCTGCCAGATGGGATTGTTCACGATGTTTGAGAACTCACCCTCGCCCAGCGTCTCCCACGTCTGCCAGTCGGTGGTGGCCGCGATGCGGTAGTGGGTCACTATACCCTCCTTCGAATCCTGTGGAGGCAGATAACGGAAGCCTGTGACGGTCGTCTCATTGTCGAGGGTCACAAACATCATCTTGTCGGCACCGAAGAAGATATAGTAGTCAGAGGCGTGCTTCTCGCCTGCATCAGGTGTTTCTTGGGTGATGTCCGGCGCCAGATAGACCGAGGTGCACTTGATGATGGGTTCGCACTTAGAGTCAAGAATTGTGAATCGCAGCTTTGTTGCCGTCACATTGGGGAAGCAGATGATACGACGATGGCCAATGGTAGTGAGTCCGTCGCCATGATCCACGAGTTCATCCTTCAAAGGCACCCACTGTCCATCGACCTCAGTCTCCAGCGAGAACTTCTTCACACGCTGTCCATAGCGGATGTCCTCCTCAACAACGAAACGATTGAAGGCTGTAGGTTTCTTGAAGGTGATGAGAGAACCACCCCAGACTCCTCCCAGCCTTTTAGAGATTGGTAGGGAGCGGGGCTTTGCTTTCTTCGCCAAGTCTGTCTTGAACACCTCATCAATCATCTTCTTGAAGGCGATGCCGCGCAGCGAGTCTGTGGGATGGATGCGTCCGTTGGGGGCGACGGGGAAGTTCAGCAGCAGGCATGAGTTACGTCCCACCGATTTATAATAGGTGTCCATCAGCTTCGACAGGCTCTTCACGTTTTCGTTCTCCGTCTCGTGGTAGAACCAGCCCGGACGGATGCTGGTGTTCGTCTCACCCGGACACCACACATTGCCGTTCTCCAGACCGTAGTGCAGCTGCTCATATGGCACGTCGCCCTCAGCGTTCAGCAGACTCCAGTTCGTCTCGCCCGCGTTGCCGGCCTCCGTGCCCACCCAGCGCAGGTCGCCGCGGTCACTGCCGTCGTTCCAGATGAGACACTTGGGTTGCAGCTCGCGAATCATGCGATAGGTCTCAGGCCACTCGTAGTAAGTTGTGCGGTCAATGCGGCGCGTCTCGTTGGCACCGCCATACCAGCCGTCGCCACCGTTGGCACCGTCGAACCACACCTCGAAGATGTCGCCATACTCCGTCAGCAGCTCGCGTAACTGGTTGCGGAAGTAGGTGACATAGGCAGGCTTGCCGTAGTCGGGATGGTTTCTGTCCCACGGCGAGAGGTAGACGGCAAACTCCAGACCTTCCTCGCGGCAGGCCTCAGCCAGCTCGCGTACCACATCACCTTTACCGTTCTTCCACGGTGAGTTCTTCACCGAATACTCCGTATATTTCGAGGGCCACATGCAGAAGCCGCAGTGGTGCTTGGCGGTGAAGATGATGCCCCGCATGCCTGCCTGTTTGCAGACGCGTGCCCACTGGCGGCAGTCGAGGTCACTGGGGTTGAACAGCATCGGGTCCTCGTTGCCGAAGCCCCACTCCTGGTCGGTGTAGGTGTTCAGCGAGTAGTGGATGAAGGCATACATCTCCATGTCCTGCCAGCGCAGCTGGTTCTCGCTGGGCACGGGGCCGCAGTCGTCGGCACCGTCGGCGGCCTCACCGTCGACGGAGAGGGTGAAGGAGTAGTGATAGGCGTTGTTACCGTCGATGGTGTACTGCGGCAGCGTGCGCTGTCCCCAGGTATCAATGCCTCCTACCCCATGAACATTCAGGTCGATATTCAGGTTGACGAAGCGCCCACGCTGAATCTCGTTGGGATGGGCAGCGCCTTCCAAGTCCTCCTCACCATAGTCCCAGGCACGGATGCAGAGGGGCTGATCGCCAACAATGTGTAAAAGCCTCCCCCTGCCCCCTCCGATAGAGGGGGTGTTGGCTTGTCCTATATTGAACCAACGCACATCCGTGCGACAGCCGTTGTCCTGCGGATGGACATACTCCGTCTCATACTCAGAGAGTGGCATCTTGTACTGACCCATGAACGCACTACGCTTACGGTCGGGATAGTTCTCCCAGGGGCCGCGACCAAAGTATTCGATATTGGTGAAGTCGGCAGGAACGCGCATCCGCATACCGAACTTCGGAATCAGCGGGATGTTTGTTGCTGTAGGCTTATAGTCGGCCAAAACCTTCACATCGCCTTTTTCATAGAATTCGTAAGTCAGGGTATAGTCAGCCCCCACAGGGAGGGTGCAGTCGACGGTGACAGTGACCATGTTGGCGTTCTTCTTCGTCTTGATGGAGCGGACTGTGCGTTGGGCTGCCGCATCCTTCCACACACCCAAACGACGGGCAAAGCCGGCGGCATGCTGATTGTCGTTCTCAGGCTTCCAGAAGTAGGGCTCCAGCGGCGCTTTGAGCATCTCTGCCCCATCTACCACCCAACTGGCAAGGGCACCCGTTTTGTCAATCGTGATGGTGTTGTTCTGGGTGCTGACGATGATGGCGTCAGGCGTCTCTTTCACCTTAGGAGCCTTCCCGTCGTAAATCCTCACGTTTTTGAGCCCCTTAGATAGCTGGAACTGCTCGCTGGCCACGGCAAAGCCTTTCTTGGCCCAAGGCTTATCTTCTTTCAGGCGGGCTGACACGTTCAGGTATTTTTCGAAAGAGACTGTGATAGTGTCGTAGGTGATGTCGTACTCGTTAGGATCAGTGAAGCAGTCACGGTTGATGATACGAATGACCCCCTCCAAACCTCCCCGAGGGGAGGCTTCGCGGACGAACTGCAGCGGCTGATAGACATGCTGCACCTCATAGTAATGCGGGTGCGGCGTGCGGTCAGGCCCAACAAGGCCGTTGATACAGAACGCCCCATCATTGGGCTTGTCACCGAAATCGCCACCGTAGAGATACCCACCCCCATCCCCTCCCGTGCGGGAGGGGAGTTCAGATACCTCTACAGGCTGATTGCTACTTTGGGAGTAATTAGGCTCCCCTCCCGCACGGGAGGGGTCGGGGGTGGGTCTTAGTCCCTGGTCTACCCAGTCCCAGATGGCAGCACCGCAGATGCTGCTGTCGGCATAGATGACGTCCCAGTACTCTTGGAAGTTACCCATGGAGTTACCCATGGCGTGGGCATATTCACGCATCATAAAGGGGCGGTCGGTCACCTTCTTAGCTGCTTCACGCAGACGGTCGGGCGACAGATAGCCGTCGTCGTAGATGTCTGAGTAACGGCGGTCGGTATCGCAGAAAGGCAGGGCGATGGTGTCGAGGGCAACAACGGCGTCGCGCATCGCCTTGAGGTTGGGTCCTACCCCACCCTCGTTGCCGAGGCTCCAGAAGATGACGCAGGGATGGTTCTTGTCGCGCTGCACAAGGCTGACGGCGCGGTCGACGTGGGCATCACGCCAGTCGGGGTCTTCGCCCATCACCTTGTTGGCATAGCCGTAGCCGTGGCTCTCCTGATTGGCCTCATCCATGACGTAGATGCCCCAACGGTCGCAGAGCTCATAGAGGTACTCGCGGTCAGGATAATGGCTGGTGCGCAGGAAGTTGATATTCGCCTGCTTCATCAGACGAATGTCCTGTTCGTAGGTGGCATCATCGACATAGCGGCCTGTCACGGGGTGGTGGTCATGACGGTTCACGCCGCGCAGTTTCACGTTCTTGCCGTTGATCTTGAAGACCTCACCCACGCACTCCACACGCTTCACACCGAAGTGGTTGTCGAAATGTTCGGCCCCCTCCAGTCTCCCCCGACCGGGGGAGGTGTTTAATTCTATGCTGAACGGATAGAGCCAGGGTTTTTCAGCCGACCATAGGCGTGGAGCACTCTCGTAGGGGAAGTTAAGTTCGACGGTCGTCGTATCACCTGCACGAAGTTTGGGAATACGGCAGTTGGTGACATTATGATGGTGGGGGTTGACACTGACGCCATACAGTTCGGGGCAGGCAATACATAGCTGAGCCAGCAGATTCTTGGCCGTCTTCTTGCCTGTGTTGCAGATGGAAACCTTGGCCTTGACAATGAACCGAGAGAAGTCCTTATTGGGTACGGTCTCCACCTTATAGTCAGCGATATGCACCAGCGGGCGTACCCACAGCTGCACAGGACGGAAGATACCGGAGAGTCGCCACATATCCTGACACTCCAGATAGCTGCCGTCGCTCCAGCGATAGACCTCTACAGCCAGTTTGTTCTTGCCCTCGCGGACATATTTAGTAATGTCAAACTCTGCAGGTGACATCGAATTCTGGCTATAGCCCACCTTCTGACCATTCACCCACACGTAGAAGGCAGAATGGACGCCTCCGAAGTGCAGAATCAGATTCTTCGTGAGCATCTCCTTCGTGACATCGAAGAACGTCACATAGCTGCCCACGGGGTTACGATGGTCGTAGGCATACCAGTCCTTCGCGGGCTCGCCCGTCACGCTGGGACGGTCACGGTGGAAAGGATATTGCATGTTGACGTAGATAGGCTTACCATAGCCCTGCAGCTGCCAGTTGCCAGGCACCGTAATCTTATCCCATTGGTCCACGTCATAATCCTCACGGTAGAAATCGGCTGGACGCGAATCCGGGTCCTTTGCCCAGTGGAACAGCCACTGTCCGTCAAGAGACAGAATCTCTTGACACTCCTTCCATTTCGAGGGCAGTTGGAGGGTGGCATGATAGGGCAGTTTGTTGACACCCAGCACCGCCGGGTTCTCCCAGTCGTTCACCGTCTGCGCCTTGGCACCCATGGCCAGCAGCCAACACCCAACACCCAGCACCCAACGTCTCATCATCATTCTTTGTCTTATTAAGGGTTTATGCTCCGCAAGCTTACTTGACCACCACCTTCCGGCCATTCACTATATAGACGCCCTTCGGCAGCATCGGGGGAGTTGCAGACTCAGTGCCCACCTTGCGCCCCATCAGGTCGTAGACGGTGTTGCTGGCCGTGCGTCCATGCTCCTCTTGGCGCGAAAGGCCGTCCACACCCGTGACATAGCTGCTGGCAGAGAGGATGAGCTGGCCGACGATGCAGTCACTCCACTCCGAGGCGGCAGAATAGATGGCGATGGCGTAGTCGCCTTGCTCGGTGACGTCAAACTCAAAGGTCTGCTGCTGAGGACTGCTGAAGTTGTTGGAGGCCACGTTGCCAATGTTGATGTTGGGGGTGTACTCCTGACTGGCAATGCTCGTACCACTGGTGCGGTGCTCGATGTTCAGTTCCACAGCGCCGAAATTGGACATGTTCCAGTTGCAAATCTTGTACTTCAGCGTGTAGTGGCCGGGAGCCAGACTGAGCGTCGTGCCGCCGTCGCTGAGGCCGTACTTGGCCCAGCCCTGATGGGCCTTGCCGTTGATGTTGCGGAAATAGAGACCGTAGCTGAAACCTTTGGTCGAGCCAGTGAACTGAAGCACGCGGCAACCCGACGAATAGCCGTTGCTGTAGCCCGTGCGACGCTCACTGCTGTCGTAGGTGGTCCAGCCGGCAGGCAGTGAGTTGGCCTCTTTGAAGTCGGTCGAGATGGTGAGCGACGACGAGGGTGCCTGCAGCGTCAGCTCGACACTGGCCGTGCTGGTCTCGCCGTCGTTGTCGGTGGCCACGGCATTCAGGGTGTGCTTGCCGGTCTTAGCACCCGTCAGCGTGGCCTTGTAGGGCTTGGCGGTACAGGTGGCCAGTAGCGTCGTGCCGTCGTAGAAATCCACCTTCTCGACGGTACCGTTGGAGTCGTCGGCCGTGGCTGTGATGGTGATGTCAGGAAACTTCGATGTGCCGGCAGGGGCAAAGCTGATGAGCTTGCCGCCTGTTGCAGGCGCAGTAATCTTGACGTTGGGCGACGTCTTGTTCAAAGAGTACTTCTTGCAGAAGTTCCATATTTCCTTGCCCGTGTACACCTGTGGCTCCTTGCATATCCAGTGGCCCTTGTCGGCCAGCTCCAGCAACTTGACCTCGACGCCCTCGTTGCCGGGGCCCCACGTGTGCATCTTGGCACCACTGAAACCATTATAGTTGCTGACGGTCTTAGCCGTCGTGGGACAGCCGTTGTGCTTGATCCACGGATTGAGCGCCGGCTGCACACCACCCCAGTTGTCGGCCGTTCCCTGAATATGCAGCAAGGGAATCGGGCGTAAGCCGTTTTTGGGTGTCACCACTGCCGGGCCGCTACAGGAGACAAAGGCGGCAATCTGGTCGGACATCTTGTTGATAGCGTTATAGGTGAGCATGCCACCCATGGAGAAGCCGCCCATATAGATGCGGTTGCGGTCAATCTTGTAGTCCTTCGCCATCTTCTCGATGATGGCCTTGATGAAGTTGATGTCGCGGTCGCCTCTGGTGTCCCACGCCCTGTCGATGCCATTGGGGAAGACGCAGACGAACTTGGCGGTGTCGCACACGGCCTCCATGCTGACGTTGTCGTTCTTGAACTCGTTGTTCTGCATCCAGCCGGCATCCTGGTTGTAGCCGTGACAGAAGATGAGCAGCGGACGGTTCTCGCCGAGGTTCTTAGGCACAATCTTATTATACGAACGGCTGGTGCCGTTGACGGTGATGTTGTCGGCATTCACCGAAAGGAGTCCTGCAACGAGCAGGAGCAGTAGTGTAATGGTTTGTTTCATAATGGTTATTTAGTTATTAATAATTTCAACATGTTACTGTCGCCCGGGGGCACCGAAATAGCTGTAGCGGTTGTTGTCGGGGTTGACGACGATGCTCTCCACCACAATCTCGGGGTCAATCATGATGAGCTTCAGCTTGTGCTTGCCCGGAGTGACATTTTCGAAATTGACCTCCAGCCAGCGGATATTGTCGAAGACCTCGTCGCGACGAAGCATTCGGCGACCGTCCTTCCAGCCGCTGAGCAACAGGTTGTTGTGTGGAGGCAGGGGCTTCAGCACTTTCGACTGCGCCAGGTTCTGCGGCGTATACTCACCAAACTCGTCGTGCAGTCCCTGACGGGCATCAATAGTCTGCATAGGCTGATCGTCAATCTGTACACCCAGACGCAGGCCACGGGCAGGATAGACATCCTGCGTAGGCAGGATGCCGATGGCCACCTTCGCCCCTCCTTCGGAGGGGTTGGGGGAGGCTTCGATGTCGTACTCCAGCACAGGACCGTCGCCATTGGGATAACTCTTCATCACGTCCACAGCCCCGATGCAACAATCGCCACGTCCAAGTCCAGGCAATTCCATCCATCCCTCTCCCATTTCCTGATAGTCATCGGCAGCGATGGAGTATTCACGAGTATCTTTCGAGGCACTTAGGTCGTGATCGACTTTGTAGCCCAGCTCCATCGGATTCGTGTTCTTGTCGGGAATACTCCACTTGGTGTAGCCGATGTGGTTGTCGAGCATCATACCGTCCCACTTTCCTCCAGCCATTACCATATTATAATAGTCAGTCAGGCGCTTGTCCTTCTCCATCAGTTCATCGACGGTCTCACGGTCGCCCATGGTGGCAGCGTTGTACATCATAGCTACACCAGCACTGGCTACGGCGGGGTAGTAGACCAACTGATAGAAGGCATCCTGTACCTCAGAGGGAATCTGCTCTTTTAGCCTTTCGCAGCGAAGCACAATAGACAGCCACTGGTTGTTCAGACGGAGCATCTCTTCGTAGTTGAAGAGGCCGGGCACCTGCACCTCTGGCTTACGCATCAGGTTCAGTTTTGAGTATTGCTCGATAATCTTAGCACACTCATGGGTAATTTCCTGATCCACTATACCTTCAGGAATCTTAGCTCTGGTTCCCTCAAATGCTACCTGCGCATAGTTACCTCCCAGTACGCTGGCTGTCCATTGGCGGAGCCACTCAAATTCATCATTAAAATAGGTGAGTCCGCCCCCTTGGGGATCAGGAGGAAGAGGACCGAATGCAGATGGTCCGTACCACGCGAAATCCATGATGAACGAGATGGGCATCTCCTTGGGTTTCAGGTCGCCAACGTTGATAATCCATATACGGTTGATGCCGCTCTGATAGGCTTGGTTCAACTGTTCGCGCAGTTTCGGCACGGTGGTGGTGTTCACCCAGCGGTCGTTCCACGGGCCACCATTCATATCAATATGGTAGTAAAGGCCGAGACCGCCCTTGCGTTTGCGCTCGGCTTCGGTGCCTTTGCGGCGGATGTAGCCCCAGTTGTTGTCGCAGAACAGCAGCGTCACGTCGTCGGGCACGGTGAAGCCGGCATCGTAGTAGCGCTGCACCTCCGTGAAGATAGCCCAGAGCTGGGGCACGGCATCCTCGCGACCGTAGATATCCTTGATAATCTTGCGCTGTCCGTCGATGACGTTCTTCAGCGTTCGCATATTCTCTTGATCGTCGCCCTTACCCATTGCTACGTCGCCATCGCCACGCATGCCGATGGTCACGAGGTTGTCGTACGCCTTGTTGCGCTCCATGCCCTCGCGGAAGAACTGGTCAATGCGTTCCTTGTTTGTGGCATAGTCCCAAGGGCCTACCTCGTCCTTACGCTTCAGGTATTCGCGGTGAGAGCGCATCATGGGCTCATGGTGCGAGGTGCCCATGACGATACCCATCTCGTCGGCCAGCCGTGGCGACTCGGGGTCGTCCTCGTTGAAGGCAGTAGCCCACATGGCAGGCCAGAAGTAGTTGGCCTTCAGGCGCAGCAGCAACTCAAAAATCTTCTCGTAGGCCTTGGAATTGACACCACCGAAGTGCTTCTGACACCACGTTCCAAATGAGGGCCACTCGTCGTTAATAAAAATGCCACGATATTTCACCGCAGGCCAGTCATAATCGTTGCCGTAGCCGTGATACCATACTTCGTCTTTGTGGATTACAGGCGCATCAGCCATCCAGTACCAAGGCGACACACCAATGCGACGCGAAATCTCATAAATGCCGAAGATGGTGCCTCGCTTGTCGCTACCTGCAATAACCAGATTACCATCCACCACACATATCTTGTAAGCCTCCCATCTGCCTTTGATGATCTTCACATCGAGTTTCTTCTGCTTGATGAGACGGTCGATGATACGGCTCTTGCCGATGGTGCCGACGAGGACAAGCCCCCTCCCGACTTCCCCCGACTGGGGGAGGAGCTGCTGAACCTTGGGGCTTCCCCCCAGTTGGGGGGATGAGAGGGGGGCTTTTATTCCTGTCACTTTTCTTACATCGTCGCTCAGGTCGTTGGCCGCACGGATGACACCCTTCCAGTCGTTCTCGTCAACGACGATGGTGGCCGTCTTGCCGTCCTTGGCAATACAGAACTGCTGTTCCTCGGCCACCGCAGTCATGGTGGCCCACAGCATCAAAGCAAATATGAGGATTCTTTTCATGGGGTTTCTATGTCTTTATTGGTAGGTAATCTTCTGGACAATCTGGCCGGGGTCGACAATCGTGAGGGTCAGGACATGCTCGCGGCGGCTGGTGTCGAGGGGCAGCGTCACGACGAACTCCTTGCGGTTCTCAAGCACCTGTAGCTTCCACTCAGCGCTCCACTCCTTGAACTTGTTCTCACAGATGACAGGCTCGCCACCATCGACACTCACAGCAATACGGTTAGAGCGGTCGTAGGCCACGGGCCACATGGGCACGACGGAGAGGCAGATGTTTAGTGTAGAGTTTAGAGTGTAGAGTTTAGAGTCGATGGGGATATTGATGCTGCCCTTCGTCTGGAAATCGAGTGGCTCTCCCATCTGGAGCGACAGCCAGTCGGTGCCGATGCCTTCGAGCAGGCGGAAAGGCTCGCTGACCTTGAGTGTCGAGAGGTCTAACTTGTTCAGGAACTCGGGATGCAGCTGATAGTCGGGTAGACGGTAGGCGTCGGTGGGCTTGTCGCTGAGCTCCGGCATCAGGTGGTACTTGGCGGTGTAACCGGGCGGCACCTGCGATATCATGTGGTTCCACTTACCATCGAGTTGCGTATTATATCGCACACGAAGCCGTTCTATCTCGCGGTTGGCTTCCTTCGAAAGCTCCGCATAGACGGCACTGCCCGTCTCGTGGTTGCGCTGGGCGTAGAGGAACTTACGGTTCATCTGGTAGGCGGAGTGGACGGCATAGCCCAGCATCTCGAAGAGGGCGGGACGCAGCTCGGGCGCAACGGCCCGCTCTATCATGTCATAGGCGGTGCAGATGTCCTGATAGTCCGACAAGCGTTTCTGCGCGCTACCCGTCTCAAAGGAGAAGTCGGTGTCGCGCAGGCGGTTGTTCTCCTGCGAGTCCCACTCATATTCGTAACCCATGAACTCAGGCTTACGGTCCCAGGCAAGCCGGTAGTAGTTGTCGAGGATGAATTGGAGGTGATGGGTGATGGGTGTTGGGTGATGGGAAGCAAAGAGCTTCGCCAGCCACTGGGCCTGATAATTGTTCACGTTGTCGTAGTTGAACGACTTGAAGTCGTAGGCCATGTCGAAGAACTGCTGAATCTCAATCTCCATGGGTTTGATGTCGCCCACGTTGAGCAGCCAGTAGCGGTCGGCACCGGCGTCGTAGGCTTTCTTCAGCTCCTCGTACATCAGCATGGGGGCGGTGGTGGCTATCCACAGGTTGTCATGAGGCGTACCGAGATAGGAGAGGTGGTAGTAGAGGCCGCTGTGGCCACTGCGCTTCTGTTCGGCAGCATTCGAGACACGCTTCATGTAGCCGTAGTTGTCGTCAGGCCACACGAGTGTGATGTCGTCGGGCACCCGCAGGCCGGCATCGTAGATGTCGAGCGCCTCCTTGTAAGGCACAAAGATCTGCGGCAGGCGGTCGGCCCTCTGTTTCTTGTACTTCACGAGGATGTCACGCTGCTTAGCGATGACCTTCTCCAGCGTACGGGCACGGGCCTTGGGGTCGGTGGAGCCCTTCATGGCCTCGTCGTGCAGTCCACGCATGCCCATGGTATAGATGTTGTCGTACTGGGCGGTCTCGCGGATGCGGTCGTCGAGTTTCTTCAGTATCGTCGCGCTGTTGGTCTCGTAGTTCCACTCGCCGTCGCGCTCCTTGTCCCACTCCGACTTAGCGGCATTGTTGAAGAGCAAGGGTTCGCAGTGGCTCGTGGTGATCATGATGCCCCACTTGTCGGCCACCTGCTGGCTCTCGGGATGGCTGTAGAAGGCCCCCGTACAGTCGTGCATGGCAGGGGCGAGCATATTGCCCTTCAGACGCAGGATGAGCTCACAGACCTTATCATAGGTCTTAGGTCCGATGTCGCCAAGATTCTTCTCAAACGTCTTGGCAGCCCATGTCTTCAGTCCCCAGTCCTCGTCGTTGATGAAGAAGCCACGATACTTGACACTGGGCGACTGGCTGACGTAGTTCTCCTCGTAGTTATAAACGCGTTTGTTGGTCTTGTCGACAGGCATGTCGGCCCACCAGTACCAAGGGCTGATGCCGATAGCCTCGCTGACATGCAGAACGCCGTAGGCCAGCCCTCGGGCATCGGAGCCCGTGATATAGAGGTTGTCGCCTTGAGTGTCAATGGCATAGCGCTCCCAAGAGCCTCGCAGCTCCTTGTGACGGTTGGAGTGCTTGACGGTGGCGAGGACAATAAGCCCCCTACCAGCCTTCCCCGACTGGGGGAGGACTTGCCGCGTGTTGGAACGTCCCCCCTGTTGGGGGGATAAGAGGGGGGCTATGCCCGACACCCGTTCAATGTCGTCAGCCAGTACTTGCGCCATGTGCTGCACCAGCGGGGCGTCGGCCTTATGGCAGACGATGGTTGCCTTGGTAAGATCAACAGCCAGGACAACTTGGGAACAGGCGACGAGCACCAGTAACAACAAACTCTTCTTCATCTGATTATGACTTTTTTCCCGTTTCTAATATAAATACCCTTGACAGGACTGTCAACAGCCTGACCATTCAGGTTGTAGTAACGACCGTCGGACGGACGCTGAAGACGGCTGGCAGCGATATCAGTATTCACGCCAGGCGTCAGCCATAGCCCGCTAATCGTAGCGGAGCCACTCTCCACCTTGATGGCATTGATATGTGTGAAGGCATCACGACGCGGTGTATTCTCGCGCTTCGTATTGATGTCGCGCAACTCCGACAGCGGGAGCACAATGGCCTGCAGCTCAGCGTCCCAGTGACTATCCTTCTCATTTAGGTCAACACCTATTTCCTTGAAGTCGCCGTGATCCTCCAGACGGTTGGCAAGGATGCGCAATCGGTCGCCCGTACCTCGGATAATCAGTTTGTCGTACTGGCTGACATCGGCAAAGAGGTTGTAGCTGACCGACGAGAAACCAATCACGACACCACCACTGCTTAGGCTGGTATTGAGGTTCAGTTCGGTTCCCGGATTCTCATTGACCACCTGAGCCTTATCATCAGTACCCTCCCACTGGTGGAACATGTTGGCCGTCAAGGCTACCCAGTCGGCAGCTGGCTCGAAGTCATCAACGTCGATGCCTACGTAGTTCAGTATCTGATCAAGCACAATGCCGCTACGGTAGGGGAAATACTCTGTCAGCAGACGGCTACGCTCAGGCAGATAGAAGTCATTGACGGTATAGAGCTTACCACGCGACTGCCAGGGATGTACGTCGCGGCGGTAGTCGCCCCAGCGGGCTGCCTCGTCGTAGAGTGCCTTGTCAATGGTGTAGTAGAGACTGTCCCAGACCTCGACCACCGACTTCTCGCCCAGTAGACCGCCATCAGCCAGCACTTGCTTCGCACGGCGCACGTAGCGGCGGGCAAACTCGTCGCTCTTCAGCAGGTTACGGTAGATGGTACTGACATAGCCTTCCTTATCCTTATTGACAGCTCCCGAAGCAATATTCTCGTTGACGCTCATCAGAATCAGCTCGCTGTCCCAACAGAGGAACCGGAAGCCCTCACTCGCCAGAGAGTCGTTGTTGTGACGGCGGATGGCGTACCAGTTATGGTGATTCCAGTCGGTGTTGCCCGCATACTGGTTGATAAGCATGTAGTCGATGAAATTATCGATGTCAAGCAGGGTGTCGAGCTTGGCTGTCAGCCCTTTGCTGCCCACCTCCTTGACGGTGGCCAGCATCTCCTCCCAGGCGTCCAGCGTACCCTCGCTAGCTTCGATATGGCTACCGCCGTCCTCCTCTATCTTGATGACGTCAATGTCGCTCTTCTTGCCACCCAGGTGGTCTTTGCCGAACTGGTCGTCCACACGCTCAGCGATATTGTAGAGTCCCCAGTACATACCATTAATAAAGAGGTGTACGTAGAGGGCGTTGACGCTGGTGCGTCCCATCTTCTTCTGAATGTAGCGTGCCCAGACGTCGCGGGTGTACTGTGCCCGCTGACGGTTGTCCTCAGCCCAGTGCTGCCAGGCATTACCGAAGTGGCAACGCAGCACCAACTGGTCAAACTGGCTGGGCTCATTTTCACCAAAGAGCGGGTACTTCAGCGTCTTCTTGCCATACTCATTCTTGAATACCAAGCGGAACGAGTGCTTCGGGTTTTTCTCGGCCAGACGACCGTGACCACCATGCAGACGGATGCCACAGGTAGCACTCAGCTCGTAGTTTTGTGGTCCTCCAAACAGCTCGATGCTGGCAGGGCGTGTCCAGCCGTGTCCCGTTCCGTCGCCTACTGGCGGACCAGTAAAGATGTAGATACCGCCGCGCACAGAGTCGTTCTCGTGGCTGAAGAAGTTATCCTTGTCGGAGACAATGCTCAAGATAGGCAACTGCTTCAGCCCCTCGACAATCTTCGTGCTCAGCTTAGCGTCCTTGGTCATCTCGGGATCCATCTCGTAGTCGGCGATGGCAGTACCCCACTGCTGCGTGTACTGTCCCCACTCTGCCGGATAGCCCTCGGGGTTGTTCGGCTGACTGAGCACAGAGCTCGTGAAGATATAGCTGGCCGTAGCAACTGGCGACAGCGACTCGCCGGTCGCCTCGACGGCACGCAGGATGGTCGTCGCGCGGAACTGCAAGGGCGTTGTATATTTCTTGCTCTGTCTCGTCGGCTCGCTGCCATCGGTCGTGTAGTAGATGTCGGCACCATCAGAGCCTGTGATGGTCACACTGATACTCTTGGCACCGTCAATCAGTCCGTGCTGACGGCTGAACTTAGGCTGCGCCGTGGCAGAGAGGCAAGAGGCAAGCAGCAAGAGGCAAGAGGTAAGAGATTTCATCTTGGATTAACGATTTAAGTACTTCTTTCCGCCACTAATCACAAAGCCACGATAATCTGTACCTACGCGCTGGCCGTTCAGGTTAATGGTTAATGGTGAATGGTGAATGGTTAATGGTGAGTGGAGGGTGCTGATACCTGTTGGCGTTCCGATAGGCAGTATGTCATCGGTCAGCAGACAAGGAGCATAGCCCACCTCGCCAGAGCCTACAAACGTCACCTCACCCTGAGCCTCAACAAGCAGCGGTTTGCCCGCAGGAACGCTGCTGACAGCCACAGGCGTCAAATCCTCTGTCAGCGTGTAGACGCTAACGCCCTCAGGGACGGCAGCCTCAAAGGGCAGCTGCACAATGTGCTGACCGTTGACCATGCAGGTATAGGTGGCCGTGGTGGCCGTGAATGGCGTAGCGGGACGGAAGGTTCCCCAGGCCTCGTTGACGGTCAGCTGTTCACAAATGCCCTCCTTCACAACGTTGGAGCCCGTCAGCGGACTGTCGGCCGACACATAGACGACACGGTTGCTATTCTCGAGCCACGGCAGGGTGGCGGGCAGAGCAGTAACTGCCGTCATATCGATGCTGGTACATGCAACATCGGTAGTATAATCAAGCACATTCGAATCGTCGCCCACATAGGCGCCACTCAACGTTGCAGCATACGTTGTGTTACCACTTGTCAGATAGACATCACCGAAGTTGATGGTCAAGTGCGACTGTGTATTGTCACAAGTCAGCGACAGCAGACCGATACAGCCGTCGGCAAGTGTAGCCGCCGAGAGGTCGAAGACAAGGTCGAAGTTCTCTGCCTGTCCCAAATCCAGACGAGCATACTCATGGTTGGCCACCTCACCTTTTGCATTCACATAGTAGAGCGTCGGCTTGCCGGCCGTCAGTGAGCCAGTCGTCGTCACCTTCTTGATCTGCATCACCAGCTGGGTGTAATTGTCGTCCAGTGCTATGTAACCATAGGTCAGGTTCTTGCGGGTAGAGATGAGCGGATTGTCACTGTCAAACTTCTTTCCCTTCTTGCCCGACAGCTTGTAGGCAGTGCCGAAGTTCGTCTTTGTCGCCTTCATGTCGTCCAGACGCGGACGGTCGAAATAGGTGACACTGCCTTTCATGTCAGAGGGCTGCCGGTCACGCGACTTGATGAACATCACGGTCGTCACGCTCTGGGCTGCAATGGTGGCTGCAGGACGGCAGGTTTCCGTCTCGAGCGTGAGTGCCGTTTTCTTGAAACTCTGGCTTTTGGCTGTCGTTCTGAGTTCCCCCTGCTGGGTATAGAACGGCAGGTCGAAAGTCAAGTCAAGAGTATTGTCTGTGGCATTGGCCATGACGGCAACAACAGTGTCACCTGTCTGCGACAGGTAGGCCGAGCCTTCGATATTCCCACCAAACGTGGCATCGATACGGGTCATGCCTGTAACAAACTTGGCAAAGTGGGCCATGATATAGCCACGCTTGGTGATAGTGCCCGAGCTACCGGCTCCGCGCTGACCGTCGCCCATCATACCGTAATAGCGCTTGGCAGCATAGTGAATCCAGGCATTGAAGTCGCCCAGCATGCAGGTATTGATGGCACGAAAGAAGTTGAAGAAGTCTTTCGTGAAGTCGAAGTTACGAGTGTTATTCTCCACCTCATTCCAGTTTATCAAGTACTCGGTCATCCAAATCTCCTTGCCCTTCTTGCCCAGATTCTTGTAGGCCGACTGTATGCCGCCATACTGGTGGCCGCCGTAAATGTCGAAGCAGTCGAGGATGTCGGTCTTGTTCAGGGCGTTGGCATAGCTGTCGCTGACAGCCAGTGTCTCGGGGGCCATCACCTTACAGCTGATGCTCTTGCCATACTGCTTCACAAACGAGGCAATATCTGCAGCCGACCACATGCAGCCGGCATACGTGGCCGACCAGTCGGGCTCGTTCTGGATGGAGATGGCATCCAGCTCCACACCGCTCTTGCGCATATACTGTACGTAGTCCTCCAGATACTGTGCATAGTCGGCCCAGTTCTCCTTCTTCAGGTAGCCCAGCGTGCCGTCGCTGTTCTTGGCGTTGCTGGTGCCGTTGGTCTTCCACTCGGCAGGCTGTCCCCAGGGCGAGGCGAAGACGATGAGTCCCATCTGCTTGGCCAGCTTCGCCGTAGCCAGCGACTGCGACCACGCGTTCTTGCCGATGGGAATATAGAGACGCATGATGTTGCAGCCTACGGTACTGGTCTTTCCCCACACTTTCTTGATTTCGTCGTTCGACATGTGGTTATAGGTAAACTGCGGTGAACAGACAAAGCCACCAAAGCCGGTAATGCGTTGGTGCTTCGTTTGAGCATCAAATCGTACGGTGACCTGCTGGGCCGAGACAGTGCCTACAGTTGCCAACAAGATAACAAGGAGCAATAGCTTCTTCATACTTATAGTTTATAGTTTACGGCCGCAAAGGTACTAAAACCCGCGCGCAACAGAAAAGGTTTTTGTATTATTCTCTTTCTTTTTTCTTTCAGCCCCGTGTTTTTTCCCCTTATTGTTTTGTAAATTCAGTAAAATGCAGTATCTTTGCAGACAAACTAATGGACTAAGCCCACTTAACTGATGAAACACCTATTTTTATTAGTTGCACTTTGGGGGTTAACCGTCACAAGTGCATTCTCACAGTCAGAAGATGGCGAACTGACTATCAGCGGAACAGTTGCAGATGCAGAATTGAAGGAACCTATGGTACAGGCCACTGTACAGTTGTTCCGACAACGCGACTCGACATTCGTCGGAGGTACAGTCACCGACCTTCGCGGCAATTTCTCTGTCGAGGCACCGGCCAACGGCATTTACCGTCTGAAAATTTCGTCGGTGGGATACCAGCCCATCGAGCGCGAGGTGACAATACGTCGCAACCAGAGTCAGGACATGGGCCGACTGCTGATGTCAGCGGAAACACACCTGCTCAAGGAGACGGTGGTCACTGGTCGTGCTGCACAGGTCATCGTGCGTAAGGACACGCTGGTCTACAACCCCGATGCCTACCGCACCCCAGAGGGTTCACCCATTGAGGAACTCATCAAGCGAATGCCGGGAGCCGAGGTCGACGAGGACGGCAACATCACCATCAACGGCAAGCAAATCAAGAAAATACTGCTCGACGGCAAGGAATTCATGCTCGGCGACGTCGAGACGGCGCTCAAGAACCTGCCGGTCAACATCATCCAGAATGTCAAGTTCTATGACCAGCAGAGCGACCAGGCACGCATCACCGGCATCGAGGATGGCGAAAAGGAGACGGTGCTCGACTTCACCATCAAGAAGGGCATGAACCGTGGCTACATGACCAACCTCGACATTGCCGGTGGCACCAAGAGCCGCTATGCCACACGCGGCATGGGCTCCAGCTTTACAGACAAGACACGCTTTGTGCTGATGGGCAACATTAATAACAAGGAGGAGAACGCCGGCTGGTGGAACCGCCGCGGACTGAACTCGCGAAAAATGCTGGGCACCAACCTGAACTACGATGACGGCGAGAAACTGAAGATGGATGCCTCGGTGCGCTGGAACCACCGCGGGGGCGACAACGCCAACGAGAACGCCAGCGAGAACTTCTACAGCCAGACCAACCGCACGTTCTCGAACAGCTACTCCAAGAGTCTCTCGCGCAGCGACAACTGGAACGGCAATATCCGCGTGGAGTGGCGCCCCGACACGCTGACCAACCTGTTGCTGCGAGCCAACGGGAGCCTCGGCAACAACGACGGATTGTCAAACAGCAACAGCGCCACGTTCAGTGACGACCCCTATCTCTACTCCGACGACCCATTGGCATCCTTGACCTCGTTGGCTCCATACCTCGTCAACCACAACAACAGCGCCAGCCTGAGCTACGGCGAGAACAGGAACGCATGGGCCATGCTGCAATTCTACCGCCGGCTGAACCAGCGCGGACGCAATGTCACACTGCGAGTCGAAGGCTCCATGGGCGACAGCGAGAACCGCAGCACGTCTAACAACGAGGTCTACCTGCACCGCGTCAAGAACCAGGCCGGCGAGGACTCCACCTACTACACCGCACGCTATAACACCACGCCGTCGGACAACCGCGGCTACGTACTCTCGGCACTCTACAGCGAGCCACTCTGGAAGGGCGCCCACCTGCAGACCAGCTACGAGATGCGCTACTCGCAGAACAAGAGCGACCGCCAGACCTACGACTTCAGCCATCTCGCCGCCGATCCCTTCGCCGGCATCACGCCCGAATACCGTGAGTGGGACCCATGGATTGGCGGCCTCTCACCGCTCGATGGCTACCTCGACAAGAGCCTCAGCCGCTACTCCGAGTACAAGAACTACACCCACAACATACGCCTCACACTGCGCCACTACCAGGAGGAGTACGACTACAACGTGGGTGTCCTCGTACAGCCACAGCAGTCGAACTTCATACAGGACTACCGGGGGCTCTACGTCGACACCATCAGAAACATTACCAACTTTACGCCAACACTCGACTTCCACTATAAGTTCAGTGACCAACACGACATCTGGCTCCACTATCGTGGCGACACCCGCCAACCCGACATCACACAGTTGCTCGACATCACCGACGACTCCAACCCACTTTACATCACTCAGGGCAATCCCGGCCTGAAGCCCCAGTTCACCAACTCCCTGAACGTCTACTATAAGAACTACATCCAGAAGTACAAGCGCAGCATCGTTGTCTACGGCAACTACCGCCACATACGCAACTCCATCTCAAACCTCGTGCGATACAATGCCGAGACGGGCGGCAGCCTGTCGCGCCCCGAAAACATCAACGGCAACTGGAACGCCGACGGCGGCTTCAACTTCAACACCGCCCTCGACTCGGCAGCCCACTGGAACATAGGTACCGACACGCGCGTGCGCTATAACAACTATGTAAGCTACGTGGCTCAGGCCATGGCCGATGCCGCAGAGAACACTACACGCACCACCAACGTCAACGAGCGCCTGAACCTCAGCTTCCGCAACGACTGGCTTGAGGTGACACTCGACGGCAACGTCAACTACCAGCACTCGCGCAACGAGCTGCAGCCCAACGCCAACCTCGACACCTGGCGCTTCAGCTACGGCGGACAGATCATGCTCCGTCTGCCTGGCGGCGTGGAATTCTCGACCAACCTCCATGAGAATAGCCGCCGTGGCTACAACGACCCCTCGTCAAACACCAACGAGCTCATCTGGAATGGTCAGGTATCCAAGTCGTTCCTCAAGTCGAAGGCTCTTATCGTTGCCCTCAACTTCTACGACCTGCTCGGCCAGCAGAGCAACTACGAGCGCTGGGTCAACGCCAACGGTCGCAGCGACACCCGCTACAACAGCATCAACTCCTACGCCATGCTCCACGTACGCTATCGCCTCAACATGTTCGGTGGCAAGGTCGACACCGAGGGACGCTACGACAAAAAATGGGGCAACCGCGACCAGCGCAGCCGCAATTAATATCATCACGCCGAAAAAACATAATCACAATGAAAGATTTTAACTACTATGCGCCGACCGAAGTGGTGTTCGGCGAAAAGAGCGAGGAGCAGGTAGCTGCTCTCGTCAGGAAATACGGTGGCACGAAGGTGCTGGTACATTTCGGTGGCCAAAGTGCCATTCGTTCAGGGTTGCTCGACAAGATCTGCGGCCTGCTCAGCGAGGGCGGCGTGCCCTTCGTCAAGCTGGGCGGCGTTGTGCCCAACCCCCGTCTGTCGTTAGCCAAGCAGGGCATTGAGCTCTGCCGCAAGGAGGGTGTCGACTTTATTCTCGCCGTAGGCGGTGGCTCCGTCATTGACTCAGCCAAGTGCATTGCCTATGGTGTGTGCATGGACGACGACGTGTGGAATCTCTATCTCGGCAAGACCGAGGCCCCCACGACCATGCTCCCCGTAGCTTCCGTGCTGACCATCCCCGCCGCCGGCAGCGAGATGAGCGAGGCCAGTGTTATCACCAACGCAGATGCCCCCCGCGAATCGGGGGGCAGGCTTCTGCCAGGGGGCACTAAACTGGGCTATTCCAACAACATGTCGCGTCCTAAGTTCGCCATCATGAATCCCTGTCGCACCTTTACCCTACCGCCCTACCAGACGGCAGCCGGCGTCACCGACATGATGATGCACACCATGGAGCGCTACTTCACGCTCGACGGCGACATGGACTTCACCACCGATGTGGCCGAAGCCATGCTGCGCAGCATCAAGAACGCCGTCTTTGCCGTACTCAAGAATCCCGACGACTATCGCTATCGTGCACAAATCATGTGGGGCGGCTCGCTCATGCACAACGGACTGACTGGCTGTGGCGTTCACGACGATTGGGCCACACACCAGATAGAGCACGAACTCAGCGGCATGTTCGACGTGACCCATGGTGCCGGCCTTGCCGCCATCTGGCCAAGTTGGGCGCGTTATGTGTTGAACGACCGCACTGATGGCGATGACATCCACGCCTGCCGCTTGAGCCGCTTCGTGCGCTTTGCCGTCAACGTGATGAACGTTCCCAACGACTTCACCAACCCCGAAGCCACAGCTCTCAAGGGCATCGAGGCCATGGAGCGTTTCTACCACGCCATCGGCATGCCCATCAACATCAAGGAACTTATCGGCCGCGACGTCACCGATGACGAGATTCGTGAGATGACGCGTAAGTGCAGCCGCAACTACGCCTCCACCTGCGGCGCGTTCAAGGTTTTGAAGGCCGACGACATGGAAGCCATTTACCGCATGGCACGAGGCTAACACCATCATAACACAAAGACCTAAAACTAATGAAAAGACTAACAATACTATCATTGTTGGCTGTTGCGACAATTAGCCAAGCACAGGATCTCCACCTCAACGACCTCGAGTATTTCGAGCGTCAGGGAGTGAATGTTCTGGTATTCAGCAACAGCTTCAACGGCGGGTTCAACGATGAGAAGAACTCCGGCATCGAGATCATACACCACGGTGTGCGCACGGTACAGGGTGGCGCTGTCCGTCTGAACAACACGCCCGAGCAGTGGGACCTGGTGCCCACAATGACAAGCCGCAAGGTCGATCGCGAGAACGGCAGCATCGAAGTGACACTGCGCTACAACGACTACGACTTCGACTCCCGCGTGGTGGTGACGGCTAAAGGCCAGGCCGTCGAGATTGCCGTCTGGCTCGACAAGCCCGTGCCCGAGAAGCTGGCTGGCGAGGCCGGCCTGAACATCGAGTTTCTACCGTCGCAGTACTGGCTCAAGACCTACAAGATGGACAACCGCTTAGGCCGCTTCCCACGCTATGCCACCAGTCAGACCGTGACCCGACCCAACAGCGAGAAACCCCGCCAGTTCAAGGGCTTCAAGACCTACGACGACCGTGGCACCAACCGCTTCGTCGACCCTCTGCCACTGGAGACGGGCCACAGCCTCACGGTAGCCACCGACGCCCCCGACCGTATGATACGCATCACAAGCAACGATGCCGAGCTGAAGCTCTACGACGGACGCATGTTGGCTCAAAACGGTTGGTTTGTGTTGCGCAGCGTGTTGCCAAAGGGCAAGACCGGCAAAGTCGTGACATGGACCGTCGAGCCCCATGCCATCGAGAATTGGATTCGCGAGCCGAACATCGGTTTCTCGCAAGTGGGCTATATCCCCGAACAGCCGAAGGTTGCCGTCATCGAGTTGGATAAGAACGACAAAGTGCTACCGACGGCCTCGCTCCTGCGCATCAAGGAAGACGGCACACGCGAAGTGGCTTACAAGGGCGACATCCGTGAGTGGGGACCCTACTTCAAGTACAACTATGTGAAGTTCGACTTCACCTCAGTACGCGAACCAGGCGTCTACTGCATCGAATATGGCCAGATCCGCACCAACGACTTCCTCATCGACGAGCACGTGTACGACAAGATTACCGATGCTACGACCGACGTTTGGGTACCCATCCACATGAACCACATGTACGTCACCGAGGGCTACCGCACGTGGCATGGCGAACCGTTCAAGGAGGGCTATCTGCAGGCTCCCGAGAGCGACCACTTCGACCTACACCGCCAGGGTGCTCAGACCGATACGAAATACAAGCCCCTGGAGCTCATCCCCGGTCTGAACGTCGGTGGATTCTTCGATGCCGGCGACTTCGACATCGAGACCGGTTCGAACATCAACGTGGTACAGAACTTCATCCGCACGTGGGAACTGTTCCACCCCCAGCGCGACGAGACCTTCGTCAGTCAGCAGCAGCGCTATGTAGAGCTGCACCGCCCTGACGGCGTGCCCGACGTGCTGCAGTTCATCGAACACGGCGTGCTGAACCTTGTGACACAGGCCGAACAGATTGGTCACATGGCCTCAACACTATCCAACTCCGTACTCGACAACTACCACCACCTGGGCGATGCTGCCAGCATCACCGATGGTCTGCACTACGACCCATCGCTGAAGCCCTACGAGGTGAGTGCTGACGGCAAGCGGAGTGGTACGCCCGACGACATGTGGGCCTTCACGACCCGCAACCCGAGTCTCGACCTTCAAGCGGCTGGTGTCTTCACCTCGGCTGCCCGTGTGCTTCGCGGCTATAATGATAAGCTGGCAGACAGAGCACAGAAACAGGCCGACCGCCTGCGTCAGGAGGCCCAAGAACTGATGAAGCAGCGTCGTCGGCCACGCGACAGACAGGCCGAGGCCGACAACGACTGGCTTACTGGCACTGGCGATGGTAACTACCGTAATGTGGCACGTAATCTGCAGACCATGCTCGACAGCATCCCAATGAAGGATGAAGCCTACAAACAGAAACTCAGGCCTGCCGTCCAACAATATGCCCAATACATCAAGAGCTTTGACACACAGAACCCCTACGGCGTACCCATCGGTCTCGGCAACTGGGCTGGCGTCAACGCCGTGCTCAACTTCGGCATCACCGTCAACTATGCTCACATCTACTTCCCCGACATCATCTCGAAGGACGAGGTCTACCGCGTGGCCAACTGGCTCTACGGTTGCCACCCATACCATAACTATTCGTTCGTCGCCGTCGTTGGGGCCACCCGTCCGAAGCAGGTCTTCTATGGCAACAACCGCGCCGACTTCTCGGCCATCCCCGGCAACGTGGCCCCTGGCCTGCTGTTCCGTAAGCCCGATCACTTCGAGAACTACGACGACTGGCCTTTCCTGTGGGGGCAGAACGAGGGTACCATCGCTGGCAACACGCAGTACGTCATCTTCGGTTCATCATTTAAGAATATCGTAAACAAATAAGACAACCAAAAGAGTCATCGTAGAAACAGACAAGACCAATATGAAGATATTATTAATAGGCGGAACGGGCACCATCAGCAGTGCCATCACACGACAGTTGGCTGCAGAAGTTCACGAGTTGTGGTTGCTGAATCGTGGCACTCGTAAGGACGAGGTGCCTACTAACGTGAAACAGGTCATTGCTGATATTGACCAGACCGACGAAGTGCTGCGATTGCTTGGCGACGAGCAGTTCGATGTCGTCGGTGAGTTCATCGGCTTCGTGCCCGCACAGGTGGAGCGCGACATCCGACTCTTCCGCGGTCGCACTCGCCAATACGTCTATATCAGTTCAGCCTCAGCCTACAACAAGCCTGCGGCCAGCCATGTCATCACTGAAGGCACAACACTGGCAAACCCACATTGGGAGTACTCGCGCAACAAGATTGCCTGCGAGGAACTGCTGATGCGTGAATACCGCGAAAAAGGCTTTCCCGTGACCATCGTACGCCCCAGTCACACTTACTGCGAGCGCGGTGTGCCCGTCAGCGTTCATGGACTGAAAGGCAGTTGGCAGGTGCTGAAACGTATGATTGAGGGCAAGCCAGTCATCGTTAACGGCGACGGCTCGTCGCTGTGGACGCTGACGTGGAATGAGGATTTTGCACGTGGCTTCATCGGTTTGCTCGGCAATCCGAAAGCCATTGGCGAGGCGTTCCAGATTATGAGCGACGAGCAGCTGACGTGGAACCAGATCTATGAGTGCGTCGGAAACGCACTCCACACGACGCCGCGTCTCTATCATGTGGCTTCCGACTTCCTCGCCGCCGTCGCGCCTGCTGAGTGGGACTTCGAGGGCAACTTGTTGGGCGACAAGAGCATCACTGTCTGCTTCGACTGCACAAAGTTGAAGCGCGCCGTCCCTGGTTTCTGTTGTACCACCCGTTTCGACGAGGGCGTCCGCCGGTGCGTAGAGCATATACTAACCCACCCCGAGCTACAAGTAGAAGACCCCGAGTTTGATGCCTGGTGCGACCACGTGATTGAGGCTCAGGAGGAATTGAAAAACAAACTGAAATAAGATGAAACAGAACCAAAACATGCGTGTCGGCATCATTGGTACTGGATGGATTGCCGACAAAGCTGCAATCACCTTGAATGGACTGCAGCAGTGCGAGGCCTATGCCGTGGGCTCGCGCTCACAGCTTACGGCCGATGCTTTCGCCCAGAAATGGAACATCAGTAGGGCCTACGGCTCATACACGGAACTGATTGCCGACCCCGATGTCGACCTCATCTACGTCGGTACGCCCCATTCACACCACTATGACGTAACGAAAGAGGCGCTGCTGGCCGGCAAACCCTGTCTCGTGGAGAAAGCGTTCATGGCGAATGCCCGTCAGACAAAGGAAATAATCGATTTGGCTCACGAGCAGAAGGTATTCCTCGCCGAGGCCATCTGGACGCGCTACCAGCCCGTCGTACAGACTGTTCGCGAGCTCATCGGAAGCGGACGCATCGGCCAGCCGCGTCTGCTCACGGCCACGCTCGGCTATTCGATGGGCAATAAAGAGCGTATCATGCGTCCCGACCTCTGCGGCGGCGCCCTGCTCGACCTCGGCGTCTATGCACTGAACTTCACGAGGATGTTCTTCCCTGCCGACATTGTCAGCATCGACGGCACGTGTGTGAAGTCGGCGACGGGCATGGACCTGACCAATGCGACGACCCTCGTTTTGAAGGATGGCATGCTCGCCAACCTGCAGTCATCGGCACAATGTGTTGGCGACAACATCGGCGTCATTGCGGGCACCGAGGGCAACCTCATCATCGACAACATCAACAACCCGCAGACCATCACCGTAAATGGTCCCGACCGCACCTACATCGAGACCATCCGCGTGCCGCAACAGATTACCGGCTACGAATACCAGTTCATCGCCTGCCGACAAGCACTTATCGACGGTCTCCTTGAACCGCGCGAGATGCCTCATGCTGAGACGCTCTATATCATGCAGCTCATGGACGGACTGCGCCAGAAGTGGGGCGTCCACTACCCAATGGACTAAATACCGGAGATCGTTACGAATCAATAGCTCGGATGATGAAAACACTAATGACCATTATTATGTTCGCCGCCAGTCTATTAATGGCTTCGGCGCAACAGCGCGGCCCGCGCATCAGAAAGGACATCCCGCTGGACTCCATTCGCCTGAGCGATCCGGCAATCCTGGCCGACCGACAGACAAAGATGTACTACATGACGGGCACGGGCGGCATGATGTGGCGCTCGGCAGACCTGAAACTCTGGGAGGGACCGCATCGCGTGACAGAGTTCGAGGCTGACTCGTGGATGGGGCCGCGACCGATGATATGGGCGGCGGAGCTGCACCAGATAGACCCACCCCCCTCTGCCACAGGGGCGGGGAGTTGGTACTACTACTTCGCGACGTTCACGAACCAGGCCGTCATCATCGACACCGTGCGCGGCAATGCCATTGAGCGGCGCGCCTCGCAGGTGCTCCGTGCCAACAATCCCATGGGGCCATACCGTGCCTTCGGTGACGCCACCTATCTGCCCGCCGACCGTCCGACACTCGACGGCACTTTCTGGCGCGACAGCGACGGCAAACCCTATATGGTGTTCTGCGGTGAATGGCTACAGAACTGGAACGGCACGATGGAGAAGATTGAATTGAAACCCGACCTCAGTGGTACCATAGGCGAACCTAAAGTGCTCTTCCGCGCCAGTGACTCGCCTTGGAGCAGGGAGAAGAACGACAAGGGGGAAATCACATGGAACAAGGTAACCGACGGACCTTACCTCTTCCGCACAGCGACGGGACGGCTGGGCATGCTCTGGACCTCGTGGGTCTTCGATGTCTATACGCAGGGCGTGGCCTACTCGGAGAGCGGCACCCTCGACGGCCCATGGATGCAGGAGCCCGAGCCTATCACGCCTCCGGGCTACGGCCACTCGATGCTCTTCCAGCGCTTCGACGGCCAGTGGATGATGTCCGTACACCACCACTCGAAGGATGCCCGCGGGCGCACCGTGCGCATCCCCCACCTGTTCGAGGTGGACTTGAGCGGCGACAAACTGATTGTAAAAACCAAGTAAGATGAAACAGCTAATCATTATCCTCGCCTGCCTCACGGCAACGCTGACGGCAGCGGCAAAACCCAAGCGCGCCCTTACCGAGAAGGACATGGGGGCCTATCTCTTTACCTACTTCAGCGACCCTACACACGGGCTGTTCATGGCCATCAGCTACGACGGCTATACGTTTACGGCGGTGAACAATGCCGAGCCGATTATCTCGGGCGACTCTATAGCCGAGCAGCACGGCATCCGCGACCCGCACATCTACCGCGCACCGAACGGGAAATTCTACATCGCCATGACCGACCTACACATCTTCGGCAAGCAGAAGGGTATACGCACCACCCAATGGGAGCGCGAAGAGAAATACGGCTGGGGCAACAACCGGGGACTGGTGCTCATGGCCAGCGACGACCTCATCCACTGGACGCACCATGTGGCACGCATCGACAAGCTCTTCCCCGAGAAGTTCGGCGAGGTGGCCTGCACATGGGCGCCGCAGACCATCTGGGATCCTGCCGTTGGCAAGCCTATGGTCTATTTCACTATTCGCCAGCAGGCGGGAGGCCGCACGAAACTCTATTACAGCTATGCCGACGAGGCCTTCACCACGCTCGAGACCGAGCCGCAGTTGCTCTTCGAGTACCCCGACACGACGATTCAGGTGCTCGACGCCGACATCTGCCCGATGCCCGACGGCCGCTACTTCATGACTTACGTCTCACAGGAGAACCCCGGCGGCATCAAGTATATGATCAGCGACCGCATCAACCACTTCGACGACTATCACGCCGAGCAGATCGACACCGAGCGCACGGGCTGCGAGGCTCCCAACGTGTGGAAGCGCATCGGACAGAAGAAATGGGTCGTCATGTACGACATCTACACCATCCACCCCAACAACTTCGGCTTCGTGGAGACCTCGGACTTCAAGACTTTCACGCCGCTGGGCCGCTTTGGCGAGGGAAAGATGAAGATGACCAATTTCGTGTCGCCCAAGCACGGCTCGGTCATCCACATCACGAAAGCCGAGGCGAAGCGATTGGAGCAGTACTGGAGCGAAAGGCAACAGCAGAAGAAGGCCATCCGTAGCGGTGAGCTGTGGTACGACGACGGTGGACGACACATCAACGCCCATGGCGGCGGCATCATGAAGTACGAAGACACGTATTATTGGTTCGGTGAGCATAAGGACGACCGCACCAGCGATGCCATGGTCGGCGTGATGTGTTATGCCTCAAAGGATCTGGTCAACTGGCGCAACTGCGGCGTCGCACTGAGCGTCACCGAGCCGGCACCGGGACAGGACGGGCAGCGCAGGAGAGGTATGCGCGGCGCAACGACGGGCTCCGACATTGAGCGCGGCTGCATCCTGGAACGCCCGAAAGTCATCTACAACCCCGTGACGAAAAAGTTCTGCATGTGGTTCCACCTGGAACTGAAGGGGCAGGGCTACAACGCCGCCCGCTATGGTGTGGCCGTGGCCGACCGTCCCGAAGGACCTTACAAATTCCTCTATTCGTCGAGAGCCAATGCCGGCACATGGCCTGTGGAGTTCAGCGAAAAGGACATCGCTTTGGCTGATACGCTCAACGAAGCTAACTTCAAGGATTGGTGGACGCCGGCGTGGCGCAAGGCCGTGGAACAGGGACTCATGACGAAACGCGACTTCGCCACGGGACAGATGGCACGCGACATGACGCTCTACGTCGACGACGACGGCAAGGCCTATCACATCTTCTCGTCGGAAGAGAACCTGACGCTCCACATCGCCGAGCTGACCGCCGACTACCTGCACCATACCGGCCGCTACACCCGCGTGGCTCCCGGCGGACAGAATGAGGCTCCCGCCGTCTTCAAGCACGACGGTTCCTACTGGATGATAACCTCGGGCTGCACGGGCTGGGAGCCCAACGAGGCTCGCATGTTCTCAGCCCCCACCATCTGGGGTCCCTGGACGCAGCACCCCAACCCCTGCCGTGGTCCGAAAGCCAACAGGACTTTCGAGGGACAGAGCACCTTCATCCTCCCCGTCGACGGCCAGTATATCTTCATGGCCGATATGTGGAGGCCTCGTCATCCGCGCGATGCCCGTTACATCTGGCTGCCCATTGAGTTCGAGGACGGCATGCCTGTCATCCGTTGGCGCGACGAGTGGCAGTTCTGAGCCTGACACGCCACAAAAACAAAAAATCCCCTCCATGCCGCGGCATAGAGGGGATTTTTCGTATAGAGGCCGGAAAGGCTTTCTCTTACTTGAACAGGCTCTGAGCCATGTGGTAGAGGCTACGGCGCCAGGTCAGGAACTCGTGGGCAGTGCCCTCAGAGATGAAGCCCTCGGCGTTGAAGCCAGCGGCCTTCAGGGCTTCGACGCTCTTGTTGATGCCGTCGGGATTCTCCTTGGAGCCACAGCTCTCGAAGATGTACTTCACCTGCTTGGGATCCTTGATGTCCTCAGGCATATAGGTGCCACCGCTGAGCAGTCCGTAGTAAGCGAACATCTCGGGACGACGCAGGGTGATGGTCTTCGTCTCCATGCCACCCATTGACAGGCCGGCCATGGCGCGGCTCTCCTTCTTGGCGATGGTCTTGAAGTTGGCGTCGATATAGGGCACGAGCTCGTCGCAGAGCACGGTCTCAAACTCCTTGGCAGTGAACTGTCCCATGCCACCAAACTTGATGTCGTTGGTCATACCATAGGTCATGACAACGATGAAGGGCTTAACCTTACCCTCGGCAATGAGGTTGTCCATGATGAGACCGGCGCAGCCCTGGACAGGCCAGCTCGTCTCGTTCTCACCCCAGCCATGCTGCAGGTAGAGCACGGGGAAACGCTCCTTCTTGTTCTTGTCGTAGGTGGGTGGCAGATAGACGTAGGCGGTCTTCACCAAGCCTGTGCTCTGCGAGGGGAACAGCACCTGTACCATCTTGCCATGCTCCACGTCCATGCGGTTCTGGTAGAAGGCCTGGTCGGGGGCGGGAATCTCGATACCGCTCTCCCAACGACAACTGCCGAAGAAATTGCCGGTGCCGGGGTCGTTGACGGTGGCGCCGTCGATGGTCAGATGATAGTAGTGGAAACCGGGATCCATAGGACCGTCGGTAGTGCCTTCCCACACGCCGTCCTTATTCTTTTTCAGCACGGTGCCGCCACGGCCACCAAGACCCAGGCTGACGATGACCGACTTGGCGTCGGGAGCCTCGATGCGGAAACGGGCGTAGCCCTCGCTGTTCACCTTCGGATACTCCTGACCGGGCTGGTTCAGGGGATTGCTGACGAAGTCCTCCTTCGGCACGCGCTTGTCGAGGGCGGGGTCGAAGTCACGGATGGCACGGTAACAGGCCTTCGGACGGTAGTTCTCGTCGAAGGGCAGCGGGTGGTTGTTCACGCCGAGCCAAGAGTCGCGGTCGCCGAGGTTCCAGAAGGTCACGTTGTCGATGACGTCGGCATGCTTGCGGAACACCTTGAACAGACGGGCGTACTGGTCGGTCTGCAGCGTAGCCATATAGGCAGGCTGGGGCTTGGCCTCGCCGCGCGAGAACATGAGCTGACCACCGCTCTCGTTGTTCATACGCAGGTCGAGCTCGGTGATGTGGATGTGCTTCACAATCTCCTTAAAGCGGACGATAGCCTTCTCAAGCTGCTCCTCGCTGGGGAAGTAGATGTTGTAGTGACCCTGCATGCCAATACCGTCGATGGGCACACCAGCGTCCTTCATCTTCTTCACCATATTATAGATACGCTCACGCTTGCCCTCGTCGACGCAGCTGTAGTCGTTGTAGAACAGCAGCACGTCGGGGTCGGCCTCACGGGCAAACTGGAATGCCTTGGCAATGAACTCGTCGCCGCAGAGCTTGAAGTGACGGCTCTGACGATACGGGCTCGGCTCCTGACCACCACGTCCGAAGCCCCAACGGGGACCACCGCCATCGTCGGCCATAGCCTCGTTGACCACGTCCCAAGCATAGACAACGTCCTTGTAACGCTTCATGATGGTCTGGATGTGGTCACGCAGACGCTCATAAAAGACCTCCTTCTTCACCTCCTTGCCTTTCTTGTCAGTGAACATCCAGTCGGCAAACTGGCTGTGCCAGCACAGACAGTGACCGCGCATCTTGATGCCGTTCTGACGGCAGAAGTCTGCAATCTTGTCGGCCTTCTCGAAGTTCCAGACGCCCTCCTTCGGGTGAATCTCTCCGGGTTTCCAGTCGTTCTCAGCGGTAACGCTGTTGAACTCCTTGACGACAAGTGCCTTCTGTGCGTCGTCACTCACGTTGCGCCCGTTCAGCGCCACACCAATCGTAAAGTAATCCTTGTAGGCATCCTTCAGACCGACATTTGCTCTGGGGTCGACCTGACGGAACTGTGCCAATGCGGCGGTGCTACCCATAGCAAGGAGCACGGCCATGACCATAGTCTTCATTTGTTTCATTGTGTTATTGGTTTAAGTAAAGTTTAAGTGATTTGCCTGCAAAGGTACGACAAAAAAGCGACGCATGCCGTCGCACATGTGTCGCTTTCTTTTCTTTTTGTCTCATGTATCACTTTTTTCAGCGTACTATCACCTTCCGGCCACCTCTTATATACACGCCTGGTCGGAGGGTGGAGGGTTGAGCGCGGAGGGTGGAGATGCGGCGACCGCCGAGATCGTAGAGCGTGGTGTCGGGTGACGGGTGTTGGGTGTTGGGTGATGGGGCGATGCCCATCTGCTGGTTAACCAGGTAACGGTGACGCAGGGCCGAGCGGACGGCGTACCACGCCTTCTTCTTGGCGAGGCCAGAGGTGTAGAGCAATGGACTGGAGTTTTCGCGCCACGAGTCGTTGTCCTTGACACCCCAGATCATCATCGTGGGACAGTTGTCATTGTTAAGCACGATGTCGGTGATGACACGGTAGTTGCGTGCCTGCTCTTCGAGATTGGCCGTCGTCGTCGAGGGGATGCCCATGTCGAGCTCGGTGATGATACACTTCAGTCCGGCCTCGCCGAAGCGCCGGATGGTCTGCTCCAGCTTCACGGAGTCGACATCGCCAATGGAAAAATGGCACTGCAGACCCACGCCGTCGAGCGGTATGTTCCGCGACTGCAGACGCTTCACCAGGTTATAATAGGCCACGGCCTTGGCCTTGCCCTGCATCTCCACATCGTAGTCGTTCAGGTAGAGCTGAGCTGTGGGGTCGGCGCGTCGGGCGTAGACAAAGGCAGAGTCGATATAGTCGTCGCCGATGGCCAGCTGCCACACCGTGGGGCGCAGCTTGTAGCCGTCGGGGTTGGTGCGGATGATGCTCTGGTCGTCATCCAGACACTCGTTGACGACATCCCACTCGGTCACCTTGCCCTTGAAGTGCTTCATGACGTTGGTGATGTGGGTCTTCATGATGTCGAGAGCCTGCTCACGCGTCCAGTGCTGGTCGTTCTTCTTACCGTCGCTGCTCAGCCATGTGGGCTGCTGGGTGTGCCAGACGAGGCAGTGGCCGCGGACGGCCATGTTGTTGTTCTTGGCCAGGGTGACGAGCTGGTCGGCGCTACCGAAGCTGAACGTCCCCTTCGAGGGTTGCAGGGCATCCATCTTCATCTCGTTCTCGGCCACAAGCATATTAAACTGTCGGGCGGCCTCGGTGCGGTCGCTGTCCAGGCCCTTATAGGTACAGAAGGCGGCACCTATCTGCTTGCCGTTCTGCTCGGCGTAATAGCGCAACGTCTTGGTATCCTTGCTGTCGTCGATGCCGTCGTCGTAGAGGGCGCCCATGGTCGACACAGGATTATCGGGGTTGTCCGGATTATCGGGATTGTTGGGGTCGGCATCCTCCATCGACGTCAGGCGGGCCACCAGCCTGTAGCCGTCGGCGTCGGACTGTTCCTCCAGCGTCCACGTGCCCTTGCCGGGCTGCTGCAGGCGGAACTGCCAGTCGCCGCTCTTGCTCTTGGCGGTGAGGAGGGTCAGCTCGGTGCCTACCCCAGCCACAAAACCGCTGGGCACACTGAGCTCGACGACGGGCTGTGCGTCGCTGGTCGAGAAATCCTCGGTGACGTTGCTGAACTTCACGCTGCCTCCAATGTCCAGACGGCCAATGCCTGCATCGAGTCTGAAGCGCAGCACCGAGGCGGGATGGACGGTGAGGTGGGCGTTCTTCGTCGTCACGGCGTAGTTACGGATGGTCAGCGTACCGGCTTCATCGTCGCCCGGCTCGATGGTGCCATAGTTGTCGACACTGCCGCCAATACTGCCCGTGCCGCCGAGGACACCCTTCGAAAACACGTAGACGATGGCCTCGTTCTCGTTGCTCTTGGCACCGATGCCGCCACGCAGCTTCTTCGTCTCGGCATCCACGCGGTTGTTGTTGACGAGCAGTCGGCCTCCGATGATGCGGAGGGCGCCCGTCAGGTAGTTGTTATTGCCGGTGATGCGGTACGTGCCCGTCCCCTCCTTGATGAGTCCGAGGGTGGTTCCGTCGTTATAGCCGCTTGGTGCAATGGTTCCTGCCAGCACAGCGTCGCTGTTCAGACAGCCGACGAGGTAGTAGGACGTGCGGCCGGTCTTCATGTAGCCCTGTAGCGTGGAGCCTGCCTCCATCTGCAGTTCACCGATACGGAAACCACCGGCGTTCACGTTGTTGGCCTCGTTGCAGAGGATGGCGCCCTTGTGTACCGTCACGCTGCAGTTCTGCAAGGCGTTGTTCAGCTTGCCACCCTTGATGCAGTCCTCGATCTTCTCTGGCGAGAAGACCTTGCCGCCATGTGCCAGCACGATGTTGAAGGAGCCTGCCGAAGAGGAGTTCTCCTTGAACGGGTAGATATGGGCATTGCCCTTGAAGCTGGTCCAGTTGGCCCATGTCTTTCCCGAAGCCGTTCCTAAGTAGCAGCGCTCGCCGCCGGCATAGAGGTTGATGGTGCCCTTGCCGCTGACGGTTGAGGTGATGTAGCAGTAGCGTGCCATCTGCACGTCCACGGTCTTGCCGGCAGCCACGGAGATGGCCTTGTCGTAGGTCACATAGCTGCTCGATGTGTTGTTACCATTACCACCTCGTGTATCAATAACAGTATTCTGCGCCGTAGCGGCGACAGAAGAGAAAAATAGCAAAGATAATAAAGCGATTTGTTTCATGGGTGCAAAGGTACGACGAAAAAGCGACACACCCGTTGCCGGATGTGTCGCAGTGTTTTCTATTTGTATCATTATTCAGCCGTTATGCGGTAGGTCTGTCCGGCCACGGTCTCAACATCGTACTCGTAGACCTTCTGCAGTGGCAGCTCCTGGAAGTCCTTCAGCTCAGACGAGTGCAGCGGCTCACGGATGACGGCGGGAGCAAAGAGGGCATTGGGACACTCGCCCTCGGCCGTCTTCAACGTAGCGCCCTTCGGTCCCTTGGCCAGACGCAGCGGCACGTAGGAGCGCAGCCTCAGCACGCCGCCAATGGTCGAGCGCACCACAGCGGAACGGAGTTTCGCTTCGTTCCATTCCTCGTCGACAACGAAGCCGCCACGGGCCCTCAGACCCTTCACAGCTCCCTGCTTCCAGTCGTCGGGCAGCGCCGGCAACAGGTGGACGGCGCCGTCGTGGCTCTGCACCAGCATCTCGCAGATGCCGGCCGACACGCCGAAGTTGCCGTCAATCTGGAACGGCGGATGGGCGTCGAAGAGGTTCGGATAGGTGCGGCCGTCAGGATACTGGCGGGCAGCACGGTCGTCGGGCAGCAGGTGCAGCATGTTCTTGATAATCTGGAAGGCGTGGTTGCCGTCGAGCATACGTGCCCAGAAGTTGGTCTTCCAGCCCAAGCTCCAGCCCGTGGCCATGTCGCCGCGCTGGTTCAGCGTGTTGGCAGCAGCGGTGAAGAGGTCGGGATGCGAGTATGGTGACACCTGGTTCGAGGGATACAGACCGTAGAGCTGTGAGATGTGGCGGTGCTGGTCTTTGGGATCGTCGCCGTCGATGATCCACTCCTGCAGCTGACCGTGACGGCCAATCTGCATCGGGGCGATGTTCGACAGCTGGAACTTCAGGTTCTCAGCAAAGAGGCTGTCACAGCCCAGCACGTTGGCAGCCTGCAGCGTCTGGCTGAGCACGTCGAAGGCAATCTGGTTGTCCATCGTCGAGCCGGCGGTGACGTTCGTACGCTTCCCCATAGGACCATGCTCGGGCGACACCGTGGGAACGGTGACGAGCCAGCCGGCAGCCTGCTTCACGGCGCCGTTCGAGGGGTACACCTGCATGTAGTCGAGCAGGAACTCGGCAGCGCCCTTCATCACGGGGTAGTACTCTTTCAGGAAGTCCTTGTCGCCGGTATAGAGGTAGTGCTGCCACAGGTGCGTCGTCAGCCAGGCGCCACCCGTGGGGAACATGCCCCAGGGCGTGCCGTCCACAGGACCGGCAATACGCCACAGGTCCGTATTGTGGTGGGCCACCCAGCCACGACAGTGATACATCGTCTTAGCCGTCTCGGCGCCCGTCTCGCTCAAGTCCTTCACCATCGAGAACAACGGTTCCTGCGTCTCGGCGATGTTGCCGATGAGGGCAGGCCAGTAGTTCATCTCAGCGTTGATGTTGATGGTGTACTTCGAGTCCCAGGGGGCGTTCATCTTGTCGTTCCACACACCCTGCAGGTTGGCGGGCTGACCACCAGGCTGACTCGACGAGATCAGCAGATAGCGGCCATACTGCATCATTAGCGCCACCATGTCAAGGTCGCTGGCATCCTTCTCAAATGCAGCCACACGCTGGTCGGTTTCCAGATTGGAGTTCGCCGACTTCGGCAATGTAAGCTGTACACGGTTGTATTGCTCCTGATACTTAGCTATATGACGCTTCAACAATTCCGGAAAGCGTATCTGTTCTGCCAAGTTCAGACGGTTCTTGTTCTTTGCCTCAGCATTGCCACTCACGTCGTGATAGTTTACGAAGTTGGTGGCTGCAGTGATATAGATGGTAGCCTCAGTAGCATTCTTCACCTCAATGGTATTATCGGGAAAACTGATGCCAGCATCCTTACCTTCTACACGCACGCTGGCCTGACATTGAGCCGTCAAGCCGGCCTTAATACCTTCATGGTCGGCTCCTTCGACTTTAGCAAACAAGCGACCTCCACAATTTCCAGAACCACTAACCAAAGCACACTGGCAGGCATGCTGACTCTTCACTGTACAAGGCATCGGACTGTCAAACGACATTGTGAAACTGATGGCATTCTTCTTATTCGCCTTCAGATGGATAATGACAACGCTGTCGGTCTGTGAGGCAAAGACGGTGCGCTCGTACTTCACACCATTATATACATAAGACGTAGTAGCCAAAGCATCGCCCAAGTTCAGCTCACGGCGATAGTTAGTCACATCCTTGTGTCCCAACTGCAGCTTCAGACTGCCCAACGGCAGGAAACGCATGCCGTGGGGGCCGGGAATGAAGTTCTTGTCGATGAGCTTGGCAGCCTCCTCTTCCTTGCCTTGGAAGACGAGACGGCGCACGTCAGACAGCACGCCCAGCGACTTCTTCGAGTTGTTGTTATGGGGCTGTCCGCTCCAGAAGGTCTCCTCGTTCAACTGTATTTCCTCTACGTCGGTGCCGCCATAGACCATGGCGCCAAGACTCGAATTACCTACGGGCAGAGCCTCCAACCAGTGCGAGGCGGGCTTGCCGTACCACAGACGATGCTGCTGGGCTGTTGCCGTCAGGCTAACGATAGCCATAACAGCCAAAAAGAATAGTTTCTTGTGCATAGTTTCAGGAATTGAGAGTGCAAAGGTACGCATTATTCTGCATACAGCACCCATGCAAGCTGTTAAATTGCTTTAAGAGTGCACGATGTTCCAACAATTATTCGTATCTTTGCGCCATCAATACCCATTATGCTCCATTAGAAACCTGTTCTACTAACGATATGATTATACGAAGACGCCTCGTCCTGCTCTGCTGCAGCACCTTACTCTGTGTAGCAACCCATGCCCTGACAGGACAGTACATCCCCTCCGACCGTTTCTCCAGCGGTCTCATCAACGCCATGTGCCAGGACCGCTACGGCTATATGTGGATAGCCACGGAGAACGGACTGAACAAGTTCGACGGCTACCGTTTCACCACCTACTACCACCATAACGGCGACAGCACGTCGCTGGGCAGCAACATCGTGACCAGCCTCTATCAGGACAAGCAGGGACAGCTCTGGATAGGCACACGTACCGGTCTCTTCCGCTACAACTACGAGAGCGACGACTTCACCCGCTTCCCCACCACCGAGGAGAACGAGCCGCGCGTGACGGTCATCCTCGAACGCAAGAACGGCGAATTCCTGGCCGGCACGTCGGGACGTGGACTCTGGACGCTCAACGGCAGTACCCTCAGCAAGATTCCTGAGGGCTACTCCTCGAGCGGCGGCAAGTGGTACTACAACCAGATGATGGAGGACAGCCGCGGCCGTTTCTGGAAATGCGGCTACGGCAACGAGGTGACGATGATGGACGACCGCGGCGTACACCAGTACTTCGTCGACCAGAGCGTAGGCATCGCCGTACGCATCGTCGAGTTCGGCGACGAGATACTCATCATCGGCCTGCACGGCATCAGCAGCTGCCACAACGGACAGTGCTCGCGCTCCGACATCGACCTGTCGGCTCTCGGCAGCGGCAACTTCGTCATGTGCTGTGCCTTCATGGACCACTCGGGCAACATCTACATCGGCACCCGCGGCGACGGTCTGTTCCGTCTGAAGAAGGGCAGCCGCAAGGTGGAACGTGTGGAGTGTACCCTCCAAGGCATGGACCTGAACACCGCCAAGATATGGAGCATCGGCGAAGACCGCCACGGCAACATCTGGCTCGGCTGCCAGTCGAAGGGACTGGTCATCCTGCCCAGTCAGGAACCGCAGTTCGCCGCCTGGAGCTTCTCAGCCCAGCATTACTTCATCAGCTCGACCATCACGTCGGTCTGCCAGGGTGACGACGGCATCACCTGGTGCACCGTTCAGGGCAGCGGCGTCTTCGGCTTCGACAAGACGGGACGCATCGTGGCCAGACCCACCGCTCCGACAGCTGCCGAATACATCTTCCGCAGTCAACGCGGACAATACTGGCTGGCCACCGACGAGGCGCTCTACAGCTACGACCCCGTCAGCGGGCGCTACCAGCAACAGGTGGCACTGGTGGCCGACAGGGTCAACGCCATCGTCGACGATAACGAGGGAAACATCTACATCTCCACGTTCTCGCGAGGATTCACCATCTACGACCCCGTGACACACGCCCTCAAGAGGCTCGACGCTGCCGACCCCGAAACACCCAAGGGACGGCTCTGCAACAACTGGGTCATGGCCATGATGCGCGACCGCAGCGGACACATCTGGCTTGCCACGTCGTCGGGCGTCTCCTGCTACGACCCCGTCACCGCCAGTTTCCGCGCACTGGGTTTCGACCGCCTCATGGACGGCATGATCTGCTTCTCGCTCTGCGAGACACGACAGGGCGACGTCCTCATAGGTACCGACCAGGGCGTCTACAGCTATACGCCGGGACTGGCGACGACGGCACCGTTCCCCGACGACAGCGTGCGCATCGGCTCGACCAACGCGAACAGCGCCAGCCTCGCCGACAAGACCATCGCCTACATCACCGAGTCGAAGAATGGCGACCTATGGTTTGCCACATCACAGGGCATCTGGCAGTACGACACGAAGAAAAAGCTGTTCATCGGGCACGTCAACGGCAATGGTCTCACCGCCAAGGAGTATGTCTGCGGCGTAGGCATGAATACCAACGACGATGTGGTCTACTTCGTCAACAACGACGGTCTTACCGTCTTCCGGCCTTCCGAGGTCACGGGCAGCCATAAGCAGCTGCCAGACGTCAGCCTCACGGCCTTCGCCATCGCCGGCAATGCCGTCAGTCCGCTGGCCGACCACTTCACCGTCGCCTATCTCGACAACACCATCAGCCTGGAGTTCTCGCTGCTCGACTTCAACAACCCCAGCAACATCATCTACGAGTACCGTATCAACGAAGAGAAATGGATTCAGAATAACGAAGGACAGAACGCCATACAGCTGAGCCACCTGCAGCCCGGCACCTATAAGATAGAGGTACGCGCGTTGGCTGCTGGCATCCACTCGCCCACCAAGACCATCACCGTCGTCGTGACGCCCCCCTGGTGGCGCTCCACCCTGGCCCACGCCATCTATTTCATCGGGCTCATAGGGCTCATAGGACTCATAGGACTCATGTACCGCCGTCGCACCCACCAGCAGATGGACGAGGAGAAGATGAAGTTCCTCATCAACGCCACTCACGACATCCGCTCGCCGCTGACGCTCATCATGGGCGCCATCGCAAAATTGAAGAACTCAAAAGTTGAAGAGTTGAAGTCCAGTGAAGAACTTCAATCTTTCAGTTCTTCAATCTTCCAACCCTCCGTAGACGCCATCGACCGCAACGCCAACCGCCTGCTGGTGCTCGTCAACCAGATACTCGACGAACGGCGCATCGACAAGAACCAGATGCAGCTGCACTGCCATGAGACGAACCTCGTGGAGTACATCGGCAACATCTGCAAGCTCTACCAGTTCAACGCCAACCAGCGTAACATCACCTTCACCTTCGAGCACGACAAGGACCACGTGCTGGCATGGGTAGACCGCGTACAGTTCGACAAGGTCGTCTCCAACCTCCTCTCCAACGCCTTCAAGTACACCTTCGACGGCGGCGAGGTGAAAGTCGTGCTGCGCGAACAGGAGAAGACCATCGAGATACAGGTCGTCGACAACGGACTGGGATTCAAGGGCGACGAGGCCGACAAGCTCTTCGAGCGCTTCTACCAGGGCAGCAACTCCGCCAGCCTCGGCATGCAGGGCACGGGCATCGGCCTGAACCTCTGTCGCGCCATCACACAGATGCACGGCGGACGCATCAAGGCCCAGAACCGCACCGACGGCCAGCAGGGTGCAACTTTCATCGTCACCATCCCGAAGGGCAATGCCCACCTGCAACCCGAACAGATTGTCAGCGACGAGCCCTCGCGCGAAGTGCTCTCGAAAGGCAAGACGATGTCGGGACACTTCTTCCACATCCTGATTGCCGATGACGACCGCGAGATTGCCGACTACATCATCGGCGAGCTGGGCGACCGCTACAAGTTCGACTACGCCCCCAACGGCAAGGAGGCGCTGAAGATGCTGCTCACGGCCAACACCCAACACCCATCACCCAACACCCAACACCCATCACCCAACACCCAACACCCGTCACCCAACACCCTTCCTTACGACCTCGTCATCAGCGACGTCATGATGCCCGAGATGGACGGTCTGCAGCTGCTGCGCCGCATCAAGGACAACCCAACCATCTCACAGCTGCCCGTCATCATGCTCACCTCGAAGGCCGAGGTGGAGTACAAGCTCGAGGGTCTGAAGTCGGGCGCCGACGCCTACATCGCCAAGCCCTTCGACATGGAGGAGCTGCACATACAAATCGACAACCTCATCGACAGCGTGCGCCGTCTGCGCGGTAAGTTCAGCGGCGCCGTCAGCCAGGAGGAGCGTGTCGAGAACATCGAGGTGAAGGGCAACGATGAGGCACTCATGGAGCGTATCATGAAGTCGGTCAACGCCAACATGTCGAACCCCAACTACACCGTCGACACGATGGCCGAGGACGTCGGCATCAGCCGCGCCCAGCTGCACCGTAAGATGAAGGAGATGACCGGCATCGCTACGGGTAAGTTCCTGCGTAACCTGCGCATGGAGCAGGCAGCACGCCTGCTACGTGAGGGTAAGATCAACGTGGCACAGATTGCTGACCGCGTCGGCTACGCCGACCAGGCCCACTTCTCCACCGCCTTCAAGAGCCACTTCGGACAGTCGCCCTCGGAATACGCCGAGACGCACCGCGAAGAATAAGCACTCCTTTTCGGATTCTACGGCGGCCCCGGAGATTTCTGCGGCGGCCCCGGAGACTTCTGCGGCGGCCCCGGAGATTTCTGCGGCGGCCTCCCAGACTTCTGCGGCGGCCCCGGAGATTTCTGCGGCGGCCCCGGAGACTTCTGCGGCGGCCCCGGAGGCTTCTTTCGAGCGTATGTTGCGATTCAATCGTAACGCAACAAACGAACCCGCACGCACAACAACAAACGAACCCGCACGCACAACAACAAACGAACCCGCACGCGCATGCAGACCACAGCGCCGGCCGGTTCTCCCGGCCGGTTCAAAAGGCGGTCCCGCGCGCGCATACAGATAGGGAAACACGGAAAAGGCCCTCACTTATAGCACTTCCTGCACCCAAGGCAGGTGCAGGAAGTGCAATAAGTGAGGGTAAAAAACGGGTTAGACAACTATACTACCTAACCACGACCTGACGACCGTCGATGATGTAAAGTCCGGGCTTCAGACTCTCTCTCGACAGGCGACGGCCGCTGAGGTCGAAGCATCCGCTCTTGCGGGGTGTTGACTCAGTGTCGGGCTGACTAAGAATGTCGTGGATGCCTGTGGTGACATACGACTTGGCCTGGAGCGAGGTCTGTCCCAGCACGAAGTCGGCGTTCTTCGCCGCATCAGCGTAGTAGACGATGACGTAGTTACCCGCCTCGGCAATGTCGAACTCGAAGGTCTGCTGGGCGACGCCCGTGAACTTATTGGCCGTGTTGTTGCCGATGTTGACGGTGGGCGTATAGGTCTGCGAAGCCACCTCCTGACCGTCAGCGCCCTCGATGGCGACGGTGACGGGCGAGAACTCTGGCTGGTTCCAGTTGCACACCTTGTACTTCAGGACATAGTGTCCGGGGTGCAGCGTCAGACAGGAGCGTCCATTCTTCTCACCGAACTTTGCCCACGCGTTCTTGGCCTTGGTCGTGGCGTTCTGCACCAGCAACCCATACTCGAAAGCCTTGGTGGAGTTCGTAAAGCGCAGGATGCGATTGCCACTGGTGAACGAGAGTCCGCCGCCCACACGCTTGGTCGAGCCATTGCTCACGTACCAGTTCTGGGGCACAATGCCTTCAGCCTTGTACGCCGTCGTGTAGAAATTGTAGGTGGTGGTGGTGTAGGCTACGTTGTTGACCAGGCATGTGGCTTCGCCCGTCTTGCCATTGCTGTCGGTAACCACCGCGCGCAGGTTGTGCTTGCCGCTGGCGGGGGCTGTCACTGTGGCCTGATAGGGGGTGGCCGACAGAGACTCTAACAGCGTCTTGCCGTCGTAGAGTTCCACCTTGTCCACCGTGCCGACGGCGGCTTTGGCAGTGGCCTTCACGGTGATGTCGGGGAAGGACTCTTCTCCCTTCGGAGCGAAGCAGAGGTTCGTGGTCTCGCCGGCAGGTGCCGTGATCTTTGCCTGCGGCTGATTCAGAACGAAGCGCTTGCAGAAGTTCCAGATGAGATGCCGGTTCAGATCCATGGGCCAATGGCCACCGTTGTTATAGGAGTAGAGCCACACCTCGCCGCCGTTGGCACCGCCCGTCCACTTCTCCAGGTCACCGTTGTACCAGCTGCTGCTGATAGGTTTATAACCAGTCGTCTTGCTGTACTTGGTGTGCTTGTCGTGCTTGGCGTAGTTCTCAATATAGGCATGAATGCCATATTTCTCGTAGCCGAACACATCGTCGCCATAGGCAATACACTCCAGCAGGTTGACAGGCTTCTTGCAGTTGTTCCAGGGCGACTCCGAGAACTGGATGCCGCTGGTGGGGGCGAAAGCCGCAATCTTGTCCTGCATGTTGGCAATGCAGTGGTGGATGAGCATGGAGCCCATGGAGAAACCCGACCAGTAGACACGGTCCCTGTCGATGTCGAACTTCGCCGCCATCTCGTCGATGGCCTTGATGACGAAGTTCTGGTCCTTCGTGCCGCCGGTATCCCATGTACTTCCGTCACTGCGCAGATAGGTAATGACAAACTTGGCGGTGTCGATGATCTCGTACATCTTGTCGGAGTCATACTGGTATTCAGGGCTCTGATTCATGCCGTGAGTAACGATGAACAGCGGCATCTTTTCCTGCATCTTGGTAGGCGTGAAGACCACCATATTACGGGTCTGGCCGTTCACTTTGATGTCAATGGACTGCTTCTTGTAGGCTGAAGCCTGCAAGAAAGCAGTCATGATGAGTAACAAAAATAACGAACGTTTCATGTCTGGTTACTTCTTGAACAGATGGGGAATGAACTCGTGGAGACCGCGGCGCCAGGTCAGGAACTCGTGGCCAGTGCCCTCGGAGACAGAGGCGTCGACCTTGATGCCGAGGCCACGGAGGCCGTCGACGATGGACTGTGAATTGACGAAGTCGTCGGAGCCCCAGTTCATGTACATGTAGTGAATCTTCTTATTGAACTCGTCTGCGTTGGCGAAGACACCGTTGTAGGCGGTCTTCACGTCGAGACCGAAGATGGCGCCGCTAAACGTGCCGAGCCATGCGAACTTGTCGAGGTTCTGGAGCACGACGTCGAAGGTCTGGTGACCACCCCATGAGAGGCCGGCCATGGCGCGGTTCTCGCGGTCGCTCTTCGTGCGGAAGTTAGCGTCGATATAGGGAATCAGGTCGTTGAGCAGGACAGGATAGAACGAAGCACCATACTCCGAGCGTCCGGCCTGGTTGTTGCCACCGCCGAAGGGCTGCTTGATGTCGCCGCTCTCCATGACCACAAGCATAGGCACAGCCTCGCCACTGGCGATGGCGTTGTCCATGATGTGCTGCATCTTACCCTGGAGCATCCAGCTGGTCTCGCCCTCGCCCATGCCGTGCTGCAGGTAGAGCACAGGATAGCGCTTCTTGGCGTTCTTGACATTCTCATATTCTGCCGGCGTGTAAACCAAAGCGTGACGCCACTCGCCGAACTTCGAGTTGGGGCTGTGGTAGTAGATGCTGCGCACCTGACCGTGAGCCACACCCTGCTGCGGACGGTAGTAGTCGCCCTCGGGACCCTCGGGCACCTCGAGACCACCACACTCGCGGTTGCAGCCGAAGTAGGTCTCGCTGGCGGGGTCGATGAAGTTCACGCCGTCGATGTTCATGAAATAGTAGTGGAAGCCCACGGGCAGCGGGTCGGTGACGGCCATGAAGTTGCCCTTACCGTCGGGCTCCATATTATACTTCTTGCTGCAGATGTCGACAACGACCTTCTTGGCCTGCGGGGCATTGATGCGGAAGTAGGCACGGCGCTGCTTGTCAACCTTCGGGAACTCGTTGCCGGGGATGGCGTTCTCGACGGTGACAGCATCAGCAGGTACATTGATCTTCTTGACAGCCACGGGCAGGTTGGCCGGACGCTTGGGCTCGAAGCCAAGGTGACGGGCCACAGCCTCACCGTAGCGGCAGCCGAGCTCGCGGTAGCCGGCAGCGTCGAAGTGCAGACGGTCGGGACCGTTGGTGCAGCCGTCGCTGGAGATGACCTGACAGGTATGGATGGTCTGCGGCAGCTCGTCAATCTGCTTCTTACAGCCGATGCAGACGCCCTTGCCGTCGGCCTGCACGATGTTGCCGACGTAGAGGTTCACCTCCTCGGGCTTCAGCTGCAGGTCACCGCAGAGGTTCTCGTAAACCTGCTTCACCATGCCGGCCCACTTCGGGTCGCCGGTGTTGGTCTCGCCCTGGTGCATCAGGATGCCCTTGATGACACCGTCCTTCTGGGCTTTCTTGGCCAGCGTGACCAGACGCTTGTAGGGGTCGTTGTCGTAGGCGGCCAGCATGCCCTTCATCCAGCCTGGCGCCTTCTTCTCGACGTAGCTTGGAATGCTGTCGGGCAGGAAGCCCTTGATGTCAATGCCACCGATGGCGACATGGATGACACCAATCTTAATGTTCTCGGGCAGCGAAGCCACGAGGGTGCGGCCGAACCAGTCGGCGGGTGTCAGGCCGGTGTTGGCACGGCAGAGAGGAGCTGAAGCCTCACACCACTCGCCCATCTTGCGCTCAGGGCGCTGGTCGGTGGCAGGGAAGTCCACAGCAGGCATCAGCAGGAAGCGCGAACCGGGACTGGCCAAATCGGCAGCCTCAGGACGGGCGTTACCCTCCATGTTCGACTGTCCGAAACAGAGGAAGATGTAGAAGTTGGGGTCTGCGGGCTTTACCTGTTCGGCGACAGCCTTCTTTTTAGTGGCGGCCTTGCGTTTTTGGGCCGTTGTGCTGGTGGGCAGAATCAGCAATGCTGCTGCCAAGGCCAGCAAGAATGACATGTGTCTCATAAGTCTTTTTTGTTGTTGATTGATATAAGTTAGTTATTTAAATTGCCAGTAGTCGAGGCGCACGTCGCCCTGTGTCTTGTCGAAGCAGAGATAGAGGTCATGAACGCCAGTGGCCCCCTTAACCTTGCCGGTAAAGGCCTTGTACTTCTCAACAGAGCCAGTGCTGCCGATGACAGCCGTACCGATAACAGGTCCCTCCTGACTGTCGAGGCGCAGGGTGACGGTAGCTGTGCCGGCAGCGGCGGCGGTGATGGCAAATGACTTGGCACCCTTGCTGCCGAAGTCGACGCCGCGCAGACGGATGTACTCACCGTCGTCAAGGTCGAAGATGTACATATTGCGCTTACCCGTCGATTCAGGCATATCCTTGACGACACCAGTATTCTCAATACCCATCTTAGCCGACTTCAAGCCGAAGCCCCAGGCCATGGTCTCAGCCTCGACGCGGCGGTAGGGGTTCAGCCACTGCAGCTGCTTCATGGGCTGTTGGTCCAGCCAGTAGGGAATCTCCTGAATGGTGCCGTCGATATTATAGGTAATCTCCTGTGCCGACACCGAGCGGCGCTCGTGGTGCTGGAAGGTCTCAAGGTGCATCAGGTCGTAGTTCTGTCCGAAGACATACGAATGTCCTTTGAAGTCGCAGATACCAGGGTGGTTACCGCGGTCGCGCTCCGTCGGGCGCATGATGTAGCCCATCTCCGTCCAGGGACCTGTGGGCGAGTCGCTCATGGCATAGCCCAGAGCCTCAGGACAGCAGGTGGTGGCGTAGGCGAGGTAGTACCCACCCCCTTCCCCTCCCGAACGGGAGGGGCGTTTAGAATCCTTTGACGATTTAGAGTTATCAGGCTCCCCTCCTGCACGGGAGGGGTTGGGGGTGGGTCTTTTATAAATCCACGGTCCCTCCTGATAGTGCTGAATGGCCCAGTTGGCTTTCTGGCTCCAAGGCACACGGAGGTTGATCTTGGCGCCCTCCTCCTTGACAGGACGCATCACGCCATCCTGCTGATTGAGCACGCAGATGTCGCCACTGGTAGAGATCATATCCTCGTTGAGCTTGACATAGTAGACATGGGGGTTGCCCCAGTACATGTAGGCCTGACCGTCGTCGTCGATGAACACCGAGGGGTCGATGTCGTCCCAGTGCTCCTTCTGCCATACCAGCGGTTTGCCGAGCGGGTCTTTGAAGGGGCCGTAGGGCGAGTCGGCCACGAGCACGCCGATGCCATGGCCGTGCAGCGGGGCATAGAGGTAGTACTTGCCGTTGCGCTCGACGGTCTGGATGGCCCAGGCGCCGTTCTCACGGCTGCGCCACGAGAACTCCTTCAGCGAAGCCACAGCACCATGCTCCGTCCAGTTCACCATGTCGGTGGTCGACCACAGCAGCCAATCGTACATGAAGAAGCCGGCAGAGTTGCGCTCATTCGGATCGGGAATATCCTCAGGCGAGGCGTCGTGCGACGTATATAAGAACAAGGTGTCGCCCATGACCAACGGCGAGGGGTCTGCGGTGTACTTGGTCTGGAACAGCGGCATGTTGACTTGCTCCAGTCCCTGCATCTCCCACCAGTCGAAGTTGAAGAGCTTCGGACCCTTGCGACCTTTGAAGACGAAGTAGAGGTCGGTAGTCTTCGGCAGGTCGAGTCCGGCAATGGTACGCTTAGGCGAATTGAGGTCGGTAATGGTCGAGTAGTCCAGGTCGAGGTTCAGCGTCTGCCACTGTTCCCAACCGCCAGTGCCAGGCACATTGAGGGTACCGAGGAGGCGACCGCCGAGGCTGTCAAGGCGAATCTCAATCTGACCGCCACGCAGGCCGCTGGCCACACGGGCCTTAAACGTGCGGGGAACCTTATTGCCAAAGCTTACGTTTTGCAGCTTGATGTAGTCGCCGTTGTGGATGTCGCTGACGTAGACCTGCAATCCGTTGCCAATGCCCTCCATTTCCTGCTGCTCGGTCTTCACGCCCTTTGAGAAGGCCATCGTCTCGGCCTCCACACGGCGGTAGGGGTCGAACGTAGCGATGGGCTTCACACCCTCGTCGGTGGGCAGGATAGTCGGGAACGAGCCGTCGGCATTGTACTTGAACTCCTCAACAGCCACGCTACGGCCAAAGCCGCCGCCACCGGGCAGCTTGCCCGTGTGGTAGAAGAAGTAGCTGTGGCCCTTGAAGTCGGCCACACCACAATGGTTCGTGAACGACCCGGTGTCAGACAACGGCATGATCTCGCCGGCATAGGTCCAAGGACCTGTGGGGTGCGGGGCCGTGCTGTAGCTGATATGCTCGGGCACGCCGCCGGCAGCGTAGAGGAGGTAGTACCCACCCCCAGTCCCTCCCGTGCGGGAGGGGCGTTTAGAATCCTTTGACGATTTAGAGTTCCCAGACTCCCCTCCCGCACGGGAGGGGGTGGGGGTGGGTCTTTTCATCAGCCACGGACCCTCGGTGTACGAGTCCTTATACTTCTTACCACGCTCGCGCTTGTTCATGGCGGGTGAGCCGAAGGCCTCCTCGGTCATGTCGAGACGGCCCAGTTCACCGCTGTACGAGATCATATCCTCGTTCAGCTTCAGGTAGTAGCACTGGGGATTACCCCACATGAGCCACGCCTGACCATCGTCATCGATCATCACCGTGGGGTCGATATGGTCCCACGAACCGTTCTCGAACAGCGGCTTTCCGAGGGCATCGCGGAACGGTCCTGTGGGCGAGTCGCTGACGGCGACGCCGATGGCCATGCCCTTCGACAGCTTGCTGTGGGCACAGATATACCAATAGAACTTACCGTTACGCTCGATGGTCTGCGAGGCCCAGGCACGGTCGTCAGCCCAGGAGAAGCTCTCCAGAGCCAGCGGCGAACCATGGTCCTGCCAGTTCACCATGTCGTCGGTCGAGTAGACGCGCCACTCCTGCATCCAGAAGAAGTCGGCGTTGTCCTCGTCATGGCCGGTATACACATACATACGGTCTCCTACTACCAGCGGCGCAGGGTCGCTGGTGAACCACGTCTGTACGAACGGGTTCTGCGCAGCGGCAGGCATCGCTGCCGCCAACGCTAATGCTAATACTATCTTTTTACTCATTGCTCATTTCTCATTTTTCATTACTCATTTCTCATCACTCATCACTTCTCCCCTACCTCATAGCAGAACTCGTCCACATCGACATAGCCACCGACCTTCTTCGTGGCATAGTTGAAGATACCAAACTTAGAGCCCATGAAGAAACGACGGTAGTCGAAGATGCAGCGGTAGTTCTTGGTGCCTATCTGTGTCCACTCCTTGCCGTCCAGGCTATAGTAGAAGTTGGCGGCATCGTTATGGCCGGGCTGGAAGTCGCCGGTGAGTTTCAGGTAAATCGTTGAGAGCTTAGCGTTGAGAGCCACGGTCTCAATGACCTTCTCCTCAACCTTCGTCACAGCCTTCTCGTGGTCGGTGAGACTCACCTTCTGCTCGCTCATCTCAAGGGTGAGCTTCTTGCCCTGCTTCTTGACGGTCAGCACGCCGCTGTCGCCGTTGAAAGCCGCCAGACCGGCGCAGTCGCCATCCTTCATCTTACGCAGGTCCATGACGATGTAGCCACTACATGTCGGACCCTCCATACGCTGTGTCAGCGTGTTGGGAGCCAGATAGAGGTTAGGCACCACGCGGGAGGTCTTCAGACGCAGGAAGCCCGGACGCTCGGTCAGTGACCACGCATTGTCCACGGGGTTATGGTTCCACTGCCAGTGCAAGCCCAGGTCCGACGAGGAGAACTCGTCGGCGCGAACAATGCTGGTCTTCGGCTGTCCGCTACGGTAGGTACGCATGGTGGCAGGCACCCTACCGTTCTCGTCGCCCAACTGGGGCCAGCCGTCAATCCAGCGGACGGGCGAGATGGTCAGTACGCGACCCACACCGCCACGGTCCTGGAACATGATGCCGTACCAATCGCCCTCCTCGGTGTCGACGATGGTTCCCTGTGCCAAGTAGGAGAAACCGCCGAAGTCTGACTCCAGGACGACGTTCTTCTCCCATGTGCCGTTCAGGTCCTTCGTGCGGTAGCACACCTCACGACGATGACGGCCGGGGGCATAGACATGCGAGATGAGCAGTGCATAGTAGGTGCCGTTGTGCTTGATGACACGGGTACCCTCCAGCAGTCCGCGCTCGTCGGCCTCGCGCTGGAAGTAGTGGCGCAGCGAGCCCTCGACGACGCCCTTCAGGTCGCGCGTCAGCTGGCACATCTCGCCCGTTCCGAAGAACACGTAGGGTGTGCCGTCGTCGTCGAAGAACAGCGTGGCGTCGTGGAAATGGCGCAGACGCGAGTGGATGGTCCACGGGCCTTCAGCCTTCGGGGCGGTGAAGATATAGGTGTCGCCCATGGCACCGGCCTCGTTGGGTGCCAGCAGCGCCCAGAACTTACCATCATGGTACTTCAGCGACGTGGCCCACTGGCCGCGGCCGTAGACGGTGCCCACGCCCTCACCCTTTTGCTGGTCGAGCGGCAGCGAGAAAGCCAGGTCGTACTTGGGCGAGTCGGTCAGCTTGTCGAAGATATAGCCAACGGTCTCCCAGTGCTCCAGATCCTTCGAAGCCATGACAGGGCCGCCGGGCATGAGGTGCATGGTCGTGCTGACCAGATAGAATGTATCACCGACGCGGATGACGTCGGGATCGGGCACGTCGGCCCACAGCATCGGGTTCGTAATGGTGGCTTGTGCGCCGGCTCCCACCAGAAGCGCAGCAGCAAGGGAAAGTAACAATTTCTTCATTCGTTTCGGGTTTCTTAGTTCATGCTTTCAGCATGCAAAGGTAATAAAAAGAACGCAATCCCCTACCCTACGAATGTATCGTATCCCTTTCTTTTTGTCTCATAGTATAATCGAAAGGCGGGCAGCCATGCCTATGCATGCTGCCCGCCCGATATTCAGTAGTTAATTGTTTACTTAACGACCTTTGTAGTCTTAACAGTGCCGTCGCTCATCATCTTCTTCACGATGACCAGACCCTTACGGGCGCTGCTGACGCGGCGACCATTGAGGTCGTACATTTCGATTGCACGAACCTTAGCTGTCTTAGCGGTCTCGACAAGGTCAACAATGTCCTTATATGCCTTAGCATAGTCGAAGCCTTCAACAGGAGCGGTGAGTGTAATCTCGACATCGTTAATGAATGCCTGTGATCCAGGACCATAGCAGAAGCCAACAGTCAGCTTACCGTCAGTAACCTCGATGCCTTCGATATCACCGCTACATGCAACATAGCCAGCGAAATGGACGTCCGGATCAAGCTCCTCTTCCTCCTCCAGAGCAGGAGTCTCAGAAGTCTTCACAAAGCCGAAGGTATTCTCAGACACCTCACTGTTGTTATCGCTACCGTCGATATGGATGGTGTAGACACCAGCGGGCAGGTTCTCGATGGTCTGCTCAACCATGGGGAGACCAGAGGGATGCCAACCAGCATGGATCTGGCAGTCCTCAGCATAAGGAGTGCTCTCGGTGTGCTCTGCACCCCAGCCCGGGAATACGAAGCAGTTACCTCTTACACTTGTCCAACCAGGAAGCTCAGTAGAATTAGCAGGCGAGTAGATGTTCGGGTTCTTCATGAACACACCCAGGTCGTAAGTGGGAGCATCCTCAGCATCCTCAGCCATTGCAAACAGCTGGCTGTCATCGCTGGCAAGGTCGGCCAGAATCAGGGTAGTAGCACGCTTCATGATAGCTTCGGCAATCTCGTCGTTATCGCCAAGCTCAGCGTTGGCTGCAACGATCTCAGGAGCATCCTCGTCGATACCGAGGCTCTGCAGCAGAGCTACACCACGGCGGAGACGCTCGTGCAGGGCAGCAAATCCGGCAGTGCGGTCACCACCACCATACCAGTTGTGAGACTTGCCCTCGCTGAACATCTTCTTAACCATGTCGATTACGCTTGAAAGCTCATTCTTAGCAGCAGTCAGCTCAGCGTCGTCGTAGAACAGCTTGAACGACTCCATGACCTCATTAGTGATCTTCTCACCGGTCTCCTCGTCCTCAATCTCCTCAGTGCCCAGTACGCAGTACTTCTGAACGGCAGCCTTCAGCTGATCGAAATACTCAGTAACGTTGTACTTCGAGTCCTTATACTGCATATAGAGGTTGAATGCCTGCTCGGGCAGAGCGTCATAGTCCTGACAGAGCTTGACGTGCTCGTTCAGAGCCTTCGTAGCAGCAGCCAGATCGGTAGTAGCCTTGTTGTAGGCAGAAGGAGCGGTCATGGTCTTACCGTCGTACTCCTTAACCAGGTTGTCAAGAGCTGTGTAAGCAGCACCGGCATAGCGCTCGTCGTTATTCTCATCAAGAGCAGCCTTGGCTGTCTCAAGAGCAGCCTCCAGAGCCTTGATTTCAACAATACCCATCACATTGGGGATGTACTCCACCTTAACGTCGCCAATAGCGTTACCGTCATTGTAGCCAGCAGGATTACCATCCTTATTACCAGCAACCAGACGAATCACAAAGTTACCATCAGCCTCAGGTGTGAAGGGGATGTCGAAAGCAGTGTATTCCTTATCAGCGGAGATTCCATTAGCATCATTCATATGACCATAAGTGAGCTGGAAGTCCTCAGCAATGATACCATCCTCATCAACGATAGTACCATCGTCAGTGCTAACAGCGTCCTCGGTCAGGATCTGGGCACGCAACGTACGATTCGGGTCATCTGATGCATTATATGCATCCCACTGAGCAGTCTTCAGAGTCAGGTGATAGGTCTTACCACCCTTCAGCGTCAGCTTGTGGTCTTCCTCAGTACCATAGAGGGCAATACCGGCCTGGGCACTGCGCTGAGCCAGATAGAGGACATCAGCAGCAAAACCAGCCTTACCATGCTGCAGACGGTTACCAGCACCAGAGTTTGCAGGCTGCATAGAAGGATCAGGATTCTGTTCGTTAATGTCGGCAGTTACAATCCAACCGGCACCCTGGGCATCATCACCGTCGTTGGTGAAGTTAGAAGCATAGAGCGTCTCAGGCTGGTCGTTCTCGTCAATGACGGTCGGGCCGAAGCTGTAGGTCAGTGTGAAGGGCTGCTCGAGCTCGTAGTCACGCTCAGTATTAGCCTGGTCAACATACAGGGTATGAGTGCCAGAAAGATCACCAGAACCAGTACGGGTCAGGGTAACAATCGTCTTCGTATCATCGATAGTAGCTGTCAGAGCCTCCTTATCCAAAGTAGCCTTAACGGTGGTCACATCCATCTTCTGGTCGAAGGTCAGCGTGAACTGGTTCAGGGTAGGATCAAGGTTGAACGAACCGTCCTCAGGATCAGCGCTCAACAAGTTAGCGCCCTTATAGAGATAGGACTCGAACTCACCAGATTCCAGACTTTCATCGTATGCACAAACAAGTCCGCTGAAGTCGGGCACAGCTTCGCCTTCCCACTTACCAGTGGTGAACGCCAAGTGCAGAGCCTCGTCGGCAGGATTCTTGAAGGCAACAACCACCTCAGCATCTGTCTCATCGACATGATTCAGGATGTCATCACCGTCAATGTCATTCAGGAAGATGTAGAAGTTGCCGTTGGGACGACCCTCAACAGAAATAGGATTAGCAGGCTTGCCATTCCATGTCACAGTGACACAATCATTGGGATATATAACCTTCTTACCATCAGCAGCCTTCACCAGGTCAGCCATGTTGGTCGTATTGCTAAGGTCAATCTGGATAACGTCAGCACCGAAAGTACCAGAAACCAGAGACATAGGATTGCTACCACCCAAGTCGTAGCCGAACTCGATATTATCGAAATAATAAGCGACATTACCGTTGCCGGGTGTCCAGCCATTGTCGTCAGCATTGCGCTCATCGCTATTGTTCAAGTCGATAGCGATGCTCTGGAAATCGTCGACGCCAATTTCACCACTCCAAGTGTACTCTTTCCACTCAGTACCAACGGTGAAAGCATCAACGAAGCCGCCCTTCCATGTACGGGGCGCTGCCTGGGCAGATGTAGTAATATTAGACTGCTTGTCGGCCTTAATCCACATGGAAAGCTTAAACTTAGAGCCCTTAGGCATCACCTCATCAGCCTTGATATAGAACTGGGTGTGCCAGGTCTCTGTAGGATCTGAGAACGAAACGACCTTGAAGCACTTGCTGCCATTAACGCCACCCTCTACAATCTCGGGCTGATCGGGAGCACTACCACCATTGTTAGGACCATCCCAAGAAACGGGGAAGCTGCTGAGGTCATCGCCCTCGGCATCACCGTTGTTAATCATAGAGAGGACACCAGTAACAGGCTTCACGGTTCCAACGAGCTCAATGCCATTGATATTACCAGTGGGGCTACCCCAACCAGTCTTAATAGCATTCAGGTGAACGTACTCCAGGTCGGTCACGTCGAGGGTTACCTCACCGTTCTCACCAATGGTCACGTTCTTCTCAACCGTTGCGCCACCGTTAGGGTCTGCGGCACCTTCCTCGGCATCCGGACGGTTCATCAGCACGCGCAGCTGTACGCCAGCAGTACCTTTGAACGTGATTTTCTGCGTACCGGTCAGGTTTGCATACCAACGGCTGTAGACGTTGGTGTTACCGAACACCAGAGAGCCAGCACCGAGTGACTTGTAGAGGTTCATCTCACAAGCGAAATCCACGGTAGCACCTTCTTTACCGATGTAGGACTGGGGCTCAGTCTGCTGTGCGTCAGCACCTGTGCCGTCCCATGCGGTAAACATCGACTTATCAAGCTCAGCGTGATAAATCTTCTGTCCCATAGCAGCTGTTGAACCCAGAAGGGTAAACATCAGCGCTAACAGCATCATGTAAGTTTTTCTCATGTTTTAATGCTTTTAGTTAATAATATATGTGAATTAGGAATAAGCGCATGGCAGCGTCGAAATCCGGGTGCAAAGTTAAAGCCCGTCGGGCGGACGGGCTTTAACTTTTGTCTCACGGGCTTTTCTATTTGTCCCGTGTCATCTCATAGTCATGCGATTTTGTTTACAGCTATTTAACGGCCACTTTGCGGCCATTGCGGATATACAGGCCCTTGGCGGGCTTAGCCACACGGCGGCCCTGCAAATCGTAGTAGACGTTGCGGTCGGCAGTCTGGCTGATGGTCTTCACGCCCGTGTAGGCCTCGGCATAGTCGAAGCCTGCTGCAGGAGCAGTGAGATACAGCTTGATCTGACTGAAGAAGTACTGTGAATCGCCGGCGAAATGGATGCCGACGGTCAGCTGGCCGTCAGTGACTTCAATCTCCTCCAGGTCGTGAGGACGTTCCATCTGATACAGACCGGCATACTCAATCGTAGCAGTCTTGTCGAAATGCACGTCGCGGTCCTCCTCTTCATCCTCCTCGGGCACCAGTGTCTCAGAGGTGCGGTCGTAGACGAAACCATTGACACCCTCTTCCCTGTTGGCCCAGTCGGTACCATAGAACGAGACGGTGTAGACGCCGGCAGGCAGGTCGTAGATGGTCTGCTCCATGCGCTCCGTACCCCAGTAGGTGGTGAAGGCGCAGTCCTCAGGCAGACCCTCGATGTTACGGGCGTCGCCCCAGCTGACGAACAGGCCGGGATGACCGATGGGAGCCCACCAACCGGGGATGTTCTCCTCGGAGAAGCCCTCAGAAACCTGCAGGGCGTAGAAGTTCGGGTTCTTCACGAAGACGGTCATGTCGAGTCCCTTCGAGAGCGGATTGCCGTCCTCGTCGTACTCAACATCGATGAGCGATGTGTCACCGTCCTTCAGGCGACCGTAGATTTCCTGCTTGATGCGGTTCTTGATCTGGTCGGCCAGGTCGTCGTCATCGGTCACTGCGTTGTCGGCAGCTACCAGGAGTTCGTCTTCCTCGTCGACGCCCAGCGTCTGGAGCGTCTCGGCACCCAGGCGGATGCGCTCCACGAGCACCTTGACACCGGCATCGCCGTTTCTCGACTCGCCACTGGTGAACATCGCCTTGCCAAAGGCAACGATATTCTCCAAATCGGCGATGGCAGCTGCCAGCTCGGCATCGTCGGTCAGTTCGCGGCCATCATACTTGGCGGCGGTGGCCTTCAGCACGGCATAGGCATCGGTAGCCTCGAACTTCGAGTCTTCGTTGCTGGCAACAATCTCCTGAGCGTCGCCGTTCAGACCGTCGTAGCGGTCGCAGAGCCAGCGGTGGGAAGCCAGGTCACTGGTCTTGGCGGTCAGGTCGGCGATGGCAGCGGCGATGACCGTAGGAGCGGTGTAGCCGGCAGCCTCGGCATCGTACTTCTGAACGGCAGCGTAGAGCGCGTCGAAAGCCGGACCGTCGTAGCGGCCGCCGGTAGCAGCGTCAATGGTCTCCTTGGCAGCGGCCAGCGCCTGCAACAGGTTGTTGGTCTCCTCCCAGCCGGGGGCGGAAGGCATGCTGTAGGCATGGACCTTGGCTAACAGCACCTCGTTGAAGCCCATCTTGCCGGCCTTGTTGACGGAGGTCCAGCGCAGGATGTACTGACCCGTCTGCTCGGCCACGAACTTGAAGGTGCTGGCTGTGGTATTCTCCATGGTGGCATCGGTAGAGCCCGTAGCATTGGGCGCGTTCTTGATGATCTGGCTGACGACAGACTTGCCCGACGGGTCGACGACCTCGAACTTCATGTAGGTACCGTTGCTGTTCCACATGGCCGAGTTGAAGCTGACACGGTAGGTGCCGCCCTCGGTCAGGTTAAGCTCGTACTCAGGCTGTGAGCCGTACTCGATGAAACCGTTACGGAAGAAGAAGGCGCGCTTGAAGTCGACACCCTTGTCGAACTTCTTCATGCCGGCGACGGACGACTCAGGAGCGTTCTCAGAGGTGTATTCCCTGCCATTGACATTGACCAAGAAGCCCTCGGGGATGGAGGTCTCGCAATCATCGAAGACACTGAGGGCGATGAGGTCCTCGGTCGTGGCATCGGGAGCCACCTCGACATGGCCGACATTGAACTTGACCTTGAACGAAGCGTAGAAGTCATCGCTGATACGGTTCTCGGCCAGCACATTGGTGACCTCAACGGTATAGGCACCTGTCTCCAGGTTGCCGGCCTTCGTACGCGAAAGCGTCACTTCCTTGGAAACACCGGTAGCAGGCGAGACAGCCAGCACCTCCTTGCCCAGGTAGCCCTTCAGCAGCGAGCACTCCACAGGTTTGTCAAAAACGAAGTGGAACTCCCTGATGCTGTTAGGCAGGTTGAACGAGCCCTCCTCGGGGTCGCTGCTGACCAGCTCGGCAAGACCGTAGCTGTAAGGCAGCACGTCGATGAGCTCAGAGAACTCGGCCTCCACGTTGGTGAAGTCCTCGGCTGGCTGGCCTACCATGACTCCGTCGGTATAGACAATGCGGAAAGCCTCGTCTGCAGGATTACGGAATGAGACAACGACCTTGGCATCCTCGCTGATATCATGCTCAATGGCCCATTCCTCATCGAGGAAGATATACAGAGAGCCATCGGCATCGGCCTCGACCGACGACAGCGGAGCCTCCTGACCATCGACCTTCACGGTGAAGCAGTCGGTGGGGAAAATCAGGCGGGCCTTGCCGCTGTTGCTCACCAGCTCGGCGATGTTCGTCTCATAGGGGAAGACCACCTGCAGCACGTCACCATTGAAGGTGACTGAGGTCATCGGCGAGAACAGGTCGCAGACAATGTTGTCGAAGTAGAACGTGTTGGCGTTCTCCATGTCGTTGTTCAGGTCGAAGGCGATGCTCTGGAAACCATCATCGTCGGTATTGCCGTACTTGTCGCTCCATCCATCATTCTTCTTGGCGTCACCGGCAGTAACGGTGTACTCAGTCGTTTGCGTCGTCCACTCCTCGGTGACATCAAACTTCCACGGGAAGCCGCCATGATAGGCACGGGGCTTACCCTGGGCGCTGGTCGTAATCTGCTGCGGACGGTCGGCACGGACGGCCATGCTCAGACGAATCTGCTGACCAGCAACCAGCGGGGTCTTGAAACGCACAAAGAACTGAGTACTCCACGTCTGCGATACGCCCTCGTCGGAGACCACCTTGAAGCAGTGGCCACCATCAACGCCACCCTCAACTATCTCGGGACGGTCGTCGGCCGTATCCTGATTGTTAGGGCCGTCCTTCGACAGGGGGAAACTCTCCAGGTCGGTGCCCTCAGCGTCGCCGTTGTTAATCAGGCTGAGCCAGTCGCCCTTGATGCCGGGTTCGTCGCCACCGGGATTCTCGTCGGATGTCTCCAACCAGCCCTCGACGATGACCACCGAAGCGTCGACCGACGGGTCGTCGCGGTCGCAGCCGTAGATGGTCAGGTCCTGCAGCTTCGTACGGTCGCAGGTCCAGTCGAGTTGTGTCAGGTCAATCTCGCCGACGCCATCGGAGCCGAAGACCAGAGTCTCCTCGGTCGTCGGACCTGACGGCGGATTGGTACCGTTGTTCTCCTTGAACACGACTCTCAGCGTCTGTGCGCTGGCGTTGTTCCAGTTTTCCACCTTGATGTGGAACTTCGTGTAGGCGGTGATGTCGCCACTGACGCCGCAGTCGACGAATGTCCACGCAGCGTTCCAGCCGCCACTACCCCACGAGAACGTGTTGGTAGCTCCATCCCAGTGGGCTGCACAATAGTCAGCCGTCGAGAACCTCAAGTCACGACGTTCAGCATGTGCCACGCCTGCCACGCAAAGCAGCATCACGGCACACAACCATTTGGTAAATAGTCTCATCTTTCTTACATGATTTAAGTTAATAATAAGTAAATGTCTTATAACATAGTGCAAAGGTAAAGCCCTTCGGCGAGAAGGGCTTTACAATTTGTCTCAAAAAGTATCGGTAAATTACTTCACAACAACCTTCTTGTTGTTATTGATGTAGATACCCTTAGCAGGCTTAGCAATGCGGCGGCCCTGCAGGTCATAGTATACAGAGCTCTTGCTTGTGTTCTGCTTCATGTCCTTAATGCCATCAACAGCACCAGCGTAGTCGAAGCCGGCAGCAGGAGCAGTAAGCGTCAGTCTCACCTCGCCATAGAAGTACTGTGAGTCATTACCTGTCTCGACACCGATAGTCAGGAAGCCGTCGGTAATGGTCAAGTCTTCCAGTTTGTGAAGTCCATCCATGCTGTACTCAGGCTCAGCATAGAATGATGTGAGAGTAGCAGCAAAGTGGACATCGCGATCCTCTTCCTCACCTTCCTCAACAGCAGGTGTATCGCTCAGCTTAGCATATACGAAGCCTTCAGCCTCCTTAGGAACTTCCTGACCCATCTGGTTGCCCCAGTCGGTACCATACCATGTCACAGTGTAAACACCTGCGGGCAGGTCGGTAATGGTCTGCTCAACACGAGCTCTCTTATGATAGACTGTGAATGCGCAGTCCTCAGGCAGACCCTCGATGTTACGGGGATTACCCCATTGTGCACCACCTGAACCATAGAGACCCATATCATTTAAGCCCTCACCGCTAATCTGAGACCAACCAGGAGTATTCTCCTCGTTGACACCATTCTTCGGCAACAGAGCGTAAGTATTCGGGTTCTTGATGAATACGGTCAAATCGGGACCAGAAAGGATCTCGTTGCCATCTTCGTCAACATCAGAGCTGAACATTGAGTCGTCACCGTCCTTCAGTTTCTTGTAGACCTCAAGCTTGATGCGGTCCTTAATCTGATTAGCCAGAGCGTCATCATCGGTCAGAGCATTGTTGGCAGCAACAACCAGTTCGTCGTCCTCAGCGGCATCGAACGAGTTCTGCAGAGCCTCAGCACCACGACGGATACGGTCGACGAGCACCTTGATACCAGCATCACCATTCTTAGAGACACCCTCGGTGAACATCTGCTGACCAGCAGCCACGTTGTTCTTCAGGTCGGCAGTAGCAGCAGCCAGTTCCTCGTCGTTGGTCAGAACCTTACCCTCATACTTGCCAACAGCCTCCTTCAGCACCTGGTAGAGCTCGGTGTTAGCGAACTTACCCTCACCATACTGGGCAACGAGCTCAACGGCAGTAGCCAAGTTGGTATCATAGTCATCGCAATTCTTGCGGTGATTCTCCAATGCCTGTGTCTTAAGGCTCAGATCCTTTGCAGCTTCATCAACCTGAGTCGGAGATGTGTAATTAATGCCCTCGGCATCGTACTTAGCAACAGCCTCGCTCAGTGCGGTGTAAGCCTCACCAGCATAGCGCTCATCCTCATTGTCGTCAAGTGCAGCCTTAGCCTTATCAAGAGCATACTGCAGCTTCTCATGCATGGCAGGTGCGCCAACGCTGAAGGTCAGAGTGTGGTCGGGATTCTCAACCATCTGTGCATCGTTCTTCGAGAACACATTATTGATAATGATAGTGTGCTCACCATCGGCCAGATTACCACTGTCCTTACGCTTCAGAATAATCTCGTCGGTAATTTCAGCTGCATACTCAACCGTCATGTCCTTACCATCCAGACGAGCCTGAACCAACGAAGCCTTTACGTCCTTGTCGAACTTCACCTTGAACTCAGCAATAGTAGCGGGCAGGTTGAACGACTTGTTCTCGGGCTCAGAGCTCTCGATTTCAGGAGCAGAATAGCTGAACGGAATCAAGTTAAGTTCCTCATCATAGACAGATGTCATCGTGAAGTCCTCAACGGCCTGATCCTTCTTGTCGCCGTTGGTGTAGACGAGGCGATACTTAGCGTCTTCGGGGTTGGTGAATGAAACGACAACCACATCACCCTCTTCCATAGATTTTGTCTCCAGATAGTCCTCATCCAAGAAGATGTAGACATAACCGTCACGGTCATACTCAACACTACCGATGGTAGCTTCCTCACCGTTAATGGTCACTTTGAAGCAGTCGTTAGGACCATAGAGGCGACGCTTACCATTAGCAGACTCAATAATCAGGTCGGGGATGTTCGTCCAGTCGGTGAACATAACCTGAATACCGTCATATAAGTGGCGGACATCATTCAAGAGAGCGAACTTCTTTACAGAGATATTATCAAAATAGTAAATATTAGCAGGATTGCTCTCGTTCATATTGAAAGCAATAGAGCCCATAGGCTTTTCACCTGTCGACTGATCAGTAGAAATAACCACATTGTCATTCTCGAATGTCTGCCATTCAGGAGTGAAGGCTATGTCGCCTAGCATTGAATACCAAATATAAGAAATTTCGCCCGGTTTAATCGTATGAGACTGTGTCGGTATTTTTATAGTAGTACCGTCATCCTTGGTAGCAAGTTCGTTCTCAGACTTGTAGTCGAACTTCACATGAAGTTTTGTACCGGCAGGGATTTCTTCGTTGAACCTAATCCAGAACTGGGTATCCCAGTTCTCCTTTACTTTATCGTTTGTAACGACCTTAACGCCACGCGTACCATCAACACCTACACCATCAGCAAGCTCAGAATGTGGAGAAGGTTCGCCGTCAGTATAAGGATAAGTACGAGTATAGAAGCTGGAGACATCATCGCCCTCAATGTCACCGTTATTAACGAGCTCTGTCCATTGTCCGTTCTGAGAAACGACAGTAGCAGTGGCTTTCTTTTCAGCAAAGACTTCAACCACGATGTCCTTGAAGTAGAAAGTATTCTCAGCGCCTTTAGCAAGGTTGAAGGCGATAGTCCAGCAACCATTGTTTTTACCCTGGTCACCAGAAATAGTCTTCTCGCCAGATTCAAACTCCTGCCACTCGTCGGTAAAATTAAAACTGCCGATCATATCATAGTGATTATAATCACCAGGAGCACCATGAGCCTGAGTGCTAACACCGTTAGCCTCATTGTCTGCACGATACTTGAACGACACCTTGAACTTATCACCTTCCTTCAGGGCATATTCCTGACCCCAAGTGATAAAGAACTGAGTGTCCCAATCAGCAAAGTTACCATTGTTGTCTTTTTTCATATTTCCGGCAGCTTCGGCCTGCTCAGAGCTACGGCAAAAAACTTTGTAGACGCCCTCGCCATCAGGCTCGATAGCAGATTCGGTCTGCTTCTCATCGGTACGCCACTCATGTACCCAGCCCTGGGAGAAGATCTTCTGCCAGACAGCCTGAGCACTAACTCCGTTGGCCACCAATAGCAGCGCAAGCGTGAGTAGAGATTTAGTAAAGATTCTCATGATGTTAATGTTTTTAGTTAATAATGAGTTATGTTAATAATAAGATATGTCTACGGTACGTGGTCGTATGTATTGTTAAGCCTCAAGGCGGGTTTCCGCTTCATTTTATGCCGAAATCGGTTGCAAAGTTAAAGCCCTTGCGCGACAAGGGCTTTCTCATACGTCTCAAATTGTTTCGATTTTATCCAACCGCCTGTTCACAAGGGCAATTACGGGCCTATGCCGCGTGTTTTACGCCTCCACCTGCCAGTTGTCAATAGTACGCGTCTCCACATCAAAGACGACACCCACCTTGACCACTTTCCGCCCATCTGACCGATAGGGGATGGCATAGCCTCTATCATTAATCTGGCTAAGTGCATCCTGGGCAGAACCCGTATTCTTGAGTTCAAAGACATAGATAACATCGGGCATCCATACAACCATGTCAGCCCGGCCGCCAGCACATTTTACCTGTGTCCGAACATAGACATTCAACATGGAGAAAACCAAATAGAGAGTGTACTCATAAAAGCCTTCTGCTGTGGCAGCATCTTCCAGTTTCTTCTTGAAACCCTCCACGTATGGGATTCCCGCAAAAAAACTTTGCATCTCCTGCATCGCCTTGTTGACATCGTTCTGTTTTAGTGCACGCCAGAATTTCAAGGCGAATCCCATCTGCACTTCACTTGACTTCAGACCAACATAGACAGGCAACAGCCCCTCCGTATAGCCGATGCGCACCTCTTGATTAGGAATACCCAACGTGTAGGTCTCGCTCTCACGGTCATACTCCTTGATGGTCAAATAACCACTCTGGTATAGCAAAGGTAAGGCATCCTGCATGTTCTCTGTTGGCTGGTCAAAAGCAGAGACAGGCACATCCAGATGATCCATCGACATGATGTCGGTATGGAAATACTGCAATTGGCGGATTAGGTATGTAGGCGTGCCACTGTCGAACCAGTAGTTGGTCACATCCTGATGGCGCAAAGCCTTCATCAGACTGTAAGGATTGTAGAGTTCTTCAGAATTCCTTGTAAAATGATAGCCATCGTACCTGTTCTTCAACTTCTGGTGCATCTCTTCATAGGTCACCTTATATGCTGCCGCCATTCCCTGAATATCCTCCTGCAGGGCAGTGATCAGCTCGTGCTCCGTGATGCCACAGATGTTCGCAAAGACAGGATCCATTGTGACATTCGACAGATTGTTAATGGTCGAGAAGATGCTAAGTTGTGAGAACTTCGTAATACCAGTGATGAAACAGAACTTAATATAGGGGTCGAGCTGCTTCAGCCGCTGATAGAACTCCTGCATCACCTCCCGTCTCTCCTTTAACTGGGTGTCCTCATGAAGAACATCAAGCAAGGGAGCATCATACTCGTCGATGATAATTGCCACACGCTGCCCCGTCTTTGCGCAAGCTCTCTGTACAACACCGGCAAGGCGCATGCCTGGTGTCTTCTCGTCCTCATCGCTGCCATAGAGTAGTTCGTAGGGTTTGACAATCCGGTTCAGTTCCGCCAGAACGAGATCCGTAGACATGTGTTTAGCTCCGCTCAGGTCAAGACGGATGACAGGATATTTGTCCCACGCCTGCTCCTTCTGCATGATCTTAAGTCCCTCAAAAAGTGGCTTCTCACCACAGAAATACGATTCCAGCGTAGAAGCCAGAAGCGACTTACCGAAACGACGCGGACGGCTTAAGAAGACGTACTTGGCATAATGGGCCAACTCCCAGACGAGATCAGTCTTGTCCACATAGACATAGCCCTCCTCAATAATCTCTGAGAACGTCTGGATGCCGACGGGATATTTACGTGCTGCCATATCTCTACGTATTAATATAAAAATGTCGCATGCAAAGATAAGCTATTTTCACGAAACAGCCAAGGGTTTTACAGAAAAGTTATGCCGCAAACTACTCCCCGCCCTCGCGTTCAGCATACTCTGAAGGAGCCACGCCGAAGTGCTTACGGAAGATGGTGGAGAAGTGGGCCAGGTTCGAGAAACCGACGGTATAGGCCACCTGGGTAACGTTGATCTTCTGCTCGCGCAGCAGACGGGCGGCCTGCTCCAGACGGATGTTACGCAGGAACTCGCTGGTGGAGATACCGGTCATCTCCTTCATCTTACGATGGAGCTGCGCACGGCTGATGCCCACCTCCTGCGTCAGCATGTCGACATTGAAGTCGCTGTCGGAGAGGTTCTTGTTAATGGCCTTCATGATGCGCTCCATCAGTAGCTCGTCGTTGCCCTTGACCTCGGGGGCTTCCACCTTGTCGGCCTGCAGCTGGGCACCGCTGTACTTGCCCTTCAGGCGCTGACGTCCCTGCAGGAGGTTCTCAATGTTCAGATGGAGCTCCTCCATGTTGAACGGCTTGGCCAGGAAGGCATCGGCACCGCGCTCCAGTCCCTCAAGACGGTTGCCCACGTCGGCCATCGAGGTGAGCATGATGACGGGAATGTCGCTGATGTTGATGTTGGTCTTGATCATCCGGAGCATGGTGAAGCCGTCCATCTCGGGCATCATGACATCGCTGACCACCAGGTCGTAGCGGTTGTCGTCGGTGGCAGAGAGCAGCTCCTTAAGGCCCTCACGACCGTTGGAACAGGTATGGAACTTATAGTAGCGTCCCAATTCGTTGGAGATATAGTTGCCAATCTCAGCATCGTCGTCGACAAGGAGGATACGATAGCGGGTAGAGGTTGACTGCACACGTGCAGCAGCACCGTTGAGAGCCTTGGAAGCCGTCTCCTCGGGCTGTTCAATCTCCTCGGGGGTAAGGTGGGCGTTACCCAAGGGCAGTGTGACGGTGAAGACGGCGCCACGGTGGCCGTCGGTGCGGTTATGGGCCTCGATGGTGCCGTGATGCATGTCGACAATCATCTTACAGAGGTTCAGACCGATGCCCGTACCCTTGATATTCAGGCGCTGGGCGTTGTCACCTTGATAGAAACGGTCGAAGATGTGCTTCTGGCTGTCCTCGTCGAGGCCTACGCCGTTGTCGGTCACCTGAAGACGGACACTCTGGTCGTCGGCGGCAAGGGTGACGACAACCTCGCCGTTCTCGGCCGTGTACTTGAACGCGTTGGAAAGGAGGTTGGAGACCACTTTGTCGAACTGACTACGATCCACCCATACATCGAGACTGCGGAGACTGCCGCTGTCAAGACGGAAGTTCAGGTGGCGCTCCTGTGCATTGAACTCAAACATCTTGCAGATGCCACGGACGAAGGACACCATCTCGGTCTCCTGACAGTGGAGGTGCATCTGCTGCTTGTCAATCTTGCGTACATCGAGAATCTGGTTGACGAGGTCGAGTATGCGCTTGGCATTGCGCTCGATGGTGTCGAGGGGAGCCTTCAGCTGTTGACTGCTGGCTGCAGACTGCTCTGTAGAGAGGGCTTTCAGTTTCTCCAGCGGGCTCATGATGAGTGTCAGCGGAGAGCGGATGTCGTGAGTGGCATTGATGAGGAACTTCATCTTCTCCTCGTCCAACCGCTGGTGCGTACGCCTCCGGTACAAATATCCCAATAGCCCCAGAAGCCCCAGTAGCCCCAAAAAATAAATAATGTACGCGAGGGTTGTGCGATACCACGGTGCCCGGACGACGATGGTCAAGGACTTTACAGGCGTATAGTCGATGCCCTGAAGGGCACGCACGTCGATGCGGTACTTGCCTGGCTGAAGCTGCGACAGGGTGATGCCATTCTGACCTTCAGGATTGGTAATCCAGTTGCCGCCGTTGACACGGTACTCGTATGTGATATTCGTAGAATTGTCGTAGTTGAGCTGCGAGAAAGCCAGCGTCACGGTATGGTCGAGATAGCTCAGCGTGAAACGGTCGCTCTTCGTCACATCGTCGTCAGTAATGTTGACGCCGTTGAGCACGGTGCTAGCGCTGATGGGCGTGCTGCCGACCAGGAAGCCAACGAGCTTCAGCGAGTCGGGCGTGGCGCTCTTCTTCTTCACACGGCTGGGCGAGAAGACGGTAAGGCCGTCGTTCTGTCCGTAGTAGATAATGTCGTCGTCGGTATGTATGCCAACACCATAGAGATACTCTTTCTGCGTGAGTCCGTTGCCGCTGATATGACCGATGAAGGTGTTGGTACGGAGCGAATACTGCCAGATACCGGCGGAGGTGGAGCACCAGATGTCGCCGTCGTTAGACTGGACGATGTAGCAAACCACTTTGTTGCGCAGCTGTTCGCTGCCGGGGAAGCGCTTCACCTTGCGCGTCTTACGGTCGTAGAGGAAAAGTCCCTCCTCGGTACCAATAGCGATGGCACCTTCGAGCTTGGTTCCGTCGGGCAACTGACCGCTATGCAGCTCACAGACCTCATAGCAGACGACACCGTCGAGCAGCGTGTTCCAGCCCTGCGAAAGGAAATTATCGGTACGCGGATCATAGCACGAAACGCCCGAGGCGGTACCCATCCAGATGAGTCCGTGACGGTCGTTCGACAGCGACATGATCCAGTTATTGCAGAGCCGGCCCTTGCCCTTGTCCTCCTGCGAGAAGTTCAGGTTGCGAAGAGAGCCGGTGGCAGGATTGTAGATGCATAAACCACGAGAATAGACGGAGACATAGAGGTTGCCGTCGGCATCGGTAGTCATATCATTGAGTCGGTCGCAGTCGTAGCTGAAAAGGCGCTCGGAACGACCCGTCGAGGGATCGTAGGAGAAGAAACCATCGTCGGTACCTATCCAGTAGCGGTGGTTACGGTCGCGGTAGATGAACTCGACAGCCTCGGGAGCAGCAGGATGAGCCACAACCTTACCCTCTTTGTTGAAACCGTAGACTCCGACACCCTGAACGGTACACCACGTGATGCCGCCATCGCCCTCGCTGACGGAGGAGACGGGCGAGCCGAGACGCAACCCCTGACCCTCGAAGCTCCAGCTGCTGAACTGTAGCGGACGCTGCGGCACCATGAGCAGGCCCTTACGGTCGCAGCCCAACCACAGGTTGCCGCCACGGTCGAAAATGGCCTCGCTGATCTTGGCCGTATAGGGGTCGATGCCAAAGGCATTGATGGAGACAGGCTCCAGACGGCGCTGGTGGGTGCCGACGACACGGTAGACACCCTGTCCGCGCGTACCTATATATAATACGCCACTCTGACTGACCGTTGCCTTGGTGAAGACCACATCCTTTCGGGACAGTGCGCCGAGATCAACGTCGGAGACGCTCATCTTACCGTTGTGATAGGACATGAGACCATGCTGGCAGACGACAATGAGCTCATCGCCAAACTGGATGAACTCCTGTGCAGAACCCAGCTCCGAGCGAAACGACTCGACCTTGGAACCGACGGCCAATAAGATCTGATCGTCGTAGCCGGCCTTCCAGAGACGGCCGCGGCTGTCTTCAAGGAAATGGTTGTAATACTGGTCGCTACCCTTGATGGTAAACTCCTTCAGCTTGTCGTCGGGTGTCACAGAGAAGGCGCCATAGCCGGAGGTTCCAACGAGAATGGTGCCATCCTGACGCTGAAGAATGGTGCTGACACGCGGTTTCCAACCATTGGGGAACTTATAGTGAATGAAGCGACGATTGGCAGCATCGTAGCGGTCGAGGCCACGGTTCGTCCCCACCCAAAGCCGTCCGTCGCGGTCGCAGAACAGCTTGACCACCACATTGACGCCGAGTGATGAAGGATCGGCATCGTCGTGCAAGTAGGTTACAAAGCGATAGCCGTCGAAACGATTGAGTCCGTAGTCGGTACCCACCCAGATAAAACCCTGCTTATCCTGACATATCGTAGAAACCAGACTGCTTGAGAAACGGTCTGACGGGATGAACGTGCCTGTCTGTGCCACGACACGGATAGCCAGTAATGTATAGATAGTAAGTAGTAATAGTCGTCTCATTCTATGGTAAAACAGCGTTAGTTTCTGCAAAGATAGTACGATTTTAGCAAACGACCATACTTTTTCCTGACTTTTTCACATTTTTAAATAAAAAGCGCGGCGGCCGATATTCTCATACAGGCTCGCCGCACGCATTAGTTTTACCATAACTAATATACAACAAAAATTGACTACTAACTACTAACTAATAACTATAATGTGTCTACTTTCATCATTTTCTGCTGCAAAGTTAGGTGTTTTCGTCGAAACTTATTATCACAGATGTTTCGTTTCCTTACATTTTAGGCTCATGGAAGCGGAAGAAACCAATTATGAATATCCATGAGCAATGAACGCAAGCTCTCATCGGCCTCGCCCGAGCGACGGCAGATGGGGTCGGCCAGATAGGCGGGATCGTTACGACGCAGTGCCACGCGCAGCAGGTCGTAGTAACGATAGCCCTCGAAAGCGCCCTCTAATGCCATCTCGCTGACAATCATGTCCTCGACCAGGGGAATCTGGTAGCTGACGGAGTCGGCGTAGGTAGCAAGTGGTGCAGCAGGCTGCGGAAGGGCGTAGAGCGTGTCGCAGTCGGCCCGGCCACTGCCACGGGAGTGAACACCCTGGGTGTTGCTTGCGGAGAAGAGCGTCTGGTCGAACTCTATCAGTGAGCCAGCGGCCTCACGTTCGGTGGCGTCAACGTTAGTTGCCACGATGGTGGGATAGAGGCCGTACTTCAGCACCGCAAAGGCCGACTGGGGGAAGCCAGCACGGTTCAGGGCCTCGGCATAGCGCAGATAGACGATGTTGGTACGATAAATCGTGACACCGGAAGAGTTGAACTTGTCGATGGTCTGCGTCTCGTTGGAGATGCGCGAGAAGCGCTTCGTACCGGAGTTCTTATATTCATAGGTAGTACCAAAACGCAGGTCGCCAATGTACTTGTTCTTCTCCAGGTTGTTCTTGGGTGCATAGAGTGTGTCGACAGAGCCGTCCTGGTTGGTTGAGAGGTAGCAGTAGTCGGGAATAGACGACAGCTGCTCCATCCTCTTGGTAGGCTCCACACGGGCATACTTCAGGTTGAGGTCCGTAGAGTTGAAGATGTCGTTGATTTCGCTCCTGATGCCATAGAAGTCACTGCTCTCCATCGGGATATAGCACAGGCACTCGGCATCGTCGACTCCGAACTTAAAGTTGTTTCTGGCATCACGGAACTCCTTCTTCGTAGCATCGTCCCAGTAGGCATGGTTCACGTTGGTATAGACGGGACTGGTGCGCAGTGCCAGGAAGTCGTGATAATACTGTGCTGCCTCCTGATAACGACCGGCCCAGAGACAGAGGTCGCCGAGAAGGGCACGCACAGGGATGAAGAACTTCTGGGAGTTCAGACTGTTGATGTTACCGTAGGTGGGCTGCTTCGTGTCCACATAGGGCTTCAGGTCGTCGATGAAGTAGTTGCAGATGGCTGTGATGTCCTGGGGCGTCTGCTTCATGGCTTCCTGCGAGGCTATCTCGGTGAGCAGCGGCTCAGTGACCAGAGGCACCTGGCCATAAATCTGTGCCAGCTGCAGGTAGGTCCATGCACGATAGGCCTTGACAGCGGCATATTCGCTCTCAAACACCTTGCGGTCATGCTTCACCAAGTCCTTGTCAATGTTTGCCAGGAAATAGTTGCAGTTGTTGATGACTGCATAGTAGTCGCTGACGCGGTTGTAGGCGTTGTCAGTGTCAATCTCGAAACGGGCAATGGCCTTCAGGTCCTTGGAGGCCGACGCGGTGGTAGTGGTCAGGTCGCCACGCAACTCACCCAGCAGCACGGTGCGGTCGGCAATGGTCTGCAGCTTGTAGATGATACCCATGACACTGTAGACACTGTCGGTAGGCGACTGCAGCTGGTGATCCTCCTCGAACTCAACAAGTTCCGAGTCCGTCTCCATCAGGTCGGAGCACGATGCGAACATCATGCTAAATGATAAGGTACAAATGATAGATGACAAACTAATCAGCCATTTGCTCTTGTTCATTATCTTGGTATTCATAATCTTTCGTTTTACTCAAGCATAAATGCTCAATTATCAATTGTCTGTTATAAGTTGATTTTCACACCGAAGGCTACCGAGCGTGAGTTAGCCAGCAGGCCGCGGTCAATGCCCTGGAGCAGTGCGCTGCCACTGACGCCGCAGTCGGGATCGCTGCCCAGATAGCGCGTAAGGGTGAAGAGGTTGTAGGCGCCAGCCCAAATCGTGAAGCCCTGCAGATAGGTGCTGCGGATGGGAAGGGCATAGCTCAGGGTGACATTGCTGAGACGCAGATAGCTGCCGTCCTCAATCCAACGGTCGCTGAAGCGGCTGTTGCCCATGGGGTCGTCATAGCAGATGCGAGGCACGTCGGTGACGTCGCCCTCACCGCTCCAGCGGCTCAGCATGACGGTAGTCTGGTTGTAGAACCGCGAGCCGCCCTCCAGCAGTGAGCGCTGGTAGTTGTAGACGTCATTACCCAAGGAGTAGCGCAGGGTGACATTCAGTGCCCAGTTCTTCCAGTTGACATGGGTATAGATGTTACCGAAGATGTCGGGGTTGGGGTCGCCAATGATGAAGCGGTCGTTCTCGTCGATGATTTTGTTACCGTCGCGGTCGACGAAGCGCATGTCGCCGGCAGAGAAATACTCGTGCTGGTCACGGTCGTTGACCAGATAGTAACCATCGCGGTCGGCATCGGCCTGCGTAGCATAGACACCGTCGGTCTTATAGCCATAGAAGACGCCGGCAGGAGAGCCCACCTGCGAGAGGATGGTACCGCCGTAGGCCTCAGTCTCGAAAGGCTTATCATTGTCGGGCAGAGCGGTAATCTTGTTCTTGTAGTGGCCCATGGAAGCGCCTATTTCCCAACCGAAGTCCTTCATGCTGAGTACCTTGGCACCAAAGCCCACCTCAAAGCCTTCGTTCTCCAGCTTGCCATCGTTGCTCCAGTTGCCGGCCAGACCGCTGGTCCATGCCAGCTGGCGCAGCGTGAGCAGGTTCTTGGTCCAGCCCCTGTAGTAGTTGAAGCGGACGTTCAGACGGTTGTTGATGAAGTTGCCTTCCAAGCCAGCAGTGAGTCGGCTGGTGGTCTCCCACTTCAGCGACGTATTGCCGATATTACCGATGGAGATGCCGTCGACAGTCTGTGACAGCATGTTGTTGGCAACGAAGTAGGTCTTCGAGGCGGTATAGTCGATATTGTCGTTACCGGTGACGTCGAAGCCGAGGTTCAGACGCAGGTAGTCAATGCCCTTCACGTCGGCCAGCCACTTCTCATTGCTCAGCACCCATGCGCCGTTGACACTCGGGAAGAGTCCCCACACGACACCGGCAAGCTTCAGACCGTCGGCATCGTCGCCGAAGCGGGAACTGGTCTCTGCTGAGATGCCTGCCTCGACATAGTACTTCTCAGCCCAGTTATAGTCGGCCTGCGCATACCAGGTCAGGTCGCGCGACTTGTCGTCGGCACCCGAGGTGGTGCGGTAGCTGCGGGCGTAGCTGGTGCTGGGGTACTTGTCGTTACCGGTATCGAAGCCGCGCTGTGCGGTGAGCTTGTAGGTGTTGCTCTGATAACGGACACCTCCGAACACCTCGATCTTATGGGCATCGTAACGGTTGTTCCACATCAGGCGGGTATCGCTCATGACGGCATTCTGGCGGGCTGCCATACTCTGGGCCATGTTGTGAACCAGGATATTGCCAGTAGACAACAGACGGAAGGGAGGCGTTCCCTCGAGAGGCAGGTAGTAGTTCTCATTGGTGTTGACCAACGTGAAGTTGAAGTGCTCCTGCAGCGAGAGGCGGCTGTTGAACATATAACGCGGCGTGATGCTGAACTGCACCATACGGTTGCCCGCCTGGTTACGGTTCTCGCCGTCGCCCAGCGTCAGGATGCCGACGGGGTTAGCCAACCGCACTGAGTTGGAGAATATCTCGCCGTCCTGCTCGAAAGCCTTGCTCACATAATCGTCGGCCTCGGCCAGATAATGGCTCTGATTGCCATTCACGTCAAAAGCATAGGGAGCTAGGAACGGAGCCTTGATGAGCGAGAGGAAACCGGGTGAGGTCACTGTGCCGGCGCTGAGATCGGCCTTGGCGCCATCGTCACGCAGGTCGCGGTTCACATCACTATAGGCGGCATCGAAACGCACGTCGAGACCGCGGAACACGTGGATGTCGGTGTTCAGGCGCATGTTGAAACGCGAGAAGTCGTTGCCCCGTTGTGTGGCATCGCCCAGCGAGTAACCCACCGACAGGTTGTAGTTGGCCACATCGTCGCCACCCTGCACGTTGATGCCGTAGTTGGTGACAAACGAATTACGGTAGACCTCCTTGGTCCAGTCAGTATTATTATGATAGGTATTGTAATAGAAGTTTGATGGATCGCTGTTGACGAAGTCCATCTTGCTGACATTGGCATAGAGACCTGAGAGCATCTCGGTAGCATAGAGACGATAGTCCTCGCCGCCCATCATCTGGGGCAGACGGGGTTTCATCTGATACTGGCCGTTGATGTTCACGTCGATCTTGGTTGCCATGCTGCGATTACGCTTGGTCTTGATGAGCAGCACACCGCCAGCAGCCTTGGCACCGTAGATGGCAGTACCGTTCTTCATGACGGTCACACTCTCAATGTCGTCGACATTCAGGTTGGAGAGGATGTTGTTGTAATAACCCTCGTGCAGCATCTGGCGGTCATACTGCATATCGGTGATGACACCGTCGATGACAACCAGCGGCTGGGCGTTGGTCTGCAGGCTGGTCAGACCGCCAATGAACATGGTGCTGCCGATGCCCAGCTGCCCGCTACGCGTGACAGAGTGGATGTCGGCTCCTAACTGCTCGGCCACAAGCGGATCGATGCTGACATGTGCAGTATTGTCGAAGTCGGCGGCACGGCGGCTGGCATACGACTGCGTGGTGCTCTCGTAGATGGGGCTGAAGGAGTTGGCGTAGAGCTGTCCGTCGATATTCTCCAGATTGCTGCCAATGGCCTTCTGCAGAAGCTGGTAGCCGTCAACACGCATGCTCACGCTGCTCACGTAGTCGGGCACCGTCAGCTGATAGGTACCGTTCTCGTCGGTCATCGCGGTGAATCTCTTGTTTCCGTATGCCTCGACAATGACACCGGCCAGGGGCTGTCCTGTGGCGGCATCGGTGACGACACCGCTCACAGTCTTCTTGTCCTGAGCCGAAGCTGTTCCGATGGCCATAAGCCAGCAGCCCGTCAAGGCTATGATCTTGCATATTCTTGTATTCATAACGCTTCTCATGTTTATTGTTCAGTGTTAATGGTTCTCTTCGGACGCAGGTAGATGCAGTCGAGGAATATCTCACGTGTGTAGTTCTTGCTCTCACGAGACAAGATGCTACACTTCAGTTTCAGCGTGACCTTCATGTTGTTCTGGTCGTAGTTGCACACCGGGAACGTGAAATTCTCGGCCAACACCAGCGTGTCGACAACATAGGGGTTGTTGTTGAATTTCACGTTGCCGCAGTCGAAGGTCTGGGCATTGCCCTTCTCGTCGACATAGTTGATGTCAGCCTTTATCATCGTGGGCCTGATCTGGGCATTGGGATTGTAGACAGTAACAGGAAGCAGGACGACACAGATGTCGTAAGTGCCAGCCAAAGTGTTCTCAATCTTGAACTCCATGGTCCAGTTGCTGGAGCTGGTCTGCGGCGAGATGACGAGATACTCGTTCTCAGACACGCTGTCGGCAACATGGCTACGCGTGGTGTAGTTACACAGCGTGCTGCCGAGAATGATGCCGCTACGCTCGCCTTCAACCTTTATCTCACGCATATAGGTCTTCGTCGGGTCGAAAGGCCACTTGTCGGTAGTGTACAGTGTTCCGTTGCTCACCTCCCGAGCCTGGGCGCCATAGAGAATGCCACCCTTCTGGAAAGGCTTGTGGAACACATGATACTGCGGATATTTCCTGTCGTAGTTGTAGGTCACAAGTGAATCCTCGGGGCTCGACTGGATGGCGTTGCTGAAGATGGCATCGTTAAACAACGAATAGTTAGCCCAGAAACGCTGCAGTGAGTCGCCGCCCTCGACAGACGAGTCGTAACGGAAATGGTCCATTGCCTCCTGCCAGGCGAGCTGCCACTCGTCGGCGGTGGGAACGACCATGATGAAGGATGAGTCCTCTGTGGCTATCTTTCCCACGCGGTCGAGCATGATATTACGCTCATTGAAGACAGAGTCGACATACAGCTGCTCGCCGTCGACCATGCCGCCCGCCACCGACTGGGTAGGATCGAACTCGTCTTCCTCGTAGCTGCTCAACTGTTCGCCGATACCACTATAACGCGGGTCGTTCAGCAGTACCTCATAGAGGTTCTGACGGTAGGGCAATGTGCTCTGCAGGACATGCAGGATGCCACCCTTGGCCTTCAGGTTGGCCTGCTGGACATTGACGCCAACGGCCTGACCGCCGCCGATGGTTGCCCGTTTGGTGTTGAGCAGGAAGAACTCCGAAGTTTTTTCATTGCTATTGACCATGCTGTATGACAGGTGGTTGCCCACGAAGGAACGTATCACCATAGAGTCGCCCTTGTCGGTAGACAGCAGGTTGAGCACCGAGTCCTTGTTGAAGGAACCGTTGACAGGAGCCAGGACGGTAAATGTCTGGGCGCCGTTGAGCAGGTCGGCATAGCTGACTGTGGTCTTCTTGTGCTGCTTCAGGACCATGGTCTTGGAGAGCACTTCACAGAAATCACTGAGCTCAGGATGTTGCTGCATGGTCTGCCACAGGGTCAGCCCGCTTTCAGCCTGCGAGACAGGAGCCTCATAGTGGTCATCCCACTCGCTACACGCGGTAAGGGCAATGACGGCACAGCCGCAGAGCCAACCGGCAGCAAGGATATGTTTTATGCTTTTGGTAATCATAATTCTCAATTTTCAATTATCAATTGTCAGTTATATTAGTGTCTGTCTTCGCCTTCAGGGCTGTCGTAGACATCCTTTGGACAGAGTTCGATGTAGTCAAGCGACATATAGAGCGTGCTGCCTTCCAGAATCTGACGGAAGCGCAACCAGTTCTCCTGGTCGGCACGCATATACTGTCGGACAAGGATTCGACGCAAGCAGTTGGACTGGTCACGCAAGGAGGTGGCACCGCCATAGCTGTCCATGGCCTTCATGAAGCCACGGTTGCGCATGGCCTTGTCGTCGGCCTTGATCTCATCCTCCGTCTTATCGGCATCGGACGTCCAGCCAGAGTTACTGTCGAAGATTCGGAAACTGACAGGGATACCACAAGGACTATTGTTCAGATAGACCTGTGCAATACCACGGTCGTTGCCTTGAGAGTAGCCGATGCGTACCTCATAGGTACCGTCGTGGGGCACAGGGGGCAGCTTGACAGAGGCATCGTACTGTTCGCCATTGATACAGACACCGCTACCCTGATAGTGCACCCAGCCTGTCTGTTCGTTACCGCAGCCGATGAAGGTATGCGAGTTGTGCATCTTGAAGTCGGTCAGATAGCCAATCTTGAAACCGATCATCATTCTCTCCTTATTCATATAATACATACGCGCACGAGCGTTCATGAAGTCGGGACTGAGACAGCTGCCGTCAATACGGATGCGGCGGTTAAGCACATTGTAGCGGACATCCTTGGAGTAAGACAGGATGTCGTCGACATAGTGGTACATGCCATTGCTGCAGCTCTGCGTGTAGGAGTCGCCCTCACCGGACTTCAACACACGCGCACCGGGCACTTCAGCCTTGGTCTTCTTGCCCTTGCGGTTGATATAGACCTCGCCACCCGTACTGCTGAAACGCATGATGGTGTGGGGAGCCATCGTCTCGAAATAGTCTTCGGGATCGCACACATCAGTCAGGAACTTCTCCGTGTAGATAGAGCCCTGACAGTGAACCCAGTACTCACGCGGACCGATACGGTTGATGAGGTGATAGCTCACGAAACGGTTCAGCGGGTTACGGCGGTCTGTGAAGTCATTGTCATACTTCCCGGCATCTTCAGGATAGGACTCGTCGTAGATCTTCTTGGCGTACGCCTTCAGGTCCTCCAGGTTGTTAATGCCGTGGAGGTTATAGATGGAGTCGGTCTCCACAAAGGCTGTGAACTTGAAATAGCGTTTGTCGGGATAGTAAGTCTGTGTCTTCTGACCGGTACCGTCGCCGGCGGTAGAGTTAACGACCCAGAAGCCCTTGCCACCCACAGCCGAGTCGGGGTCGACGGTGTATGTATAGTCGACGTATTTCGTCAGCGAGTCGGCCATGCCCGTCAGACGGAGTGCCTGACAGAAGATGGAGAGGGTGGGATTCTCCTCCAGGAGTGCCGGCAGCAGGTTGTTGCTGGCGCTGATGACATGATTGATGACGTGAACCACACCGTTGGTCACCGAGTCGTCCTTCTGGATGATGAGCGAGTTCTTGTTCACGTAGACGAGCAGTGCATTGTTGTTGGTGACATCGCTGTCGGAGTGCATCTGAATGTAGTCGTCGTTCATGTTCACCGGCTCCACGCCGTCACCCATGTCAGTGGTGAAGTATGCCTTATCGTTGACAATGTGCGTACGCGAGATTGTGTCGCACTGTTCATCGGTAAGAGCGTCGATGGAGGGAATGGAGTTTTCCTTGAGATACTGCTGAATGGCCTCGTTCGTGGGAGCGAAGACGGTGTAGCTACCGTAGGTCTTCAGCATGCCAAGGTGATTACTGCGCTCCAGGATGGTCTTGAAGTCGCTGAAGCGTGCATCGTCGGCCTCAATGAAGCCGGCAGCCGTGAGACGCACTGATGAATAAAAATTCAACGGGGCGTCGCTGTCGTCATCCGTACATGATGCCATGACCATGCTTAATGACAAAGAACAAATGATAAATGATAAACCTATCAGATGTCGTTTGGTTATCTTGCTATTCATATCTTTCCTTTTTATTTATGATTTATCCTTCAGGGCGAGCCCGTTTAATTCTTCTGCAAATCAGCATCATCACCAGTGTTATAGGCCGGGTTCTGCTTCAGATAGGGGTTCACTTTCAGCTCATTACGGTAGTAAGGCAGATAGAGGGCGTTGGGGTCGGCCAAACGAATCTGGATACCGCTGATATTGGTCAGTTGCTTCTTTGTAACCGTCTTGGCCAGTTCGCGGGTATTGCCTGAGCGGCGCGCCTTGCGCACCAGGTCGAACCAGCGTTTGCCCTCGAACATCAGTTCGCGCTGACGCTCATCCATGACCAACGTCTGCATAGCCTCCTGCGAATCTTTGTAGTCATCGAACTTCAACACCTCGCCAGAACCGGGATTGAGAGAGTTGACGGCACGGCGGCTGACGGCATTGATCAGGCTGAAAGCCTCCTCGAACTTGTCACTACCCTGCTCTATCAGCGCCTCGGCCTTCATCAGCATGACGTCGGTCAGACGATAGATGATGCGGTTTGCATAGTCGCTGGAGCGCCAGTTGTAGGAGGTCTTGATGGTGCTGCTGGAGTTGTCAAGCGTAGCTCGCTGGACGGCGTACTTGGCAATCAGGAACTGCTGGGTCGACACTTGATAGATGGACTCGTAGGCACGGCAGTCATTCTTTTCAAAGAGCTCCGTGCCCTTGGAAGGCAGTCCCTCATAGAAATCACCAAAGGCATTGAGGTATCCACTTGCAGGACGGTTGTTGTCCTGATGGGTGAAGTAGTTGTTGACGAAACTGTTCTTGTTGTTCGAGTTCAATGTCTGATCGTAGGTAATCTCGAAGATGCTCTCGTAGGAGTTTCCTTCACCGAAGATGCGGTTATAGGCATTGCCGGAAGTGCTTCCGATCTTCTCCATGATGAGGGGAATGTCGTTGAACAGGTTCACCTCGTTCTGCATACGGCGCTTCAAGAGCTTGTCGTACTCATCCTTCTTGAAGTCAATGATGTAGTCGCAGCAGGCCACACACTTGTCCCAATTGCCCTGCCACAGGTAAAGGTCGGCCAGCAGTGCATACATGGCCGGACGGGTGACGCGGGCGGTATTGTCGCGCTCGGCATCATCCTCCTTGTCGGGATTGGGCTTGCGGAAGTAGAGCTGTGCGTCGTCCTTCACAGCCTCCATGTCGGTGATGATGTTGTTCAACACCACGTCGAAGGAGTCGGCAGGCACACGGTACTCCTTCGTGTCGTCGATGCTCGGCTCACGTGAGAACGGCACGTCGCGGAAGGCACGGATGAGGTAGAAGTAGCACAGCGAACGGATGAAGGTGGCCTCAGCAATGTTGGCCTTCATCTCAGAGATAGAGTAGTTTGGATCCAGCTCCTGCACCTGGGGCGCATAGTGAATCAGTATGTTACAACGGTTGATGGTCTGGTAGAAGACCGTCCAGTTGCAGAACGAGTTGTTGGGCAGGATATTCTCCTTCAGCATCTGCGAGAGATCCTGACTCGACGAGACACCCAACTTCATGTTCTCTGAACGGACCTCGCCCCAAAGAGCCATGCGCGTGACACTCTCATCAGACTGCAGGCTCTCGTAACAGCCCATCAGCACACTGGTCACGTCGCTCTTTTTGGTCCAGTAGTTCTCAAGTACCACATCGTTCAGAGGCAGCACGTCGAGGAAGTCGGAGCAACTCGTGATGGCTGCTGTCATGCAGCAGCATACTGAACCGGCAACAATATATTGTTTGATTTTCTTGGTAATCATAATTTGTCAATTCTAATTTCTCAATTCTCAACTTAGAACGAAATGGTAACGCCTCCGGTGAACGACTTGGCGCGTGGGGTCTGTGCGTCGTCGGTCACGACACCGTAACCGCCATAGCCCACCTCCGGGTCGGCTCCCGAGTACTTGGTAATGACAAACAGGTTGTTGGCCGAGACATAGAGACTCAGCTGCGTGAGGCCCCAGCGCTTGATGAGCTTGGAGTCGAGCGCGTAACTAATCTGCGAGTAGTTCAGACGGATGAACGAGCCGTCCTCGATGAAGCGGTCGCTGCCCAACCAGTTATAACCGTAATTATACAGCGCACGGGGAATCGGGGCAATGTCGCCCTCAACACGCCAGCGCCACAGCACGGCACGACTCTGGTTGTTGTTCGAGTACATATTCTCAGCTTTCATGCGCGCCTTGTTGATAATCTTGTTGCCATAACGGAAGTTGAACTGATTGTTCCAGGTGATGCGGCCATAGTGCAGCTTGAAGCCGAAACCGCCGGTGAACTTAGGCAATGACGAACCAAGGTAGACGATATCAAGCTCGTTGATCTGACCGTCGTAGTTCACGTCCTCATAGATGGCATCACCACCCTTGAACTCTTTCTCCTCATCATCGACACCCGTGTAACAGAACACGATGGGCTTCGTACGACCGTAGTTGTCAAGGATGACATTGCCGTACATGTCACGGGCCACGGGAGCGTTGGGACCGCTCACGCCGGGCACCTCTTCCTCGCTGTATTTGGAGTACTGGTAAACACCCTTATAGCGGAAACCATAGATACCACCCAACGGACGGTTGAGCTCCACACGCGACAGGTAGCTGCCGTTCTGGCGGTCGAAGTCATGATTGAGTGAGGAGAGCACCGTCTCGTCCATCTCCGTCAGTTTATTGCGGTTGTTGGCAAAGGTGACGTTGAAGTCGGCCGAGAACTTACCAACCTTGAACATGCGGTTGGCATTGAGGTTAACCTCCCATCCTACATTCTCCATGGCACCGACATTCTGTGTGTCGAGCGAGGGGAAACCAGAGCTGGAGGGCAGCGCACGGTTACGCATGAGCAGGTCGGTCGTCGTCTGCTTGTAGGCTTCGACGAAGCCGCTGATGCGGTCGTTCCAGAAGCCGAAGTCCATACCGACGTTATAGGTTTCCTTCTGCTCCCACTTCAGTTTCTTCAGCTGGATATTCTTCTGATAGACGGAACCATTGTCCAGGTAGCCGTTGCCGCCCGTGTACTTACTGTAGAAGAGGCCTTCGCCACCTGGCTGGCCACCAACGACACCCCAACCCGGACGGAAGGCAAGCATCGAGACGATGGGCAGACCCTTCTTGAACCAAGGCTCATCGCTGACAATCCACTTGGCCGACAAGGCGGGGAAGTTACCCCAGCGCTGGTCGGGACCGAACTTCGTGCTACCGTCGCGACGAATAGAGAAGTCGAAGATGTAGCGGCCCTTATAGGCATAGTGGGCCGAATAGGTGAAGTAGATGTTACGCCACTGGCCCGGCGAAGAGCTGAAGCCAGAGATGATACCGGGTGTGCTGGCCGACTGGATAGTTCCAGAGGGGATGCCATAGACACTGGTATTCTGGTTTGTGCTGGTACCCTTGACCAACTGTCCACGGAGCATCATCATCAGCGAATGGTCCTTGTTGCGGAACTGCGGCACGAAGGTCAGCGTATGGGTGGTTGTCACACCCAGACTCTTGTCGGCAGTATTTGAGACCAGGTTGGCGTCGCTGCTGTTCCAGCCGCCGGTGCTCAGCTCCAAGGGACGGTACATGTCGTTGTAGCGGTTGAAGATGTTGAACACAATCTTACCCTCATACGAGAGTCGCGACTTGTCGGGCTCAACGCTCAGCAGCTCGTAGTTCAGCTTGAACTCAGGCTGGATGTTATAGCTCGACTCGTTGTTCTTGGCCAGATTAGCCAAGGCAATTGGGTTGTAGTCCTTGAGCTGGTTCTCGCGGAACACCTCGTTGACCATGGAGGGCTGCATATTATAATAGGTACCCAGGGAGTTGCCGTCCTTGTCCTCTTCGTAGATGGCCAGGTTAGGCATGCGGCGATAGGCCACTGAGAGCAGGTCGGAGTAGTTCTTCTGGTTCTTCGTGTACGTCAGGGCAACGTTCGTAGCAATCTTTATGCGGTCGGAAACGAAGTAGTCCAGTGCCACACGGGTGGTGAAACGGTCGAGCTGCTGCTTGATGATAGAGCCCGTCTCGTGGTCGTAACCGGCTGCGATACGGAAGTTAGCCTTCTCACCGCCACCGCTCAGGGCCACATAGTGGTTCTGACGCCAACCGGTCTTCTTCACGGCTTCCACCCAGTCGGTATTGTTGTTATACATCTGATACTCGGAGAAGTCACCGCCCGAACGGTAGTTGATCTCGTCGATACCATCGCTGGCACCAGCCTGCAAATGAGGGTTAAAGTACTCCTCCTTGAGCAGCATGGTATACTCGTCGCCGTTGAGCAGCTTCATGCCATTGGGCTGATAGGTAGCAGTAAGACGGTAGCTGTAGGTCACCTTCGTGTTACCACGGGCACCACGCTTGGTCTTAATCTCAATGACACCGTTGGCACCCTGCGAACCCCAGATGGCAGTTGCGGCAGCATCCTTCAGCACAGAGATGCTCTCAATATCCTCGGGGTTGACATTCAGCAGCTCAGCGAACTTCTCGTCGTTGGCCGAAGAGAAGTCGAAGTCCTTCGAACTGCCAGTCTCCCACACATTGCCGTCGACGACGATGAGCGGCTCACTGCTGCTGTTGATACTCGACACACCACGCAGACGCATGCTGGTGCCACTACCCAGGTTACCCGAGTTGGCCACGATGTCAAGACCGGCGATACGACCCTGCAGGGCTTCGTCGACGGTGGTGATGGCCAGACCCTCGAACTCCTTCATGTCAATGCTCTGGCGAGCGGTAGAGATTTCCTTCTGGGGAACAGCAAGGCCGGAGCCTTGCGCACGCTTGCTTGACGTGACGGTCACCTCGCGAATCTGCGTGGCATCCGTCATCGTGATGGCAAACTTTGTCTTATTCAACGGCAGTGTCACTGTCTTGTAACCCACGAACGAAACGCGCAGCTTGTCCTTCGGATTCTTCAGTTTGAAGGAGAAGTTACCGTTCATGTCGGTCACCGTCGAAGCCACGATACGGTTGGTGGCATCAATCTCGACGACATTGGCCATCATCACAGGTCCCATGTTGTCGGACACAGTACCGCTGATGATGTCGCCAGCCTTCTGTGCCCATACGGGGCTAAATGACAAATGACTCATGACAAATGACAAGCAGATAGCCTTCATCCATCGAGTTGGTTTTCTCATACCATTTCTTTTCATAGTCTTTTCCTTTTTCATAGATCATTTATCATTTGGCATAGAGACCCAATACAAGCGGCCCGTCAATCAGGTGAACCACAGCTGACGATGAGTTGTGGATGATTCTGGCAGAGCTTGCATTTAATCCTTCATAGGTATACTCACGAGCCATCAGGTTGTAAAGTCCGGGCTTGTCGGTCATCACCCTGCGGACATTACCAACCTCGTCCTTGATAGTAATCTGGCTTCCGTCTTTGTCAGTCGTAACCTTCAGTCTCAAGAAACTCTCGGTTTTCTTATCGATATAGGCTGTCTCGTAGGGCGTCTCAAAGGTACCGTCCGTATTGAATTCGTCTATACCTGTCGTATTGTCTCCACCAATATAGAGGGCATTATCCTGAATGTGATAGCGCAGGAAGGCATTGATCTTCTCAATATACTTCTTGGCCAATGCATTCTGGTCTGCTTCAAGCGTATCCAACTCGGCCACATCTTCCCAGGTCGGGAGCACCTTGTCCTCAATGAGCTTGTCAATGCTCTCGTTAGAAGGTACATAGACGGTGTAGTGGAAGTTATTGAACGTGCTGATACAGGTGTCGTTGCACGCATATCTCTTATCATGGATTGTCTCCAACAGGTCGCTGCCTTCTAACAACTCACGAAAACGACTGAACTCTTCGTGCTGACCCAGGATATTAAAGACGGTCTGACTCGTACCGAGTACCGGTCCCTGCTCCAGGATGTAGCTCTTACCGTTACCACCGTTGGTCTGGTCATAGATGAAGTCGATGGGCACGGAGGGCGTCTCGCCGTTCACCTGACGGCTACCCTCGACAATCATGCCCTGGGCACCTTGATTGACGTTACGCACACGCAGCGTCGAGCCGCCCTTGGTACGATAGTATTCATGACCATCCTCCACATCGCCGATGACCACATGGTCGTCCAGGATGTTGTAGAGACGGTTCAGAACAGGGTCAGCAACAAGATCCGCCGTTCCTTCCACATTGGTGTACACGCCGATAGAGTCGCCTACGACGCCAGTCTCCCTGTCCATATTATGGATGCTGGCATACACCTCCTTACCCTTTCTGAGAGGATCGTAGTGGAAACGCAGTACCTGCAGGGATGGCTTACCATAGGAACAGGGGTCAATATACTCCAACAGTGCGTCGTTCGACGGCAGGAAGAAACTGTAGCGCGAGTTCAGTGAGTTCAGATATGCACTGTAGTTCAGCTGGTCAATGGCCCAGTGCATGATACTCATGTTCTGGTCGACCACAGTAGGATACATCACACTGACGAACGATGTCGGGGTAAATACATGGTTGGTCAGATAGATGGCACCGTTACAGGCCAGCCACACCGAGTCCACATGCTCCTTGGTGATACCCATGGGGTCGGCAGCATCATTCAGGATGTGCTCGAACTTACTGGGGACACTGCTGATGAACGATGACATCATGTTGGCCTTCATGAACTCTGTCAGCGTGCTGTAGGGCACATTGTCCCATGAGCCGAAACTATTGCGCAGGGCGGCGCCGGCACCATTCTCCCAATACTCATTCAGTGCCTCGTCACTGGGCACCAGCATCACGGCCATATCCTGCTGCATGGCAGTCTCAGACGAGTTGTTGGACAGGATGTAGTAACTGTTCCACCCCGGATCGAATGGCAGCTCGCCATTGGTCTGGCTGGTCTGATTGTGGGTCTTGGTAAACTCCTGACCACCTTGTGAACGCTTCGAGAAGTAGCGCAGCTGGAACACGGAGTCGACCTGGGTGCCACGATTGGCGTTGTAAGCGCGTGTCACCTCGTCACCACAATAGTCAAGCACCGAGTAGCGCTGTAACAGATGGGCATAGACCTTCGTGTTGGGTTTGCTGTTGATGATATCGGCCATGTTGGGCAGCGGGGTCATCACCTCGCTCATCTTGTTGATGAAGCCGTTCAGACAACGGATGTTCTGCTCTACAATCTGAGCACCGTTCACCGAAGCGTCGCCGCTCTTGCGATGGGTGGTGTAGTTGTAAAGGAAGTCGTAGTCGTCGTTGGTGATCTGCTTGTTGGTCATGTGACGCTCAATGAAGTGGATCATAGGCGTCTCGGTCATGTCGTGCATGACAACAAGCTGGTCGCGGTCGCGGTAGTTCTGCCAGTATAAGGCATCGGGAATGTCGTTCTTCGTCATGACTGCCACCGTGTCATAGATGGACAATGACGACTTACGACGCATACAGTCGCCCTCGACAGGGCCTTCGGTGCTGGAGAGTGCCTGCACCTGATAGCTGTTGTCGATCATGGCTCCGAAGAGCAGCATGCGTTTCTGCGACACACTCAGGCGGTCATAGCCCGACACGCCCCAGGAGTTGTTCTTGAAGAAGCGGTCGAAAGCTTCATCATCAGCCACAAAGAGTGTCTTCGAACCGGTTCTGTCCAACACTTCTTGGTAGCCCAGTTCATCAATCAAACGTACCATGGTGGTGTAGTTGCCCTGTTTGTTCAGCCAACCATAGATGCTCTGGTCCCACCCTTCTGGGGTTCGCTCATCCAGGTCGTACTCCGAACACGATGCCAGAGCTCCACCTACCAACAGTACTCCCACAGCCAGCACCTGGTGCCAGCCGCGTTTCCAGAAAAACGACCTCAGGAGGTCAAGCGGTTTTTCGGTTTTCATACGTTGTTGAGTTTTTTGTTATGGATTTTTTGGATTATTTCAGATGCAGTAACTGTTTCGGTTTTGCGATGCAAAGATATATAATATACGCGTAAAGCACTTGTCATGACGTCCGAACGTCTTTCGCGTTCGTACACCCTGACGGGGAAATGGTTGCACGGGTTTGCGATTTTGTATCAGTCAGTGCTGAGACGCCGATTTGCAGAGGGAATAGACGTATTTCCCATTGGCCGAGACAACTGTCTCGAAGATGCAGGATGGGTTGTCGAGCACCGTTGCCATGCGGTCCCTCAGCCCCTCGCCGGTAAGCTTCAGGCACGCTTCTTTCATCGTCCAGAAACGGGTGAAAGCAAGGGCGGGATTGTCGGCACTGTGGATAAGCTGCAGTTCCGACTCGCTCATAGTGTAACGGGCCAGCGACTCTTTCAGCGGGCGCACCGACTCCACATCGATGCCCACAGGCACGTTGTCGACGGCGCAGGCCACCGCCTCACGACAGTGGCTCAGGTTGAAGTGGATGTCGGGATGTCCGACAATGGAAGGCTTACCATGTTCTCCGTAGACGAAAAGCGGATTTTCAGAAATACCAAACTCCCGAAGCAACGCCTTTTTTAATAATAGGTACGCGAGGACAGACTGCCGCTGCCCCAGTTCATGCCTGAACCGGAGGGCCTGCTCGCGCCGTTGCTCCGAAATGTCGCGCAGCGCCGCGTCAAGGTCAAAGTCCCATATATGGTCATCAATATACACCATCTTGAATGCAAAATTACGAAAAAACACGCATGCAAAAGGGGCTTTAACTCCTTTTAACACCTTCTTTTCCCATTAACTCCCGCTTTTTTGTATCTTTGCCCTCATTAAACCTATTCACCAACAACTTAAAACCTTTAATAGTATGGATTACAAGATTATCGACATCGAGGGCGTAGGTGAAGTTTACGCCGAGAAGCTCATCGCAGCAGGTATTAACAAAGTCAGCGAACTGCTCGAAAAATGTGCAGCACCCAAGGGACGCAAGGAACTGGCAGAAGCAACCGGCATCAGCGAGAAGCTGATTCTGAAGTGGACTAACCACGCCGACCTCTTCCGCATCAATGGCGTTGGCCCGCAGTTTGCCGAGTTGCTCGAGGCTGCCGGCGTTGACACCGTCAAGGAGTTCCGCCACCGCCTGGCTGAGAACCTGCAGCCCAAGCTGACCGAAGTCAACGAGCAGAAGAACATCTGCAATCGTGTTCCTGCCATCAGCGAGGTACAGAAGATGATTGACCAGGCCAAAGAGCTTGAGCCGAAGGTCACCTATTAATTCAACAAATGCTAAAGAAAAGCCCCGATTCCAACGAACCGGGGCTTTTCTTTATGCAGTCTGGAAGGCAATTACTTGACCATCACCTTTCTTACTGTACCATCGCTCATTCTCATAATCTTCAGACCCTTGGCAGCACCAGTAGTGCGCTTACCGTCGAGGGTGTACCACTCTGTGGCGGTAACAGTCTGACCATTCACGGCCTTGACACCCTGCACTCTCTCTTCGACCGTCTGCTCGAAGACTGAAGACAATCCCTGCAGCTCGCTGACGATGGTGGCAACGCCCATCAGCACGTCTGGGAAGTTCTCGGCTGAGAAGAACTCGCCGACCGGGTATACTGAGTTGTCGCTGGCGAAGCAAATGACAGGAGCAGCGGCCCATTCCTCGTCCTCCTCGTCATAGTAGGGCTGCAACATAATCCAGCCAGCCGCTGTGCTAGAACCGTCATAATAAAGCTTCAAGTCCAGCATCTGGTTAACCTCCTTAAGGCCAGCCTTGAAGCTTTCTTCATCGCTATCATCGGCAGACAACATCGCCACGAGGAAGCCCCTGATGCTGGCAATGCCACCTTTCACCTGAACCTGGCCCATCACGTCGAGATTGACACTAATCGACTCCAGACCGAAGTCAAGCGTCTGCAGGTCAAGTCCCTTCCAGGTGCCCGGCACACTGACCTTCAAAGACAGGATAGGCAGGCCATCGCTCTTGGCCGTAAAGTCGATGTTGGCACCCATTACTGGCTTATAGCCCGTATCCTTCAGCGACAGTTCGAAAGTGCCGGTACCACTACTCTTGGCAAAAATGGCATTCATGCTCAGCACAAGTGCGTCCACACTCTCTCCGTCTTTCAGAGAACTCAGGTCCACATCGACGGTGCCATTCAGCAGCGTGGTACTGCCCTGAGTCATGATCAGCTGGGTGTGCTCAGGCACCACCATGTCCATGCGGGTTACACCCGACATCAAGGTCTTGATGTTGTCAATCGTCAGACCAAACAGTGCCAGATATTTGGCACTATTCTGCATATCTTCCTCGGAATCCTCACCGTCCTCCTGGTCAACAGGCAACGAAATGGTCTTTGTGGCACCACTGGTAGTGAAGGTCACCACACAGGGCTTACCGTCCTTGTCATTGAAGGTGAACTGCAGATCGTCGGCATCCGACACCTTCACCCATCTGTCGCCTTCGGCTGACACCGTGAAGTGACCTGTCAGTATGTCGGCACCAAAGAGTAGACGGTAGTTGGGCGTACCATCGATAATGGCTTTCATAGTCTGCATACGCTTGTATGCATCATGGCCCAGCGCCTTCATATCATACTTCATCAACTGCGTCAGCAAGTCCAGGGCGTTTTTGTAGGCCTGGCTGTCCCACTGGCTAAGCATCCCTAAGACGGCACCGTTGATCTTGTCCTTGTCAGCACTTTGGATAGCCTTTACTGGCTGAGCACCAACGGTATTGGCTGTCATCAAAAACGAGAACAGCACCAACAAAAATGAGGTAAATGTTTTCTTCATAAGCATTACATATTAGTGATTCATTATCAAGTTATAGTCTCTCATCAGTCAATTATTGCCGATAATCTTTGCAAATATAGGCAAAAAGCGCGAACTTCCGCGTATACGCATACCATTATTAATGTTTATTAACATCAGCGAATGAAGGCTATAGCGAGTTGACGGTTTCTTCCGTCAGGCCTGTGAACTTGGCAATGTCTGCAATGGCCATTCCCGACTCTTTCATCGTTCGGGCCACTTCAGCCTTGCCCTGCTCAATGCCTTTGGCCATGCCCTGCTCAATGCCCTGCTGAATGCCTTTGGCCATGCCCTGCTCAATGCCCTGCTGAATGCCCTTGGCCATGCCCTGCTCAATGCCTTTGGCCATGCCCTGCTCAATGCCTTTGGCCATGCCTTGCTCAATGCCTTTGGCCATGCCTTGCTCAATACCACGCTCCAACCCTTCGAGCACCTTGGTCTCGAGAATGTCGTTCTGCACCATGATATTGTCCATGTGGCGGTCGTACGCGGCACGCTCCTCGGCACTCATCTGCATGTACTGCAGCCGTTCCTTGGCCTCGGCAAGGCCGGGAGCCGTCGTGTCATCCTTGATATAGCCGTCCTTCAAATAGTCCAACCACTCCTCCAGAGGCGTGTTGGCCACCTGATTGAACTCATTGACACGGATGATGTAGTATTCCGGGAAAATATCGGTCGGGGCTACCATCTTGATAGCATCCTTGTCGCGGGTGTTAATTATCAGCTGATCGTGGGTGTGCACGCCGACAAGCTGCGTCTGACCGTGGTAAAGATAGTCGGAGCCCTTGCCAAGGTCGAAGTAGACTATGCTGATGGAGTACACCTTCTTCACCTGGTCATACTTGTTGCCAAGCTTGATGTGCTCTGTGATGGTCTTGGCAACACCGTAGAGAATACGCTGCAGGTAGTAGAGCTCGCGTGTCTGTTGGATCTCCACGAGGATGATCTCGCCCTTTGAGTTCTTCGCCTTGATGTCAACGCGATTGAACTTGTCGTCGACCTCCTCCTGATTGCCTTCACTTTCCAGTATCTCGACAATCTTCACCTGCTCCTCGAAAAGCACGGTCATGAGACCCTCCAACACAGCGAAATTGGCCTTGTCACGCAACATACGCTTGGCTGCCCAGTCGAATCTGATGTACTTATCCATATCACGCCAGTTTATATTCGACCGCAAAGATAGGAAGAAAAAACGACGCTGCCAAACTTTTCACGTCTTTTTCTTGTAGGTTCCACTTTTTTTCCTTATCTTTGCACCGACCAAGCCAGTTACGTGGTGGCAGGGCGGGTCATAACATTGATGGAATCCGAAGGCCAACGATGCCGTTTGTAGGGCAGGCCGGAGGGAAAGGACGTTTTCGGACGTTACTGTCTGTGGTAACTCAAACTTCGCAACTTTGAATCCAAATCACAGAGGTAATGCAACTGAAGCGTCTGCGTGGGTGTATTATATCCAAACGGCTCCATGCCCCTTTATTATAATAAGGTGTCATGTCGAGTCCACCTTATAATACGACTCGGCGTGGGCTGGCTTGCGTTGCTTATCCTTGATTTGGGGGCAATGCGAAGGCCTGAGTACCAGGGATAGGCGCGTAGGAACAAACTCCCACGTCTTTTTTGTTTCCAGAACCTAATACTAACTATTAACGGCTGAGCGAGGGGAGTTCAGGAAGCAATCTAAAACGACTGATTATGAAAAAGAGGCTCAGTCCGAAAAAGAAGGAATTATGGAAAGGAATCATCTTCATAATGATTCTATTGGGAAGTGTATCCTTCAGCGCCTGTGAGATAGATCATAGGGATGAAGATGCGCAGGAAGAAGTTTCAGACAACAAAGGCCAATCATCTAATGACGATGAAAACGAAAGCGGAAGTGATTGGGTAAAATGTCTAGAATGTCATGGAAGTGGAAAATGTTCTAGATGTGGAGGTTCAGGGCGTTCTCCCCGACATCCGGAATACGAATGTGCCCGTTGTGATGGAAGTGGAGTATGCCCTGTTTGTCATGGAAATGGGGGATGGAACGATTAATTGACGCCAGTTCGGGATAAGAAATTCTCTATCAAAGGGCAGAAACTTACATTTACGAACTATGACTGGAACGGCAATCTCTTTGAAGACTCATATACCAAACAGTAGTAACTAAAAACTATTACAAAATGAAAAGAACATCTATTATCGTGACTCTATTAGTCACAATGACTGTTAGCATCAATGCACAAGACGTAATTGTAAAAAGAGATGGTAGCACCATCATCTCGAAAGTGCTTGAGGTAAACACTAGCAACATTAAGTACAAGAAGTATTCTAACCAAGACGGGCCAACATACACCATCAATAAGGCTGATGTGATGACCATCAATTATGAGAATGGAGAGAAAGATGTATTTGAAGAGCAAGGTGACACAAACCAGGCACAGAGCTCGTCAGCATCTTCTACAGGCTCATCTCCTGCTACCGCCATGAGTGATAGTGATATTGAGGCAGAAATATGTTCGAAGAAGCCATACGTCCTCTTCAAAAAAGGAGATGTCGCAGAATACTGTTTCCGGCGCAAGGGCAAGCAGACAACAATGATGATGGGCATGGGTCCAACTTACTTGCAACAAATTGTCGCGGACACTAAGGTTGAGAATGGTCAGTTAATAGTCTATCATAAGCAGGCTTTCTTCAACAAGAAGCATCAACCCTCAAAGGGAATTTCAGCAACGTTCAAGGACTATTATTTCCCTGTTGAGATAGACACAGAGGGTAATTATCATCTGACACACAATATTCTTCAGGATATCTATATGGTTACCAAACGGCGCGGTTTTGGCATATTTGTTACTGACGACATGAAACAGGGTATGCGACTAAAGACTGGTACTATCCAAGATGAAGTAAAAAATGGCTTTGGCAACACTGTCAAGACAGCAGCCATATATACCGATTGGGAGGTCGTTGGCGAGGAAAACATTACTGTACCCGCTGGCACGTTTAATTGTATAAAAATAACTGGTCGCATCTCACAGAGGGATGGAGAAAAAGGAAAAGAGTATGGTCAGCAAAAAGTGACCTGCTGGATGGCAAGAGAAGTAGGGATAGTCCAATATGAGTGTGTATACGACTCCGATAAGTCTCGCGAACCATTTATTCTATACCTAAACAAACTGAACTAATGTTATTACGAACCTATAAAAAAGGAAAAAATGAAAAAAACTATCTTTACAGCTTTGATGGCATTAGCCTTAGGCATTAATGCCAATGCACAAATTGTTCTTTCCAATGACTATGGTCAGTCAGAAACAAGTGTTTTATCCGAAGATTCCAATTCGAATAAAATTGAGCAAAGACAGGGAGGAGCGGATTTCCAATATCATGCCATAGAGGATGGTTGGGGAATTGGCATCGACTATGTAATTAAGTATTATGTGTTGGGCTATAATATCCTCGGAGGTAAGACCAATGATATAATCAGCCATAATTTGGGTGGAGAAATCTATTTAGGTGGTAATTATCGCTATCACTTTACAAAAAATCTATATATTGAGGGACGTGTTTTAGCAGGATACTACTATTGGAACATACAGTACAAGAACTCAATTATGAAAGAGCAGAATAAGAACAAAGTATTCATGGGATTCTCTCCACGAATAGGACTACAATTTGGCAGCTGGGGGATTTCGGCAGGTTATCGTTGGGACTATTTAGATTTTAAGTTCGACAAGGACAATTGTCTTGACAGATTAACTATTGGTCTGTCGTTTGGCATTTAGTAGTAATTCATAAATGGCACTACACATCCGTCTTTATTAAAACAAAAAGCAAGATGATTATGAAGAAATGGAATTTGATCACCATCATGATGGTAGCTTTGTTTAGTATCGGATTTGCTTCATGCAGTGACGACGATGAGAGTGGTGACGGAACTCCCACATCGGGAAAGTGGTATCTTGTCACCTGGGATTCCAATGTCTGTGACCATGGAGAGTACATGTTCTTCAAGGGAAGTAAGGTGGAGTGGAACAGTCGCATGGGTGGAAAAAACACAACTTACGATTGTAAAGTATCCGGCAGCAAGTTTTACCTAACCAACTGCTCAGATGGCTCCAAAGACATTTCATTCACTATTGATGCATACACTGATAATGAGATGTTGACTACCAGTACTGACGGTATTGTCAGGACTTGGAAAAGATAGCCGACATCTCGTCAAGAAGCCTTTGTGCAGATACCCCGACTCCAGAACCGTGAGTCGGGGTGTTTATGAGAATTAGAAGTTATAGGTGGGGCTTCCCAGATTTCAAGTTCAAGGAAGAGTCTTTTAAATCTGGTATTTTCACCTTGGATATTGAACATTATTTCTAACACTATTTCTTTAAAGTGACATGAGATTGATTAGAATTAGATTATTATTGTTTATACTTTTGAGTGTTTCTATTGCATGTGCACAGTCTGTTGCTCAAAATCCGGAAAGAATAAAGCAACTTACAAAAGACAATGCTAGTTTGATAAAACAACTCAAGAGTGATTATAAATTAGTGGTGTCCGATAAAAAAATGAAACAGAGCCAAACAAAATGGGGACAAA
>CAMVPA010000003.1 GCA_947169245.1 uncultured Prevotellaceae bacterium
ATCCTGCGGCGGCCCCGGAGAATCCTGCGGCGGCCCCGGAGAATCCTGCGGCGGCACCGGAGAATCCTGCGGCGGCACCGGAGAATCCTGCGGCGGCACCGGAGAATCCTGCGGCGGCCCCCCAGACTCCTGCGGCGGCCCCGGACATTCCCCCGTACTGTACAAACTTTTTAGGTGTGGGAGGTGTGGGTACTTTTCCGATTTTATCAAGAAGACTTTGTACGACGATGTTGGAACACGACGGCCCACTGAAGCGGGACGATAAAAAAGAAAGATCATGAAGAAACAATTATTCATAGCAGCCGCAGCGCTCCTCGCATTGGCGGGATGCTCAAGCGATGAGTTTGTCGGGGATAACAGCTCTCCAGCGACAAGCAATGCCAGTGGAGCAATCCAATTTGTGTCAAGCACTCCAGCAATTACGCGTGCAGAAAGAACTGGCGCAACTGCTGCAGGGGATTTAAACTATTCGTTTGCTGTCTATGCAATAAAGACCATGCCGGACGGTCCCGATGAGGGAACAGACCCCGACCTCGTTAACGTATTTGCACACAATGAATACAATGCATCTTCTAATACTCCTTATTGGGTTTGGTATAACACTTCAACAGCCAATACGACAACCTCAAACACTGCTAATTGGGAGTATGTTGGCACTGCAGGAGATAAAACAACTGCTGGTGGAACTTTCAATTTAACAACCGCCCAAACTATCAAATATTGGGATTATGCTGCCACCAACTATATTTTCACAGCTTACAAAGCAAATGCAGTTGGAGATCCCGCTGATGCTGGAACCGTATCCAACGTCACCACATCAGGTTTTACTTTCGTTGGCACTGCAGCTCAATTTGCAGGTCTCTACGTCGCTGACAAATTGACTATTGATGCAAAAGCAAACCCCGCAGCTCACGGTACAGCAGACAACAAGATTGGCGATGCCGTCAAACTAACCTTCCGTTCTGGTGCAGCCAAAGTTCGTCTGGGTATCTATGAGACCATTGCTGGCTACAATGTAAAGAATGTGACCTTCAAGCCTACTTCACCTGCGACCTTTACCAAAACGGCTACTAGTGCCCAGCTTTCTGGTAGTTTCAATGGATCATCTCCTACTGGCGATGCTCAAACTTTCACTGTTACATACGATGGTAGCGGTGTAGCACAATTCGCAACTTCTACAGCAGCAACAAACAACTATGTCTTTGGTACATTTGATACCGACGGCACCCCCTATCTTGGAGAATCATCTACAAGTCCTACATGGGCTAATGCCAGCAGTGACTATATCAACGTTCTTCCGAATACAGACCATACAGGAGCTATGGTGTTGAATGTTGACTTCGATCTTTATAACACAACAACAGGCGAAACAATTCATGTAACAGATGCAAAAGCAGTGGTTCCCGCAGCTTACATGAAATGGAACCCGAACTACGCATACACCTATCTGTTCAAGATTTGCGACAACACCGATGGCTATACGGGACCTGAGGCAAGCCCGACAGGTCTGTATCCTATTACCTTTGATGCTGTAACCATCGCAGCAACTGATGCCTCAGAAGGTATTATCACCACAGTATCTACACCTTCTATCACAACTTATCAGGTCGGTTCTGTAGTAGATCCACCATCAACTTCTGAACATGGTATTACCTATGCACATGCAAATGGGCCTATCTACATCACTGTGAACACAAATGGAACATTGGAGACCCTAAACGCTTCTGGCACGACAATTAAACTATACACTGTCGCTCCAGAAACGACAGAAGCTGACCTCATGTTAGCTTCAGGATATGCCAAAACAGAGGTTACAAGTGGAGAAGATGATGCCATGACTATTATTACGAGTGAAGAAACACCGGCGAATAGTAGTATCGCCTTCACAGCCAACCAAGCTGCTAAATTTACTCCAACCAATGGTAAAACATATGCCTTTGAGTATACCACAAATACAGTGAAGGCCTACAAGATCATCAAAGTTATAGCTGGCTCCTAACCCCCTTCCCTACCACCCCCTACCCTCCCCCTCCTTTATGGGGGAGGAAGGGGGTAGCAAGGGGATTGCGTAGGGCGAACGTAGCGAACGAAAACGATAACGACAACGTGAAACAGGAGATCAATCTTTTTGAAGGACGTAGAGTCCGCACAGCATGGGACAGTGACACAGAGAAATGGTATTTCTCGGTGGTAGATGTCTGTGGCGTCCTTACAGAAAGTAAGAATCCAACAGACTATCTAAAGAAACTACGCAAGCGTGAACCTGAATTAAGCACCTACCTAGGGACAAATTGTCCCCAGGTACTAATGACTACTGAAAGTGGCAAACTACGTCTGACTCTTGCTGCTAGTTCGGAGCACCTCTCCCACATCATCCTGTTCATAAACTCTCCTAAAGAGGAAGAATTCAGGGAGTGGATAGAGCAGATTACGAGCACCGAAGAGACTGTATGGCTCACACAGTCTCAGATTATAGACCTTTTCCTGTCAAGCAAATCGAATATCAGCGAACATATCGCAAATATTTACGAACAGGGAGAACTTGTTTATGGGGCAACAGTTCGGAATTTCCGAACAGTTCAAAAAGAAGGAAACAGAACTGGACAAGACAGTAATTTTAAATCAATTATAACAACGTGAACAAGACGTACGGACATATCATCATGATGGCAATGGCGGCGCTGATGGCTGCCGCCTGCAGCCACGACTCCGACAATGGGCCGGAGGGCGGTGGTGACGTGCCCGTAGTGGAGACCGCTAAAGCTATCAGCTTTAGCGGTCAGCAGGGAGAGGAGCAAGTGACGCGTGCAGCAACACCGCTGAACGAGGCGGGAGTCACAGCCTTCACCGTATATGGCTATAAGAATGACAGTTACACGGACGGTGAAGGGTTCAGCGGACTACAGACCGTGTTCCCCGGATACTGCGTCAACTGGACGGCAAGCAGCGCCGGCACCACGACGTCGAACAGCGACGGATGGGAGTACGTGAACCAGCAGACGGGCAGCGCCCCGGAACAGACCATCAAGTACTGGGACTGGGGCACGAAGGCATACCGCTTCTTTGCGGTGACGGCAGGGGCAGGAGCTCCCAGCGAGGGAATCGACGGGAGCACTTCGTTCACCATGGCAGTGGACTGCAGCGGTGCCAACGACGAGGCGGTAGCTACAAAGGTTGCGGCAGCGCCGTATTTCAGCAAACTGTGGTTCTCGACGGGTATGCTGCCCGCCTACGCCGACAAGCAGTTCGGCAGACCCGTGCAGCTGATGTTCCAGAAACCCTTTACGCGTGTGCGCATGATTATTAAATACACGTACCCGCGCGAGGGCATCAATCTGACGGGGCTCCAGTTCAAGCCGACGGACGGCACGAAAATAGCCCGCAAGGGCACCGTCACCGTCATCTACCCGCTGACGGGAACGGACACGAAGGAGACATACAGCTCGACGCGAAACGCTGACCCTGCTGAGGGCGAAGAGCTGACGGCATTTACGGTCGATTACGACCCAGAGGACGACAGTAAGGAATATGAATTCCCCGTCAAAGACGGCTGGTACACCGTGTTCCCCAACATGTCACAAGGCAGCTACACGCTGAATGTGAACGTGAACGGCTCAGGCAGAACCGCCGCGGTACCCGCCCAATATATGCGGTGGCTCCCCGGCTACAGCTACACCTACGTATTTAAGATCAACGAGGAAGGTGGCGTGGAGATCGGATGGGTGGAGTACGCCGTGACACCATGGACGGAAATGGAGATAAACCATACGACGCACAATTGGTAGGCGGCCTGCGGCCTAAAGAATAATGAATAATGAATAAATAATAAATAATTGAAGAAAGGAAAGGACATAGTAAGAAGAGGGCTGAGAAGGCTGATGGGACTCATGGGAGCCATGAGACCTATAGGACCTATGGGACCTATAGGACTTATAGGACTTATAGGACTTATAGGACTTATGGGGCTCATGGGCTGTAGCCCGGAGGCTGACTTGGAGCCGGAGGTGGTGCCGCAGGGAGAGTTCAGCCCTGAGGTGGCCAGCTATGTCACTTGGTTTGAGGAGGCCGAGAGGGCCGCTGAGGGAAGGGCTGAGAGCTCTGGGACCAATGGGACCAATGAGTCCTATGGGACCAATGAGTCCTATGAGACCACCCGGGCATGGGCTGTACCATCGGGGTATGAGCCATATGAGGATGGTATTCAGTCGGTGGGTATTGCGTTTACACGAAATAACGAGGACCCGACGGTTGGTGCAGACCCGTCGTATCCGAAGACCATGATAGGCAGCTTCTTCTATAGCAGCGGTAAGTGGCACACGAGCCTGACGGACATCAAGACAGATACCTACTACCTCTATGGCTATATTCCTCACCAGACTGCTATCAAATATAGCATCACGGACCGCTCTGGCACGAATGCCAGCTATAGCACGGGTGCCATCATGACGCTGGCGAACGTGCCTACCGTGATGAGTCATGACCTGTGCGTGGCGATTGGTGTCAAGCACGGCTTCGACAAAGACCACGATGGTGATTACACCGATACAAACAGCAACAGCACCTATGACGAAGGTACTGACACACGCACGAACCGCCTGCGCAGGGGAGACTTTGCCTTTACAGCTGCGCCGACGTCGAACGAGGACCCCAAGAACTTCGTGTTTATGCTCTTCGACCACCTGTATGCGTCGCTGCGCATCAATCTGAGGGTCTATAACGACTATGACGAATTGCGCACCATCAAGCTGAAGAAGCTGATGCTGAGACCTGAGGCTGGTGAGACGGCGTGCAAGGATCACAACACCATCACCGTCACGCTGGCCGCTAACGGTACAGGAAGCGACCCCATCACAGAAATTGATTATTTGCAAACGGGCGAGGTGATTGGCAGTAGCGAGGAAGACGATAAAGGCATCGTGTTCTGGCCAACGTCATCATCGACGGGCAAGACGCTGACCACGAGCTTCCAGACCTTTACCAGTTACTTCATGCCGATAGGCATCACCAAGCTCGCCCTGACAAGTGTCTATGATGTGTACGACAAGAAAGGCAACAAGGTACGCGAGGACTGCGAAGCCACCAACACACTGGTACTCAGTGAGTTGTTTACCGGACAGGCAGAAACCCTGCGTGGCACAAGATATATGATTAACATGACCGTCAACCCGACGTACTTGTATGTGCTGTCGGAGCCGGACCTGGACAGTCCGACGGTGGTAATAAATTGAGAGATTGAGAACTGAGAAGACGATAATAAGAAGGATGATGGGACTCATAGGACGACTAGGACCTATGGGACCTATGAGACCTATAGGACCTATAGGACCTATAGGACTTATGGGACCCATAAGACTTATAGTGATCATAGCCCTTGTGGGGCTGTGGCCGCTGTCGTCGTCTGCTCAGATCAAGATTGGTGGTAACGTGTATGGCGGTGGTAACCACGCAGAGGTGAAAGGCAGCACGAAGGTGACGGTGACGGGCGGCGACATCGGCGCAGTACTTGACCCGGAGGCCACCCGTCCGGTGGTTGATCCGCACGGCCGCGTGTTCGGCGGTGCCCGTATGGCCAATGTGGGCGGTAGCACCTTCGTACATGTGGATGGTGAGCACGCTACCGACTATATCCTTGTCAACCAGGTGTATGGCGGTAATGATATCGCCGGTCAGATTGGTACGGCACAGGCCGTCAGCGAGACTATTCCTACGGAGCTGACAGCTGTGAAGCGCACTGAGGCTGACAAGACTGACCCGAAGAAGAATGCCGTCGATGACACCTTCAACAGTTATGTGCGCGTTAGCACTAAGGTGGGGAGTTCTAATGTTTATTATACTCAGAGTGAGATAGATGCGGCAACGCCCAAGGACGCAGCCTACGGCAAGACCACTAATCATGTAAAGACTCCTGCTGTTCCTGCCGACGATGCCAAGAAAATCTATATCGGTCAGCTCTTTGCAGGCGGCAACGGTGACTTTATTTACACCGATGCCAATGGCAATGCGTTGAGGGATGGCGATGACTATGTCATCAAGCAAGTCATGAAGCAAAACGGCCAGGAAGTACAAACGATCATTGGCAGGAGCAAGACGCCGTTTGTGCAGCCTGAACTGGACAAGACCTACTTGGAGGTGCTTGGCGGCTCCATCGTCTATGGCTACGGCGGTGGTAACAATGCGACGGTAAAGAAACAGAACATCATCCACATTGACAACCCCAGTGAGGTGGTGAACCATATCCTGGTGAATAGCGCAGGAGTGGAGGGTGATGATGAGACCTATGGGACCTATGAGTCCAATGAGACCAATGGGCTGGAGAATCCAGTGCCGGATGGCTATACCGACCTGCTGAATACGGCGCGCTTCAAGGAGATGGGCATCAACACCACGTTCTCGCAGCCCAGTAGCGGTGAATACCAGGTGGGCCGCTTCTTCGGCGGCAACAACAAGGCCGAGATGAGCATCCGTCCGACGTGGAACCTGCTGGACGGTTTGGTGCGCAACCTGTATAGCGGTGGTAACAAGGGCAGCATGACCAGTAAGGACGGTCTGCTCCTTGAGATTCCCACCTACTCCACCCTTGAAGTCGATAACCTCTTTGGCGGCTGTCGTATGGCCGACGTGATGCCGACGGTAAATGGTGTCTATACGCCTTGTACGAACCTGGAAGGCTACAACTTCCCGCCTGAGCTGTCGGCCCGAACGCTGGTGCGCGGCGGACACATCAACAATGTCTATGGCGGTAACGACGTCACGGGTACGGTGTATGGCGGTAATGCCATCGGTATCTACACCACCGTCTATGGCGATGTCTATGGTGGCGGTAACGGCAACTACCCCTACACGGACCACCCGAACTTAGAGGACAACGACACCTTTGGCGACTTCTGGTATGATGTGCCGGCTGGTATGACCTCTGGTATAGCCCTGAATGCGTTCCGTCCGAATGCCGAGCAGGTGTCTATCCGCTTGAAGGGTACAGGTGGCGGTCCCAGTGGATATACCGTCATCCAAGGCTCCGTGTTCCTGGGTGGTAACTGTGCATCGCTGGCTACCAAGAAGCCCAACCCGATGGTGGAGCTGAAGATCGGTTCCTACGTCATTGCCGACAATGTGTTCCTTGGTAACAACGGTGCCGGCATGGTCGATGAGAACAACCTGAAGTACTATGCTGGTTATGTGGATACCGACGGCAATTACAGTGCCACCAGCGGTACGAAATTCAACTCGATGGACCTGAAAGGCGACGCCAGTGTGTTCAAGCGGTATATGACGGGCGTTGCCATGCCGCTGCTGCCCAGCATCGTGTTTGACAAGGTGGCCAATGGCGACCCCGAGAATTATGTGCCCGGCTCGAGCTTCATCGGCTCCCTCTACTGTGGTGGTAACGTCGGAAGTATGACCGTCGAGGGTCTGGAGCGCTTCACCATCAACGAGAAAGTGAACATCTACGAGAAGTTCGTGGGTGGCTGTAACAATGCCGATGTAAAGGAAGGCACGTATAATGCGGCCTATCAGGGCGGTGTGATCGGCACCGAGGACGAGCAGGCTGAAGGCGGCTATATGGAAAACGGTAAGATCAAGGACCGTATCGAGATCAACCTGGAGAAGATGACCATCACGCCGCTGCGCTGGAACGACACCAAGACCATGCTTTCGTGGAATACGAATAAGTGGGACGACAATGCCTACTTCGAGATAGAAGCCGGTACGGAGCTGGTTAAAGACGAGAAGTATTACACCAAATCGGAGGACGTTTACACAGAGCATACTGTAACAAATGAAAGCATTACAGTCGGCGAAAACGATGAGTTCTATAGCAAGGGCGGCTTCGTAGAAGTGGCAAGAAACCCGTCCGATCACGATATCCGTCTGCTTGGCGGTAACGTCTATGGCGGCTGCTATGAGAGCGGCCATGTGAACGGTAACGTGGTTATCAACATCAACGAGGATGTGCTGAATAAGGAAAGCGTATTCGGTACTAAAGAAGGCGTCATGATGGGCAATCCGGCCTCTGGCGTGGAAGTTAAAGACCAGCGTGACGACCTGATGGCTGTGTCCCTGTCGGTGTTCGGTGCCGGCTATGGTGAGGACACCGAGATATGGGGCAGCACCACCGTGAACCACAACAACGGCTACGCCTTCCAGATCTTCGGCGGCGGCCAGCAAGGTGTGGTCGGTAAGAAGGTGAAAGTCGGGAGCGGGGAAGAGAAATATGAGTTCGACAAGGCCTATAGCTCTACTGTGAACCTGAAAGGAGACGAGACGGCCGATGATGATGATAGCCCCGTTGCGAACCTCGCCGAGACCGAATATATATATGGTGGCGGTAACGAGGGTGACGTCTGCGGCAACACGTATGTCAACCTGGGTAACGGCCGCATCTACGATGCCTTCGGCGGTGCCTGCGATGCCGATATCCTGGGTCACACCGAGGTGTACATCGGTCGCCAGCCCAACGGCAGTGGCGGCTACAAGGACGGTTTCCCATGGATCAGGGATATCGTCTATGGCGGTAACGACTTCGGCGGTACCATCTGGGGCGAATATGAGGACGGCTACAACTACATCGCGCGTCTGCGTAATGCCGCCGAGATATCACAGTTGCACGGCTACACGAGCGGTACTCCCGATGTCCTGAAGTCCTCTACCTATGTGGAGTATCTCATTGGTCATGTCGATAGCATCTTCGGTGGCGGCTACGGCTCCTACGACTATAACGACACCGAGCTCTACGGCGTCGGAACAGCCATGCCTGGCCAGCACAGCTCCTTTGTGAACATCCGTCCGAAGGATCATGCGAAGAACGCCCTTAAGGCTGTCTTCGGCGGTGGTACTGGCTACCCGGGCAACCGAGACGACGACAAGGCGCAGGACCGCAGCTATGTGCTCATCGACATCCCCGACGGCAAGGAGACATTCAAAGATATGGAGGCCTTCGGTGCCGGCAGCTATAACGGCTTAGGTATGCGATACCACCTGGATACAGAAAGCGGTAAGACGCTGGATGAGGATGACAATCCCATCAGCAACCTTGACGAGGCCTCAGCCATCGTCGATCTGCTCCACGGCCGCATACACAACGCCTTCGGCGGCAGCTACCAGGAAGGTGTGACGCGCCGCACGGTGGTCAATGTGCCTGCCGAGTCCACCATCCAGATTGACAGCATCTACGGTGGTGCTTACGGTAAGTATATCCTGCCGCCCTGCGATGTGTATGAGACCCAGGTGAACTACAAGAATACGAGCGAGAACGCCCAGGTGTTTGGTGCCATCTTCGGCGGTAACAACAACCAGCGCCGTTCGCTCTTCACGAAGGTCAACATCTCGTCGCCGGTATATAGCAATAAGGCGAAAGGCTACACAGGCACCGTCTATGGTGCCGGCCGTGGTGTGAACACATGGGCCGAGCACACTGAGGTGAACCTGCTCAAGGGCGCCAATGTCTATGATGTCTATGGCGGTGGCGAGATGGGACATGTGCTCAGTGCAGAGAGTGTGCAGAAGTACATGGAGACGTTCAAAGACTCCCCGTCGGCTGCCATCCTGGCAGAAGACCCCACATGGAGTAAAGCCTCACCGGAGGACTGGCATAAAGCATGGAAAGCAGCCTGGACCTTGGGCAGCTACTATGTGCCGGGGGCATCCAATGATGAGACGCCATCAACAGCCTTTAAAAACTACGCCACCAACAAGGCCACGAACCTGGACCGCATCAGCAAGCGTGAGGAGCTCGACGACAATACAGCGGCCCAGTTGGCTGGCAAGGATGTCAAGAAGTTCAACGCCAACGTCATCGTCAACGAGGGTGCCACCGTCTCAGGCTATGCCTATGGCGGCGGTCTGGGTAGCTCATCGGTAGCCAGCTCAGGCGATGTCTGGGGCCGCACCTACGTTGCCGTGCTTGGCGGCGAGGTGAAGAAAGACGTCTATGGCGGCGGACGTGCCGGTAGCGTGTGCAACCAGTTTAGCATCGACGGATTCACCGCCAGTGCCAATGCCTACGTGCAGGGCGGTACGGCGCGTAATGTCTATGGTGGCGGCTACGAGGGTCATGTCGGCTCGCATGCGGGTGCCATCAGCGCCAGCTACGCCGCCGACCTGCTCGCCAATGCCAATGTGGCCATCGGCAAGTCGGGTACCAACACCTTCGTGGGCGGTGCGCCTGCCATCACGCGTAATGTCTATGGCGGTGGCGAGGGCGGCTCGGTCTATGGCACGTCGCACGTATCGCTCAACAACGGCTATATCGGCTATCGCTACACGGATAAGAAATACGTCGAGGAGCTCGACGACCAGAAACCTGGCGACCTCGACCTCTCCGGTAACGTGTTTGGTGGCGGCTATGTCATCAACAGCTATGTGGACGACACCGTCATCGATATGTTTGGCGGTCAGGTGCGCGGCAGCCTCTATGGCGGTGGTGAGCTGGGGCCCATAGGCCGTGGCGCTAACAAGACCGGTCTCAAGATATCAGGTACCTTGGAGAACGGCGATGCCACCATCTTCAGGGCCGGTACCACCCAGGTCAATTTGTACAAGGGCAAGGTGCTGCGCAACGTCTTCGGCGGCGGTCGAGGCAAGGACAGCTGGGGTGGCGACGGTACGCTGTATATGGATGCTTCGCTGGTAGAGTCCTTGAAGGCCGACGGTTTGTTCTGTAAGGGCTACGTCTTCGGTCAGACCCGCGTGAACATCTATGGCGGTGAGGTCGGCACCGACGAGGGTATGCTGAAGGGCTATGGCAACGTCTTCGGTGGCGGCGACGAAGGATCCGTGTATAGTGCCTATATGAAGAATAACAAACTGTACATCGGTAGTAAAATCGGCAAGCGCTATGATGGTGCTCATGAAGGCTACTACTTCCAATGGGGTCCGAGTGACGCTCCTGCCTATTTAGTGGAATCGGGAAGTGACAAGAATATCTTCACCGAGGACTGTAAGGTGCTGGTGGAGCCCCACGCCCAGGCCTACGTGGCCATCAATATCCCAAGTGGTAAAGGTGGCACTGGCGGTGACGGAAAATACAAGAAAGGCGAGTTCGTGACGACTGCTGACCTGAACCTGCTGAAGGACAAGACGACCGATGCCGCCTACTGGGATAACCTCGATCCAGAAGGTATCATCATCCACAACGCCGTGTTTGCCGGCGGTAACATTGCGGCAGGTAGCAACACACTGTATGCCAACGCCACGACCGTCTATGGCAATGCCACCGCCTCTATCCACGATGTCTATAACCGCGACCTGATTACCATCGGCACTGGCCATACCGGTGGCTTGTATGGCGATGGTAACCTGACCTTCGTGGATGGCTACCGCGAGCTGAACATCACCAACTATGGTACCGACTACTACCATATTAACCACGATCTGAGCTATGATCTTTACAAGGACTTGCCGGAGCGTGAGAAGGCCTATTATGAGCTAAAGTACAAGTGTAAGCGCGCCTGTACCGATATTGAGAGCACCAACTATTCTGTGGGTTCCGAGCTGCCGCAGGACGAGTTGCTGGTGCTGTTTACAGCTGCAGATGGCAAATCGCTCCTGGTAGGTTCCGACAGTATCATCATTACCGAAAAGGGCAAGAAGGTGCCCAATCCCGCCATCTGGGAGCAGAACGGTGTGGTCTCGGTCTATGCCGGCCGCATCATGAACACCATCCAGCGAGCCGATTTCTGTGGTGTCTTCGGCAGCCGCATGGTGATGAAGGGTGCCCAGGACCGTGTGCCTGAGATTGCCGACTACTCCAACTACACCATCAACCGTGTGCGCGAAGTGTCGCTGAACAAGAAAGTCAGTGTGGCGGGCGATACGGACGACAATGCCCTGCACGGCAACTATTTTGGTATCTACAGCAATGTGAACTACCTGGGTGCCCTGACCAGTGATGTGAAGTTCTCTGACGTACGCACTACCAAGGCCAACACGAATATCCATCAGGAATATAAGCCCAATAAAGAAGGTGAGACCTTCTACGAGTGGAAGGAAGCAAACAAGGGCAATGAGAATCGCAACAACGGTTCCTGTCATAACCACCTGGCACTGGCCTCCGGCGTGTTCCTGGAGCTGACCACCGAGAAGAGTAAGGGCGTCAAGCTCGATGAGAAGGACTGGGGACTTATCACCGGCGTGGTGGAGCTCGACCTCATCAACGTGCAGCCCGGTATTGGCGGTGGCTTCGTCTATGCCAAGAATGAGCATGGTGTGCCTGACAAAGGTATCTCTAACGCCACGCTGACAGATTTGAACGAGGGCGCTGCCAGCAAGTGGAATTATACATACGATGGGAAATATAATAACTGGGAAGAAGATGAAGAAGACAAGGAAGAATGGCAGACCTCCGGTAACTTCATCCACAGTTCGCAGACCATTATTGACGACTGTTACAACGTAGGCAACAGATACAAGGGTAAATATGGTAATAAAGATCATGGAGGAACGTCTGAAGGTGTGCCTGCCCACTACTGGTACATCAGCGGTAAGGTCTATGTCTATGACCAGTACATCTCGGCTTACACCGGTAGTCCGAATGCCTTCAGCGAGTCGGTAGAGCTGCCCATCACCCTCAATGCGTCGTCGAATGGTAAGATGACGCTGATGGACATCCGTCCCAACCTCTATGCCTACTATGCCAGCTACACCGACGAGACAACGAACGTCAAGCTTGGTGACCAGCAGAAGATGGTTATCGATAATGTCAGCTATCTGCTGAACGATCCTATCAGCTATTGGGACTGGAACAAGCTGACCCCGTCTGAGAAGAGACGATTCGTGTCCGAAACCTATATACTGAAAGACAGCTGCTACATCAACTCCAAGTATTATCCTGCCGGCTATGTGATGCTGCCTTCTGAATATAGCAGTCTGAAGACACACGCCGTCGATAAGGAGATTGACAAGGTGACGGTGAAGGCTGTGAAGAAAGCCACGAAGGATGCCGAGGGCAACGCTGTCGTGGAGAAGGACAACTACGGTCAGGATGTCTACGTGGCCTTCGATGATGCCTTCCGCTCGTCCAACAACATGAGCCACAACAACGGTTACCTGCTGACCTTCGACCTGACGAACCCAGGCGTATGGGATGAGTGGTACACGAAGATCAGTAGTGCAACGGGTGAAAAGACGCAAACCGTACCTGACGGAGAAAGCAGTCTTTACGAAGACGCTCCGACCTACCGTCCGAAGACCACTGGTGTATATGGCCAGCAGCCGTATAGCGTCAATGCGATTATTCCTGAGAAAATCTATACGGATTATACTAAACTGGACAGCAACACGCCGACAGAGAATCAGGCAACCTTCGTTCCTGCCTATCTGATCACCAAGGAATATAACTCATCCGGTTCACATTACTATCCCGGTGCACCGGTAGCTTCGGCAATCAGTGGATATACTGCACCTGCCTATGTCGCTACCTCCACCATCCAGCTCTCACCGACAGAGTATATCTATGTCAACGACCTGATGACGGCAGACCAGATGGCCGACTACAAGAAAGACTACCCGTCACTGGCTACCGAAATAGACAAATGTGTCAAGCCTGCTTATATCTGTACGGTAGCGGGTGACTATGGTGGTCAGAATTACACAGCAGGGCATAACTACCGTGCACTGGAGGCCTATAGCGCCATGTCGGCAAAAGACCGCCAGAACTTCGAGTTCAACTACGATGCCCTCGACCTGCTCATCGATTCGCTCTACGGCAAGAAGGCTGACGGCACGCAACAGGCACAGGGCAAGAAGTACCAGTACGATAACTTGCCATACGACTTCGATGTTTCAACAGCCTCTCAGGAGACGAAGGATAATATGATTTATTCTCTTCCCAAGCCGATTGACTATACGGCGACGTATCATGGCGAGTCAGCCCTGACCTATACTGATGCCAGCGAAAATAGCCATACGATAGCTGTTAATACTGAGTTGCAGCGTGAGGCTTACGAATCAATTCCTAACGAGCAACGCCACTATGCGCCGATCACTGTAATGAAATCGACTACAGCCACAACGGTTTATGTGGTCAAATCCGAGTTTGTCCATGTGGAGACACCTTACGCTGTTGGTGCCACCCTCGACAGTGATGCCTTCAACAATTTGACCACTGAAGAGAAGAAGAACATCACGACACTCACCTTCCCAGCAAATTCAACGAGTGACCAGACCTATTACTACTGCCGCGAGGAATATGAGATCGGAGAAAAGGGTGAGGGTGTTATACCAACCACTGTGAGCATCGAAGGATCTTCTGGCGGCATAGAAGATAGAAACGGCAGCAACTGGGTTAAGGTTGGTACCATCATCAATGCCAAGAACGACGATTCTAACAATGGCTATGAGGCGCTGGTAAACAAGCAGAAGAACTTCACCATCCACGGTGTATCGCCGATGGAGACCAGCACGCTGTTTGTGGCTCGCAACTCCAACATCTACGACCTCTCGAAGGAGAAGATCATCACCGTCGTCTATAAGTACGACTACGAGAGGCCCGATGCCGACGGACTGCACATCACGCCTGTCAGCGAGCGCCATGTTGTGAACGTCCACGTCACCTTCAAGAGCGGTGTGCCTGAGATAGAAGATATCAATCCGCCCAGCACCGTTCTGCCGGGTACCAGCATCACCATGCGTACACCTACCGTCACGCCTGGTGCATACGACATCACCGGTGGCGGCTGGGAGCTGTTCGCAAGCAAGCCAGACGCCGAGAGCCGCACCAACGGTATGGCATATACGCCTAACGTCGATTCGCTCTACTGGTATCAGGACGGCTTCTTCCTGGCCTACTACGCTAGGTCGTACTTAGGTAAGACCTACTCGAACTATGTGCCTGTCAGCGTGGCCAACTACCACGACCTGAAGAAGGTGATGGACGACAAGAAGTACCACCTGCACGTGGACTACGACCGCAACCGTCTGAAGCGCGAGTCGAAGATCTACATCAACAAATACAGCGGTGATAAGGATGGCCTCGACCTGTTCAAGGACTTCTATGACCTGAGCGTGCTTACCATTCCGTCAACAGATGACAAGACAGGGCTAATCAATTCCGGATCGTTCATAGGTCATAAGCCGCTGAACGCCGACGTAACCAACGGCGTGACGGCTGGACAGAACCTCGAGTTCTTCCTGCGCACGGACATTGACCATACTGGTAGCTGGACGCCGATTGCCAGCGGTAGCGACCCGTGCTTCAACGGCACGCTGCACGGCGACGGCCACACCATCAGCAACCTCACACCAGCCGACGGAACCACGGGCTCACTCTTCAGCAAGCTCTGCGGTAGTGTCTATAACCTCGGCGTCATGGGCTCGTTCACCGGTGCCGGTGTCGCCGACCAAGGCGGCGGCTATGTGGAGAGTTGTTGGGTGAAGACCAGCGGTACGCCTGGCAGCGGCGTCAAGGCCGTCTTTGGCAATCCTGATGCTGACAAATATGAGCAAGTCGTCAACTGCTACTATCCCAAGAGCAATAGCGGCTATACGGCAGGCAAGGCTACCATGAAGCCCGACCGTGCCTTCTACAACGGTGAGGTGGCCTACGACCTGAACAACTTCTACCTCTACAAGCGCTACAGCGACAAGATGGTGACGAATGGCTCCGGCAAGGTGGGCTACCGCTACTACACCATCGGCGAGAATGACTCGCTGAAGCTCCAGCCCATGAAGTACTATGGCGAAAATCCGGCCTACTGCTCGTCGGGCTACATAGATGCACAAAATATTGGCATTGCCTACGTCGAAGACCGCTTCGACGACGGTGACTTCCGCTATGCTGCAGGAGAGCTACCGACCGAGGAGAACGAACGCCTCTGGATAGATAAGGAACATGACAATGAACGGCACTACCTCCCCATCTGGCCCGACGACTACATCTTCTTCGGACAGAAGCTGACCTACGGCTATAACACTGCCCACCAGGATGTGCCGACGGCTGTCGTCAGGGAGGCCGGACGATTGTCCTATGACGTTAATGCTAACCGCGTCTATCGTGCGCCGGCCTACTTCCGCTCGAAAGACATGGGCGTGGTCCACTTCAACCCGACGGTCTATCTGGCACAGAAGTCCAGCGACGGCACCAAGGAGGCCTATCCCGGCATGACCGCCATCGACTTTGCAGGACACTACTATGGGGACTATGAGCCCTATGGGACCTATGGGTTAGGTAATGAGAAGGGCCTGTTCTACACACCTGTGCTCGACGACGATGGTCTGACGAGCATCCAGAACTGCGACGAGACGCAGAACCTGCTGGTCTATGCGCCTGCTGCCTCTAGCACGAGCGGTTATGCCAACGCCAAGACGCATGGTGTGCTGACCGAATACTTCGTCGATCCGCAGTACAGCACCTATTATGACAATAGCTTAGGCTATCGTCGTGTTGACGATGCCTCCGCCGTATCTGTCAACGGTCACCTGGTACAGAGCACGCTGAAAGCCACCAACGACCACCTGCTCGTGGACAAGCAGGACTTCAACTGTCCTATCGCTTACAGCTTCGACTCCAGCCACCGTATGTGGTACCAGCGTAGGCCTACCGACAACGAGTTCGTGGACCACAACCAGGGCTGGCAGGGCATCAGCCTGCCGTTCACAGCCGAGCTGGTGACCACCAACGACAAGGGTGAGATCACCCACTTCTACAGCGGCAGCCAAAACGCCTACAACGACGAGACCGGTACCAAGAAGATCGGTCACGAGTACTGGCTGCGCAACCTGAAGTCGCTCGCACAAGATGGCGACGTGGTCAGGGGTACCTTCAACTATCCCGACGCTGTAAGTGGTAACAAGGAATACACCAACACCTTCCTCTGGGATTACTACTACAAGTACGCAGACCGAAAGGATAAGAACGCAGACGACTATCAGAAGTACTATAGTAAGGCGCACACGCACCATGACTATCCGCTGCTCGCGAATGGCACGCCCTATATCATCGGTCTGCCGGGTAAGACCTACTACGAGTTCGACCTTAGTGGTAAGTTCGTGGCAGAGAACACCGCCACAACCATCACCAAGCTGGGCAAGCAGACCATCACCTTCGCCTCTAACGCAGGCAGCGCGATTGGCGTGAGCGACACCGAGATGAAGCCCGTCTCTGAGGCCATCAACAGCAACAAATACACCTTCAGACCGAGTTACATGAACGAGACGATTGCGGCAGGCAGTAATGCCTATACACTGAACAGCACCGGCAACGCCTACAACAAGGTGCCTACTACAGGTGACGCCACGGTAGCATGGGCCTTCCGGCCGTACTTCACCGTGACCGGTGTCAGCGAGTCGCGTCCTGCCACCCGCAGCATCGTCTTTGCCGACGACAGTGACGAACTGGAGATGCCGCACGAGTCACCTGACAGTCAAGACAGTTACGGTGCACTCACCGTCACCAGCGGACGCCATAAGATTATCGCCTCGTCGACGATGACGCACCCAGTTACGCTCTATGTCATCAACTCCGGCGGTATCACGCTCAGCAGCTTCGATGTGAAGCCGGGCGAGACCGTCGAGACAACCGTCAAGCTCAGCGGTGTCTATATCGTAGAGAGCGCCGACGGCAGGTTCATCAAGAAACTGGCAGTGAGATAAAAAACAGTGTCAGGCGGTTCTGCCGCCTGAATATAAACAGTGTCAGGCGGTTTTACCGCCTGAATAAAGAGAATGGAATACAGAAAACCTACACAGCACCGCATGACCCGCCGCTCAGCGGCTCATGACTACAGCCGACCAGGCACCTACCACATCACCATGCATGTGGCAGAGAGCCTCGGTCAACCCCTCGGTGCCGTCGTGGGCTCTCTGGACGCACCCGATGGCAGTGCCGATGCTCCGCATACGCTACTGACGCGGACAGGGCAGATGGTGGAGCATGAACTGCTTACCGCCATTCACAGCCATTACCCCATGGTTACCGTGCACAACTATGTCATTATGCCCGACCACCTGCACTGCCTGATGGTCGTCAGCGACCACATCATTAGCAAGAATGGGAAGGAGCGAACCTTTGGACAGGTGATAGCAGGCTATAAAAAGGGCTGTAACAGGCGCTATTGGGAGATGACTGGTAATAGCGACGGGGAAACCGCCGCCCACACTGCGCACAGCGGCGGGGCGCAGAGCATGCCCTGCAGCGCCAGTGCGCCCAGCGGTTTGCCCGCTGGGTATAAGGTCCCCTCTTCAGGCACCACCGCCCGCCAGCCCCTCTTCGCCCCCGGCTACTGTGACGTGATGCCCGTGGACGCGGAGCAGCTGGCAACGCAGCGCACCTATATTGCCGGCAACCCGCGCAGCAGACTGCTGCGCATGAGCAACCGCGCAGCGCTCACCGTGCAGCGCGGGGCCGTCACGACAGCGCTCACCCCAGCCGCCCTTAGCGGCTATCTGCAGCGCGAATACCCGCCATCGGTTGCTACCGCTGAGGCGTTGTCTCAGATACAGTGCCGCCTGCTGCTGGCAGGCGGGTTCATCGCCTGCGACACCCTTGGCAACTGCGCCCTCCTGACGGAGCACCGCTGCTTGCCGGTGGTGTGCCATCGCAAGGACGCGAAGCGTTTTGGCGAGCAGAAGGCTCGCTGCCTGAATGAGGCGGCACAGGGTGCCGTCCTCGTCGGCACCCGCATCGCGCCTCGCGAGCGCGAAATCATGGATGAAAGTGCGAATCGTGGTTTTGCCACGATTGTTATCCACGACAACGGCTTCGCCGACCGTTATCACCCCTCCGCAGAACGCCTCGACCTCTGTGCCGCAGACCGTCTGCTCATCGTCAGCCCTTGGAAATACCAATACCGAGGCAAGAACGAACAAATAACAGTCCTTGAGTGTAAAACCATGAACTGCGTAGCGCAGGCCCTGTGCCGCACCAAGGACAGTTGGTGGCAATAGTACCCAGTGTGCTCAGCGGTTCCGCCGCTGAGCTATAACGAAGAAAGAAAAAAACAAGATATAGATATGACACGAATTATGAATGTTAACGGTAAGTTTACAGACATTTATTCATACGTTAAGAACATACTATTCCTGATGGTGCTGCTGACCGTCGGGGGGACGAGTGTGTGGGGACAGGCTCCATTTACGCTGACTACCGCCGATGATGTTACCAATGGGACAGAGAAACTTTATTGGATGGAATCTTATGGAGCAACGGGTTTCTATATGATTGCTCATACCAACAATGTCAATAATAATAACAACACGTATGTTTCAACCTCTAATATGCCCAACGAGCGGATGTTGTGGTATTTTATGGATGCAGGTGATTCGTACTACTATATCGTCAATAAATCTACGGGTAAGTATCTGAAGTTAACCGGTTCGTTAGGAGGTGATAATTCTGTCCAACTTGCTGTCTTTGGATCGGGTGGTGATGCTTATAAATTCGCTCTTGGAGGCAGTGAAGGACAGTGGATTTTCTATCCTAAAAGTGGCAGTAATAGTTACTGGGTAAACAAACAAGGCGGTAATGTGTCATACAGTACTTCAGGTAACAAAACATGGCTGAAGTCAAGTAACTGGGGTGGCGCTCCAGATGATAACTCTAAATGGAATATCGTATTGAAGGATGAAGTGGAATGGGCACATCCTTTTGAAGATTCCACCAATGATTTGGTACATTATTATACTATTCGGAACCATCAGAATAATGGTTTTTATATGTCCACACAAGGTTCTGAAACCAATGTAACCGTTTCGAACCAGAATAACAACAAAAGGGTGTGGTTGTTCAAGGAGGCCTCATCTGATGCTTCTATTCCCAATATGAAGTATTACTACATCGTCAATGTAGAGACGGGTAAATACATGTATTATAATGGTGCAGCGACGGATGGAGCTAGTGAAGTGGCAAATGCCATCAATTATCAAGAACATTCGGGAGGCGAAGAAGTCCGTTACCAGTTCGCGATATTGAATGCTAAAGGAAGTAATTATAGTGCATATTCTATCATGCCTAAGAGTATGATAGCCAATTATGACAACAAAAACACCAGCTTGGGCCCATCATCTTTGAGCGATGGACAGACCATCAAAACGACAAAAGACAGAGGCAGTGATAACAACCCCAATCACTGGACCATTGAGGCTGTCGATAATTACTTGACGGCTCCGGCCATCACCTATGACAAGGCAACGAATAAGTTTACCATCACTTCTACTGAGGGCGGAACCATCTATTACACCACCGACGGCACTACCCCAACGGCATCTACGGGTATTGCATATCCGGAAGGCGGTTTTGTTATGACCAACGAGATGACTGAGATTAAAGCCGTTGCGGTTGTATCTCCAGCCAAGATCACGCCAGTTGCCACCAAGGAGATCAATACATACACCTTCAAAATCGTAAACGCGTCATATAAGGTGGCTGTCATCAAGACAGAGAAACTGCCGGAGGGTACACCATTGAACGCCTATACGGATATCCCCGCAGACATCCGAAGTGAGTATCTGTCAGAAGAATCTGTCTATTTCCGTTCGTTCGCTGGTAGTGAAGGCGTAGGCGATGACGTCACACAGGCGACCTTGGAGAATCATAACCAGATCCATCAAACACCCACCGGTGGCGATGCCAATATCTACGTAAACTACACCACGACACATCTGATGGAGAAGTTCCTGCATTTGCGGGCCTTCAGAACCTTTAACGTCAAGGTTAACAGCAGTGGTTACAAATTCCTATGGGACGATAATAGCGGTACAAATGTAGATCAGGAAGCAGCAGCCGGGGAGACCACAACCAAGGCCGAGAAGCCCTATATGTGGTATTTCGGCGGCAACGACCCATACGCTGTCTTCGTACAGAATGTCGGCACGAGTAGGTACCTGCGCTATGCTTCGCCCAACCTGACGCTCGAGGGCTCGGAAACCTTCATTATGAAAGATTCTGATCCCTTAAAGATCGTAAGTGAAGAGGGGACCGGAACCGTGACGCTGCAGAATGCCGCAGGCGAGACCATCGATCTGATTGTGACCCCTGTGGCACTCCCGCTCCACTTCTGCCTGATAGACAAGGCTGGTCAGGTAATAGATAATGACATTAGCTATACGGGTGATTTCTCGCTACCGGCTGCATGGCGGAGTCCGCTGTGTACCTATAAGTACTACAAGGCGGCTTCTGAGAGCGGCGGCACATTTACCTTTGATGAAGGTAATAGGATCACTGGTATTGAGGGGTTGGGGGATGGCAATGTCATCTACGTCACCTACGATGTCGATACTGACCAACTTGACCTGGACGGTCGCAACAGCCTCGAGATTAAGGATAAGGTTAATCTGACCTATCGACTTCAGTTCTCGGGCGGCACGAATTTTTACCAGGAAGACGGTAAGGACGGTGTGATGACTGAGACACGTAAACCTGTCTATCCTTATAGCAATGGTGATGCATCTCTCTATGTCTATGGTAATGAACGCTGGGAGGAACAGTTGGCAAGCGGTGCCACTACCCGTACCCGTTGGCTGTGGTTTATTGAACCTGGTCGGAAACTCACGAAAGATAATACCCTTGCCGACCTGGACCCCTATCATGTAAAGATTTCGTCATACCAGACGCAGACGAGCTATAAGGTCAGCGATAGCGAAACGCGTAACTTCCACTCCTACCTGAAGACTTATAAGCCCGATGGATACAACGCAATAGTGACTGGCGTTACCAATGATAACCCTTTGGTGACAGGAAAAGCGAAAGATCAAGAAGCCGACAACAGCGATGCGACGCAGTATATGTTGTTGGGCCCATCATTGAGCCAACTAAAACTGGTGACCGTTGAGGCTATCTCAGACGGAACAACCACAGAGCGACGCACAGTCAACTCCTTTGAGCAGTATTGGAAGAACAACCCCACGGTGCAGGATAAGCTGACCACCGAGGTGACAACAGTAGGTCGTAATGTGAAGCTGACTCCTACACAGAAGACCGAGTTAGAGCATGTAAAGGTGAAGGACGGCGTGTACGTTGCTTGGCACGTCTATGAGGCCTGGGCCAATTCGCAACCTTGGAAACACAACGATGATGCCTCTGGCGGCGAAGAACCTACCACGACTAAGAAGTTCCTGAACGAAGAGCACGTGTTCCAAACCATTCAGATGGGCGACGGAACTTTCCAATTCGTGCCTACGGACATCAAACCTATGCTCATCCTGCTCGACCAGCACGGATGGGAGATTGTCCGTCTACCGCTGCCCAGCGGTCCCACAGACCCGAAACGTCCAGCCTTTTACGCTGATATTCACAAATATAGCAGTCCGATGGTAGAGCGCTATCACTATTGGAAGACGGGTACGAAGGATCCCGGCTACCATAAGTACACCGTCAAAGACTATGCTACAGACAAGGACGACTCGTCGAAGGAATACACGACCGCGGAACTGGGCGTTTTCGACGCAAGCACAAATACCGGTAACCTGCCGGACTATGAGAGTCAGGCGTTTGTGAACGGCAAGGAGCGCGACTGGTATGTGACCTACGATGTGAAATCGGAATACGCCAGCACCTACGCAGGTGCTGCCACGAAAGGTGCCACATCGGCAGCCCCCTATCTGATTAAGCAAAACGGTCTCTATGCTCAGTATAGCGGTTCAGGTACTAGCATCTCCACAATAGCTACGGAGCCCGATATCAAGAGTGTGCCTGAGAGTATGCAGTGGTATCTGAGGCCCAACTTCGACATCGATGAAGAGATGGGTTATATCTACAAAGGTAATCCTGGAGCCCAAGAAGAGGCTGACACCAAGGCTAATATCGAAGCTGCATACTTCGCGGCCGGTAAGAATGGCTTCGACCCCTACAACGTGCAGATACAGAGTGTGGCCGACGAGAGCCGTTACTTCACTGCCAACACTAGCGGTTCGACTGTTACCAGCCTGTGGGCAGGTACATCAACCGGCATCAGTCTGCAGGAAATGCAGATGAGGCAGAATGACATTATCGGTCTCGACCAGGTGGACATGAAGATCACCAATGCCACCTTCATGGTGGTCACCGACCGTAACGGCAATATGCGTCTGATGCCCCGCTTCGACAATACCAAGGTGATGCAGTCGTTCACCACGCTTGCCAGTCCGGCCAAAGAGGGTACTGACAGTATCGCCCAGGCCTTTACGCTCACGATGGTGCCCAAGGTTGTCAACAGCTCTTCGGAGATTAATGCAATGGGTGGTTACTATATGCTGGGCGACAACTTCACGGCCTCCGGGTCTATCGGCACCTCGACAGCACCCTTCAAGGGAACCATCGAGGGTCAGTTAGACAAGACCTTTGACGTCTCCGCTCCTCTCGTTGCCTACGCCGAAGACGCTACCATCAAGAACATCATTATCGGGAGTGCCAGCATTACCAGTGGTAATGACGACGCCCATGCCGGTGCCATCGTGGCGACTGCCCTCGGCGACACCCGCGTCTATAACTGCGGTGTGAACGGCGGCAGCATCAGCGGAACGAATCATGTCGGTGGCATCGTGGGCCATCTCGACGGCAATTCGCGTGTCATCAACTGCTATAGCTATGCCGATATTGAGGGCGGTTCGGACAAGGGCGGTATCGTGGGATACAACACATTTAAATCGACAGCCGGTAACCTGAAGACCATGGTCATGAACTGTATGTTCTACGGGGACATCAGCCGTAACAATAACGTTTCGCCTATCTATGGTGGTGAAATCATAGAAAACCGTAAACAGAACACGGAGAGTGACATGGGGCTGGCCAACTACAATTACTATGCCTACGAAACGCTGAAGACTGGTACCATCAACAAGTATAACTGTGCCCTGGCCATAGAAGAGAGATACCTGAAACGCTTTGAACTGTACCGTCAGCTGCTGAACAGCAACAAGCGACTGGCAGCCTACTATGCCACAGGCTCCGCATCGAATGCTGACCAAATGGCCAAGTGGGTATTGGAGACGGCAGACCGCTCTATTACAGACCCGAAGCCCTACCCCATTCTGAAGGCACAGGGCACCTATCCTTCTATCATCAATTACGACACCAGTAATCTTGACTACTATAACGAGGACCGTCCAGAGGACCGCAACAAAGGTCTCAAGATCGGTGAGCTTTCTGTCACTATCAGTGGTGTTGGTGATAATGCGCCCACAAGTGCTTCCATCACCGATGGTAGCCTGACCCTGACACGTACAGACAAGGACTTTGAACACTTTAACTTCAACTACGACAAGGTGCAGCTGCCCTACTTCGACGAAGTGGGTTCGGGCAACTACGGCGTCGATGCCGACGGGAAAAGCCGCGTCATGGTTGGCTGGGAGATTACGGGTATGGACGTCGATCCTTCCGTTGATGACAGAGCCTCGCAGGGATCGTTTACTACGAGCGACACTTGGAATGGCTATAACTTTGCCGACCGCAAGACATGGGCCAAGGACCTTTTTAGCGAGAGTGGCCGTATCTTCTCGCAGGGCGCTTACTTCGATGTGCCCTACGGCGTGACGTCCATCACCATCAAGCCCCATTGGGCGCAGGCGGTCTATGTGGCAGATGAATATTTAGACGTGGTTTACAATACCAGTTACGGAGCCGGTAATGTTACGAAATTAGGCAAGCAGTTCCCGACTGGAAAGATTACCATTGGTGGCAGTGAGCAGACGGTTTACACCTCCGTCAACGCCGCTACGGCTAAGCTTGGCTCAGGTGGTGTCTATGACAATGCCATCGTGCTGGTGGGCAACCTGCATCAAGGATCCGTGCCAAAAGGTAACAGCAAGAAATTCACGATGATGTCGGTGGATCTGGACGAAGACCATGAGCCAGACTACAGCATGATTTATCATGACAACAACCGTACTACGGTGGACCCCATTCGCTTTGACTTCATCAATATGCCCGGTACTGCCCAGGCTCAGAAGCCGAACACGGCAGTCCAATTCCGCAATGCTGCAGTATTTGATCCTTTAGGATGGTTTGAGGTTACCAATACCTGTCTCATCTATTTCTCGCAATTCGAGTACGAGAACAAAAACAAGACTGCCCCGGCTCCCATCATCCTGCTTGGCGGCGTGTTCGACCAGTTTGTATCTACCAAGGTAGGCAGTCCGACGACGACCACCTACATCCATGTAGGCTCGAATGCCTGGTTTAAGGATTTCGGTAACGGTACGCACAGTGACGGTAGCGGAAGTACCAAACATATCCCCGTGTCGGTGACAGGTGGTGAATACAAGGACTTCCATCTGACAGGTACCTACAATGCAGATGCTGCTCCCAAAGACGACGATGCCGAATGCTACATCAGCGGTGGTCACTTTGAGGAGTGTGCCGGTGCGGGACTGGAACAGATTAACGGTAATGTGCGGTGGCAGATCTACGATGCCGACATCGACAATTTCTTCGGTGGCGGTATCAACGATGCCACACCCGTCCAGGGAACGATTACGACCGATATCTTCAATAGTCATGTCGGCACCTTCTGCGGCGGACCGAAGTTCGGCAACATGCAAGATGGCAAGGATGTGACCACCACAGCAAAGGGTTGTACGTTTGACAAGTATTTCGGTGCCGGCTTTGGAGGTAATTCCATCAGCAAGAAGAAATACTACGATAAAGACGGAACACAGGATTTTAGTTCTCTTCAGGGATACTATGAAGGTGGCAGTGGCGATAAAGGTAAATATTATGATGGACACACCACAGAAGTAAGAGGCGCAAGTTTCCTCTATGGTTACAAAGGCCCAGGCGTGGCCGTCGATTTCGACTACGAGTTCTTCGTATGGACCAGTGGTTCCACGGGTGCCCGCTTCTTTGTAAAGTATGCCACCTTCTCATTAGCACAGTGCCACAATGTGTCGTCAACCCTGACGGGCTGTACCATCAATCAGAACTTCTATGGCGGCGGTTCGCTGGGTAACGTGACGGGCAAGGCCACGTCAATACTCGACGGCTGTACGGTTCATGGTAACGTGTTCGGCGGCGGCTATTCGGCCTCTCTGCCTACGATTTTTTTCCGTACGGGAGGCTTTACAAAGTACCCGAACGTCAACACTAATTCGGGTATGTTTGAGGAGGGCGAGTTCTCCGACACAGAAGAATATAATTGGAAATATGACGCAAGTGTCACACTGACCAATGGAGGTACTGGCACTTACACTGACCAAAGCACAGGCAAAAAATATGTCTATTCTGCTATCCCGCTGACAGGTCTTGGCCAGGTCGGAGAAACAGACGTGACGGTCAAGGGTAACACCGTGGTCGATGGTAAGATCTTCGATGCCGACGGTACTGACACCGGTGAGCAGACCGGCGGTGTGTTCGGTGGCGGCGATGAGTCGGCGGTGAACGGCAACGCCCAGGTAAAGATACAGAAGGCCGATGACACTGCTGACGCGCCAACCGTCCAGAATGTCTTTGGTGGTGGTAACACAGCCGACGTGAATGGCGATGCTACGATGATGATGGCACAAGGAACCGTCACTTACGATATCTATGGTGGCGGTAAGGGTGCTGGCACGGCCGTTGGCGGCGATGTGAAGGTACACTTCGGTAAGACATTCGACGACAATGGCGCTGTGGCGTTAACCGGTTCGCCCACAGTCACGGGCAATGTCTATGGTGGCTCGGCCCTGGGTAATGTAAATACGACCGTGACCCCCGCTACCAGTACCTATGACAAGACCACTCAGGTCAACATCTATAACGGTACCGTGGGCGGTAGCGTCTTTGGCGGAGGCTTAGGTCATGACGACACAGAAGATGACACCAATGATATCGTGGCCAAGAACTATGGCGCTACGACCGTCACGATGGAAGCCGGTACGGTCAGCACGGCCGTCTATGGCGGTGCCAACGAGAACGGTGTGGTGAAAGGCAACACCACGGTAAGCCTTACCGGCGGTACGGTGGGAACAGCACCTGAGACCGCTACGAACATCGCCAATACCGTCTTCGGTGGCGGTTACGGACAGCCTACGCTCGTGGAGGGCAGTGTCAGCGTCACTATAGGAACATCAGCTGCAACGCCCGATAACACGAAGCCCACCATTTACGGCAGTGTCTATGGCGGCTCTGCCTTGGGAGGCGTGAACGTCAACGAGGCTGGTGATGACCAGACGGCTCAGACCGTTGCTGTTAATCTGTATGGCGGCACCATCAATGGTAATGTCTTTGGTGGTGGTTTAGGACAGAAGACTGGTGTTAATGAAGCTACCAGTAATATAGCAGCCCGCGTAGGCGGCAGCGTCAACGTATTGCTCGACGGTGCCAAGCTGAACTGCACATTTACGGGTACTGACGATAATCGTATGCCAGCGTCCGGCCAGATATTCGGTTGTAACAACTTGAACGGTACACCGAAGGGCCAGGTGATGGTACATGTCAAGCGAACAATGGGTACTGACAAGTCATCACCGGAGGCCTTGGCAAAGACCCGCGACCAGCGAGGTGGCCTGGATCCCTACTCCTACGACGTGGCTGCTGTCTATGGCGGCGGCAACCAGGCCGACTATATTCCCACGGATGCCACCATCACGTTACCTGCCTCTGATGCAGAAAACTATGAAACTGAGCTTAACAAGAAAAATGCAGCCTGCGCCAAGGTGCTCATCGAGGGTTGTGATCTGACCAGCATAGAATATGTTTATGGCGGTGGTAACGCCGCTGCCGTGCCCGCTACTGAAGTCACCATTCTGGGTGACTACATCATCGATTACGTGTTCGGTGGTGGTAATGGTAAGAGCACAACCTCCTTCACCAACCCAGGTGCCAATGTTGGCTCCTATAACAACACTGATTACGGATCTGGTAAGGCTGTCACAAAACTCGTCGGCGGCCATATCATGTATGTCTTCGGCGGTAGTAACACGTTGGGTAACGTGCGTAGTGGAACATCAATCCTCATGCCAGACGCGACCTCTTACCCCTCCCCCGCTTACAACTGTTGTGCCGTCCGCGACATCAAGGAGATCTATGGTGCCGGCAACGAGGCCGAGCAAGACGGTGACGTGACACTGATACTGGGCTGCGTGAGCAACATGAAGAATGTCTATGGCGGCGCAAGGAATGCCAATGTGAAAGGCGGTATCGACCTTGTGGTGACCAGCGGCTCGTTCGAGGGTGTCTATGGCGGTAACGACCAGAGCGGTACCATCCAAGGCCCCATCACGCTGACCATCGAAGAGACGGGTTGTGATCCGCTGATTATTGACAACCTCTACCTTGGCGGTAACCAGGCAGCGTACTCCATCTATGGCTATGAGAGTGATGGCAGGGCCAGAACCAAGGCAGAATATGACGCGCTGACGGCAGAACAGAAGGCAGCCGAAGGCCTTCCCTACCGCGACCCCATTCTGAACGTGGTGTCATGTACCCGTATTGGTAAGACCTCAGGCGAAGACCTGGGCGGTGCCTTCGGAGGCGGTTATGGTACAGGCGCCGTGATGTATGGCAACCCCACGGTGAACATCAACATGATTCCCGGTAAGTTTGGTGCAGACACCAACAGCGACAAAATACCTGACGTCTTAGGCACCATCACCAACGTCTATGGCGGTGGTAAGGAGGCCAATGTTGAGGGCAACACCACCGTGAACATCGGTACTGAGGAGAAGATGGCACACAGAACCAGTATGGGCGCAGAGCTTCCTGAGGCCAGTCGCGTGGAAAAGGACGTGTTGCCCGCCATCATCACCAACAATGTTTTTGGCGCTGGTAAGGGTCTGGCGAGCGATGTCACCTCAGCCCTGGTCACTGGCAATACCACACTGACCATTGGCAGCGGCTCCATCGCCAAGAGCGTCTATGGCGGTGGTGAGCTGTCGCAGGTGGGTGGCAATACCAACATCACCGTTCGTGGTGGTGCCATTGGTGACCCCACGGGTACGAATGCCGGTGAGACCTACGGTAATGTCTATGGCGGCGGTAAGGGTAACACCACCAACGTCAGGTCCGGTCTTGTCAAGGGAAATACCAATATCACGATTGAGAACACGCTGGCAGATGCTACTTATGCAACAGCACACAGTGTGGATGAAGGGTCTGTCATCACAAGTCCTTCTATCTACCATAGCGTCTATGGTGGCGGTGCCCATGGTTCGGTGGGAACCTATACCTACGACGCTTCTGACATCATTACAGCCTACACCTCTGGCGGTGCCGCCAACATCACCATCACCGGTGGTACCATCGGTGTGAATGGTCATGAGAACGGTATGGTCTTCGGTTCCTCACGCGGTGATGTAGGTGCTCCAGAATCTATCTACGACAAGCTGGCGTGGGTCAATAGCACCAACGTCGTGATTGGAACAGAAGGTCAGGGAACGAACCACACGACTCTGCACATCAAGGGCTCTGTCTATGGTGGCGGTGAGAACGGACACGTCCGTCAGAATGCCTCGGTAACCATCCATAGCGGTATGGTGGGTATTGCTGAAGAGCTTGAGGAAGACCCTGTAGGCCAGAAAGGTACGTATTATCCCTATCGCGGCAATGTCTATGGTGCCGGTTGCGGTACTGATAAGTACGACAGTAACACCAAATACAACCCCATGTCAGGTTATGTCGGTGGTACGGCTTCCGTCACCATCGATGGTGGCCATGTGGTACGCGATGTCTATGGTGCCGGCTCCATGGGTTCTGTGAATGAAAGCACGACGGTCACCATTGACGGCGATGCCATGATTGGTGCCGAGGGCAGTGGTGGCGGTTACGTGTTTGCCGCAGCCCGCGGTGACGCCTCCGAGCCCACGATGGCTACGGTGGGCAGCTCTAACCTAATAATCAATGGCGGTACCATCTGGATGGATGCCTTCGGCGGCGGCCAAAACGGTGCTGTCAAGGGTGCCGTGACCGTCAGCATGACGGACGGCACCGTGAAAGGCGATGTCTATGGCGGCGGTGCGCTGGCCAATACCAATACCGACAACTGGGTCACAGATCATCTCGTTTATACCGACGAGGCCGTGACAGGTCTCACGGTCGATTCCTCTCCTGTAGATGGCTACTTCACCCGTTCAGGCTCTGTAGGGTCTTACACCTATACTCCAGCTTCGGGCAAGGCTGCAGATGCCACCACCTATTATCGCATCTTGAAGGCTACCAACATCACCATGACAGGCGGTACTATTGAAGGAAAGCTCTATGGCGGTGGCTTGGGACAGAAGACTGGCATCAACGAAGCTACCAGCGATATCGCTGCCAATGTCTATAGTCCTGTACTCATAACAATGTCTGGCGGTCTGGCTACTGACGTGTTTGGCTGTAACAACATCAATGGTGCACCGCAGACGGCGGCAACGATCGTCATCAGTGGTGGTACTATTGCCAATAGCGTTTATGGTGGCGGTAATGTGGCTGCTTTCACCGGTAACACCAATGTCACCATGTCCGATGGCTCCGCAGGTTATATCTATGGCGGCGGTCTGGGCTCAACGGCTATTGTCACGGGTGATACAAGAGTTGCCATCTCTGGCGGTACCATCAACCAGGATGTCTATGGCGGTGGTAGTCAGGCTGATGTTACTGGCGATGTGAACGTCAGTGTCAGCGGCGGCGAAGTGAAGCACGATGTTTATGGCGGTGGCGCACTGGCCAATACGAATACGGCGAACACGCTGGAAGCAGCCGGAACCAACTCCAACCGCTATTTTGAGGTTCTGAATCTTAAGTATAAAGAAGACTTACCAGAAGGTAGACCTGAAAGCGACGCCTCTAACGTAAAAGGATATTACACACTATCAGGAAGTAACTATACACCCATATCTTCAGACACCTACGCAAGTAAAAACACTAAGTATTACAAGCAGATTAACTTATCTGAGAAAGCATACAATGATGTGACCAATGGCACAACCAAAAAGACGAACGTCAGCTTGACGGGTGGCGTCATCGGTAATGCCTATGGCGGTGGCCTCGGAAAACTTGGTACCGATGGAGAACCTGATGGAACAGGCAACGTTAAGGCCATGGTATATGGCGATGTGTCGGTCACCGTTAATGGCGCAGCATTCACGCAGGATGTGGAATCATCTGCCAAGAATGCGCCTGTTACCGGCCGTGTGTTTGGCTGTAATAATATTAATGGTACGCCTAAAGGCAGTGTGACGGTTACGGTCAACTCTACCAGACGAATAGATGGCGGCGCCCATGTCCTCAAGCAGTTTGAGGTGCAGGGTGTCTATGGCGGCGGTAACCTTGCCGATTACGATCCGACCACCTTTGACGTTGCGACAGAGTTCGGCCAGCGTACCCGGGTGATTATCGATGGTTGTGATGCCACAAGTATCTCAAAAGTCTATGGCGGTGGTAATGCAGCCAGAGTCCCCTATACCGATGTCACCATCAATGGTGCTTTCGAAATCGGATATGTCTTTGGCGGTGGTAACGGCGGTGACATGATTTATAAAAATTCTGCATGGATTGACAACCCAGGCGCCTATGTCACGGGCTATACCAACGTCTTACTGAAAGGCGGTACCATTGGTCAGGCGTTTGGCGGCAGTGACTCCAGAGGTTCTGTGGGTGGCTCCAATGTCATCCAGAGTTCAGGCGGTAGCTGTGCCCTGCACTTGGTGAACCTTTATGGTGCCGGTAACGGCGAGGAAGCCAATTCTGATGGAGATATTAATATTCGTGTCTCCAGTTGCGGTGACTACAGCGAAATCCAGAACGTCTATGGCGGTTCCTATAAGGCCAACATCAAGGGCAGTGTCACCCTGACCATCACCAGCGGAATCTTCACTTCCGTCTATGGCGGTAATGACCGTATGGGAAGTATCGGCGGTAACATCACCGTCAATATCGAAGAGACTGATAAATGTGACAAGCCCATTATCATTCAGAACCTATATGGCGGCTGCTATCAGACAGAATATCCTGGTGCAGGTGCAGAAACATGGAATAGAGATAATCCTAAGACATATACGCCCTTCACGCGAGGAAAGATTACCGTCAATGTGAAGGCGGCTACCCGCATTGACCGCATCTTTGGCGGCAGTGAGGAAGGATTGGTTAATGGCGATACCGAGGTGAATATCAACATGGTCAGAGGAAGTATGAGTAACCATAATGCTGTACTTCCCAGTTACTATGCCAATCCTGGCGCTGTACTTCCCAGCAACATCTCCAATATCACTTCTAATGAGTGGGTGGTGGTTACAGGTCTTACCGCGAATGAAACATCCGTAGTAGGCTATTATACAAAATCAGGAGAAGCCGAGCCTTATACCTACACGATAGTGGATAATACCGTCAACGAAGGTAAGGCTCAGTCTGGTGTCACCTACTATAAGCAGGCTGTTAAAGGTGACATAGCGAACGCTATCGGTACCATTGGCGATGTTTATGGTGGTGGTAATATCGGTAATGTCAATGGTCATACCACCGTGAATATTGGTACGGAGACAAAGGCCGTCTTCATTACAGAACCGGAACATCTGGGCACCAAGGGAACGGATTATACAGAAGTTGACGGAAAGTTTGAAGCCCCAGTAAAGGGTGCTCACATTACCGGCGATGTCTATGGCGGTTGTTATGCTGCGACAGTCACAGACAGTACTACGGTGAACATCTGTGCCAAGTATGATGATGAGCGTGATGAATATGTGGCTGTTACTGAAGGAGCCGAGGGCGTTACCATCGCTGGTAGTGTGTTTGGTGGCGGCAAGGGTATTGCTGACTCATTTACATGTGCTAAAGGCATGGTGGGTGATGAAACGAATGATGGGAACGACGGTACCGCAGGGACACGCAAAGGCACGCATGTCCTCATAGGTCACGGCACGATTGGAAAGAACGTCTATGGCGGCGGTGAGACAGGCCGCGTAGAGTGGGATACGGAGGTGACGGTAGGCTATGGCAACGGAACAGGCGGAGCCAAGACCCCCGTTATTCAAGGCAGTGTATTTGGAGGCGGACAGGGTGTTGTCACCCATGGCTACTCGGCACTGGTGCGTGGTAACAGTTCTGTCACCGTTCAGGGCGATACCAAGGTTGGAAAGAGTATCTATGGCGGTAGCGAGGTTGCTACGGTGGGTAAATATTGGGTTTATACAGACCCACTTCCTGAGGGTGCTCCGGATGTTCCTGATGGCGTTTCATTCGGTATGCCGTATGCCACAAGAAGCGGTGGCGAATGTACCGTCAAGGTTCAGGGCTATGCACAGGTCGGTCCAGATGACGCTGCTAATGTCTCTGACGATGCTGGCCACGTTTTTGGTGGCGGCATGGGTATTAAGCCAAATTACAAATATGATCCAACGAATGCAAGTACCTTGGCAAACAGTTCCAAGCGTATGGTGATCTATAACTCGACGAAATATAAACCCGGTGACTTTAGAAAGACGTGGGATTATTTTGAGACAGATCACAACTTCGTATGGGAATACTTCCCTCAGGAGTCCGACTACTTAAAGTATATTGAAACGCTGGCCTTAGTCTCCGATACATACGTAACCATCGATGGACATACTACCGTGAAGGGTAATGTCTATGGTGGCAGTCAGAACGGTTTCTTACAGCGCGACGCCGACGTAAAGATTCAGAGTGCCAACGTGATAGTTGGTACCGAGGGGTCATTTGGCAACGTCTTCGGTGGTGGTAAAGGTGTTCTTAGATTTGACAAAGCCGGACGAGTGAGAGGAGACACGAAGCTCACGATTACTGGCGGCACCATACATGGCTCTGTCTATGGTGGTGGCGAGTTAGGCTTTGTGGGTAAATTCAGTTACAACAAAGATACAAAGGAATATTCATGGCAAACCATTAAAGACAAAGACGGGAATGACAAGACGCCCGGTCTTTGCACAGTTAACATCAGTGGCTCAACCACCATCAAGGGCAGTGTGTTCGGAGCTGGTATGGGTAGCGACGACACCTTCGAGTGTGAGCAGGCCATGGTGAGAAAGACGAGTGTCACGATCAGTGCCGGTACCGTGGAGAAGAATGTCTATGGCGGCGGTAAGGTAGCCCGCGTGGATCAGAATGCAGTCGTGACGTTAGGCGTGGCAGATGCTTCCGAAGATGCTGCCCCTGATATCAAGGGCAGCGTGTACGGAGCCGGTCAGGGTGTGGAGACACATGGCTACTCCGGTCTGGCGCGCGGTAACACGACCGTCACCATTCAAGGTACGACCAAGGTCGGTAAGAGCGTCTATGGCGGTGGTGAGGTTGCTGCCGTAGGCCGATACGGTCTTGACAGTTCAGGTATGCCATCCACACTGGTTAGCGGTGGCAACTGTGAAGTCACCATCCAGGACCATGCTATCATTGGATATGATGGCGGTGGAAACGTCTATGGCGGCAGCAAGGGTGTTGATGAGTCACTAAAGACCTATACTTATGTTGATAACGACCATAGGCCGAAGCGTATGATGTCCTATTTATCAGCACTCTATAATGACACAAACAGTGCTATATGGGAATATACAGCTTCAGACCATAAGTACGTCTGGGAGTATTTCGATACAAGGGAGAAGTACCTGAACTTCCTGCAGACGTTGGCTTTGGCTACCGATACCCACCTGACCATCGACGAGAGTGCCACGGTCAATGGTTCCGCATACGGCGGCAGTGAGAGCGGCTTTGTGCAGCGCAACACAGAAGTCGAGATCAAAGGTAGCAGCCACGTTGGTACAACCAGTCCAGTTCTGATTGGTCACGTCTTTGGCGGTGGTAAGGGTGTACGGGGCTTTGACAAGGCCGGACACGTACGCGGCAATACCGAGGTCACCATCGGTGGCAGCGCCCAAGTCACCGGCAACGTCTATGGCGGCGGCGAATTGGGCTTTGTGGGTAAGTTCAACTACACTTCTGACGGCAAGTCTTATCTCTGGCAAAATATCAAGAGCAAGACTCCCCCACCCGATTCAATCTCAACTGGTGCCAGTGTTGTTACCATCACTGGTGGCACGATAGGCTCTGGAAGCATTTCAACTGCTAACCATGCCTCTGGTCATGTGTTCGGTGCCGGTAAGGGTGAGGCTCTCACCTTCAAGTGTGAGCCTGCCATCATGAGGACGGCGAGTGTCAGCATCACCAACGGCACCGTGTATGGCAACGTATATGGCGGCGGCCAGATTGCTCGAGTGGATGAGAACACCTCCGTGACGATTGGCGACGGAGACGGCGTCGGATCAGGTTCTACTCCTACAAGTGCGCCCGACATCAAAGGTAGTGTCTTTGGCGCCGGTGCCGGTGTAGAGACACACGGCTACTCCGCTCTGGTGCGCGGTAACACAACCGTCATCGTTGAGGGCAATGCCAAGGTGAAGAAGAACGTCTATGGTGGCGGTGAGATTGCATCAGTAGGTAAGTATTCTCTCAACGAGAATAACATGCCGACGTCGCTGGTATCCGATAACCTCGGTATTAATACCGTCATTGTCAGAGGATATGCCCAGATAGGATATGATGGCGCAGATGAGAATTCAGGCCACCTCTTTGGCGCCAGCAAGGGCGTGGTGCCTGCTTATGCTTATAATACAAGCGACTTAGCGCACAGTTCTAAGCGTATGACGCTCTATACCAATTCTACGGACTTCCCAGCCAATAAAGAAAACGTAACATGGCAATATTATGCGACAGGTTCCCCATTCGTTTGGGAATACTTTGACACGGAGGACAAATACGAGACCTTCCTTCAGACCCTGGCATTGACAACACAGGCTATTGTGACCGTCGGCGGAAATGCCACCATCAAGGGTAACGTGTATGGCGGTAGCGAGAATGCCTTTGTGCAGCATCACGTCTCTGTAACTGTGAATAATGGCACGATTGGTACAGCAGGATCGTATGGTAACATCTACGGCGGTGGAAAGGGCCTTGAGACCTTTGACGTTGCCGGACGTGTGAGCGGTAATGTCACGCTCAATGTCAATGGCGGCACCATGCATGGCTCCGTCTATGGTGGCGGCGAGCTGGGTATTGTCAAGAAGAATGTCACCGTCGAAATGACAGGTGGCTCCGTCGGCAACAACCTCTATGGCGGCGGTGCATTGGCAGACACGAACACCGACAACTGGAACATCTCTACCAACAGCTGGGCAGATGCAACAAAGAAGTCGGCACTGTACACCACCCATGTCATCATGAAAGGCGGCAGCATTGCTCACAACGCCTACGGCGGCGCATTGGGCCGCTTCGAGAAAGGCACAAGTGGCACTTCTGGTTATGAGTCGCTCGTTGAACCCAAGGTCTATGGCGACATCCTGGTGGAACTGAATGGTAAGACCACGGTAGACGAAGGAACGGTGACTGAGACGCCCATCGCCAGCAGTGCCAAGGGTTGCATCGTCGAAAAAGTCTTCGGTTGCAACGACATGAAGGGTACGCCTAAGGGTCATGTGAAGGTGCATGTATATGCGACGCAGAATAAGAATAAGGGAACGATAGCGCAAGCAGACAAGTATGCACAGTACAGGAAACAGTCTGACTACATTGACAATTATACAACTTATGTCTCAGAATTAGATGCGCTTGCGACTGAATTTGGCGTGATAGGAAACGCTTCTTATAAATCTTATAAGACAATCCTCGCAAATACCGATTGGTCAGGGATGGAAGGCACTACGAATGCCGATAAGCAGGCCGCACTTCTGAAGCAAAGAAATAAGGCTCTCGATGACATCAGAGACCTCCTCGCTGCGAAGTATGACGTACAGGCTGTTTATGGTGGCGGCGATTTGGCAGAATACAAACCATTCGGACCAGACGCTAATAACACAGACGCCGACTACAAGGCAACCAAGGAATTTACCGAGGTTATCATCGATGGTTGTAACTTGACCAGCATCAAGCAGGTATATGGCGGCGGTAATGCCGCACCAGTACCTGCCACCGATGTCAGTATCGTAGGTACATACGAAATAGACGAGGTCTTCGGTGGTGGTAATGGTAAGGATAACTACATGCTGAGTAGTGATAGTAATAGCAAATGGTACGAGAACCCAGGTGCTAATGTAGGATATTATAACTATACGCACTACTTGACTAATGGTGCCAATGGTACGGGTGCTGAAGGCAATCCGTACTTGGCTATCGAGAATTCTGCTGCTGACGAACCGACCTATCATAACGCCTCAACAAAGGAATACCGTCAGGCGTGGTATATGTATGGAACCGGACAAGCCAAGACAGACATCATTGGCGGACGCATCCATAAAGTGTATGGCGGTAGTAACGAGAAGGGTAATATCAGTACCTTGGCCCTGTCCGTCTATGAAACGGCCACGGATTGTCCTATCGAATTGGATGAAACCTACGGTGCCGGTAAGAATGCTGAGATTGACGGCGAGGCCCGTGTGTCTTTGGAGTGCGTCGATTATACCGCAACGTTGTTTGGCGGAGCCACAAATGCCGATGTGAACAATGATGTGACGCTGAACATTACCAATGGCCATTTCGGAAAGGTCTTTGGTGGTAACAACACCAGCGGAAATATCAGAGGCTCCATCACCGTCAACGTCAAGGAGCAGAGCTGTAAGCCTATTGTCATTGGCGAGCTGTATGCCGGCGGCTATCTGGCCAAGTATTCGGTCTATGGCTATTCCAATGAAGGAACTGCTGATGCACCTGACTGGAAACCAAGAACTAAAGCAGAGTATGAAGCAGAGAAGTCTGCAGCAATCGCTGAATTAGGTGCCAACCCAACGGAACAGCAAATCACTGAACAGTTGATTGCAAAGGGTCTCTACGGATACCCCAAGGCCGATCCGCGCGTCAACATCATCTCTGCCACAAGGATTGACGAAGTCTACGGTGGCGGATACCAGGCAGATGTCATCGGTAGCCCTCACATCAATGTGAACATGGAGAATGGTATTGTGACGGCCCAGTATGCCAATGCCGATGGCGCACCTTTCTCCGTGGGCTCTCACACTGTATCAGACACGAATGGTGGTTATTCCTATGAAGTCACCGAACATCCCACAGGCGGTAATGCCACGCTCGCCATCGGCACCATCGGTAATATCTTTGGTGGCGGTAATCAGGCCGACATCTTTGGCAATACGTATGTAGATATCGGTACTGGAGAATGGTTCAATTGGGAAACCAAGACAACAGAGACCATCAGCCGCAAGGCGGCTTTCATCACCGGCAATGTCTATGGCGGCGGTAACATGGGACACGTGGGTAACTTCACCAAGACAAGTGGCAAGCCCACCAGCTGTACTGTAGGCACCGGCGTCTGCAACGTGACCGTCAGCAACGGTGATATCGGTCCGAACGACATGAAGATGACGGCTTCTGGCGGTCCCGACAACGCAGGTCATGTGTTTGGTGCCGGTAAGGGTTCGAACCATCCCGACCACGACAATGACGCCTACGTGGACTATGCTAATGTCACCGTCAACGGCACGGCCTGGGTGAAAGGCGATGTCTTCGGCGGTGGTGAAGACGGTCACGTGCTGCACGACACGCATGTTGTCATCGATGGCAACTGCCAGATCGGTAATGGACATATCCTTAACACGACGACCAGCGCCGACCGTGGTGTGAACCGTCGCTATACGGCTGCTGAGTGGGCTGCCGGACATCTGTTCGTCGAGGGCGATCCGGATATCACGACACCATTATCCACAGAGGAATCAGCGTTGAGAACAGCGGCCGGCAGCATGTTCACCGCCTCCCTGCCCGAGTGCGCCAGCTGGCCATACAGATCACCCTACGCGCCTCACGACAAATATGGTGCCAGCGGTGATGAGGTGGCTTCCGACGGCCATACGTTCTACGGCAACGTCTTCGGCGGTGGTTCCGGCTATTTCCCATACGCATCAGACCACTGGAACATGAAGGCCGGACGGGTTGAGGGTAACACGCTTTTGGAAATCAAGGGCGGACACATCCTGACCAGTGCCTATGGCGGTGGCGAGCTGGCCAACGTGGGCGACGGAACGCTGACCGGCACCCAGGGTAAGGCTACTGTCCGCATGACGGACGGCACGCTCGGTGTGCCGCGCACATTGGCACAGATTGACGCTCACCCCGTCACCTGTTACCTGTTTGGTGCCGGTAAGGGCGACCAGCATACCCACTTTAACAAGGACACCAACGTGAAGGAAGTTGAGATGGAGGTCACCGGCGGCCGCATCTACGGTTCCGTATTCGGCGGCGGTGAAGACGGCCACGTGCTGGGCGATGTGAAGATGACTATCGGTAACAGCGACGGTACTGGTCCTCTCATTGGTACCTTTGGTACGTCCTATGTGGATGGTAACGTCTTCGGTGGCGGTCGTGGATTCTCAGGAGAGGCTCTGACAGCCGGCAACGTGGGCGGCAGCGTCAATCTTAACATTAAGGGAGGCACCATGCTGGGCTCTGTCTATGGTGGCGGACGTCTGGGCTCCGTGGGCTACGGACTGTATGATGCGACCGACGATGCAAACTATGGTGTGATGCGTGAGGATGACAAGGATGACTACGGCAACGCAACCACCTACTACACCAAAGAAACCGGCGACGGTCTGAACAAGAATGGACGCGGTAATATTGTCGTCAACATCAGTGGTGGCACCATCGGCAACGATTATGAGTATGTCTATATCAACGAGGCCAATGCCGGAAGTGTAGACTTAAGTAAAATTCCAAACACTCCCTTCGATAATGACTTCACGTCATTTACGGAGAAGCAGGCAGTAGATGAAAACGGACTCATCACTACAACAGCATCGACAAAATACAAACGTCTTGCCCACACGAAGGGTGGCAATGTTTATGGTGGCAGTATGGGTCGAATATACAAGCTCAACGGCAATACCATCAGCAATTGGGACAAACTGGGTCACGCTAAATCGACCACAGTGACTGTCAGTGGCAACGCCCGCATCAAGAGTAGTGTCTATGGCGGTAGCGAGCTGGGACAGGTGGAAGGTGATACCCACGTCACCTTCAGCGGCGGTACCATCGGTAGCGAGGTTAAGAAGACGTTTGGTGAGGCTCCAAACACAACTGACATCACCCAGTACACCTTCGGCTGTATTTACGGTGGTGGCTACGGTAGTGAAATATCGCTCAGTTCGACCAATGCCAACCCGTGCGAAGTTGCAGGACAGATAGGTGGCAACACCACGGTAAATATGTCCGGCGGTAAGGTGAAGGCGAGCGTCTTCGGTGGCGGTAAGTTGGCCGCGGTTAACGGCAACACCACGGTCACCGTCAGTGGTGGCGAGGTGGGCCTGAACAAGGTGCGTAAGAGTGACGGCTACGTCATGTATGGTAGCGACAGTCAGGGCAACGTCTATGGCGGTGGTCGAGGCAGTCTGACAGATGCCCGAATGGGTGTTGTCAAGGGCAACACCAACGTCAACATCACCGGTGGTAATATCTACCATAATGTATATGGTGGCGGTGCCCTGGCTTCAGTAGGTACCTTCAACCTCTCCGACGGCGCAGGAAATCCGCCCTACATGCCTGTTCCCGGTATCCCATACGGATGGACCGAGGGCACCGGTACGGCCACCGTCAACGTCACGGGCGGCACCATCGGTATCAGTGGCCGTGACAACGGCTTTGTATTCGGCTCATCGCGTGGTGACGTTTCGCGGCCCGTGGCTGTTGGCTCATCCATTCCTGTTGATCCGTACCTGAAGGTGGCTTGGGTGGACAAGGCCGTAGTCAATATCGGTAACTCGGAAGCCAAGTCAACAGACGCAGATTACCTGACAAAACCCCTCATCAAGGGCTCTGTCTATGGTGGCGGTGAGAATGGTCACAACTATACGAATGCTACGGTGAACGTCTATAGTGGTACCATCGGTATCACCGATACCAATGACAAATGGTATGACTACTTGGGTGAAGATGAATTAGTTGGATTAAGTGATAAAGAGCGTACAGAACGCAATAAGAAATACCAAAGTGATCGCGGTAACGTCTATGGTGCCGGTAGTGGTGCAGATACCTATACAGCTGCAGATGGCACGGAACGTTACAACCCGAAGACCGGCATGGTGGGCGGTAACACGTTTGTCAACATTATGGGCGGTCATATCGGACGCTCGGTCTATGGTGCCGGTTCCATGGCTTCGGTGGGTAACATCACGAACGGTACTGATACGCTCGACGTGACCAAAGCAAAACATTATAATGAGACTAACAGCTTCGCCCTGAGCTGGCCGTATGAGTTCGTGTTCTCGCCAACAACAGGTAAGACCATTGTCAAAGTGAAGGGCGGTCATATCGGTACCGAGGGTATCGATGGCGGTGACGTCTATGGCGGTGCCCGCGGTAAGGCTGGCGACCGCTACGCGATGGCACACTTTGCCAATGTGAGGGAGACCCACGTAACGGTTGACTTCCCCTATAACGACGAAGACCCGTCAACGCTGACAGGAAGTGCTAACTATGCGAAGAACTGTATTGAGGGTGCCATTTATGGTGGCGGTGAGAACGGTCACGTCAATGAAGATACCTACGTGACGCTGAAAGACGGCTTCATCGCGAAATCCGTGCTTGGCGGTGGCCGCGGTGAGGGTACATACACCGGCAAGCTGTTGAAAGTCGGAACGGGAAAGGGACGTGCCGGTGGTCCTCCTGTTGAAGCCCAATATACAAGGGCCAAGCAAATCTATGACTGGCTCTCTGGCAAGGTCTATGGCAACACGCACCTCACCATCGTGAAGGGTCGTATCATGCACAATGTCCTTGGCGGCGGCAACTTGGCTTCCGTCGGTAAGGGTAGCTATTCCAGCGGTACGGACGACTACTACACGACTGGCTATGGTGAGACGCTTGACGGGCCTCTGTGGGACGGTGTGAGTGCAAATAGCCAGGCTTTCCTGAACAGCGGTAACACCTACGTGAACGTCTTTGGTGGCGAGATAGGCTCTATGGAGTTGTATGACGGTCTGCCCGCAGGCAACATCTTCGGTGGTAGCCGTGGTGTGGCTACACCTAACCTCAGAGAGTCGTATCGTTATCTGTATAATCCTGAATGGCTCAATGGTTATGTCAACGAGACGCACGTCACCATCGGCGGAGGCTATGTTTGCGCAGCTGCTTGCACGGACAAGAACAGTACGGCACATGCTGTCGGAGAGATGATGAGTCTGCAGGAGTTAAGAAAGGCGTTTGAGGGTCTAACCGACATCGTTGCAGCTGATGGTACTCCAAGTGATACCTATTGGACGGCCATCGACGACTCTAAGCTCAAGATCTGGGGCTCTGTCTATGGCGGTGCTCAGGATGGTCGTGTACGCCGCGATGCCAACGTAACGGTCAATGCCGGTGAGATAGGTGTTCCCTACACCACTGCCAACCAGACGGCTTTCGGTACCAGCGACATTGACAACGTGCAGTGGCTGCACCGTGGTAATGTCTATGGAGCAGGCTCGGGTATCAGCATGTATAAGTTCGACGCCAACGACGATGATGACACTTCGGACCTTGTGGACTACTACGAAGGCAAACTCAGCGAGGTGGGCAACAGTCAGTATTCAGGTACGGTGCTTCGCTTCACGAACGTGGACATCCTTGGCGGCGTCATCCACCGTAATGTCTATGGCGGTGGCTCGATGGGTAGCGTAGGTCCTCCTGCCATTCCACCCACGAGACCAGACGTGGCCGACAAGAAGGGCGATACCACCACGCATGGCGGAAAAACGGGTTGGCAGTCGCAGAACACCGTTAACATCAAGGGTACGGTAGGTACACCGTTCAACGCCGAGAAGGGATGGAAGTACAACCAAAACTATGGCGGTGAGGTCTATGGTGCTTGCCGTGGTATGTCAAACTTGAATGCGAATCAGTATGCTACTTCCGTCTGGACTGAGGTCAACGTCAAGAACGGTGCTGTCATCATGGGTAATGTCTATGGTGGCGGTGACAACGGTTTGGTGAAGAAGGATACCGACGTGAAGATCGGTGAATAAAAAAGAGGAGCGACAAACGCTCCGTCTGACACACAACGCAAAGCGGGAGCCCGGCTGGGCTCCCGCTTTTATGATGGTCCGTGAGCGGAGGATTACTCCACTACCACGGGCTTGTACTTCGGAACGAGGGTCTTCATGATGCACCAGCCAATGAGGTAGGCCACGGCGCAGATGCAGAAAACTACCATGTAGGCAGCGGGCTTGGCTTCGAAGCCGAAGAAGGTAAAGCTGGCACCCTGAGAAGCTGCCCAGTCAAAGAACTCACCAGAGCCCTTGTTAATGGCGAACGAGCCAAGGCCGCCAGCCATGGAGCCAATGCCGGTGATGGTACCGATGGTAGATTTCGGGAACATGTCGCCGATGGTCGAGAAGAGGTTGGCCGACCAAGCCTGGTGTCCGGCGCCAAGCAGACCAATCAGAATGGCAGGCCACCAGGCGCTGATGCCACCGAGAGGCTGTGCCAGCAGACCCAGCAGGGGGAAGCAGGCGAAGATCAGCATGGCACGCATACGGCCCAGATAGGGGTTCATGCCCTTCTTCTCGACGAAGTAGGTAGGCAGATAGCCACCACCGATGGAGACAACGGTGACGATGGCATAGAGCGTCAGGATGAGCAGGATGCCCATCGTAGAGTCAGAGGTGTAGCCGTACTGGTCGCTGAAGTAGGCAGGTGCCCAGAACAGGAAGAACCACCACACGCCGTCGGTCATCAGCTTGCCCACGATGAACGACCATGTCTGCTTGTACTTGAAGCACTGCCAGAACGGAATAGTCTTCTCCTCTTCCACATTCTCACGATTCTGCACACCAGCGATGTCATTGTCCTGCTCAATATAGTTCAGCTCGGCCTGATTGACACGCGAGTTCTTGGCGGGCTTGTCGTAAAGCCATGCCCACAGACCCATCCAGAAGAAGCCGAGAGCACCGATGATGATGAACGACATCTCCCAACCCCAGGCACGGGCCAGCAGGGGAATGGTGGCAGGAGCGGCGAGAGCACCGACAGAGGCACCGCTGTTGAAGATTGAGGTGGAGAAGGCACGGTCCTTCTTGGGGAAGTACTCGGCCGTCACCTTAATGGCAGCAGGGAAGTTACCGGCCTCACCAACAGCCAGAATCATACGGCAGCCAAGGAAGAGCCACACGGAGATGGTGGTCAGGGCAGTGATACTGCCGCCGGCCAGGCCAAGAGCCGTCCATCCGCAGGCAGCGTGCAGACAGGCACCCACCGACCATACGAAAATGGCGATGAGATAACCCTTCTTCGTGCCCATCCAGTCGATAAACTTACCGGCGAAGAGGTTGGCAATGGCATAGAAGATAGAGAAGAAGCCGGTGATGGTACCGTAGTCGCCATCGCTCCAGTGGAAGTCGGGAGCGATGAAGTCTTTCCAAGTAAGAGACAGGACCTGACGGTCCATGTAGTTGATGGTGGTTGCCAGAAAGAGCAACCCACAGATGACCCAACGGAAGTTGGACATTTTTGTTGTTTGTACAGGAGTCATTTTATACCCACCCCCTGCCCCTCCCGAACGGGAGGGGAGCTTGGTTACTATCGGGGGTATCCAATATTTGTTAATACTTTCATTTTTTATGATTTTCTTCACCCCGCAAGTCTATCCGGACTCCCCTCCCGTCCGGGAGGGGGCGGGGATGAGTCTTACTTGAGATCGAAGACGGGAATCTCATCCTTATCGTTATAGTTCAGGTTCTCGCCAGCCATACCCCAGATGAAGGTATAGTAATAGGTGGCAGAAGCGCAGTGGATGCTCCACTCGGGCGACATGATTGCCTGCTCGTTGTGCAGCCACACTACCCTACTCTCCTGCGGCTGACCCATGATGTGGCTGACGGTCTGCTTCTCAGGCAGGTTGAAGTAGTAGTAGGCCTCGATGCGGCGACCGTGGGTGTGGGGAGGCATCGTGTTCCATACAGAGCCCTCCTGCAACTGTGTGAGTCCCATCTGCAACTGGCAGGGGCCTTCCTCCAAGACGGTGTTGACGATGAGCTGGTTGATGGTGCGCAGGTTGCTCTCAGCCTTCGAACCCAGCGGTTTCTCCTTCGTACCTATGATTTTAGCCTTCAGACTCTGCGTCTTGCCGTTCTTGCGACCGTCGAGGGTTATCCACTGTGTCTTGTAGTGATGATGGGCCGTAGCGGAGTTGAGGTAGAACTTGGCAGGCTTCGAGGCATCCTTCGAGCGGAAGATGACCTCCTTGTTCGAGTCGATGTCCTGTCCGTTCTTGTCCTTACCCAGCCAGCCGCGTCCGATGTAGAGGGCCTCACTGTAGCCAAGGGGATATTCCACGCCATCAACGATGACCACGCCGTCGCCACCCGTATTGATGACGCCCAGCTCACGATTACGCATAAAATAGTCGGCACGCAACTGCGGATGGGTCTCCAGTTTCAGGTCCTTTGTCACAGGCATGGCGCCACCGTAGATGAATCGGTCGTACATGGAATAAGTCAGGTTGATCTCGTCGGCCACCATCACCTTCTCCATGACAAAGCGCTCACGAAGGGTCTTCGTGTCGTAGTGTTTCACATCCTCGGGGTGACAGGCAGTCTGGAACTGCACGTTCTGCTGGCCGAAGCCACTGGTTAAGCTACTCATAAGCAATAATGTCAATACTGTTTTTTTCATTGTCTTTAAGTTATTTATTGTTCTTTTCTTCTTTCACAATACGCATGCGGTTCCACGCCACCATACCAATGGTGATGAGGGTCAGCACACCCATGCCAATCCACTTCATGTACTTCACACAAGCATAGATGACGTAGCCGAAGAGCGAGGAGGCGAAGTCCATAGCACCAGCCTGGAAACCTTCAGGGATCTGGGCTGCCTTGTCCTGCGTAGCTTCGAAGACAGTGTTGGCGGCCAACGTGAAAGCAGGTGCCATGTCAGTGACGAAGTAGAGACCGATGGTGACAGCCACCAAGCCCACGATGAATGTCTTCACCACATTACCTTTGGTGTAGGGCAGCACCATGACGAAGACATAGAACATACCAGCCAGCGATGCCAAGGGCAGGAACTGGTTGCCGGCCTTCGACAGGGCGATGGCAAGAATCAACGTAACAGGGATGAGCAGCAGCGATACCACCAGCGTCGTGGGATGGCCGATGACGAGAGCCGGCGACATGCCGATATACACCTTCTTACCCTTGAACTTACGCTTCACCACCTCCTGCGTCTTCTCGGAGATAGGCATCAGACCATCAATAAACAAACGGGTGATACGGGGGATGAGCTCCATGACGGCACCCATGGTGACACCAAGGAAGAGCACCGACTTGACAATGCTCATTACAGCATCGGCAGTGGAGTCGAAGCCTGCAGCATAGGCAGCAAAGTTGGTGAGGTGGTCGAAATGGGCAGCCAAGCCAATCAGCGCTCCCACGATGACACCCAGCACCAGCGGCTCGCCCAGCACACCGAACTTCTTCTTCAGCCCCTCGGCATCAATGTCGAGTTTCGAGAAACCGGGAATCTTGTCAAGCAGCCAGTTGATGCCGATGGCAAAAGCCGTAAAGCTCTGACAGAACGGCTGGGGGATGGAGATGCCCTCCATGTTGTCGTAGTAGCCCTGGAAACGCTCAGCAGTGAGGTCGGCCATCACCAGCGTGACGATATAACACGAGATGGCAGCGAAATAGCCCCACAACAGCGACTGATCCATGACGAAATAGGCCACAGCGCCAATGAAGGCGAAGTGCCAATAATTCCACAGGTCGATGTTGACCGTTCGCGTACATTTAGTTATTAGCAACAGGAAATTGATGCCCAAGCAGATGGGAATGATGAGTGCACCCACTGCCGTGTTGTATGCCACCGAGGCAGCTGCCGGCCATCCCATGTCGAAGACCTTCAGGTCGAGATTAAAGATCTTTGAGACAGCGTCGAGCGGAGTGTTGAAGTTGGTGGTCAGCAGAGCCGTGACGATGCCAAGGCCCACAAAACCTACACCCACATAGAGGCCGCTCTTGAGCGACTTGCCGAACTTCATGCCTATGCAAAGGCCGATGATAGTAAAGAGGATGGGCATCATCACCGATGCGCCAAGACTGATAATGTAACTGAAAACCTGTTCCATTTTATCGATTAGTTGTTGTTTTAGCGTAGTTGACGGCGCAAAATTACTAATTATTTTCGAAATAGCACCACAAATTGACAGAAAATGTGTAACTTTGCACCCTCAAAAATGCTCATTATACTACAAAATATGACAAGAACGTTGATAACCGCCGTCGTGACGCTGCTTCTCGCATCGACGGCTATAGCACAACAGACATATCGCCGCGGCTCAGGCTGCTGGCGCACACCCACCGCACAGAAGCATGCCGCCTCACGTCTGTCAGGCCCGCGAAAGGCCGAATCCAACCCTGCCTATCAAGGACAGAAGAAGGGGCTGGTCATCCTCTGCGAGTTCACCGACAAGACCTTCAAGACCACCCACGACCGCCAGAAATACAACGACATCCTGAACACGCGGGGCTACACCTCCAGCGAGGGATTCCAAGGCAGCGTGGCTGACTACTTCCTTGCCCAGTCGGACGGACTCTTCGAGTTGGACTTCGACGTTGTTGGCCCCTTTACCACCAAGAATGACACCAAGTATTACGGCAAGAACGATGCCGACGGCTACGACCTGCGCCCCGAAGAGATGATCATGGAGATGTGCAAGGCTGCCGACGAAGAGGTCAACTTCGCCGACTACGACTGGGACGACGACGGCGAGGTAGACGAGGTCTTCGTGGTCTATGCAGGCAAGGGCGAGGCCGACGGCGGCGGAGCCACCACCATCTGGCCACATATGTGGACACTCGACGAGGCCCAGAAAACCCTGACGCTCGATGGCAGGAAGATCAACGTCTACGCCTGCGCCAATGAGCTCGACAACAGTAGCAGAATCAACGGCATCGGCACCTTCTGCCATGAGTTCTCCCACTGCTTAGGTTTCGCCGACTTCTACGACCTGAATTACACCGGGCTCTACGGCATGGGCAGCTACGACGTCATGGATCAGGGACTCTACGGCAAGAACGGCTTCTGCCCCGTAGGCTATTCGGCCTTCGAGAAGTGGTCGTGCGGCTGGCAGCAGCCCATCGTGCTCAGCACCGACGACGTCAGCGTTGACAGTCTGAAGCCCTTGAACCAGCAGGGCGACTTCTACGTCATCTACAACGACGCCCACCCCGATGAGTATTATCTCATCGAGAACCGCCAGAAGACGGGCTGGGATGCCTCCCTCCCCTCTAAAGGACTCATGATTTCCCACGTCGACTACGACGAGGAGGTGTGGTACAACAACATCCCCAACACCGTCATGACCAAAGATGAGGCATGGGAGCAGGGCTACAGCTGTGGCAACGACCATCAGCGCATGACGTTCTTCCATGCCAACAACAACGACAGGAGTCCTAAGCTCTACCCCTACAACAAGCGCGACTCACTGACGGCCACATCAACGCCCGCAGCCACACTCTTCAACGAAAACTCGCTGGGTGGCAAACTCATGATGGGCTCCATCCTTGACATCACCCAGAACAGCGACGGCACCATGGCCTTCCGATACCGTGCCACCAACCCCACCATCGTCACTGACATCAACCATCCGGTCGGCCGTGCCGCTTTGCATGGCAAAGAACCATCAACCATCTACACTCTTGACGGACGTGTCGCAGGCTCTTCGTTAGGAACCCTCCGCCCCGGCATTTATATCGTTGACAGGCAAAAGCTCGTGATTAAGTAGCCGAAGAAGGCACCAATGCTGCAATGTTCAAGCGGACAAATGCAATAATTACCGCCGTTTATCGTTATAGATAAGGATTAATTGCGCATAAGAGCTTGAAACGACTACGATACATATTGCTGCTTCTGCTGCTGGGCTTGATGGCTCTGGCCACGACACGACAGCAGGACAACAAGACGCAACCGAAGGCGACGGGGACAACCAGTCGCCAGCCCGCCACCAGCGGGCAGACACCGGCGACGGCCTCTGAGGAGGACGACGAAGGTGAGCTGGTGCGTGCCCGCTGGCGTATCCAGCCCACGGCCCCCATGGAGGTCGGCGACCTCGACTCTGCCGCCATCGACCTGCACATGCCCGACAACATCAAGCAGCAGGCGGTCTACAACGACTCGCTGGGATTCTACTATATAGGTTCGAAACTGGGCGACAGCTACCTGAACGCGCCCATCCTAATGACGCCAGAGGAGTATATGAAGTGGACAGAGCGGCGCCAGCGCGAGCTCTTCTTCCGCAGCAAGAACACCGAGGCATACAATAGTCAGGACAAGGAGAAGTTCACATTCTCGGACATGCACTTCGACTTGGGGCCTGCCGAGAAAATCTTCGGCCCTGGCGGTGTACGCATCAAGACGCAGGGAACGGCGGAGTTGAAGATGGGTGCCACGATGAAGAACATCGACAACCCCAGCCTGCCCATCCGCAATCGCAAGACGACAGCCTTCGACTTCGACGAGAAAATCAACCTGAGCGTCAACGGCAAGGTTGGCGACAAGGTGAACATGAACCTGAACTACAACACCGACGCGACGTTCGACTTCGACACCAAGAACCTGAAGCTGAAATACGACGGCAAGGAGGACGAAATCATCAAGCTCGTGGAAGCAGGCAACGTCACGTTCCCGTCAAACAACTCGTTGGCCAAGGGCGCCAGCAGTCTCTTCGGCATACGCACCGACATGCAATTCGGTAAGCTGACCCTGCAGACAGTCGTGTCGCAGAAAAAGTCGACATCGAAGAGCGTGTCGAGCAAGGGCGGCACCCAGACAACGGCCTACGAGATAGATGCCGCCGACTACGAGGAGAACCGCCACTTCTTCCTGTCGCAGTTCTTCCGCCAGCAATATGACAAAGCCATGTCGACGCTACCCAACCTGACAACAGGCGTAAAGATCAACCGCGTTGAGGTGTGGGTAACCAATAAGACGGGAACGACGAGCAACACCCGTAACATCGTGGCGTTCACCGACCTCGGCGAGAACAGCCGCGTGAGCAACGCCGCCTGGGCCACGACAGGCCAACCCGTTCCGTCGAACCACGCCAATACGCTCTACAGCACCCTCACAGCACAGGTTGACTCCGCCCAGCGCGGCATCGACCAGATCAGTACCGCGCTCGAGGCTCTGCCGCAGATAAAGGGAGGCACTGACTACGAGAAATTGGCATCGGCACGTCTGCTTTCTTCATCAGAGTACACCATCAATACGGCACTCGGCACCATCTCACTGAAGACCGGCCTGCAGACCGACCAGGTGCTGGCCGTCGCCTTCGAGTACACCTATGGCGGACAGACCTTCCAGGTGGGCGAGTTTGCCAGCGACCTGACAAACATCAACCAGACGCTCTTCGTCAAGGCACTGAAGAACACCAGCAACAACCCGTCGCAGGGCAACTGGGACCTGATGATGAAGAACGTCTACTATCTGGCCTCCAGTGTACAGAAGGAGAAGTTCCGCATGGACATCAAGTACCAGAGCGACACCGCCGGTGTCTACCTGACCTACCTGCCCGAGGAGGCCATCAAGAGCCGTACGCTGCTGAAGGTGATGGGACTTGACCGACTGGACGCCAATATGAAGGCTCATCCGAACGGACAGTTCGACTTTGTCGAAGGCTACACCGTACAGAACGGCCGCATCTTCCTACCGTCGGCCGAACCTTTCGGCGACTACCTGCGCCGTCAGTTAGAGGCTGCCGGACTGGGGAGCGTTGCCGACAAATATGTGTTCGACGAACTCTACGACTCGACGAAGACCATTGCCAAGCAGACAGCTGAAAAGGATAAGTTCCTGCTGATGGGACAATTCAAGGGTACAAGCGCGAACGTCATTTCACTCGGAGCCTACAACGTGCCGCAGGGCTCTGTCGTCGTCACTGCAGGCGGCGTCACCCTCCAGGAGGGTAGCGACTACACCGTCGACTATTCGGCCGGCGAGGTAACCATTCTGAACCAAAGCATCATTGATGCCGGCACTAATGTCAATGTCTCGCTCGAGGACAACAGCAGCTATGGTATGCAACGCAAGACGATGGTTGGTGTCAACTGGGAGTACAACTTCTCAAAGAACCTGACGCTTGGCGGCACTCTGCAGCACCTCAGCGAGCAGGCACTGACGTCGAAGGTAGCGATGGGCGAAGAACCACTGAACAACACCCTCTGGGGCCTGAGTCTGAACTGGAAGCAAGAGTCGCAGTGGCTGACCAACATGCTCGATAAGATTCCGCTGCTGCACGTGTCACAGCCCTCGCAGATACAGCTCTCCGGAGAGTTCGCACAGCTCATTGCCGGCCAGGCCAGTGGAACACAGGACAACGCCTCCTACTTGGACGACTTTGAGAACACGAAGAACCTCATCTCTGTCAGCGACCCCAAGTCGTGGGTGCTCTCAAGCGTGCCGACCATGATGCCTGGCTACAACGATAAGACAACCGTCAGCAGCGGTTTCGACCGTGCCCTGTTAGCATGGTACACCGTTGACCCCATCTTCACACGCCGCAGCAGCTCACTGACGCCCAGCCACATCAAGAGCGACCTGAACCAATTGAGCGACCACCGCGTCCGCGAGATTTACGTCAAGGAGTTGTACCCCAACCGCGACCAGTCGACCTACAACGGTGCCGTATCGACACTGCCAGTGCTCAACCTGGCCTACTATCCCGAAGAGCGCGGTCCCTACAACCTGACGACACAGTTCAATGCCGACGGCACGCTAAAGAGTCCCGCCACAAAGTGGGGCGGCATGATGCGTAAGCTGGAGACCACCGACTTCGAGCAGGCCAATATCGAGTATGTGGAGTTCTGGCTCCTCGACCCGTTCATCTATCAGCGTCAGGAGGGCAGCGCCTCACAGTATGCCGGCGACCTTTACATCAATCTTGGCGAGGTCTCCGAAGATGTGCTGCGCGATGGTAAGAAGTTCTACGAGAGCGGCATGCCCGTCGACGACAGCAACGCCTTCTCCTACACCCAGTGGGGCAAGATTCCCGAACAGGCCACACAGACCTACGCCTTTGCCACCACCTCGGGCAGCCGCAGCAAGCAGGATGTCGGTCTGAACGGCCTGACCGACGAGGAAGAGCAGACCTTTGACGCCTACAAGGAGTGGCTCGATGCCGTCAGCACCATCGTCCAGAACGACAGCCTCATCCAGGCATGGCGCCAGGATCCTGCCGGCGACGACTACCACTACTACCGAGGCTCTGACTTCGACGACGCGCGTACCTCTATATTAGACCGCTACAAGCGTATCAACAACCCACAAGGCAACTCGCCCGACACCGACCAGCGCACGGAGTCGTATGACACGAGCTACAAGACTGGACCCGACGTCGAGGACATCAACCAGGACTACACGCTGAACGAGTATGAGCGCTACTACCAGTACCGCGTCCGCATCAGCGACGACGAACTGCAGGCCTACAATCGAGGCGCCAAGAGCGAGGATTCCTATATTGTAGACCACCGCGATTACACGCCGAAGCTGCGCAACGGCGACTCCATCACCGTGCGCTGGTATCAGTTCCGCATACCGCTGGCCGAGTGCAAGGAGAAGGTGGGCAGTATCAACGATTTCACCTCCATCCGCTTCATGCGTATGTTCCTCAGCGGCTTTGAGAAGCCCATCGTGTTGCGTTTTGGATCGCTCGACCTGGTGCGTGGCGAGTGGCGACAGTACAAGCAGAGCCTACAGACAGCTGTTGGCGCTGAGACTGGAACCATGGAGATGAGCGCCGTGAACATCGAGGAGAACACCGACCGCCAACCGGTAGCCTATACCCTGCCGCCGGGCATCAGCCGCGCCACCGACCCCTCGCAGCCCCAGCTAGTCGAGAACAATGAGCAGTCGCTCTGCCTGACGGTGAAGAACCTGTCGCAGGGAGAATCGAAGGCCGTCTACAAGAATACGAACCTCGACCTGCGCCAATACAAGCGCCTGCAGATGTTCGTCCACGCCAACCATCTGTTGCCCAACACCACTAACCTGCAGGACGACCAGCTGGCTGTCTTCATCCGCCTGGGTTCAGACTACAAGAGCAACTACTACGAATACGAGATACCACTGAAGCTGACACCTGAGGGGCACTATTCATGGAACGTCCAAAGCGACCGTCCCAAGGTTTGGCCACAGGAGAACATGCTCGACATCAGTCTCGACCTGCTGACCAAACTGAAGAAGGCCCGTAACAAGGCCAAAGCCAACGGTGAAGCCAGCTACAACCAACTCTTCACCGACTATGACCCCGAACGTCCGAACAACCGCATCTCCATCATGGGCAACCCGTCGTTAGGTGAAGTGAAGACCATGATTATCGGTGTGCGCAACCTCAGTAGCGGCATGAAGTCAGGCGAAGTCTGGGTCAACGAGTTGCGACTGCGCGAATACAACAATGAAGGCGGCTGGGCTGCCAGCGGCAACATGAACGTACAACTCAGCGACTTCGGTTCATTGAACATGACAGGCCGCTACGTCACCGACGGCTTCGGCGGTCTGGAGGAGAGCGTACTGCAACGTTCGAAGGAGACGCAGAAGCAATATGCCGTTACGGGAACCTTCGAACTGGGCAAGTTCTTCCCCGACAAGGCAAAGGTCAACATCCCGCTCTACTACTCGCTGACGAAGGAGGAGATACGTCCGAAGTACAACCCGCTGGACACCGACATGGAGCTGGACGACGCTCTCGAGGCGATGACCGACCATGAGCGCGATTCCGTGGAGTCGATAGCCGTGACAAAGCACACGACACGCAACTTCTCCATCTCCAACGCACGCTTTGGCATCAAGACAAAGAAGCACCCCATGCCCTACGACCCGGCAAACTTCTCTGTCAGCTACAGCCATTCACACCGCAACACGAGCGGCGAGACCACCGTCTATGAGAAAGAGGACCAGTGGCGTGGTGCCCTAAACTACACCTATTCGCCTGTCTATAAGGCCTTGGAGCCCTGGAAGAATTCGAAGAGCAAGTCGAAATGGATGCAGCTGCCCAAAGCCATCGGCCTGAACTACCTGCCGCAGACCATCTCGTTCAACACCGACATACAGCGTATATACTACGAACTACAGGAACGCGACATGGAGAACATCGAGAATCCGAACCTGCCACTGAGCTTCTCGGAACAGTTCTTATGGAACCGCGACTTCCAACTGCGTTGGGATCTGACAAAGAATCTGCACATGGACTTCCAGTCGGCCACACATGCCGAGATTGAGGAGCCATATACGCCTATCAACAAAGACCTCTATCCAGAGCGATACACGGCATGGAAAGACTCCGTGAAACACAGCATCAGTAATCTCGGCAAACCGCTCGACTACCAACAGTCGTTCAAGGCCAGCTACCAGCTACCGCTGAACAAGTTGCCTATCTTCGACTGGATAAACAGCGATGCCGCCTACACCGCATCTTACTCATGGCAGCGCGGCACAGAGTTGGATGACGGCACCACACTGGGCAACACCATCGCCAACAACCGCAGTCTGAACATCAACGGCGCCATCAATCTGGAGACACTCTACAATCACAGCCCGTTCTTGAAGAAGGTGAACGAACGCTTCAAGAAAGCGCCTGCCAAGAAGACCGACAAGAACAAGAAGACAAAAAAGACCAAGGACAGTGCCGCCGGAAAAGACGGCGCGCCCGATGACGGCAAAGACGCTAAAGCCAACGCCCAAGCCAAGAAGGACGACGACAAGGAGAAGAAGGATCTGCCGAAGAACAAGAACACCTTCCAGAAGGAAATCACCTTGCAGCCCGACTCGACCATCACTATCCAGCACAGCAAGAAGTCAAAGCGCCTGCTGGTTTCGGCTCGCACGCCAGAAGGCAAGCAGATACAGCTGAAATGGAAAGTGAAGGACGAGAACAACATCATGGTCAGCCTGCCAAAGGACATCGCGGCCCGCCTGAGAGCCAAGCCCATTGCTAAAGATACCACCCAGAATGACTCGACACTGAAGAAAAAACCAGCACCAAAGGACTCGACACTGACACTAAAACTCAGCGTGCTGCCTAAGGAGCCGCTCGACAACCAGTGGTGGTACGACCCTGCCCAGCAGGTGGCACGACTGCTGATGGCCGTACGCACTGTCAACCTCTCCTACCGCAACCAGAGGTCCATGGCACTGCCGGGCTTCATGCCCAACGTCGGCGACGCCTTCGGCCAGCGCACAGGCAGCGTTCTGGCGCCGGGTCTTGACTTCGCTTTCGGTTTCAGTGGTGACAGCTATCTCGACAAAGCCAAGGACAACAACTGGCTGCTGATGAACGAGTCAGTGGCTACGCCCTCGACAAGCTCGTCGACCGAAGACCTGCAGTTGCGCGCTACAGTGGAACCGATACGCGACATGAAAATCGACCTCAACGCTTCGTATACCAAGACGCGTGCCCGTTCTGTACAGTTCATGTACGAAGGATCGCCGACAACACAAAGCGGTACGTTCAACATGACCACCATCACCATCGGCTCAGCCTTCGAGGGTATCGGCAATGCCAATAGTGGCTACCGCTCGGCAGCATTCGACCGCCTATGTGCCCTCATACCTGAGATGCAACAGCGCGTCCAGCATCAGTATGACGCCCTCGGCGCTAAAGGCGCGGTAGGCCAATACAGCGGCGACGTGCTCATCCCAGCGTTCATCGAGGCCTACACCAGCGGTGGCGGTGGTGGCATCAACATTTTCCCTGTCCTGTCACGCATGCTGCCCAACTGGACTGTGCGCTACGGCGGACTGTCGAAGCTACCGTGGCTGGCCGACCGCTTCAAGAGCGTCAACCTGAACCACTCCTACAAGTCAGTGCTCAGCATCGGCTCCTATAGCAGCTACAGCAGTTGGACACAGCTGGACGGCGACCTGGGCTACATCGTCGCTACTGACGGCTCCATGACGCCCTCGTCCATGTACAACATCCCAACAGTGGCTATCCAGGAGTCGTTCGCACCGCTCATAGGCATGGACGTCACACTGCAGAACAACATGACCATCAAACTGGAATATCGTTCCACTCGAAACCTGAATCTCTCGACAACCAGCGTCCAGATGAACGAGAGCCGCTCCAAGGACTGGGTGATAGGCCTGGGCTACAAGATCAGCGACTTCGACATCTTCGGCATGAGCGGAGGCAAGAAGAAGGCAAAGAAGGCCAAGGGCAGCAAGTCCAGGCAGAACAATGAGAACAATCAGAATAACAGGAACACCCAGACGAAGAAGGGCGGCGTGAACCACGACTTGAACATGCGTCTCGACATGTCACTGCGCAAGCAGGCAGCCATTACCCGCGACATAGCCAGCGGCATCTCCTCAGCCAGCAGCGGCAACTCGGCGTTCAAACTGTCGTTTGCCGCCGACTACACCCTGTCGCGCATGTTGACACTCTCGGCCTACTATGACCGCCAGACGAACACCCCGCTGCTGTCATCGAGCAGCTACCCCACAACGACACGCGACTTCGGATTGGCACTGAAGTTCTCGCTCACGAGATAGATGGTGAGTAGTGAATGGAGAGTAGTGAGTGCTGAGTAGTGAGTGCTGAGTAGTGAGTGCTGAATTAAAAACTGAGAAACAATGAGACAAACGATAATCGTCCTGCTCTGTTGGCTGTGCTGCGGCGCTGCCGCAGCCCCCCATTCAGACAAAGACACCAAAGACCCCGACAAGCTGGCAGCCTTGGGTACCGCGTGCCTGAAGAAAGGCGACATCGCAGGTGCCGAGCGCTACTACGACCTCTGTTACCACCAGAAACGCATCACCACCAGCATGATTTGCCTGGCCGGCGACATTGCACTGGCCAAGAACGACGAGGAGCAGGCCGACTACCACTATGGCCGGGCCATCTATTTCGACCCGCGCGATCCTCTGGGCTACTGGCACTACGCCGACATGCACAAGAAGAAAGAGCCGGCATTGGCTGTCGCCAAACTGAAACAGCTGCGGCTCTACCGCGACGACTGCCGCGTGGAACACAAGATAGCCGAGGTGTGGTATACCGGCAACAAGGTGAAGGAGGCCGCTGCCGTCTACGACTCCATACGCATCGACAGCCTCAACCGCGACGAGCTGGTGAGCTACGCCATGTCAGCCTATCTGCTGCAGGATTATCAGAAGTCGGCCGACATCGCCTTGCACGGACGCAGCGTCAGTCCACGCGACCTGGTCTTCAACCGCCTCGTGATGTATAACTACACTGATTTGAAGCAGTACGACAAGGCGTTGGAAGCCTCAGTCGAGCTGTTCGAGCATAGCGAGCGGAAAGCGGAGGCCGACAGCGTCGCCGACCGCGAGAAGAAGACCTTCACCTATCTGGACTATATCTACTACGGCTACGTGCTCAACGGCAACGGCCGCTACGAGGAGGGCATCGCACAGTTCAACCATGCGCTGGAGCTGAACGGCGACCGCACCGACGTGATACTGGCTATCTCAAAAGCCTATGAGAACGTGGGCGACTATCCGAAAGCCGTGGAGCATTACAAACTGTACATGGAGAAGCTGCCCGGAGAGGAGCGTACCGCCTACGTCGTCTACGAGCTGGGGCGGCTGTACTACGCCCATGGCACCAGCACACAAGAGACCAAGGAACTGACGGCCGAGAAGCGTGATGCCCTAAAGCTGGCCGACCAGACGTTTGCAGAGGTCGAGCGTATGCGTCCCGACAGCTATCTCGGCGTCTACTGGCGCGCCCGAACGAACGTGGCACTGGATCCCAATACCGAGCGTGGACTGGCCAAGCCCTACTACCAGAAGGTGATTGAGATGACAGAAGAGACTGGCGGGTCGCAACTGACAGAGGCCTACAAGTACATGGCTTATTACTACTATGTGAAGAAAGACCAGCAGAACACGCTGAAATATGCCGACAAGATTCTGGACATAGACCCCACCGACAGCTATGCCCTACGGCTTAGCACTGCATTCTGACTCAAATTAAAGATTGTACATCAGTCCTACGTTGAACGTATTGATGTTGCCCGAGTAAGTACGTATCTGGTTGGAATAGTGCAACCACTGCGGACGACCGAAGCTATACATATAGAGGTTGTGTGACAGATAAGCCGACAGGCGCTCGGTGAGCCGATAGTTCAGTGTCATACCCAACAGCACATTGAAGTTTGCCGGGCTGATGCGGTTACCCACGGGCACCGTGTAGTCGGCCGACTCACCAGGTACTTTCGTCGTCTCATTCAGATAATAGGACACAGCAAAGCCCACAAAGGGGCTCATCTCCCAACGCCTTGACGGATTCTCATTGAACAGCCCCATCAAGTCATACTGGTAAGTGAGCGCCGAGAAGAGGTAACGATAGGTCCTCACACCCATGCCAGAACGGCGCTGGCCTGCATTGTCGCCCGATGTCAGCTGGTAGGTGCATGGCTCCACAAAGTGGTCGAACGTCAGTTCCTCAGCTAAACGCACGACGCTATTGCGGAACAAACGGTAGCCGGCCATCAGCTGAATGTTGCTATTGGTACCACCGCCACTCAACCTGTATAGATCCTTATTAAAGTGGAGTCCGCCGCCCACGCCCACAAACCAACGACGGGCTACAGTATCAGCAGACAGCGTCTTCAGCCTCCGGCTCTTCTGCTGCATCAGCATGGTCAGGCCGACCTTCAATGAGAAGATGTTATGATGGTCAGCAGAGGTATAGTTAGCTGGATCGGTCGACTGCGGACGACATTCACCCAAGGTATACATCGGCTCCACATGCAGCCGCAGTCCACGGTCTACGCGAGCCCACACTTGCCCGCCCAGTCGCCAGCCACTACGCCAGTAGCGTTCCTCGATGTTGGCGTTGGCCAGATTGCCTATCAGTCGTCCGGCAATGAGGTTCAGTCCTGCGGGCGACTGCCAGTTGTAGTTGCGGCGCAACCCGAAGGGGTTGAATAACAAGTCGGCGTAAGCAAACGACAGGCGCATCTTATCATAGCGGACAAAGGTGCCATTGCTGGCTTTCACCTCACGCTCGCTCGAAGAGCCACGAAAGAAATCGGCACCGGCACGCACGCCGAAAGCCGCCGTAGGCCACCATCCGGCACCCACCTGAATCTGTGGTTCCCACGTGTCAATGCCTTGCGTGGGCATATCGGTGATATGCTGATAGCCAAAGTCATACTCCAAGAAGAACGGCCGCGAAGACTGACTGTAGATGATATTGGCGGCATGACTCACGCCACGGCCGACGGCCAAGCCAGCAGTAGCAATGCCACGACCAGTAGCGACACCAGCAGCAGCAAGACCACGACCAGTAGCGACACCGGCGGCAGCAAGTCCACGACCTGTGGCAACACCGGCGGCAGCAATGCCACGACCTGTGGCAACACCGGCGGCGGCAATGCCACGGCCTGTAGCAACGCCCGCGGCTGCGACACCACGGCCAACTGCGACACCGGCAGCAGCTGCACCACGACCGAGGGCGATGCCTGCGCGTCCTAATGGATAGTCATGAGCACCATGGCCCACACCGTGACCCGTTCCCAACCACACGTCGACTCCAAGCTTGACTCTGGCAAAATGGTCGCTGCCGGGGTTATCGCCATCACCATTATTCGTGAGCAATGCATATTGGGGCTCCAGCGTCAGGGCAACGCCGTCGGTGATACGCGACCAAAGATGGACGCCGCCATGATAGCCGAAGCCCGGATAGCGTCCCGTCCCATCGTAGAAACGGCCACCCTCATAGCCGGCCACCAGCGCCATGCCAGCCGCCGACTGCCAGAGGTCATGACGAATGGAGGCAAAGGGATTGAACAGCAGGTCGAGTCCGGCATGGTAGAAGTGGGCGTTCTTACCGCTATTCCTCGCATTACGGCTCATGTTGACATCATCGACGCCGAACTGTCCGCGGACACCAAGAACAGGCGACAGCCACCACGACAGCGAAGCCGACAGCGACGGGCCTCGCGACTTGTCGAACTGACGGCCATGGCCCTCAACGGCGGCGACACCGCCCTGGACACTCAGCACCAGAGGATGATGCAGCAGAGCAGCAGGCACGTCACCGGCCAGATAGCGCTGCTCGCGGGCAAGGGTCCGCCGGAAACTGCCCTCGTTGCCTTCGGGTGTCAGACGATTGCGCAGATAGTAGATGTAGGAGATGTCGATGCCGCCACCCATGCGGTAGCTGTAGAACTCATACTCGGGACGCACCAGGTCGATGGCACGAGTAGAGATGTAGGCATAGGGCTCAAGAGCGAGAGCCGCCTGAGGTCCGGCAAAGAACTTCAGCTGAAAGCCGCCACGCAGACGTCCTGTCACCTTATGGCCGCTCAGCTGGTGGGCCAACAGCTCGGCCTCGCTCTCGAAGCGCTGTGAGTAGCCCACGCCTAAACCGAGGAAGCCCGACACGTCGAGCAGCCGCTCAGGGCGGTAGCCTAACAGGTAGTTGGAGATGCTGTAAAGGAAATCGCCCTCAAGTGCGAAGTAGCCGTTAGTGGTGCTATAGAGTTCGTTAGTTGAGTGTCGCTGAATGAAGCCGACACCGCCGTTCAGACTCAGTCGCAGGCTTCTCAAGGCGTCAATCTGACGTCCGAAGCTGAGATGCATCATATAGACCGAGGCCGGATTATAGATGTTGTTGTCGTTGATGGTCATGCGTCCGCCACCCATCCCAAAGAACGACAGTGGACGGTCGAAGCTATCGCCAGTGAAACGGTGATAGTCGTCGAGCGAATACTGCAAGGCGTTGAAATTCCGCTGTATCGGCGCCTCGTAGTTGGTTGTATCGGTCATGGCGGGAGCCAGCGAGTCGGCCGTCTCCCAGTCTTGGGCAGCAGCGCCGAGTGTCCACCACAGGACCGTCAGAAGCATCAGCAGTCGTGTCCTCATGGCTGTATCTCCTTGAATTTCTGGCGGTAGGCATCAGCCTGCCGCGGGTCGTACGGGAACTTCTTACGCAACTCGTCGCTGAGATGCACGTCGCTGGCATAGAGGCGGCGCTGCAGTGTGGGGTCGATGTCGAAGGCATGCTGCAGATAGGCCAGAAACGAGGGTGTCTGATTCTCCTTCATGCGCATAGCCTCCTCAACACCGTAGCGCTGTGCCAGTTCCATGAAGTCGTCGTCGCTGGTCTCAGTGCTGTTGGCCGCAATCATCGCCTTCATGTACCACTTCTTAGCCGAGGCGTCGTCGAGCGAGTCGACAAGCTGCTCCACCTGCTGATAGGTAAGTCCCAGCTCGGGAGCCAGCTCAAAGCTGAGCACCGCCCGGTTCTCTCTGCCCGAGGTCATGGCATAGTTCAGCGCCTGCCGTGCCCGTTGCTCCTCCTCGGCGGTCTTCCCCTGTTTGAAGAAGAGCGTCTCCAAGTCGGTGAACATCTTGATGTTGCGGTATTCGGGGACGTCGGGCAGCTTATCGGCCAGATGGGCGGCGGCGCCCAGTTTCATGTCCTTAAACAGCATGACGGCCTGATTGGCTACTATCTCGCGACGGTTCACCATATAGCGGTAGGTGTTGTCGTACGAAATTTGGCGTTCCACCTCAAGCCCCGACTTCATGTCGACGAACGGCTTCAGCAGCTCCGTGTCAATGCTGTCGTCGGCCAGGGCGTAGCAGGCCATGCAGTTGGCAATATAGGCTGCAAAGGGACTGTAGCGCGAACCCTGACGCACGCTCAGTTCACGGTGAATACGACCAATGAGCAGGCGCCGTTCTGCCGAGTCGCGTATCTGTGTCAGCAAGTTATAGTAGTCGCCGTTGCTGAACTTATTGTCGCCGCCCTCGGCATAGCTGGCATCATTGCGGTAGACCCACAGCGCCTCCTCGGGGTCAAGCACCTTGTTCTGGCGGATCAGGTAGGAACAGTGCATGACGCGCTGGTGCTGCAGGATGTCGCCAATGGTGGGGTTGCTCTCCATCATGCGGCGAATACCAGCCATGTTCCTGGCCTCGGCATACTGTCGCAGCTCCTCGCCCTCGCCACGCTGTCCACGCTCAACGAGCGAGTCAGCGACGTCGGTCCAGCTGAAGACCTTAGGACGTGCAGCCTGCAGACTCACGCCACGGGTATAGGGGCTGATCATGCTCAGCGCCTTGGCAGCACGCTTCTCGGCCAGCTCGGCATTACGCTCGGCGTTGCCGTCGGGCGACGCCGTACCCTGAATCTTCACGTTGATGAGCTGTCGACCATACGACTGCAGCTCGCGCACCAGCTGCTGGATGGCCGACGTGTTGACGGAGTCGTCAGTCAGCTGGTCACGGCCTATTACGAATGTCAGTTGCAAGTCGCGATTTGCCTCACGCAACTGGGCACGCGACGGCTCGTAGTAGCGGCTGTCGAGGGTCATGTCGCGACGGGCCATGCTGACATCGAGCATGCGCCAGGGTTTGCGGCTGTTGCAGCTGCCTTCGCGTGACGCATCGTCATAATAGACGTGGGTCATATCCTCTAACCGCAGCCGGCCCTGCCACTTGTAGTTATGGTCGGGGTTAGGCTTCTGGTAGACGCTCTCCCAGTGGACAGTGCCGTCGCCGGGCAGCTCCATCTTGTAGTAAGGTGCCAACGGGTCGTTACGCTGGTAGTCGAAACTCTTCTGACGGCGCTGGGCGGCATGATAGCGGCGGCCCTCGCCCACCAGCGGCTCCAGAAACTGGACGGTGTCCTCCGTCTGACAGTCGACGACGACGGGCTGGAAGATGAGTCTCGTGTTGCTGTCCACATAGCCCTCGGGCAGTGTCAGCATGACGTCCCACCGCAGCGTCGGGCCGTCGTCGACGGCAGGCAGCTCGCGAACCTTCAGACCACGTTTCTCGCCTATGACATCGGTGTTCTTCAGCAGGATGCCGTCGGCAGCATCGCCCTTGATGACGATGTCGTAGCTGAGCCGCTTGTCAATGGGGGTGACAATGACGGAGCCTTCGCTGATGATGACCAGGGCACCCGTCTGCGCAATGTCGGCCTCGAAGTGGCCCTCGTAGTCGGGCTGCACGACATCGCCGGCCTTCATCGTGGTGTATTCGCCCTGCCCCATGGCCTGCTGACGGTAGCGCTGTGCCTGTTGACGGGCATCAGCGGCATGGTCGAAGATGTAGACGGGCACACTCAGCGGCACGCGCTCGGTCTTACCGTCGACACCGCGCATCTCGCGGCTCACGGTTCCCGTGACGTGTACCACCTGCGCACCGGCTGTCACCGTCAGCATCAGCAGCATCCATAGAAGCAGTATATATTGTCTCAACGTCTTGTCTTGTTACTTTTCTTTCGTTCTCTCTTTACATGATGATATAGCTCAGCGTCACGCCCACAGTCGTCGGGATGGTATAGTTCTGGTTGCCCTGGTGGCGGTCTTCAGAATGTACCAGCCCGAAGCCGGAGTGGAAGTCCACGTTCCAGTGTCTGGCCAACGGCATGACGTAGCCGAAGGTCAACCCGACACCTACGGCACTGCCCATGTAGCTGCCAATGTCGAGCTTCATGTCGTAGCCGCCGACAAGGGCACCAATACCCACAAAGTGGTGATACATGGGACGCCCGCTCAGGTAGTAGCGCAGCTCAGGCTGCACAGCCAGCCCGGCAATGTCGCGGTGTATCCACGGATGCCATGCACCTATCACGGTCAGGTTGAGCGTTGCAGCTTGGCCGACACGCAATTCGCCACCTGCATCGAGCATGCCCGCTGTCAGCCACGCACAGTCGATGCCCGCCGACAGTTTCTGCGCCGACACAGGCGTTAATGCCGCCAACCAACACCAAACAGCCATCACCAGCACTCTCCCTTGGGGGAGACGGAAGAGGGTCTTCATTCTACTTCTCATAGCGCTGTCGTTTGACGCGCTCCAGTGAGTCGCGCAGATGTTTACGTTCCAACTCCAGCCGCTGCTGCTCGAAACGGCGTTCATAGTCGACACGCTCCAGCGAGTCGCGCCTGCGATCACGTTCACGCAGACGGGCCTGCTCCGTAGAGTCGCGCTTCAGTGCCAGCTCGTTCTGTAGTATGCGGTAGCGCTCGTCTATCTTGATGCGGTCGCGGTAGCGGTCGGCCACCGAGGGGCCAAACCTGTAGACCAGCGACACGCGCACCATATCCATATTACAGACATAGGGCAAAGGGTTGGTCACCAACCGCCAACTGCCCTTCGGTCGTGTCACCACATAGCTGTTCGACCGTCGTTTGTATTCCTCGACGGCACCAATCAGGAAACCGCCGTTGACACTCACTTCCAGGTCTAACGAGCTACCGTTCGGATAGCCGTAGAGAGGGGCTATGGTGCCACCTGTCATACCGGTCAGTATTCCGTAGCCACGATAGCCTGTTGAAGCCATCTTCAGGCTGAAGTCGGAATAGCCGCCGAAGAAGCCCCAGAACCATGAGCGGCGCAGACCATTGCCGTGATGGTAACGCCGCACTTCGGCACGTACCTCCTTCAGGTTATGAACCATGTAGGGCACCTCCCATTCGTTGTTGGCCCACCAAGCCCGTGCGCTGGCTCCCACCGTCCAGTGGTTCCAGTTATGACTGCCCAATGTCCACTCTGCCCCGATGTTAGGCGACAGCAGCAGCCATCCCAGCGTATTGGTGCGCCAGGCCAGCCGTTCATGCCATGCGAGCGTGTCAAGTTGGTTTGTGCGTAGAAGGTTGCGGGGGGATTTCGAGGTACGAGGTGCGAGGTGCGAGGTACGAGGATAGTCAGACATAGCAGGGGCTGCCGCCACGAATAACGTTAGCAGCGCCACCAAAACCATCGTATAAACTAATCTCGCACCTCGCACCTCGAAAACAATTCTTACCTCTCACTTCTTACCCCTTACCTCTCACCACTCATTTGTCGTACGCATGACCACTCATTTGTCGTACGCATGAACAGGATAGTCAATGGTGTAATGCAGTCCTCGACACTCCTTGCGTTCCAGCGCCCAACGGGTAATGAGGTAGCCCACGTTAATCATGTTACGCAGCTCGCAGATGTCGCGGCTGGCCTTCACACGCTTGAAGAGACGCTCCGTCTCCTCGTAGAGCATGTCCAGGCGGTCCCAGGCACGGTGCAGGCGGAGGTCGCTGCGGACGATGCCGACGTAGTTGGCCATAATCTGATTGACCTCCTTGACCGACTGTGTGATAAGCACTTTCTCCTCGTTGGTCATCGTTCCCTCGTCGTTCCACTCGGGCACTCGCTCGTTGAAGTCGTAGAGGTCGACGTGCGCCAGAGAGTCCTTGGCGGCAGTGTCAGCATAGACGACGGCCTCGATGAGCGAGTTGGAGGCCAGACGGTTGCCACCGTGCAGCCCCGTGCATGAGCACTCGCCGAGGGCGTAGAGGCGCTCGATGCTGGACTGTCCGTTGAGGTCGACCTTGATGCCGCCGCACATATAGTGGGCTGCAGGGCGCACGGGGATATAGTCGGTGGTGATGTCGATACCCATCGACAGACACTTCTGGTAGATGTTGGGGAAGTGGTGGCGCGTCTCGGCCGGGTCCTTATGGGTGACGTCCAGACAGACATGGTCCAGACCGTGAATCTTCATCTCCTTGTCAATGGCACGGGCCACGATGTCGCGCGGCGCCAGCGACAGGCGCTCGTCATACTTCTCCATGAAGGTCTCGCCGTTGGGCAGCTTCAGGATGCCGCCGTAGCCGCGCATGGCCTCTGTGATGAGGTAGGCGGGGTGCGTCTCCTTAGGGTTGTGGAGCACCGTCGGGTGGAACTGCACGAACTCCATGTCCTGTACCGTTCCCTTGGCACGGTAGACCATGGCGATGCCGTCGCCGGTAGCGATGACGGGGTTCGAGGTCGTCAGATAGACGGCGCCGCAGCCGCCGGTACACATGACGGTGATTTTGGCGAGGTAAGTATCGACCCGACACCCATCCTCATTCCCTCCCGCACGGGAGGGGCGTTTTGTTACATCTGACGACAGATTTTGCCCTTGAGTGTCATCACTCTCCCCTCCCGCACGGGAGGGGTCGGGGGTGGGTATCACATAGGCCCCGTAGCACTGGATATTCGGCGAACGGCGGGTGACACGCACGCCCAGATGGTGCTGCGTGATAATCTCCACCGCAAAGTGGTTCTCCTTGACATCGATGTCGGGACAGCGGCGCACAGCCTCCATCAGACCACGCTGTATCTCGGCTCCCGTGTCGTCGGCATGGTGCAGGATGCGGAACTCCGAGTGCCCGCCCTCACGGTGCAGGTCGAATGTGCCGTCGTCCTTGCGGTCGAAACTGACGCCCCACTCCACCAGCTCACGAATCTGGTCGGGAGCCATGCGGACCACCTGCTCCACGGCATGGCGGTCGCTGATGTAGTCGCCCGCAATCATCGTGTCCTCGATGTGCTTGTCGAAGTTGTCGACAGCCAGGTTGGTCACTGAGGCGACACCGCCTTGGGCAAACGAGGTGTTGGCCTCTTCGAGCGACGTCTTGCAGATCATGCAGATTCTGGCACCTTCATGCTCCTTGCCGCTTGCATCTTGCTTCTCACGCAGGGCGCGAGCCACCTTCAGGGCGTAACTCATGCCGGCCACGCCTGCTCCTATAATCAGGAAGTCATACTTGTATACCATATTAATATAGACTTTGACGGTGCAAAGGTACGAAAAAAATGAGAAATGAGAAATGAGAAATGAGAAATTTTAGTACCTTTGCAGCCAAAATGAAGAAGACACTACTATTACTGCCTGCTTTTCTCCTGACGCTACACGTGACGGCACAGGAGGAAACGCGCGATGCCGAGGGCCTGATTGCCGACACGATATTGGCCGACACCGCGCTTGCCGATACTGCGTTTGCCGACACGCTGGTGGTCAACTCGCTGCCCTACCCCCAGAACATTATTCACCGGCTCGACTCGATGATAGCCCACAGCCGCACACTGCAGCACTCGCAGCTGGGACTGATGGTCTACGACCTGACGGCCGACTCCGCCATCTACGTCTACAACCACCGCCAAACCATGCGTCCGGCATCGACCATGAAGCTGGTGACGGCCATCACCGCCATCGACCGTCTGGGCGGCAGCTACCAGCTACGCACCTCTTTATATTATAAGGGGCACATCGCCGACCGCAAGCTGACGGGCGACGTCTACTGCGTGGGCGGCATGGATCCGCGCTTCGACGGCGACGACCTGCGTGCCTTCGTCGAGAGCATCTGCCAGCTGGGCGTCGACACCATCTGCGGACGACTGGTGGCCGACCGCACGTTCAAGGAGCCCGAGCTGCTGGGTGAAGGGTGGTGCTGGGACGACGACAATCCCGTGCTGTCGCCGCTGCTGCTCAACCGCAAGGACAACCTCACGGAGCGGCTCGTCGAGAAGCTGCGCGAGAGGGGAGTCGTTTTTTCGAGGTACGAGGTGCGAGGTGCGAGGTACGAGGATAGTTCGAGGTACGAGGTGCAAGGTGCGAGGGACGAGGATAGTTCGAGGGACGAGGTTGATGTAAAATACGAGGAGAGCGGCAAGGTGCCCAATGGGGCGGTGCTGCTGTGCACTCGCACACACACCATTGAGCAGGTGCTGACACGTATGATGAAGGAGAGCGACAACCTCTACGCCGAGTCCATGTTCTTCCAGCTGGCAGCCGCCGGCGGCGCACGTCCCGCCAAGGCCAGCCATGCCCGTGCGGCCATCAACCGCATCATCCAGAAGATTGGTCTCGCGCCCTCAGCCTACAAGGTGGCCGACGGCAGCGGCCTGTCGCTCTACAACTACGTCAGCGCCGAGCTCCTCACCCGTCTGTTGCGCTACGCCTGGCGCAATAAGAACATCAGCGACTGCCTCATGCCCACACTGCCCATCGCCGGTTTCGACGGCACACTGAAGAACCGCATGAAGGGCGACTACACCTGTGGCAACGTCCGTGCCAAGACGGGCACCCTCACAGGCATCTCCAGCCTTGCGGGCTACTGCACGGCAGCCAACGGCCACGAGCTCTGCTTCACCATCATCAATCAGGGCGTGCTGCGCACCAACGACGGCCGCACCTTCCAGGACCGCGTCTGCCGCGTTCTCTGCGGAGGGAAGAAGGATTGAAGAATTGAAGGATTGAAGAAAAATGACGTGAGAGCGAAGAAAAAGGACAGAAAATTTGCGGGTATCAGAAATTATTATTACCTTTGCAGCCGAATTTAAAAATGATAGGGGCATAGCCCAGTTGGTTTAGAGCGCTGCAGTCACATTGCAGAGGTCCCCGGTTCGAGCCCGGGTGTCCCTACCAAAAAGAAAGTCCGACAATCGTCGGACTTTTCTTTTTCCCATTTATTGACTCGAACCCTCGCTACCTCGTATCGAGTCTGCTCACACGACCTTCAATTCTTCAATCCTCCAATCCTTCAATTCTTCATTTGCCCAGATACTGGCCTATGAAGAAGATGGCGCCAGTGGACTGTTCGCTGATGACGTAGAGGAACGGGCGGTTGGCGTGGAACTGGGCGTACTTGGGCTCTGATACTGACGATTTCTCATACATCCCTACCACGGTGACGGCAGCTGCCTCGGTGCCTTCCTCGTTGAGCTTGATGCGGGCCACCTGCTTCATCAGGCCTATATACGTCTCAACATCGCAGAAGTTGGGGAACTCGGCATAATACTCACTGAAGGCTCTCGGCATGCCCAGTGCCGACATGAATTCTTTCAGGTTGATGTCCGACTGCGTCTCGAAGCGGGGCAGCTTCACGTCGACGACGGCACTGCCCATCCAACGGTAGCGCTGCCAGCTGTCGGCCGTCAGCGTATTCAGCACATCGATGATGCTCTTGTCCTCCTTGGGCAGGAAGATGGTCATGCTGTAGGCGTTGTTGCCGTAGGGCAGACGTAGCACCTGACAGTCGTCGTTCTCGGTATAGCTGAACTCGTGCTCCTGGTGCATCATGGGCACCGTCACCGTCTCACTCCCACCGCACTTGAAGGTCTCGTCCTTGGTGTTGCCCGTGTCGAACTTCTCGGCCCAGGCACCCTTGAAGTAGATGGCATTGAGCAGATAGCTGACGGCCGACGGGTCGAACTCGTCCTCCTTCAGCACCTCGGGAATCATTCCTTCCGTATGGTCGTTGCCCCACTTGTTGATGACGTCGCGCGTCTGGCCGTCGTAGAAGTTGCGGGTCTCGGGCTCAGCGCCGTAGTAGGTCTTAGCCTTGCTGATGAAGTCGGCCTTCAGCTGGTAGCCCTTGTTCATGTAGATGGTGTTGGCAATCATCACCTTCGTGAGCTTGTCGAGCGATGGAGCCTCAGTCAGCATCTTCCGGCAGAAGTCGTTGATGCCCTGAGCGCCGGCCTCGCCAAAGCCCAGCACCTTGTTGATCTCCGCCTGCGTCTGGCCAGCGGCGCCGTTGTTCAGCATGCCCAGGGCGTAGGTGATGCTGATGGGTGAGACTATCTGGCTCTTTTCGGGCACGAAACAAATGGCGTCAGAACCAGACGTCACCTGCTGGAACAGTTTGAAGGCGAAGTCGTTGTTACCCTGCACCAGCTCCTGCTCCGAGCGCGTCAGCGTGATGTCCTTCAGGTCGTTGTCTTCGTTCGACAGCGGGGTGTCAGGCGTCTCGCCGTTCTCAACAGGCGGCGGTCCGTCGGGCAAGTCGTTATTGTCACTCGTGGAGCATCCCACCATTGTCACTGCTGCCATCAGGGCGGCAGCCGCCCATGTCAAACTTGTTCTTTTCATCATGCGGCAAAATTAGTTATTCTTTTCCAATTAAACGGCAAAAGAGCGAAAAAACTGCACGCGAGAGCCACATTTTTTGCGTCTACCTTGTTAATAATGCGGCAAAGATGCAAAATAAATCATAATTCGCAAGCCGTAATTCATAATTATTGTGTACCTTTGCAGCCAAATTTGTAAACACTAAAATAGTCCAATAGTAAATAGTCCAATAGTCAAATAGTAAAATAGTCCAATAAAACGATGGCACAAGAAGATGTATTCAAGAAGATCGTGAGCCACTGCAAGGAGTATGGTTTCGTGTTCCCCTCAAGTGAGATTTACGACGGTTTAGGCGCTGTCTACGACTACGGTCAGAACGGCGTGGAGTTGAAGAACAACATTAAGCAGTACTGGTGGAAGGCCATGACGATGCTGCACGAGAACATCGTGGGCATTGACTCGGCCATCTTCATGCACCCGACGATATGGAAGGCCTCCGGCCACGTCGACGCCTTCAACGACCCCCTCATCGACAACCGCGACTCTAAGAAGCGCTATCGTGCTGACGTCCTGATAGAGGACCAGATTGCGAAGTACGACGAGAAGATTCAGAAGGAAGTCGAGAAGGCCCGCAAGCGCTTCGGCGAATCGTTCGACGAGACTAAGTACCTGGAGACCAGCGAGCGCGTCAAGGAGACCAAGGCCAAGCGCGACTCCCTGCACGAGCGCTACGCTGCCGCCATGCAGGGACCCGACCTCGAGGCCCTGAAGCAGATCATCCTCGACGAGGAGATTGTCGACCCCATCAGCGGCACCAAGAATTGGACCGACGTCCGTCAGTTCAACCTGATGTTCGCCACCGAGATGGGCGCCTCAGCCGACGCATCGATGAAAGTCTACCTGCGTCCCGAGACGGCTCAGGGCATCTTCGTCAACTACCTGAACGTGCAGAAGACCGGCCGCATGAAGATACCCTTCGGCATTGCCCAGATTGGTAAGGCTTTCCGCAACGAGATCGTCGCCCGTCAGTTCATTTTCCGTATGCGTGAGTTCGAGCAGATGGAGATGCAGTTCTTCGTGCAGCCCGGCACCGAGCTCGAGTGGTTCCCCAAGTGGAAGGAGACACGCATGAAGTGGCACCTGGCTCTGGGCTTCGGCGCCGAGAACTACCGTTTCCACGACCACGACAAGCTGGCCCACTACGCCAACGCCGCCACCGACATCGAGTTCAAGATGCCGTTCGGCTTCAAGGAGGTGGAGGGCATCCACAGCCGCACCAACTTCGACCTGTCGCAGCACGAGAAATACTCAGGCAAGAGCATCAAGTACTTCGACCCGCAGACCAACGAGTCGTACACCCCGTACGTCATCGAGACCTCTATCGGTGTCGACCGCATGTTCCTCTCCATCATGTGTCACGCCTTCGAGGAGGAGAAGCTGGAGAACGGCGAGACCCGCACGGTGCTGAAGCTGCCCGCAGCCCTGGCACCCGTCAAGTGCGCCGTCATGCCGCTGGTCAAGAAGGACGGACTGCCCGAGAAAGCCCGCGAGATCATCGACCAGCTGAAGTACCACTTCACCTGCCAGTACGACGAGAAGGACTCCATCGGCAAGCGCTACCGTCGTCAGGACGCCATCGGCACGCCCTACTGCGTCACCGTCGACCACGACACACTCAACGACGGCTGCGTCACCCTCCGTTTCCGCGACACCATGGAGCAGGAGCGCGTCAAAATCAGCGAGCTCAACTCGATTATCGAAGACAAGGTAAGCATTGCAAGCCTGTTGAAGAAACTCTAAAGCCTTCCCCAAGCCCCTCCCAAGGAGGGGATGTTTAGGTAGACAAACAACTATTATAAAAATGTATGGGAAATAAGACATCCATTCATGTAAACAGACATTCCTCCCTTTGGGAGGGCTTGGGTGTGCTTCTGCTTCTTTTGCTCTTTGCCGTTTCATGCAGCGAGCAAGAAGACGTGGAGGCCGACGACTACGCCAACTGGCAGGAGCGCAACGACGCCTACATAGCCGACATTGCCAAGCGCTGCCAGCGCGTGAAGTCGTTCACCAAAGACCAGCAGACCGAGGGCGACGTCAGCGACTACGTCTACTACGAAGTGCTGGAGACGGGCGAGGGCACCGACAGCCCCTACTACACCGACACCGTGCGCATCAGCTACCGCGGACGCATCATACCCACCGCAAGCTACCCCGAGGGCCTCGTCTTCGACCAGACCTACACGGGCACCTTCAGCTGGCAGACCACGGGCGTCGTCACCACCGTGGCCTCGGGCTTCGTCGACGGTTTCACCACCATCCTGCAGCACATGCACCGCGGCGACCGCTGGCGCGTCTACATACCCTACCAGCTGGGCTACAACAAGACGTCAAAGGACGGCATCCCCGCCATCTGCTCCAACCTCATCTTCGACATCGCCCTCGTTGACTTCTCCCACCCCGACCACAACTTGCCGCAGTGGAGTGCACGACAGACGGAGTAAATGTAAGGGAGACTTTTGTGTACGCATAATAGCAAAAAGTACTCGCACGTCCCACACCTATTTTCTTTGTACAGGGCCGAAGAATGTGAGTTTCCGCTACGATGACGCGCAAACACGAAAAAACGAGGGGCTCGACTGCCCCTCGCCGTCCATACTATTATAGATTGAACGAAGATTCTTCCTTATCATTATAGTGTCTTTAAAAGAGGAGGTGGAATCAGAATCATGTCCGCCTCCTCTTTCTTTGGCTGTTTACAGATTAGCGATTGTCATTTTGTCACAATCTTTCTAACCTGCCCATTCCTCATGCGAACAATTGTTGTCTTACCCTTCTGGAGCCCATTGACTGGCTTACCGTTGAGATCGTAGTAGCCGATAGCATCCTCTAAGGTCTTGACACTTTGAATTCCCACAATGACTTTCTGAGCTTCCCTGGCAGCAGCCAGCATGTCGGCGATAGCCTGCAACATGGCAGCGTCGTTAACGGAGCTATCAGTGTTCAGTTCACCAGCGTCATACTTTGCCTTCAAGGCAGCCTTAGCTGCGTCAATCTGCTTTTGGAGATCGGCCACTTGGCCGTCGTAATTGGCTGCCACGTCAGCACATTCGCCCTTAAGCGTCTCCTTGACAGCATCGAGTGCAGCTTGTACAGCGTCGAGCTTTATGCTAAGCCTGGTGTAAGCATCACGATTGGCGTCGATAGCAGCCTGAGCCACACCAGCCTCAGCGGTAATAGCGAGGATGGAGGTCTCAATCAGAGCAATCTGTGCATTCTTTTCATCGTCGAGTGTCGACTCAGAGAGTTCAATCTTGTCATGCATCTCGTCGACGATACCCTGCATCTTCTCAACCTGAGCCTTTAGAGCATCAAGCTGCTCGTCGTAGTTGGCAGCGACATCGGGACAGGTCTCACGAATACTCATCTTAGCCAGGTCGACCTTTGCCAGCAGGATACCAATCTGCTTGTTGATAGCTTCGTAAGCAGCCTCGTTGGCAGCCTTCTTGGCCTCAGCCTCTGCAAGCGCCTTCTCGTAAGCTTCCTGAGCGGCGTCGGCATCAGCCTTCAGTTTCTCGATGGCGGCAGCAATCTCAGCCTTCTGCTCGTCGATGTTACTCTCGTCGTTGAGTTCTACAGCGTCTGATTTCTCCTTCAGCTCAGCCTTCAGGTCATCAATCTGCTTCTGGATAGCCTCCTCGGCCTCCGTGAACTGGTCGGCCACGTCGGCATTGTTCTCCTCTATCTGCTCCTTAGCCTTGTCGAGATCAGCCTGCAGTCCGTCAAGCTCACCCATCAGCTTCTCGTAGGCAGCATCGTTGGCAGCCTGTTTGGCGGCAGCCTCGTCGGCAGCACGCTGTGCGGCCAGTGCGTCAGCTATGGGATTGACGATAGCGTCGATATTAGCTTTGTTGCGGTCGAGTGAATCCCAGCTCTTGTACTGCACGTTATCGATGGCATTCAAAGCGTCGCTGATAATCTTTTGTGCAGCTTCGCTGTCACCTTCCTGAGCCAGAGCCTCTACCTCAGCCTTCTTCTCAGCCTTGTAAGCATTGAAGGCAGCCTCGTTGGCAGCCTGCTCGGCCTGCTCCTGTTCGTATGCGGCCTGAGCGGCAGCGGCATCGCTCTTCAGTTTAGCGATAGCGTCGGCAATCTCCTTCTTCTCAGCGTCGATGTTGCTGTTAGCGTTGAGCTCCACAGCCTCATGTTTCTGGTCGAGAGCCTTCTGGGTGTCGTTGATTTTTTTCTGGATAGCATTTTCCTGATCGGTGAACTGCCCTGCTACAGAAGGATAGTTGTTGTTGATTTCATTCTTGGCAGCATCGAGCGCAGCCTGCTGTTCAGCCAGTTCCTTTGACAGTTTCTCGTAAGCTGCATCGTTAGCCACCTGCTTGGCAATCTCTTCCTTGCTGATGACGTTGATGGCAAGCTCAGCGGGTGCAATGCTGATGTCAGCACCTGTTGCCGAAGCATGAACGTTACTGATGGTCAGCGTGGCCTGGCCAGCCAGGTCGTCAGCAGCCTTCAGCTTCACCGAGAAGATAGTACCTTCAGAGCCGGCGATGGCACCGCCCAGGTTCAAGTACTTCACCTTATTATTATTATAGTTGAATGTGCCGTCAGCCATGCGGTAGCTAGGCGTAACGCCAACAACAGTGAGACCCTCGGAAGGCTCGAGTGTAGCCTCGAAGGCCTTCAGCTCGGCACCGTTGGCCAGAGCCACCTCGACAGTAGCTTCTTCACCGGCAATCATCTCCACTGCGTCGGCAGTGAACGACAGGGTGAACTCAGCTTCTGTGGGATCTTCTGGTGTAATGGGCGTGGGATCGTCGGGCGTGTCACTATCCAGTGTCACCGTTGCCGTAGCGTTCTGCACGTTGGCCTTCTTACCATCCATGGTTGTGACAACCAGGTTGGTCAGCGACAGTGTCGACGTCTCAGGCAGTGACTCAGAGGCCTTCACAGCAAAGATTAACACACTACCATTCTTTCCACTGAAAGCCTTCTTGGGGATGTAGCGAACGTCGAAACGTCCGTTAGAGGGTTTCAGCGCCGTCGAAGCTCCACTGGTGATGGTACCTGTCGTCTGGTAAGCCTTGCCATTGGTGGTAACGAACTCCAGTCCCTTCGGCAGCGTAATCGTGCCTTCCACCTCGACGACATTGGTTTCTGTGGTGTTCAGCGAAATGGCGACCTCCTTCTGCTGGTCGGCTTTGATCTTGAAATCCTTAACCGTGACCGTGTGAGCAGCGAAGGCAGCAGCGGCGCTACCCACCAACAGTGTCATCAGGAGGAACAAACGAGAGTAGAATGTTCCCGTTCTGAATTTTCTGATATGACTCATCATAGTTTTATTATCTAATTCCTTGTTGTTATGTTACGTTTCTCGAAGAGGGGTGTGCGGGTGCTCCCCGCACACCTCCTTTTACTATAGAGCCTTATTACTTGGCAAGCTTCTTCTTCACGTTTCCGTAAGCGTCGCGAACGATGCTGACACCCTTCTTCATGCCATTGACAATCTTACCACCGAGGTCGTAAGTTGTTGTCTGCTGCTGGTCAGCGCCAAGGCCGTTGATAGCAGTGGCATTACCTAGGATGAAGCGGATGCTCTGACCCTGAGCTGTAGCGAAGACGATGTTTGCATACTGCAGAGAGCCCTCGCCCTCGACGTCGATAGTCAGGACGCGTCCCTTGCCTGTAGTAGCCGTCTCAAGACTCAGGCCGGCGATACGGTGTGTACCGTTGGCCAGGTTGCTCGTGCGCAGGCTGACGTTAGCACTCTCGTTGACCACCTTCACGCCGGCAGAAGCCAGAACGTCGATAGAGAAGGCAGCGTAGTCGAAGTTGCTGTCAAGGTTGAAGCTGATGCGTGTCATACCGTCGGCCAGCTTTTCTGCCTGTGCGGTGAGTGTACCGTTGAGCTCCGTCTTGTCAGCATTGCGTGCAGCAACCAGGTCAGGATCGGTGCCGTCCCAGTTCAGACCGTTCGACAGGTTGAAGATAGCCACAGCGTCGGCAATTGTGATTTCACCGTCACCATTAGCGTCGTAGCGGGCGAATGTAGGATCGTCATCGGCAGGAATCGTGTCGGCCATGTAAGCCTCGACGAATGCGTCAACGTCGTCGCCAGTCACCTCACCATCGCCGTCGATGTCGCCAGCGGTGTTATCGGTAGAAGGCAGAATGTTGCCATCGATGAACTCCTTCAGCTCGTCAATCTTATCCTGAATCTCCTGCATCTTCTGCTTGATGTTCGGGTTGATGACCGGCTCATCATTCTCTTCGTCGTATGCCAAGAAGTCAGGATCGCCTGTGAGCTCGCGCACTTTCTCAACAATCTCGTCGCCAAGGACGTCGGCCATGAGGTGTGCTTGACTCTTGTCATTGAGCTGCAGGAAGGACTCGTGATTGATCTTGGCTGCGTTGATATTGCCTTCCAGAGCCACGAGATCATTCTCGATTTCACCCTTCTTGCCATTGATGTACTCCAAGTCATTCAGCGTGAAGCGATTCTCGTCGATTTCGATGGCATCGGCCTGCTCCTGGAGGTTAGCCTTCTTGGCCAGCAACTCACGGTTGGCAGCCGTGTTCAAGACATCCATAATCGTCTCGGCGTTGTTATCAAGCAGTTCAACCATATCATCGATGTCCTGTTCTGAGATGGTAGCATCGGCCAGCTTCTCTTCGATATAAGCCTTCTTGGCGTCGACAGCCTCCTGCATCATGTTGAACTTAGGAGCGAAGTCGGCAGCCTTCGTATACTCGTATCCGTCGATGGTCTCCTTAGCAAAGTCAACCATTCTCTGCATGACATCAAGGCCAAGTTCGGTCTGGGCCAAGAACATGGCCAAGTCAGCCCTTGCCTCATCAAGTTCATTCTGGGCAGTCTGAACGGCAGCCTGCATAGCAGCAATCTGGTTCTTGATGTCCTCAATCTGATCCTCAATGTTCTCAGCGTAAGGCAGGATGTTGTCCTTCTTAGCCTCAATCTGAGCCTTAACGTCCTCAATAGCCTTGTCGATGGCTGCCTTCTGAGCGGCGATATCAGCCTTCTGCTCGTCGCTGAAGTTATCCACCTCGTACTGGCTGCCAATCTCAGAGCTCAGACCGTCGGCCTTGTTCTTCAGAACGTTGTAAGCTGCGGTGTTAGCAGCAGGATTGTTAGCAACCGTCAGCTCGGTTACGAGTCCGGCAATCTCCTGCTCCACATCCAACAGCGTCGGGGTGACAGTTGTCTCCTCATCGAGCTTCACCTCAACGGCCAGTGTCTCGGCGGGAACATTCTGCTCACCGGTCTCCTCGTCGTAGGTGACCTTCTTGTCAGCAGCCTTAACAGCCTTGAAGGCTTCCAGCTTCTTCTTGATGTTCTCAATCTGCTCCTTGTATGCCTTGGCCTGCTCCTGAACGCCTTCAGTCTCAAAGTCGTTAGCGAAGAGCACGTACTGCTCCTCAAGCTCGTCAATATTTCCTTCGAGAGCGGCAATCTGTGCATCGAAGAGTGTTGCGCCAAGGATATTGTCAATCTCATCAGAGAGACCTTCAATTTCGTTTGTCTTGTCATCAATGTCGGCCTTCTTTGCAACGTATGGATCGTCGTTGTCGTTGATGTCTTCAACGTCAGACTTATCCTGAGTGAGCGTAGCCTGGATGCCGTTCAGCTCATTGATAATGCCAGGAGCAGCCAGGAACTGGCTTGCAGTAGCCACAGCGGCATCGAGTTTGTTCTGGAGGTCGGCAGCGGCGGTCTCGAAGGCTTCATTAGCCTCAACAACGCCAGTAGCTTCACCAGCCAGAGCCTTCAGATCGTCGAGCTGAGCTTTCAGTGCTGCGTTGTCAGCCACATTACCGTTAGCCTTAGCCTCTTCCAGAGTTGCACGGAATTCGTCAACCTGTGCAGCCTCATCCTCGCTCATGTAGTCCTTAGCCTTCTCAATCTTAGAGAGGACAGCATCCATAGCGGTGTAAGCCTTGTCGTTCTTAATCTTGGCAAGCTTAGCCTCAATGCCCGTGCTGGAATTCTCGGCAGCTCTCAGAGCCTCGTCGAGTTCAGACAGCTGTGGTGCATCCATAGCGGTCTCGATATTGGCAATCAGCTCGTCGACCTCTCTGAACAGCGTCTTCTGCTCGTCCTCGGTCAGCTCCTGACCGCCAGCGTACACACTGTAACCATTTACAGCCTCGGCAGCTGCATCACGGTCGGCCTTGAAGTTCTCAACCTTCTGGGCGCAGTCAGCATTGACGGCAGCGCGAACAGCGTTGATGAAATCTTCCTCAGCCTGTTCAATCTTAGCCTTCAAAGCCTCAGCCTTGTCAAGCCATGTGGGCTCGTCCCTATCGAACAACAGCGACTGTGGCAGATCTGTTTCTGACCACTTAACGTATGCCTCACCAACGGCGTCGGACAGAGCCTTGGAGTCATCGGGGAATGCATAGAGAGCGTCAACCAGGACTGTGGTCTCAGCCTCAACGGCATCCATAGCGTTCTGGAGCAGTGCGCTCTGGGCATTGTTATATTCGGTGATGGTAGCAGTAGCCTTCTTGTAAGCCTCGCGGGCACCAGCAATGGTAGCGACGATGTCTTCGTAGCGCTGCTTGCTGTCGGCAGCAACCTGAGCGTTGTAGCCATCCTGCTGCTGCTGCTTCAGGTTGTTGATCTCAACCTTGATGCCGTTCAGAGTGGTCTTCTGCTCCTTCTCGACAGACTGACCGTTCTTCACGTTATCCTCGATGGCTGCCTTGGCGGCGTCAATCTTCTTCTGAATCTCATCCAGTTGGGTGAGGTAACTGTCGCGTGCGGTTGTCTCGTCGGTAGCAGCAATCTCAGCATAGGTAGCGTACCACAGATCCTGAGTCTCCTTCAGCAGAGCCACTTCTTCGTTGTACTGGTCGAGGTTGGCCTTGGCGTTAGCCTGTACGGCCTCTACCTTCGTCTGAAGATCCTTCAACTGGGTCTCGTAACCTTCCTTGTCCTTAACGGCTGTACGAGCATTCAGGCTCTTGCGCATATTGGTCAGGATGGTCGCACGGGTCTCGCGGTAGCTAATCATCATATCCTGATAGTACTTAGCGGCCTTACTGCCAGCGACTGTTGCCAGATCCGTCTCGGCGGCTACAATGGCCTGATCCAAGGTTCCATTGCCCAACAGCGTAACATCCACGTCGCCATTATTCATGTACTTCTTGTTGAGGTTACAATAAGCCCAGTAGTTATCAGACTCCTCTCCAGCCTTCTTCTTGATGGCGTCGATTTCTGCCTTAACGCCAGTAGCATCCACAACCTGTGCTTTAAACTCGCTCTCCCACTTGGTGTTGAGTTCTTTGTCGTCGTATGCCTTCTGAATGTCTTCTTTTAGCTTAGCAATCTTTTCATCGAGGGCAGCCTTCTTTTCTGCATAGCTCTCACCTTCCTTAAGTCCGCTGCGATAGACAGCCCAGTTCATAGGATCGGATTTCTTAGCTTTCTGTGTAGAATAGTTACCGTCTGCACCGCTGACATCTTTCAGATCCTTCAGGTTGTTCAGCTCATAAGCCTCCAGGTTGGCAATCTCGGTGTCAGCTGTTGCCTTAGCCTCAGCGTTAGCCTTTCTTGCCTTTGCCTTCGTCTCGAGTGCAGTCTGCTGTTCTGCCAGTTTAGCGATAGCCTCCTTCTGCTCTGCCAGATTCTTGTTGGTGTCTGCAGTAGAAGCAAGCTGAGTGAGGGACTTTATCTGGATAGTATGCCAGTTAGTACCTCCCTTGGCCTTAGCAATACCCATTTTCAGGGTTCCATCACTGACAACTACATTCTCCAATTTGTATAATCCGTTTTCTGCCGTAGAATTTGCCTTTTTAGCTACAACGAACGTCTTAACGTCATTGGCAAATACGTATGCCACGTCGTTTGCATCTGCCTGAATAGCATTATTATTGTCAACGTCATTTGCTGCCATGGCATTTGCATACAGCTCAACGACGTAAGTGCCATTTGAAAGCCCCGTGAGTGTCTGGCTCATAATCTCGCCAGTAACTGTACAACTGCTTCCATTATAATTCTCAACCATGCCACAATCACCACGGTTATCATCAGGATTTACAAATGGTGCAAACCCGCTACCAGCAGTACCATTAGAACCAGTCCAATCATCTTTTGTAGAGCCTACCTTGTTGGTAACGTCTGCATCGGGAACTTCCTCTGGGTTAATGTTATTTACCTTATCCTTTGCTTCGGCGAGCTTGGTTGCGATTTCTGTCTCCTCATTATTGATCTCAACGTAGCTATTGCCAAGAATATCCGGGTCGTTAGGCTCGATGCCATAGTCCTTCTTGAACTGGGTAATCACACCCTCAAGATCAGTGGCAGCCTTATTTGCATCGTCCTTCAGTTTCTTGTTAGCAGCAATACCTTCAGACAGCGACTTTGCGTTAGCCTCCAGAGCATCCTGCTTACTTGACAGGTCATCCAATGTGGCTGTCAGGCCTTCAAGCACAGAAGCGGTTGTGGCTTTCAGTGACTTAATCTTAATGGTATGCCAGTTAGTACCAGCCTTAGCCTTCTTCAAACCAATGTTAAGTGTTCCATCGGTTACAACAACATTCGCCAGCGTATATTCACCGTTCATTCCTCCATCAACATGAGCTACAACAGGGACTTCAACATCGTTTGCAAATACAAACGCAACATCAGTAGCGCCATCCTGCATGTCAGAGTTGAAACCACGGCCTGAGGTGTAATTTGCATTTGCAAAGAGCTGAACTTCGTATGTACCAGGCTGCAGACCAGTAACGGTCTGGTTAAGAATAACACCGGTTGTATTGACATTAGTTTCATATTTCTCCGCAAATGAGTGGTCACCAGGACATACACTTCCGTTCCAAGCACTTGCCTCATTGCTGACCTTATCAGTGTAATCTAATGTCTCAGAGTTGTAGTTCTTGTTAAGAGCATTGTCAACAGCATCAACACCAGCTTTGATATCAGCCTCCTGACCTTCGATATTGGCCTGCTGAGTACCAAGCTTTCCGGTATAGTCGGTGCCGAACTTCTCAATACGCTTATTCAGCTCGTCAACCTTGTCTCCTGCCACATCAGCATTGAAGCTGTTGACAGCGCTGTTCTTCTCCTTCAGCAGCTGGTCAATCTCAGCCTTGATGGCATTGCCGTCAATGCTAACAGCCTGCATGGCCGTCCAGTGCTGCTGCCCTTTCTTGTTGGCGATAGCATCGTCAATCTCAGCCTGAACATCGTTGATCTCCTTCTGGATAGCATCCAGTTTGAGCTTATAGTCGTAAACCTGAGCCTCATCCTGATAGATGGGAAGGTTCTCAAACTCGGCGCGGGCAGCAGCCAGCTTTTCGTTGCATTCAGCAATGGTAGCAACTTGCGTGTCGTAGTTGTCAACAGCCAACCCTGCCTGAGTCTTGTAAGTATTGAGCTGACTCTCCACATTGTTTGCAATGCTAAATGAAGCTGCCTCGCCGTTGTCGTAAGCTTTCTTCAGATTAGTCTTCAGGTCGTTGATGGTCTTCTGCAGGGCAGCGAGGTAGTCGGTGTAGTAAGCACCGTCAGCGGCGTACTTGCCGTCCTTTGACACCTTCTTAGCTGTCTCGGCCTTTGTGTCGTCAAGCTTCTTCTGCAGACCGTCAAGGGTAGCCGTCTTAGCCGAGAAGGCGTTATAGTTAGCAGCGTCAGCACCGTATTGGCCAACAACCTCGTTGGCCTCTTCGAGGGCTTTCTGATAAGCTTCGGTCTCGGCAAGTGTCTTCTGAGCCGCAGAATTGTAGGCGGCGTCGACAAGAGCCTTTACGGCATCAACAGCCTGCTGAGCCTTTTCCTTGTTAGCGGCAAATGCCTGGTCGGCACCACCTTCAGCCAGTTTTGTGTCTACGACCTTCTGCAGGTTCTTTACTGTATTGTCAAGGGCTTTGTAAGCGTCCTTGTTAGCCTTAGACTCTGTTGTGTACTTGCTGGTAATGTCGTCAAGGTCTTTCTGTGTGGGAATACTCTCCAGATTGGCGGTGTATTCTTCAACGGCTTTGTTGTTAGCCTTAGCCAGATTGACGGCCTTGATAGCTGCGGTAATCTCACCGTCAACCTCCTCCAGTTCTTTCTTTGCATCATCGAGCAGATAAGCCGAAGCGCCAACCAGCTCAGCCTCCATACCGGCAACAGCGTCGAGCTCAGCCAGATGGATGGTCTCGCAAAGTGCATTGAGGTAGTTGGTTGTTACCTCGTTGTCAAGAGCAGCAATCTCCTTGGCCATGGCACCGCTCTCGGTATCGTAGAGCTCGTTGTCCACGTAGTCCTGATATGTCTCCTTAACGTCGGCAATCTTCTTCAGCAGATTGTCAACAGCGGCAACGTCAGCGGCGTTGTCGTATTGCCAGCCCTGAACCTTTGTCTTCAGGTCGTTGGCCTTGGTGGTAAGCTCTTGCTTGGCAGCATTGATACCAGCTGTCAGGTTGATGACCGGAGAGCCAACGGTAAAGTCGGAGCCAGAGGCACCATCGCCGGCACTTGAAATCTCAATCTTAACCTCTGTGGCCTTTTTCAGCGTAAAGCCAATGTTGACATCCTGCTCGTTATCAGGATCGGGTTCGAACTCCACTGTCTTGCCACCAATCTTGATGGTAACCTTGTAAAGGCGGGTCGTCAGCTTAGCTACGAAAGCGTAGTTACCTTTCTGTAATGTTCCTACTGTCTGGCTAATGGCTGTGCCGTTAGGCGAACTGAGAACATCGTTACTAATCTTCATAGCTTCCACACTTTGTGCGTTAACCGTTACAGGTATGGCACCCAGTGCAAGAAATGAGTAAACAATTTCTTTTCTCATAGTCTTTTTGTTTTAATGAATAATATGTTATTAAATTGTTGTTGCTCGCGCGTAATATATTAAAAGGTTAGTGCGTAACGACCCTTTTTTGTAGGCCAACGCGGTTGCAAAGATAAAGGAATTAGACGTGAGACCATCTGTGTAAAAGAGTAAAAAACGCGAAACCCCTAATTTCTTTCGTGAAAAGATAGCTTTGTTATTTGGCCATCATGTCGATAAGGCTACGGAGAATGGGCTTCGATATGTGTAGCGAAACCTGATTTCCTCTATCGTCGGCAAGAAATAACTGCTCCTTGACGGTGTTGATGCGGAAAATGCGGTTTCTGTTGATGATGAACTTACGACCAAGGCGTAGAAACTGGCTGCGACGCTCGGGCATCACGTCGAGACGCGCCTCAACCTTGCCAAGGCCAAAGGGCACAAAGAAATGGGTGCCAGTGGTGTAGTAGACGTCGGTGTAATGGTCGTCGGCCTGCAGGTAGAGCACCTTGTCGAGGTCGATGATATATAGTTCGTCGTGGGCACTGAGACACAGACTGTTTTCCTGAAGCATGCTTCCAAAGAGCTGCCTCCCCTGTTGCCCGCAACGGAGGCGTAAAAAGTGTTTCTGTTCAGTTGGCCATAGATACAAAAAACGGGGCAACTATCTCGCTCGTCCCCCGACACAAGGCTCTCGCATGCCCAACATAGAAGGATAAGCAACGCAGAAGCCCCGGATATATTGCCCCTGTTACTATGGCCAGGTTTCCAGACCTGGTTGAGTTTGGGATACAACACATCCAACGCATCTATCGCTGCTTTGACCTTTGACTATGTTCAGGATTTGCGAGATTCTGTGTCGTCAAAGACAAAGCGTCTGATAAACGCTTTCCGTAAATATGTTCCCCACCGCCCTCACACGGCTTCCGCGTTTACACGCCACAGCCACGCCAGCTTTGTGGGTTGGGTGCAAAGTTACGAAATAAAAACGAGTATCGAACAGGGCGTTATGAATTATTAATGTTTTTCTGCCCATTCCCTTGGCGGTGTCGTGGAAATAACGTATCTTTGCACTCGGTTACTATTAACAACAAATTGCGACTATGCAGAAATTCGCTGATTACATCCGCCGTATAGAGATAGAGTCGCTCTGGAGCGGAAAGAAACATATCGTGTGGGAGCTTAACCCACGGGTCAACATCTTGAGCGGCATCAACGGACAGGGAAAGTCGACCATTATCAATAAGGTGGTGAAAGGTCTGGCTCAGGGCGGCGAGTTCCCGTCGCACACGCTGAAGGGTGTCCGTCTCGACGTGGTGCCGGAGGATGCGCGCTGGATACGCTACGACATGATTCGAAGTATCGACTCCAGTCTGTCGCACGTGATTGCCGACGAGGAGGGCACGCTGCGCCAGGTGCTGCCCGTCATCAAAGGTGGCGGCGGCAGCCTGCTCGACTTCCAGCTGTACAACCTGCAGCGCAAGTTCCTGGACTATCAGGTGAATATCGGCAACCGCATCATTGCCGCCCTGCAACAGGGTGACACAGCGGAGGCGCAGCGCCTGTCGCAGCGTAAGACAAGGTTCCAGGACATCGTCGACGAACTGTTTCATGAGACGGGCAAGAAGATTGTGCGCACGGAGAACGAGATCCGCTTCACCCAAATTGGCGAGATGCTGATGCCCTACCAGCTATCGTCTGGCGAAAAGCAGATGCTGGCCATCCTGCTGACGGTGCTGGTGGAGGACGACCTGCCCTACGTGCTCTTCATGGACGAGCCGGAGGTCAGTCTGCACATTGAGTGGCAGAAACGGCTCATCGACCTCTGCTTAGAGCTGAACCCACATGTGCAGATCATCCTGACCACACACTCGCCAGCAGTGGTGATGAACGGCTGGGTGGACGCCGTAACGGAGGTCAGCGACATCGAAGTGAAAAACTCATAACTCCCAGTACTCCCAGAAGACCCAGTAGACCCAGAAGACCCAGAATCCCCATTACCCCATGTCCTACAGACTAAAAGACAACATCACGAGCCGGTACTTCGAAGCAGCCAACGCGCTGAAGTCGAAGCGCGGACGACGCAGGATTGTAGCCTACGTCGAGAGCTACGATGACATCTACTTCTGGCGAACGGTGTTGGGAGAGTTTGAGAACGAGGAACGCTACTTTGAGGTGATGCTGCCGTCGAAGATGAACCTGACACGCGGCAAGAAGTCGGTGCTCATGAATTTCATTGAGGAAGGGGGAAACGAAGGTGCGGGGGCACAGGGAAACGAAGATGCGAGGGCACGGGGAAACGAAGGAGCGTTGGGGCGCGACATGATAGCCTGTGTGGATGCCGACTACGACTATCTGCTGCAAGGTGCCACCCACCAGTCGCGAAAGGTGATTGAGAGTCCCTACGTGTTCCATACCTATGTCTACGCCATCGAGAACTACCAGTGCTACGCCCCCTCACTGCACAACGTCTGCGTGGCAGTGACGCTGAACGACCACAGGCTGTTTGACTTCCGCCAGTATTTTGCCGACTATAGCGAAGCTATTTTCCCCCTGTTTGTCTGGTCCATCATGCTCTATCGCAACGGCCAGTACCCCAAGTTCACCATCACAGATCTTAACCGCATAGCCGACCCCGGAGGCTTCAACGTGCATCACCCTGAGGCATCGCTGGCCAATATCCGCCGGAAGGTTGGCACGAAGGTGCGCGACCTGCAGCGACATTTCCCTGACGGCAAAGACGAATACCTGAAGACGAAGGACGACCTGAAGGCGCTGGGCGTAACGCCGCAGACCACCTATTTATATATACAGGGACACCACCTGTTCGACACCGTCGTGGCGCCCATACTGACGAAGGTGTGCAACCTGCTGCGCCAGGAGCGCCAGGAGGAGATTTACCAGGCCAAGGCCCACCGCACGCAGAAGCATAACGAGATGGCGTGCTACGAGAACTCGCTGCAGGACGTGAAGACGATGCTGAAGAAGAACAACGGCTTCATGAACAGCGAGCCCTTCAGGCGGTTGCAGGAGGATCTCAGACGTTTTCTCGATGAAGCGGAGTCTTAACGAGGTGCGAGGTTAGACGTAAGTCTCAAGGAGGCGGATGGTGCCTTCAATCTTGATATTCTTAGTCGTAGCCGGAATGAGGAGCGAGTGGCCTTCGCAGATGGTCAGTCGCTGGCCGCTGTCGTCGGCCACGTCGGCTGAGCCCTGCACGGCGGTGAGGAGTACGAAGGAGTCGAGCTCCGAGTAGTCGATGGTCTCGGGGTCGTCGAGGTCGTAGATGGCCGTCGTGAACAGCGGACTGCCGACGAGCTGCACGCCCTCGTCCTGCAGCGGTGTGTAAACGATGCGGTCGGCGTCGTCAAAGCGGTTGGTGCTGCGGTCGGCGTGGCTGTTAGCGATGCGGTCGGCAAAGCTGTTGGTGCTGCGGTCGCCGTCAAGGCTGAAGAAGACGTCGCCCTGACGGACATCGAGCGACGGCACGTCGTCGACGGCATACCACAGAGAGCGGGGACGGCTGCCGTCATGGCCGGGATGGCGGAGCACCCTGGCGGAGACGCCAATCCTGAAGAAACGGCCACGGCGGAGGATGACGCTCCCGACCGTCAGCGGAAAGTCGAGGCCGTAGCGGCGGTAGCAGTCCCGGCCGAGCAGTCGGTGACGCTTCTCATGAATGAGGCGGCTGAGTTCCTGTGGCTGCAGTGCGTCAAACTGATACATCGCTACTTAGTTTTCTTTCCAGAACGAGCGGGTGAAGAGCACCAGCACAGTCATGATTTCGAGACGGCCCATGAGCATCAGCAGGCAGAGCACCCACTTGATGTAGACAGGCAGCATGGCCCACGAGATACTGGGGCCCACCTGGTTTGACAGGCTGGGGCCGACATTGCTGACGCAGCTCAGGGCGATGGTGACGGCATTGGTATTGTCGATGCCGGCCACAATCATGACGGTGACGGTGAAGAGCACCATGAGCACCGTCAGCGCGAAGAAGGCAAGCAGCGACACGAGCTTCGACTGCTGAATGTTCTGACCGTTGATCTTCACGGGCAGCACGGCGTTGGGGTGCAGAATCTGGCGGAAGCTGTTGCGCACCACCTTCAGTATCATCACACTGCGCACGCACTTGAAGCCGCCGCTGGTGCTGCCGGCACAGCCGCCGAGATACATCACCACGCCGAGGATGATCCACGTGATGTGGGGCCACGCCCCCACCTCGTCGTTGAACAGGCCGGTGGTGGTCATGAACGACACGACCTGGAACAGGGCGTTGCGGAACGAGAGCTCCAGGTCGTAGCCCATGCGGGTGAAGAGCAGATACATGATCCACAGCGTGGCCAGCACGAGGACGGAGATGTAGAACTTGAACTCGGAGTTCTTCAGCAGCGTCGAGAACTTCATCTTCACCACCACCATATATAATAAGGTGAAGTTGACGCCCGACAGGAACTGGAACAGGATGCTGACGTAGTCGACGGTGGCCGAATGGAAGAACACAAGCCCTTCGTTATGGATGGAGAAACCGCCGGTGGCCGTCGTCGTCATCGAGTAGTTGGTAGCCTGGAACCAGTCCATGCCCGCCATCCAGAAAGCCAGTCCGCAGCAGACCGTCAGCAGCAGGTAGATGGACCATATCCACTTGGCGTTGGTAGTCAGACGGGGGTGCATCTTGGCACGTATGGGACCCGTAGCCTCAGCGGCAAACACCTTGACGCTACCGCCGACGAGCGACGGCAGAATGGCGATGGTGAAGAAGACGATTCCCAAGCCGCCAATCCACTGCATCAGCGAGCGCCAGAACAGGATGCCGTGGGGCAGGCACTCCAGGTCGTCGATGATGGTGGCTCCCGTCGTCGTGAAGCCTGACATGGTCTCGAAGAAGGCATCGGTGAGGTTGGTGATGGAGCCGTGGATGAGGAAGGGGAACATGCCGAAGAGCGAGAAGATGACCCACGCCGCCGTCACCACCAAGTAGGCGTCGCGGCGGCCAAGCGTATTCTCGGCCTTGCGTCCCATCGCCAGGAAGAGGAAGCCGCAGCCCGCCGTCAGTATCAGCGACAGCAGGAAAGCCAGCACGTCGTCCTCCTGTGCCCACAGGGCCACGCCCAGGCACCAGGCCATGAAGAAGGCCTCGATGAAGAGCAGTGAGCCGATGATTTTCCAGATGATGCGGAAGTTGACCATATTGGGTGTTGGGTGATGGGGGTTGGGTGATAGGTGTTGGGGGTTAGAAGAGGGTGGACTTCTTGAAGAACTTCTCGATGCTCTTGAGCTTCTGTTCGTGGCAGAAGACCATGACGGTGTCGCCCGCCTGAATCTGCGAGTTACCGTTGACCAGCATGCCCACACCACCGCGCACCAGACCGCCGATGGTGACACCGAAAGGCAGGCCGAGGTCTTTCACGGCATGGCGGGTGACTCGCGAGCCCTCGGCAGCCACAAACTCGGCCACGTCGGCATCGACGAGCATCAGCGACCGCATGTTGTGGACGTCGGCACGCAGCATCATCTGGAAGATGCGGCTGGCGGCAATGGTCTTCTTGTTGATGATGGTGCCGATGTCGAGGCTCTCGGCCATCGACACGTAGTCGAGGTTCTCGACCATGGCGATGGTCTTGCGCACACCGAGCTTCTTGGCCGACAGACAGGCCAGGATGTTGGTCTCGGCATTGCCCGTCAGGGCCACGAAGGCCTGCGTGTTGCGGATGCCCTCCTCCTGCAGCAGCCCCATGTCGCGGCCGTCGCCGTGGATCACCATCGTCGAGCTGTCCTCCAGCAGCTGGTTCAGCCGCTCACAGCGTGCCGAGTCCTGCTCGATGATCTTCACATGCATGTAGTCGGGCGTGGTCAATGCGGCACGCACGGCCGACTTGCCGCCACCCATGATGATGACGTTCTGCACGTCGGTATAGTGTTCCTTACCCACAATCTTGCGGATGTAGGGAATGTAGTCCTTGGTGGTCATGAAGTAGGCCAGGTCGTTGACCTTCAGCACGTCGAGGCCGCCGGGGATGATGGTCTCGTCGCCACGCTTGATGGCAACGATGTGGTAAGGGTCGTCGGGGCCGCTGAGGTCCTTCAGCGGCTGGTTCAGAATCTCGGCCTGCTCGCGCAGCTTGATACCCAGCAACACCAGGGCGCCGTCGTGGACGTCCCAGCGCTGGCGTACCCACGACATCTTCAGACCGTTGACAATGTCGATGGCCGCCAGCACCTCGGGATAGACCAGCGAGTCGATGCCCAGCGTGCGGAAGAGCTCCAGGTTCTGCGGCGACAGGTACTCGTAGTTGTCGATACGCGCCACCGTCTTCTTGGCTCCCAGCGCATGGGCCAGGATGCAGCAGTTGATGTTGATGGTCTCCTCGGTGGTGACACCTACAAACAGGTCGGCACCCGAGACTCCCGCGTCCTTCAGTGCCTGGATGCTGGTGGGCGAGGCCTGCAGCGTCATCACGTCATACTCAGAGACCACGGCCAGCCGCTCCTCGTACTCGTCGATGAGCACGCAGTCCTGACGTTCGCCTGAGAGCAGACGTGCCAAGTGGGTTCCTACGGCGCCGGCGCCGGCAATGACTATTTTCATACTCTTGGGTGTTGGCTATTGGGTGTTGGGTGTTGGCAAATAGCGTTGATGATACTTTCCTTGTCGAGTCCCACAATATGCTGCAGCTCGGCCACGGTGCCGTGCTCCACAAACTCGTCGTCGGGGAGTCCGAGACGCACCACCTGCGGGTGGTAGCCGTGGTCGTTCATCCACTCCAGCACGGCAGAGCCGAGACCGCCGTTGCGCACACCGTTCTCGACGGTGACGATGCGCTGGAAACGCCCAGCCACCTCTTTCAGTATCGTCTCATCGAGAGGTTTCAGGAAGCGCATGTCGTAGTGGGCAACACTTCTCATTTGACTTTCCCTTCGGCCGTCGACCGTTGGTTCTCCCTTCTCATTTCTCATTTCTTCTATGGCCTCTGCTACGTCGTTGCCGATGGGACCAATCGAGAGCACGGCGACGTCGCTGCCGTCGCGCAGCTTGCGGCCGGTACCCACCTTGACCTCCTCCAACGGACAGCGCCAGTTCTGCAGCACGCCGCCACCACGGGGATAGCGAATGACGAACGGGCCCTTGTCGGGCAGCTGGGCGGTGTACATCAGACGGCGCAGCTCGTGCTCGTCCATGGGCGAGCAGATGGTCAGGTTGGGGATGGGGCGCAGCGCTGCCAGGTCGAAGGCCCCGTGGTGTGTGGAGCCGTCCTCGCCCACCAGTCCGGCACGGTCGAGACAGAGCACCACGGGCAGCCGCAGTATGGCCACGTCGTGGATGACATTGTCGTAGGCGCGCTGAGCAAAGGCAGAGTAGATGTTGCAGAAGGGCTGCAGCCCGTCCTTGGCCATGCCGGCCGAGAAGGTGACGGCATGACCCTCGGCAATGCCCACATCGAAGGTGCGGTCGGGCATCTTCTCCATCATGATGTTCATGGAGCAGCCCGTAGGCATGGCAGGGGTGACGCCGACAATACGCGGATTCTGCTCGGCCAGCTCCAGCAGCGTGTGTCCGAAGACGTCCTGATACTTCTGCGGCTTGTTGGGGTCGCGGTCGACGATACGCTCGCCCGTCTCGGGGTCGAACTTGCCCGGGGCGTGCCACGTGGTGACGTCGCGCTCGGCAGGAGCGTAGCCGTGACCCTTCTGTGTGTGCAGATGCAGCAGTTTCGGGCCCTCCATGTCCTTCAGCTGACGGAGTATGCGCACCAGCTCCTTCACGTCGTGACCGTCGAAGGGGCCGAAGTAGCGGATGTTCATGCCGTCGAAGATGTTCTGCTGGTGGGAGATGGCACTCTTGATGGCGTTCGACAGACGCTGCAGTCCGTTCTTGCGGTCGTCGTTCAGCAGGCCTATGCGGTGCAGCCAGCGGTTGGTCTTGAACTTGACGGCGTTGTAGGTCTTGTTGGTGTTCAGGTTCAGCAGGTACTGCCGCATGCCGCCCACGGCACGGTCAATCGACATGTCGTTGTCGTTGAGGATTATCAGCAGGTCGTTAGGGCTCGACGACACGTTGTTCAGACCCTCGAAGGCCAGACCGCCCGACATGGCGCCGTCGCCGATGACGGCCACGACTTTTCTTAGAGGTGAGGGGTGAGAGGTGAGGGGTGAGGAAGATGTGAGAGTTGAGGAGTGAGTGGCCGCAACGGCCATGCCGAGTGCTGCCGAGATGCTGTTGGAGGCATGACCGCAGACAAACGAGTCGTACTCGCTCTCCAAGGGCGAGGGGAAGGGGCGCAGTCCGCCCAGCTTGCGGTTGGTTGAGAACTGTTCACGGCGTCCCGTCAGAATCTTGTGGCCGTAGGCCTGGTGACCCACGTCCCACACGATACGGTCTTCGGGGGTGTTGAACACATAGTGCAGGGCAACGGTCAGTTCGACGACACCGAGGCTCGAGGCCAGATGTCCCGGATTCACCGACAATTCGTTGACGATGTCGCGCCGCAGCTCGTCGCACAACTGTGCCAGCTGTTCCACCTTCAGGTGGCGCAAATCGTCGGGATATGTAATGCTACTGAGTAGCTCTAATTCGTTCTGTTCCACAGATAACACGTCATTTGGGTGCAAAGATACAACATTATTTTCAGTTTCAGCATGCAAGAGGCGGAAAATTTCTCATTTCCCACTCCTCATTTCTCATTCCTCGTTTCTCATTTCTCACTTTTTCTTCGTACCTTTGCAGCCGAAAAATTGCAAAATCGGAGAAAGGCTAAAGAATGAAATACGGAATTATTGGCAGTGGCGCCATCGGCGGCTACTACGGAGGAAAGTTGGCAAAGGCGGGACAGGAGGTGCATTTCCTGTTCCATTCTGACTATGAGTATGTGAAAGACAATGGCTTGCAGGTAGACTCCTGCGACGGCTCTTTCCACATCAGTCCCATCAACGCCTACAACAACACCGCGGAGATGCCGGCATGCGACGTGGTGCTGGTGTGCCTGAAAAGCGTGAACAACCACATGCTGGAGCAGCTGCTACCGCCGCTGTTGCACGACCGCACGCTGGTCATCCTCATCCAGAACGGCATCGGCGTCGAGCAGGATGTGCAGCAGATGTTCCCCGGGGTGCAGCTGTGTGCAGGACTGGCGTTCATCTGTTCGGCAAAGACGGAGCCCGGCCGCGTCAGCCACCAGTGCTACGGCAGCATCAACCTGGCCAACTACTCTTGTTGCGACGAGGCGCTGTTCAAGGCGGTGGTCAGCGAGTTCCGCCAGTCCGGCATTGAGACGGGCGAGGTGGAGTATCACGAGGCACGCTGGAAGAAGGCCGTATGGAACATGCCGTTCAATGGCATGACGGTGGCACTGAACACACAGACCGACCTGCTGCTGAAGAACCCGTCCACCCGACAGCTCATCCGCGACCAGATGATGGAGGTCGTCGGGGCCGCCCGCCAGCTGGGCGTCAAGAATGTAGACGAGGCCTTTGTCGAGAAGATGATTCAGATGACCGACGAGATGACCCCCTACTCGCCATCCATGAAGCTCGACTACGATTTCCACCGTCCCATGGAGATACATTATTTATATACGCGACCCCTTGAGATAGCCCGCGAGGCCGGCTTCAGGATGCCGAAACTGGAAATGCTGGAGGCTGAGCTAAAATTCTTGGCGAAAAACTTGTAGGTTACATTATTTCTTCATATATTTGCAGGCAAAAGCCACACATAGCTGCTAACCGAATATATGAAGTACATCACACTGCCCGACAACAACAAGCGCAGACTCTCTTTCTATCTGGCCATGGAGGAATATGTGGCCAGGTACATCGACGAGCCCGACTGCTTCTTCATGTGGCAGGTGGCACCAAGCGTCATCTTTGGCCGCAACCAGTCGGTGGCCAACGAAGTGAACCTCGACTACTGTCGCCAGCACAACATTCAGGTGTTTCGACGCAAGAGCGGCGGCGGCTGTGTCTATGCCGACTGGGACAACGTGATGCTCTCCTTTATCACCAGCGGCGACCAAGTGGGATTCACCTTCAACCGCTTCGTGCAGATGATTCTCTTGGTGCTCCGCAAGATGGGCGTCGAGGCCACAGGCACAAGCCATAACGACATCTTGATCGGCGACCGCAAGGTCTGCGGCACAGCGTTCTATCAGCTGCCCGGCCGCAGCATCGTTCACAGCACCATGCTCTACGACACCAACATGGAGCACATGCTCCATGCCATCACCCCCGGCCCCGAGAAGCTGGCGTCGAAGGGCGTCCAGAGCGTGCGCCAGCGCATCACCCTGCTGAAAGACCACACACCGCTCGGTCTCGACGAGGTGAAGACCCTGATTCGCGACACGCTCTGCCAGGGAGAGCTGATGCTGACGCCAGCCGACGTCGCGAGAATAGAAGAGCTGGAGCAGAACTACGAAACAATAACATAGTAAATCGTTAAATCATCCCATTATGTCCATCAAGCAAGAATTAGAACTGAAAACCAAACGCACTTGTCTGTATGACAGACACGTGAAGCTGGGCGCAACGATTGTTGAGTTCGGCGGTTTCGACATGCCACTGCTCTACCAGAGCAGCATACAGCAGGAGCACAAGGCCGTCAGAGAACATGTGGGACTCTTCGACGTCTCGCACATGGGCGAGGTCACGGTGAAGGGTAAGGATGCCGAACGCTACGTTCAGCATATCTTCACCAACGACGTCAGTGGCATGCCCACGGGGAAAATTCTCTACGGCATGATGTGCTACGACGACGGCGGCACCGTCGACGACCTGCTGGTCTACAAGCTGGGCGAGCAGGACTTCTTCCTCGTCATCAACGCTGCCAACATCGACAAGGACTGGGCGTGGATGCAGGAACACGCCGAGGGTTTCGACATAGACCTGCAGAACCGCAGCGACTACTACGGACAGATTGCCGTGCAGGGGCCTGAGTCGGAGGACGTGATGGAGCGCGTCTTAGGCTTAACCTGCTCCGAATTAGTTTTCTACACCTGCAAGGTGATACCCACCCCCAACCCCTCCCGAACGGGAGGGGTTGGGGGTGGGTCGCTCATCTCCCGCACCGGCTACACCGGCGAGGACGGCTTCGAGGTCTACGGCCCGCACGACTTCATCCGTGACTGTTGGGACAAGCTGATTGCTGCCGGCGTGCAGGCCTGTGGACTGGGCTGTCGCGACACGCTGCGCTTCGAGGTGGGACTGCCGCTCTATGGCGACGAGCTGTCGGAGACCATCACCCCAATCATGGCAGGACTGGGCATGTTCGTCAAACTCGACAAGGCTGAGTTCATCGGCAAGGAGGCACTCGCCAGGCAGAAGGCTGAGGGACCGGCCAAGAAGCTCGTGGGCATCGAGCTCTTCGACAAGGCCATTCCCCGTCATGGCTACACCGTATTGAATATGGCGGGCGAGCCCATCGGCGAGGTGACTACCGGCTACCATACGCTGTCGTCGGACAAGAGCGTCTGCATGGCACTCGTCGATGCTGCATACGCCCAGTTAGACACCGACGTACAGATTCAGATCCGCAAAAAGGTGTTCCCCGGCAAGGTCGTGAAGAAGCAGTTCTACAACAAGAGCTACAAAAAATAGTGTAATTGCAAATCGTCAAATAGTATAATCGTCAAATAGTCAAACAGTCAAATAAAGCTATGGCAAAAGTACAAGAAGGACTCTACTACTCGGAGTCGCACGAATACATCAGAGTAGATGGTAACTACGGTTACATTGGTATCACCGACTACGCCCAGAACGCACTGGGTAACGTGGTCTATGTCGACATGCCCGAAGTCGACGACGAGGTGGAGGCTGGCGAGGAGTTCGGCGCCGTTGAGAGCGTCAAGGCCGCCAGCGACCTGATATCGCCGGTCAGCGGCACCGTCGTCGAGGTGAACGAGGCACTGGAAGACCAGCCCGAGCTCATCAATGAGGATGCCTACGAAAACTGGATCATCAAGGTGGAGCTGTCGGACACCTCCGAGCTCGACAACCTCATGGACGCCACCGCCTACGCTGCTTTCTGTGCAAAGTAGGAATAAACCCATAAGACTCATATGCCCCATAAGACCTATTAGACTTATAAGACCCATATGACCTATAAGTATTTTCCCCACACAGAGGACGACCTGAAGGCGATGCTCAACAGAGTGGGCATCGATTCCGTCGATGCCTTATACGCCCAGATTCCCGAGAGCATCCGCTTCCGGGGCGACTACAAGCTGCCCTCGGAGATGTGCGAGATGGAGGTGCGCCAGCTGTTCGAGAAGCTGGGCTCCCTGAACAAACAGCTGACGTGCTTCGCCGGCATGGGCGTCTACGACCACTACACGCCTTCCGTCATTCCGCAACTGCTGCAGCGTTCGGAGTTCCTCACCTCCTACACCCCCTATCAGGCCGAGATTTCGCAGGGCACGCTGCACTATATCTTCGAGTACCAGTCGATGATGACCGAACTCACGGGCATGGACATCTCTAACGCCTCGATGTACGACGGCACCACCGCTGCCGCCGAGGCCATGATGATGGCTGTGGCCGCCAGCAAGAAGGCCCGCCGTGTGCTCATTGCCGGAACCATGAATGCGCTGACGGTCAAGGTGATGACCCGCTACGCCCACCATCAGGGCATCGACCTCTATGCCTTGCATATCAAGGATGGCGTCACCGACCTGGAAGAGCTCAAGGCAGAGTTGGCCAAGGGCGATGTGGCGGGTGTGATGGTGCAGCAGCCCAATGCCTTTGGCATCGTGGAGGACTACACGGGCTTCGCCGAGGCCTGTCACGAACAGAAAGCTCTCTTCATGATGAATTGCGTAGCAGCCGACCTCGCCGTGCTGAAGACTCCTGGCGAGTGGGGCGCCGACATTGCTGTGGGCGATGGCCAGTCGTTAGGCATTCCCATGCAGTTCGGCGGTCCTTACGTGGGCTACATGTGCTGCACGGAGAAACTGATCAGAAAGATGCCGGGGCGCATCGTCGGTATGACAAAGGCTACGAGTAGGCAACAGCAGGTCGGGAATGAGGAGAATGGCGGCCAGCGCGCCTTTGTGCTGACCCTTCAAGCCCGCGAGCAGCATATCCGCCGCCAGAAGGCCACGTCGAACATCTGCTCCAACCAGAGTCTGATGGCACTCTTCGTCACCATCTATTGCTCGCTGATGGGTAAGCAGGGCCTCAAGGAGGCGGCACAGCTCTCCTACGCCGGCGCCCACTATCTCTGGGATGAACTCAAGAAGACGGGACGTTTCCAACTGGTCTTCGACAAGCCGTTCTTCAATGAGTTCTACGTGAACTACGACGGCGATGTCGATGCCCTGTACCAGCGCTTTATCGATGCCGGCTTCCTGGGAGGTGTCAGATTGGAGGGCGGTCTCGTGTTTGCCGTCACCGAGAAGCGTACGAAGGAAGAGATTGACAACCTCGTCTCATTAGTCCCAGCCCCATAAGTCCCATTAGCCCCGTCCCATTAGTCCCATTAGTCCCAAGTCCCATTAGTCCCATTAGTCCCATTAGCCCCATGAACAATAAACTCTACGGAAATCTGATTTTCGAGCTCTCAAGCAAGGGCCGCAAAGGCTACAGCCTGCCGAAGAACCACTTCGGCTCGTACGAGATACCTGCTGCGATGCAGCGCAAGGAAGAGGCACAGCTGCCCGAGTGCGACGAGCTGACGGTGGTGCGCCACTACACCAACCTCTCAAACAACAACTTCGGCGTTGATACAGGCTTCTATCCGCTGGGCTCCTGCACCATGAAGTACAACCCCAAGCTGAACGAGGAGATGGCCGCCCTACCCCAGTTCCAGAACCTGCATCCCCTGCAGCCCGCGGAAACGGTGAAGGGCGCCTTGGCACTGGTAACACTACTGGAACAGTCGCTCTGCGAGCTGACCGGTTTGGCCCACTTCACCTTCAAGCCTTACGCTGGTGCCCATGGCGAGCTGACGGGCTTGATGACCATCGACAACTACCACCGTTCGCGTGGCGACCTCCAGCGCAAGAAGGTCATCGTACCCGACAGCGCCCACGGCACAAACCCCGCCTCGGCCGCCGTCTGCGGCCTCGAGATCATCGAGGTGAAATCTGGCCCAGATGGCCAAGTAGATCTATCAGACCTACAACGTCTCGTTCATGTGGAAGGCGATTCCATCGCTGCCATGATGATGACCAACCCCAACACGCTTGGCCTCTTCGAGACCAACATCCCCGAGATTGCCAGGCTCATCCACGACTGCGGCGGCCTGATGTACTACGACGGCGCCAACCTGAACCCCATGCTGGGCGCCTGCCGTCCTGGCGACATGGGCTTCGACGTCATGCACATCAACCTGCACAAGACCTTTTCCACGCCTCATGGCGGCGGCGGTCCCGGTGCCGGCCCCGTTGGCGTCCGCGAGGGGCTGCAGGACTTCTTCCCCTTCGTGTCGCCCTATCACGGCAACTTCGGCGTGATGATGCGGGCCTACGCCTACATCCTCTCGCTGGGGCGTGAGCATATAAAAGAGGTGGGGTCTCTCTCCGTGCTCAACGCCAACTACATCAAGGAGTCGCTGAAGGATGTCTACGAGCTGCCCATCGACACCACGTGCTGTCACGAGTTCGTCTTCGACGGCCTCAAAGACAAGAGTACGGGTGTCACCACGATGGATGTCGCCAAGCGCCTGCTCGACTATGGCTATCATGCGCCCACCATCTACTTCCCCCTGCTCTTCCACGAGTCGCTCATGATCGAGCCCACAGAGAACGAGTCGAAGGAGACGCTCGATGGCTTCATCGCCGTGATGCGCCAGATTGCCGAGGAGGCGAAGACCAACCCCGACGAGGTGAAGTCAGCACCCCACACCACACCCATCGGCCGCGTCGACGACGTCCTCGCCGCCAAGCACCCCGTGGTGACTTACCGCCAGATGACTGCTGAAGCATCAGTTTAACACCAGATGACTGTCAAGGCGACAGCTTAACGCCGTCGTCTCTCTGTAGAGTGCCTACACCCTGCAACCCTTCACCGCTTAACAACCTGCCTGATTACCAGCCTGTTACGGTGAAGGGTTTGTCATTATATTCTATCATCAACTCGTCAGCCAGATACTCGTCGCTGCGGCAATGCATGTCGGCAACACCTTCACTGATGAGTTTATAAGTGTCAGAATCATAAAAGAAAGCCAGTGCATCCTCCAACGTCAAGCCTGATTCCTTCGCAAAGATAGCCACTATCCTTGCATATTTCATTTGAAGTATCGTCTTGTTCGCTTCCATCGTCTAAACCCTTTCTGCCTTGATGAAATGAAGATGACGGTCAAGCATCAGTCCGTTCAGGATGCACAACTGATGATTCGGCTTTTCGTATTTCAGCCGCCCCAGCGCCTCATCTTTGGAAATAACGCCAGCGAAATAAAGGTCAACGGTATTGTAGCACGTCGGGCTTTTCAATTATCGATATCGATGCGTGATAAAGTTTGACCTTCGGTCGAGCCTGCTCACGCTCGACAGTGTCCAATCGAGATTCTTGCGTCCCGCTGGTAGCAAGCAACCAAAGGTCGAGCGGACACTGTTCTCGCTCAATCGCAGTCTTCATGCCAGCGCTCCCCTTTCCTTTAACACTTCCGTCAGTTCCTCTACAAGATAATCCTTGCTGAACGTGTGCAACACATCATAGCACGGCACAATATAGTCGTTCAGCACTCCCGACGAGCGCAGGGCACCATACACCTGCGACGCACTCTTATGAAGCGCGTCCGACAGGCTACCCACGCAGAAGGTGATGAAATCCAAATGCTCTGTTCCCATGCTTCAATTGCTTTTATCAGCTGCAAAGATAGTCATAATTTGTCGTTCAACCGCCTCTTTATATAAAAAAAGTGCAGCTTTTTATGTGATTTTAGCAGAAAAGGTGTGGGCATGGAGGCTATGAACAGAATCCTAAGAGAGGGGTTTTCTGTCATTTCTCGGCGTTTGTAGTATTGCTGACGGACGTCGGCAACTCTGCTGACATTCGTCGGCAATATTGCTGACGTACGTCAGCAATACTCCAAATGGCTCAAAAAATCATGATTATCCGCCAAAGAGACCGCCAAAGAGACCACCAAAGAAACCACCAAAGAGACCGCCAAAGAGACCGCCAAAGAGACCGCCAAAGAGACCACCAAAGAGACCGCCAAAGAGACCGCGACGCGGTCTTCGGTCAATAACCGGGGGTACGAGCGTAGCGAGCACCCCCGGTTGACAGTAGCTCGTGGAACATGCACTCTGAAGGAGTGCCCCATGACTCCGAAAGGGAGGGAAGTCCGTGAGTGCGGGCGACCCCTTTAGGGTCGATGCCGACGCAGGCTGACATCCGGGGGTGCTGCGCACACCTCGGTTATTGAGTGTTGACGCTTTCAGCGTCTTGGTGGTACGATTGCGGATAATCATTCAATAAATCATTCAGTAAATCATTCAGTAAATCATTCAATAAATCATTCAAGCTTCTGTCTGTTTTGTCCTCAAATAGCGCAGCGGACAAACCCTTCACCGTAAGCTACTGTTTTGCAACGACTTATCGCCACGGTGAAGGGTTTTTGCGATGAGGTGCAGCCTGTCTTCGCAATTTCGATTGCAAAGATACGGCGAATGGCCGACAGGTATGTACTCCACACGAAAAACGTTGTACTCCACACGAAAAACCTGCAATTCTCAGGCGAAATGATGCAAGAATGGAGCAAAAAAGGGCATTACCTCGGAAATATTTTGTAACTTTGCAGGCAGAAAAACCTAAAGGATATGACGAACACTGACTTGATCATTATCGGTGCGGGGCCTGGTGGCTACCGCGCTGCCGAATATGCCGCGAAGCAGGGGCTGAAGGTCACCATCTTCGAGGGCGACAATGTAGGGGGCACGTGTCTGAATGTGGGGTGCATACCCACGAAGACCTACGTACACAGCGCCACGTTTGAGGAGGCCCGCGAACGGATGGCTGCGGTAGTGACGCAGCTCCGACAGGGTGTCGAGGGCATCCTCTCGCATCCTAATATTACATTGGTACGCGAGAAGGCCGTCTTTGGCAAGACTCCCCTCCTTTTGGAGGGGCAGGGGGAGGTTCCCATCATCATCGCCACGGGCTCCGAGACCAAGTGGCTCTCCATCCCCGGCGCCGACGGCCCTCGCGTCGTCGACTCTACCGGTCTCCTGAACCTTGACACGCTGCCGAAGCGTCTCTGCATCATCGGTGCCGGCGTCATCGGCATGGAGTTTGCCTCGGTGTTCCACCGTTTCGGCTCCGAAGTCACCGTCATCGAGTACCTGAAGGAGTGTCTGCCTACTCTTGATAGCGATATTGCCAAACGCCTTCGTAAACATTTAGAAAGGCAACGGGTAGGCGACGGAACGTCGGGAATGAAAGAGGGCATCACCTTCCACATGCAGTGTGCCGTGAAGCAGATTGCCAACGGCAAGGTGTTCTTCGAGAATAAGAAGGGACAGACGGAGAGCGTCGAGGCCGATATTATCCTGATGGCTACAGGCCGCAAGCCTCGTACTGAGGGTCTGAACCTTGAAGGGCTATGGGTAGGCGACGGCACGTCGGGAATGGCTGGAGGCATCGCCCTTGCTCCCAATGGCGCCATTCCAGTGGATGAGAACTTCTGTGTAACCAATCTCCCCTCCTTTGGAGGAGCGGGGGGAGGCCTTTATGCCATCGGCGACGTGAATGGCCGTCAGATGCTGGCCCACGCTGCCGAGATGCAGGCCGTACGTGCCGTGAACCATATTCTCGGCAGACACGACGGCATCCGCTTCGACATCATGCCCGCCGCCATCTTCACGACCCCCGAAGCCGCCTGTGTGGGTCCTACGGAAGACCAACTGAAAGAGCAGGGCATTGCCTACGAGTGCCGCAAGGCGTTCTGGCGCGCCAACGGCAAGGCCCTCGCCATGAACGAAACGGAAGGCATGCTGAAACTATTCACCTCCCCCTCTCAAAGAGGGGAGAATGGTTCCTCCCTTTCGGGGAGGTTAGGAGGGGTTATTCTCGGTTGTCACGCCTACGGTGCCCACGCCGCCGACATCGTGCAGGAGGTCAGCGCCCTGATGTGTCGCGACACCACACTAAGTCAGCTGCGCGACATGGTGCACATCCACCCCACCCTGTCGGAGATACTTCGGACGGCTGCCGAACAGTAAGGCAAGAGCTAATCCTGATAATAGATGCGCTTCACGCGGTTTGAGACGCCTGTCAGCACCTCGTAGGGGATGGTGTCGATGATGTCGCTGAGCACTGTCACGGGCAGCTGCTGGCCGAAGATTTCCACTTGGTCGCCTTCCTGACAGTCGATGCCGGTAACGTCGATCATCGCCACATCCATGCAGATATTCCCCACATACTCCGCCTTCTGACCGTTGACCAGACAGTAGCCGTGACGGTTGCCGAGGTGGCGGTTCAGTCCGTCGGCATAGCCAATGGGTATGGCACCAATGACGCTATCGCGCTCCAGCACCGTCCGACGGCTGTAGCCTATCGAGTCGCCGGCCTTCACATGGCGCAACTGCAGGATGGTGGTCTTCAGGGTGCTGACGCATTTGAGTGGCGTATTGGGCTCATGGGCCCCATTAGGCTCATAGGGATTCACCCCATAGAGTCCAAGTCCCAGACGGCACATATCCATCTGGCGCTCAGGGAAGTGCTCGATGCCGGCAGAGTTATCCATGTGGCGCAGTATCTTGTGGCTGAAAGCAGCCTGCAGGCGGCTGGCCCCCTCGTCGAACAGGCGGAACTGCTGTGCAGAGAAGTCGTCGAACGTGTCGCTGTCGCTACCCACGAAGTGGGAGAAGACGGAGCGCGGTATGACGGCCTGCTGATGCTTCAGGCGGTCGATGAGCAGGGCGATCTCGTCAGCCCCATTGGCCCCATTGGTCTCATAGGTCTCATGGGCCCCATTGGTCTCATGAGCCCCATTGGCCCCATAGGCCCCATGGGCCACATTAAAGCCTAATCGGTGCATACCCGTGTCGAGCTTGATGTGTACGGGCCATCCGGTGATGCCCTCCTTGCGGGCGGCCTTCACCAGCGCATCGAGCAGGCGGAAGGAGTAGACCTCGGGCTCCAGGTCGTAGTCGAAGAGCGTCTTGAACGACGTCATCTCGGGGTTCATGACCATGATATTGGCCGTGATACCGGCCTTGCGCAGGGCGGCTCCCTCGTCGGCCACAGCCACGGCCAGGTAGTCGACACGATGGTCTTGCAGCGTCTTGGCAATCTCCACGGCGCCGGCACCGTAGGCGTCGGCCTTGATCATGCAGACGAGCTTCGTCCCGGGCTTCATCAGCGAGCGGTAGTAGTTCAGATTATCAACCACGGCGCCCAGATTGACCTCGAGAATGGTCTCGTGCACCTTCTGCTCCAGCAGTTCGGTGATGCGTTCGAAGCCGAAACGGCGCGAGCCCTTCAGCAGGATGAGCTCATCACTCAGGCTGTGGAAGGCAGGGCTGGCAAGGAAGTCGTCGGTAGTGGCGAAGAAGTACTTCTCGCCCACTGTGAAGACCTGCGACTGGGAGGCTATCTCCTCGCCGATACCAATCAGCTTCTGTATGCCACGCTCAGAGCACAGGTCACTGACCTGCCGGTAGAGCACATCGGGCTTCTCGCCGCTCTGGTAGATGTCGCTCAGGATGAGGGTCTTCTTCAGAGGTGTGAGATGAGTGGTGAGAGGTGAGAACTGACGCCGGCTCATGAAGTCGAGGGCTATATCGAGCGAGTTGATGTCGGAGTTGTAGGAGTCGTTGATGAGCGTGCAGCCATGCTGCCCCTCCTTCACCTCCAGACGCATGGCGATGGGCTCAAGCCGTGGCATGCGCTCAGCCAGTTGCTCGGGTGTCAGTCCTAAGTGGAGGGCGATGGTGGCACAGATGATGGTGTCATCGATACTGGCCTCATCGATGAAGGGGATGGTGTAGGTGCCGCGTATGCCCTTGTAAACATAGCTGACGGTAGTCCCCGTCGTGCCGTTGGCAGCATCGCGAACCTCTGCTATATACATCGGAGCCTGCTCGTCGCTACGCGACCAGCCAATCTTCTCACCACCATAGTTCATGCGGCGAATACAACGGCTGACGGTGTTATCGTCCGAGGGGTAGATCATGGCCTGTGTGTCGTGCATCAGCTCCAGCTTCTCCAGACACTTCTCCTCCATTGAGCGGAAATTCTCCTGATGGGCGTTCGACAGACACGTCAGCACGCCGATGGTGGGTTGTATGATGTCGTGGAGCGCCATCATCTCGCCCGGCTGACTGATGCCGGCCTCGAAGATGCCCAACTCTGTCTGCTCGTTCAGCAGCCACACCGAGAGAGGCACACCAATCTGCGAGTTATAGCTGCGCGGCGAGCGTACCACTGTGGTGTTAGGTGATGGGTGGTGGGTGGTGGTCGGTTGTTCATCACCTGTCACCCAACATCCGACACCTGATATAATCTGGTAGAGCCACTCCTTGACCATCGTCTTGCCGTTGGAGCCCGTGATGCCCACAATGGGAATATCGAACTCGTCGCGGTGACGCTCGGCCAATCGCTGCAAGGCCGCCAGCGTTGACGGCACCTTCAGGAAGTTGGCGTCGGCAGGACGCTCGGCGGGCACCTGCTCTACGACAAAGGAACGGACACCCCGACGATACAGGTCGTCGATGTAGCGATGGCCGTCGTTACGCTGTGAGCGCAGGGCAAAGAACAGCGTCTGTTCCGGAAACGACAACGAGCGGCTGTCGGTCAGCAGCCAGCGTACGTTGCTCTCGGCGTTGCCATAGCGGCGAGCGCCAATCAGTGTTGCTATTTTCTCAATCGGATATATCATAATGTAATGAGTAATTAGTAATGAGTAAAGGCGGCGGTAGCAAACTCTACACTTTGCACTCTACACTTTTCGTTCTACACTTTGTCAAGTCCCATCTCCCGCGCTTTCTCCATCAACAGCTGCATCAGGGGTTCACGTTCGTTCTCCACCTTGTTGTCCAGCACGGCGTCCTTCAGCGTCTGCTTCAGCGTGCCCACCTCGCGGCTGGGTTTCAGACCGAACAGCGCCATGATCTCGTTGCCGTCAATGACGGGCTGCAGCAGTCGCTTGTAGTCCTTCTCTACGAGGTCGGCCAGTTTCTCGCGCACCATGCGGAAGTTCTCAAGGAACATCTTCTTCCTCACCTCGTTCTTCGACGTGATGTCGGCCTCACAGAGTGTCATCAGGTCGTCGATGTCGTCGCCGGCATCGTTCAGCAGACGGCGCACGGCGGAGTCGGTCACCTCGTTGTCAGCAATGACCTGCGGTCGCATGTGCAGGTCGACAAGCTTCTGCACATACTTCATCTCGGCACCCATCGGCAGCTTCAGTCGACGGAAGATGACGGGCACCATCTTCGCGCCTATATAATTATGGTTATGGAACGTCCACCCCACCGCCGGCTCCCACCGCTTCGACTTCGTCTTTCCGATGTCGTGCAGCAAGGCGGCCCAGCGGAGCCAAAGACCTCCCCCCAGGCCCTCCGAAGGGAGGGGTGATTCAGACGCCAAAGGTCTCCCCTCTACTTGGAGGGGGCGGGGGTAGGTCTTCACTACGTTCTCCAGCACCTCCAAGGTATGATAGAAATTGTTCTTGTGAGCCCGACCGTTCTTCTGCTCCACGATGTCGAGAGCAGCCAGTTCAGGCAGGATGATGTTCAGCAGCCCTGAGCGCTGCAGGTCGACAAAGCCCTTGCTGGGGTGTGGCGACATGATGATCTTGTTCAGCTCTACCTCGATGCGCTCGCCACTGACAATCTTGATGCGGTCGGCCATGCGCTCCAGACCCTCGAAGGTCTCGTCCTCAATCTGGAAGTTCAGCTGCGTGGCGAAGCGGATGCAGCGCATCATGCGCAGTGGGTCGTCGCTGAAGGTGATGTCGGGGTCGAGGGGTGTGGCTATGATGCCGTCCTCGAGGTCGGCCAGACCGTTGAAGGGGTCGACAAGCTCGCCAAAGCGCCCTTTGTTCAGACAGATGGCCATCGCATTGATGGTGAAGTCGCGACGGTTCTGGTCGTCCTCCAGCGTCCCGTCCTCGACAATCGGCTTCCGCGAGTCGTGGCTGTAGCTCTCCTTACGGGCGCCCACGAACTCCACCTCCAGCCCCTTCCCAGCCTCCCCCGAGGGGGGGAGGAGATTCGATGCGCCTATAGCCTCCCCCTGTCGGGGGAGGTTGGAGGGGGCTACCTTCACCTGTGCTGTGCCGAAGTTCTTGAACACCGAGAGGTGCGCCTTGCGGCCGAGGGTGCGCTTCAGTTCCTTCGCCACCTCAATGCCGCTGCCCACCACCACGACGTCGATGTCGTTGCTGGGACGCTCCAGGAAGATGTCGCGCACGTAACCGCCCACGACATAACACTCCACGCCCAGCCTGTCGGCAGCATCGCCAATCTGGTGGAAAATGGGGTGGTCTAATATCTCTGCTAATTCTTCGTCAGAATATAATTTCATCGTTCGCTCTTTCTTTTCGGCTGCGAAGGTACAAATAATTGATTGAACCTGCAAATTTATTTGATGTTTTCCGAGTATAACAGTTACCAGAACCTGTCGGTTACTCCCAGCAGTCGAGCTCGTGCGCGATCTCGGGTAGCTGATGGCGATGGAAGGTGGGCTCCTTGATGCCTTGGCGCTTCTGCTGGCGGTAGTCGTCGAGCAGACGGAAGGCGTATTTGCCGAGAATGACGATGGCCACGAGGTTGCAGGCAGTGAGGAAAGCCATGAAGAAGTCGACGATGTTCCACACCAGCTCGAAGCTGGCCAGGGCTCCGAAGAGCACCATAACGCCTCCGGAGAAGAGGCGGTAGATGGTCATCACCGTGGGGTTGGGTGTGATGAAGCGGATATTGGCCTCGCCGTAGTAGTAGTTGCCGATGATGCTGGAGAAGGCAAAGAGGAAGATGGCGACGGCGATGAAGACGGGACCAGCAGCGCCAACCTCGGACTGCAAGGCCGACTGGGTGAGCATGATGCCGTTGAGCTCGGGCACATTGTAGAGACCACTGATGAGGATGATGAAGGCAGTGCAGGAACAGACGAGCAGTGTGTCGGTGAAGACGCCCAAAGCCTGTATGAGTCCCTGTTTGACGGGGTGCGTGACGGTGGCGGTGGCAGCCACGTTAGGAGCACTACCCTCGCCTGCCTCATTGCTGAACAGGCCGCGCTTGACGCCGTTCATGATAGTGGCTCCAAGGGTGCCTCCCACGACCTTCTCGATACCGAAAGCATCGAGGACGATGACCTTGAAGACGTGGGGAATCTCTGTGATGTTCATGGCGATGATGACAACGGCCAGGATGACGTAGCCAATGGCCATCACGGGCACCAGTACAGCACTGACGTTGGCAATGCGATGGATGCCGCCAAAGACGATGAACAGGGCCAAGGCGGCCAAGGCAGCACCCACCCACAAGGGCGACCAGCCGAAGGCTTCCTGCATGGCGCCGCAGATGGTGTTGGCCTGGATGGAGTTGTTGGAGAGGCCGAACTGACAGGTGATGAGGACGGCAAAGAGGACGGCCATCCAACGCTGGTGCAGTCCGCGCTGGATGTAATAGGCCGGACCGCCGATGAAGGAGTCCTTATGGCGCTGCTTGTAGAGCTGTGCGAGGGTGGACTCGACGAAGGCGGTGGCAGAGCCGATGAGGGCGATGACCCACATCCAGAAGACGGCACCGGGGCCTCCGACGGCGATGGCTGTGGCCACACCGGCCAGATTGCCCGTGCCCACACGGGTGGCCACAGAGACGGCAAAGGCCTGGAAAGAGGATATATGCCTGCGACCCTTCTCGCCGTCATTGAGGCTGTCGGTAGCAGAGACGGCAGAGTCGGTGAGCAGACGTATCATCTCACCAATCATGCGAAACTGCACGCCACGCGTCTTCCACGTAAACCAAAGGCCACAGGCCACGAGCACGCCTATCAGCACATAGCCCCAGATGGCGTCGTTGATTTGGGTTATCAGTTCATTCATGCGTCCGATATTTGGGATGTCAACAAAACGGGGACAAAGGTACGAAAAAAAGTAAAAAGTAAAAAGGTAAAAGGGGAAAATACGCAAATACATTTGGTTTTTTGCTCAGTTAATCGTACCTTTGCCATCAAAAATGGCGAAATTACTCCGTCTCGGCAAAAAAACAAACAGGTTTCTTTGTTTTGCTCTCGACTTTTCGTAACTTTGGAAGAATTTGCAGGATTTCTTTATATAAAGGCGATGCAGGGGATTGAGAAATTTTGGGGTTACGATTTGGAGATTTTTATCGTCCGCTTATCGTCCGTTTTGCCATTATTGTCCATTTTTTCGTTATCGTCCGTTTTTATCGTCCGCTTTGTCTGTGTCATTTTACTAATATCAATAGTCAGCGTTGTGCGAGCGGGAGTGTAACTGACATCGTAATCTGGCTGTGTACCGAGTTCCGAGTTACAGATATCAAATAGATCAGGGATGCCACTGCCAGCCCGTTCTCCGAAATCAAGCAGGCCAAACGACCAAATCTCGTTGCACCTGCTTCAATGCAGGTTCAATAGTCTCAGTAACCACAGGAAGAATCTCTTTCTTGATGATGTCTTCTTCCAGTTCGCTTACCTGTCTCTCCAAGTCTTCATTCAACGAGAGGCCTTCATTTCGCAATGTTTCCATTACCTTGTATAAATCGCTAAGTCGTGACATAAACTTTATTGATTATCTTTGATGAACGAGCAGTATTCTTCAAGAGATTTTCGCATCACCTCTTGCGGTATCAGTTTCCGTTGGTATTCGGCCACCATCGTCGGACTTAGTGAACGACTCAGTGTGTACTCTACCATACTACGGTCAGCTGAAGGACAGAGGATGATGCCAATACTCGGATTTTCGTTATCCCGTTTCACATCTCTGTCAAGAGCCTCCAGATACATATCCATCTTGCCAACAAACTCAGGTCGGAAATCGACCGCTTTCAACTCGATTGCCACAAGACACTGTAATGCCCGATGATAGAAAAGCAAGTCTATGCGCTTTGTTGACCCTCCCACTTGAACTCCATATTCACTATCAACGAAAAGGAAGTCTTTCCCTAATTCCAGGATGAATTCTTTCATATGTTCAAGAAGCCCTTTGTGCAGTTGATGCTCGTTATGCTTTGCTGGAAGACCCAGAAAGTCCACCACAGCCTTTACTTTAGCAAGTACTCAGATCTGGGATAATCTCTCAGTAGTTGTGGTGACAACATTTTGTCTTTGTCAAGAAGCGTGCTATATGTTTGGCTGACAATACAACGGCGAAGTTCTCTTGACTTTAGCCTTTCATGGTAAGAATATAGCATATAAAATACGCGCTCTTCATTTGACTTGCATCTATTCAGTATCTCTATGTGATTAGTGAATGACGTAATGGCAAGAATAGCAGGAAATGGCAATTCAAATTGTGCAGGCGTTGACTGCACGATTGCACCTCCTTCACTTTGTGCAGTCACTGACTGCACTATTTCATTCTGACCATGAGCCTTCAGTTGTGAAAGTGGCAGTTGTACTAAATCGTCCAGATGTAGGTTCCCAATAAAACCCAAGAAAGATTCAGAACTATATATTTCATAGAAACTCACCATATTGTACAAGTTTCTCTTTCCATAGCCCTTCCTTCTTGGATTCATGCGTTTCAGATAGTCAGCCAAATCGCTGACCACCTTAGCACCCCAATGGGCAGACTTTAGTTGCTGAGAGATGTATTGCCCCACCTCCCAATTTGTCTGCAACGCCTCCGTGTTCACTTTTGCGATAGCTGAGAACGGTGCTGCTCTATTAGTGAATTGACATACTCAAACTGCTTTTCCAGTTGTGTCAGATTCGGTATAATTGTTATGTCTTTTTCCATATCTATTAAACGTTCTATTTTATGGTACCAACAACCCTCTATATTCAAGGTCGTTCTTCATCATTTCTTCCATTTGATGCGTCTCGATGTCTATTTGCTTCAGTCGCTTTTCCTTTTCTTCTTCGGAATGCCGATTGTCTTGCAGCACGGATAGTTTCATTTTAGCTTTGACACATTCCAACCCATTATGAATGGCAGACACACTCACAGGAGCATTGGAGTTGAATAGATGAACCCAACTTTGTCCTGCAAGCAGGTTTCCCCACTTTTCGTATTTTTGAATGTCGTTTAGACATTGGTCTATCTGTTTCTTTGTCCCATACGGTTACTTATTGAAGGTGACATTCGCAATAATTCATTTGCCATGAATTAGTCACGGTCCGTTTTAAATCATTTCTTCTCCCGCATTTTCCCCAAGAATATACTATTACAAATCTTGGCAGAGGGGTATGTACCTAATAAGGATTCCACAATTATTCTATCTGCATCAGAAGTTAACGGTCCCATCATAATCTCTATACTATCAAGCTTTGTACTATCCAAATTAAGGTCAATATATGTTGTATTTATAGGTTTATTGGCAATTATACTCGTACCTAAAGTATCAAACATTTTGTAGAGAAAATTATACAACGGTGCGGAAGAAGAATTCATAGTTTCTTTAGCGGCACCATACACATCCGCAGGCTGCACTGTTATCTTAAATCGCGATTCCTCTTGCATGGACCACTCTTTCCGTTTGAATATGCCGATACGAGTTGTGTCTATAAGAATACCTCCGTTTTCCGTTGGCATTATTAATTTCTTTATCTCTTCCTTTGGATTATCTACATATTCAACGTCATAAATCTTTGCTTCATTATTAAATGAGGTCATAAAATAGTCTGTCCCAAAGTTCATTGCATTAGGTAATAAACTTGTAAAGTTTTCATTTACCTTATAAGTTTTAAAAGGCATCTCATCAAGTCCTATACGTACTCCTTTGTATCTTGTGTACATATTCCAGAGCGCAAGATTTTCTCTATTACTTTTTGTCCAACATGATACAAAGGTATACAACCCTAATTTTGTTAGAGAAGGCCCAGATCCATATATTGACTCTTCCAAATCATCAACAAGGTCTAATCTGTTGAATCTTATTTTTTTAGATTTCAAGATAAGTGCCAATGTTTGTATGGATGTATAATGGTATATTTTCATAAACTTTTGTGTTGACTATTTGTTATTCTTATATTCTTCTCGTGTGATGGGAGTCTCTGGATCTACGATGAGGACTTCATCGTAGGTCAGGCCGTAGAGGTGATAGACGAGGAGGCCGATTATTCATGATTTTCATTTAGTTTATTTTCAAGTTCTTCTATGGTAGGCAAAGCACCTTCCACCTTTACAGGATAGAATTGCTCCAACTCGTAAGATGAAATAGCTATGGGCTGGCTACTTGACTCTAAAGAGTATTGGGCCAATAACCCGTTCTTCTTCTTGCAAATAAGCAGACCAATAGTCGGATTGTCGTCTGGCCGCTTCAAGATATGGTTACATGCAACAATGTAGCCGCCAATCTGTCCAACATCAGGAAAATCAAAGTCATCAATTTTTACCTCAACAACGACATAGCATCTAAGTTTCAGATGGTAGAACAGCAGGTCGATAAATTTCTCTTTCTCACCAAGCAACAACCTGTATTCTCTTCCAACATACGAGAACCCAGAACCTAACTCCACAAGGAAATTTGTGATATTAGTAAGTAGGGCCTCCTTTAGTTTTTTCTCATTGTATTTCCCTCTTACTCCGGCAAAAGCAAAATTATAGGGGTCTTTTGTCACCTCCTGCGCCAAATCGCTGTCAGGTGCAGGAAGGGAAGCCGAAAAGTTTGTAATTGCTTTTCCTTGACGTTCATAAAGACCAGTATCTATCCAGTTTAGTAGCATAGCCCTGCTCCAGCCATTCTCTATAGTCTGGTTTACAAAAAACAATGCTTTTTGTGGGTCATTGGAGCAACGGTCAATAATCAGCCTGTGATGTCCCCAGGGTATGCTGCACAATTCTTCCACAACCTGTGGAAGATTCTCGTTTTTCAATTCTTCCACAAGTTGTGGAAGATTTTCTATTGCTTGGCAATATAGTTGATAGAAACGCTTGCAATATCTGATATTCGATTCAGAAAGTCCTTCAACGTCAGGTATTTCTTCTTTCAGGTCTCTACTGAGTGATGCGTAAAACTTGGAGCCGTATTTATTTTCTTCCTGGCGCTCAACAATGTCTTTGCCTAAGCTGAGGTTAAACAACAATTGTTCTGTATTCACCTTGACAGCCGCCTTAATTTGGCTCTGACGATAGCGCACGACAAGGGCTTTCACCCATTGTTTATAGTCATTGTCAATAATGCTTATTGTTTTACTCATATTATTAAAACGATTCTTAATAGTTGGTTATTGCTCCTTTTCATATTCTTCACGCGTGATTGGAGTCTCTGGATCTACGATGAGGACTTCATCATAGGTTAGGCCGTAGAGGTGATAGACGAGGAGGTCGATTTGTGCTTCCTCCTGTTCTATCCTCTTGTTTAATTCTTTATTAGCAATTATTACATCAATTATACTTGCCAATTGTTCTTTTTGGGCTATTGATACAATTGGCAGCGGAAGACGTGCTAATTGGTTGGTTCGCATTTTAGTAAATGCTCCTTGGGTCAGATCAAATGCTATTTTTTGAATAAAGAATGTTGCGAATGTGGAATTCAAAATAGCTAAGAGAACTTTTAAATCATTATTATCATAAGTAGTCTTAGGGTATATCGCATATAGCGAACTTAAGAAGTATCTGTTTTCAAAGTCCAGACACGCAGTTATCCTATTTCCTGCTTCACGAATAGCAATTTTAGGACGTTCGTAAAACGTTTTGTTCTTCCAGTTTCTGGCTAACCAATCTCCATATTTAATGAATATATCACTTTCTTTTATACAATAACGCTCAATACCTTTTCCTCTAAGCGTTTTCTTCCAAGGTTCAGGAAGACTTGTTGCCGATTTTTGTACGTACTCTTTGTCATTGCCCGTTTTTATACATTGTCGTAAATAACATTTATCCCCAAGAGTATCGAATTGTACTAGTTTAAGGAAAAGATTCCTTTCAACATCATTAAGCGAAATGTCAAACGTATAGTTGTTAGTTTGCTCAACATCAGTAACTTTCAGATAATAGTCCACAGGCAAATTAAGTTTAGTAACATCACATACATTCTTTTTAATTCCAATTTTGGTAATTGATATACCTTTTTGCATTCTTAAAATGCATGTATGCACAATCGCATCAAATACATCTACTCCGAAATTAATAATTTCTTTTAGGCCATATTCATGAATTAACTTATACCTTAGTTTTTTAGAATACAGATTAGTTAATACTGTATTAGGATTGATAAAAACAAGAGCGCCATTGTTCTTTAGTAACGACATCCCTTGCTCTATAAATAATTCATACAAGTCGACATGTCCTTCAATAATAGTGAAACTCCTTTGATATTTGTCTTTTTCATCAGTTCCCACTGACACATACGGTGGATTTGCTATCACAATATCAAACCCCATAAAATCCCCTTTCTCATCCAAAAGTGCAGGGAACTCAAAACGCCATTCAAAGGCTTGGTCGTATATTTTATTGGATTCTATTTCGGCTCGTTGCTGCTCTAAAGCCTTCAGTTCCTTTTGCAGAGCCTTGATTTTCTTTTCGTTCTCTTTCTTTTTGTCACCAAAGAAATCACCCATCTGCAGATTGTCTATGGCTCCGCGGACTTTAGCAATCTTTCCAATCTCCTTCTTGCTAAGTTCTGTCTTGACAGCACGCTTGATATCCTCAATCCTCTTGCGGAAATCATCTTTCTGCGTGTGGTCGGAAATATCGGTATAGTCATAGACCCACTGGCGATAGTCGTCCAAGGTGTAGTGTGTACCGTTCTTTTGATTATAGTCCTTCAGTACATTCTGGAACGGGGCATCAAGGGTAAAGCGGTGCAGCAGGGAGTCGCCACACATAATCTTATAGTCGAGGTTGGGCAATGGCTGTGGTTCGTTCTCATCTACTACCAATGCCAGCCAAAAACGGAGGCGGGCAATATCTACAGCACCTTTCTCAATATCCACACCGTAGATATTGTTCTGGATGATGTCACGTTTCACCTTGGCGTATGAGAAATCTTCATTCTTGCCAATAAATCCATAGAGCAAGTGACGACAATCAAACAGGACATTCAGCACACCCATAGGAAATGCACCAGAACCAATGGCAGGGTCGCAGACTTTTACGACGGACAAGGCTTTGTTGACCAGTCTTGCATTCTCCTTATTTTGCAGAATCGGCTCTACCACTCTTTGTTTAATGAGCGAGTCGATGGCTGTATGCAATTCTTCGGGTGCATGGCTTTTCAAATACTGTGCAACACTCTCCTGGCTCATATACTGCACAATCTCTTTGGGGGTATAGAAGGCACCTTTGTCTTTGTTGTCCTCCAACAGGTTCTCGAAGATATGACCAAGCATTTCGGGGTCGATACCGATTTCTGAGTCCTCCGGGTCGTTCTCGTCGATGGTGAAGTTATACATGGCGAAGAAATCCATGAGTTCCTTGAAATAGTCGTAGGGGAAATCAATGTCTTTCTTGTCCAAATCGTCCTTGTCGAACAGACCACCATTTAGGTAGGGGATCTTGATGTTCTCTCCCAAACGAGAGTCGGCAATGTCGTTGGTTCTGCGCTCATTGAGGGTATTGAAGAACAGCGGTTCCAGAACATCACTCAGCAGACGGTCGTTGCCTTCATAATTTTCTATTAAATGGTTCAGATAGAATTTGTCTCCCCCAATCCAGCCTTGCTGATTGGCAGGCACGCCCATCCAGCCCTTCTTCTGCAGGAACTGAAGGAATACCAGACGGCCCAAGAGTTTCTTCACATAGTCACGATTATCCTTGGTGTCCTCATTGATATGGTTGAGGAACTTCACGTAACGCTCCTTGTAGCCATTGAAGAAATCTTTGTTCAGACGCTCCACAGAGAAGGCATCCTTGATGTTCTCAAAGGATATGCCATTACGTTGCAGGGCATCGAAACGTCCGACAGGGGTATTATAGTAGTTGTCGCTTTCTCCAAAGACGTATGTAAAACGTTTTGCAGCAGTGTTCTCGCCCTTGATGTCGCAGACAAAAGACAAACGCCAGACAGAACCACTGTCAAAGACTACAAGGGCAGCATCGAACTCACCCCAATTAGGATTGATGAACGCCTTGACGAGGTTGCGCAATCCGACACGCTTGCGAGCGACATTGCCATGCTGTATCTGATAATAGAATAGGCCGATGGAATATGGATCAGTATTTAGCTTTCCAAGGTAATAACCCGCTTCATCATCGGGTGTGTTGTTGATGCGCTCTGGTTCTGCTCTCAGCTCTGAAGCTCTAAAGTAGTGTTGCAACATCTGTTGCCATTCATTCATACTGAACGGCTGCTGAAATATCTGTCGTAGGTTTTCTTTGCTATATGTCATAACATTATGTACTTTTATTCGGTTATAAGTTTCTTTAAATCCTCCATGTCTGGCAATGCTTGTCTGATTTCTGGAGGTAATTCCTGAGAAGTCCGATAGGTAGCCACTCCCATTGGCTTTGACGTATCAGAGAATGATAGTTCAACGATCTCATCATTTTTTGTTTTACAGAGGATGATACCGATAGAAGGATTCTCATCGGGTAGTTTTACATATTTATCAAGAGCAGCCAGATAGAAGTTCATCTTTCCGGTGTATTCTGGTTTGAACTCCCCGCGCTTCAACTCGAAAGCCACAAGGCTTCTTAGACGGCGTGAGAAGAAAAGCAAATCAATGGCAAACTCCTGTCCAGCCACCTCCAATCGATACTGATTACCCATAAAGGTAAAATCAGCGCCGAAAGCCATAATGAAGTTTTTTACATTCTGGATAATACGCTGCTCTATCACCCTTTCATCGACTAATTCTGGGTCTTCAATGTTGACAAAGTCAAGCAAATATTCATCCTTGAACGATTGAAGGGCACGTTGCTTGAAAGCAGCATTATCAATCGTCTTATTGAAGTTGGTTTGCTGGATAGAACCTTCTTTGCGATATAAATCCTCATCAAGATGATATTTAAGCGTTTCTTTACTCCAAAACTCAGTAGCACATTTCCTAATATAAAAAAGTCTTTCTTCTATTGTTTCTGTCTTTCTTATAATCTCTCGATGATGCGTAAATCCCACACTTAAAAAGCATTCGAAGTCCCTTTCGGACAAATCGGCAGACATTAGCTGCCGATTTAGCAACATATTAAGGTTCAGTATATTATCCAAATCGGCAGCTAATGGTTGCCGATTTAGAATCGGACTCCATGCTTCGTAGAATATACGCATGTTTTTTATGTTCGTTTCGGAGAAACCTGTCAAGCCAGGTAGTTCCTGTTGAAGCATTTTAGAGATGGTTGCAATGGCATTTGTGTTCCATGCGTCAGTACGACTATGTACAGAAACATAGTTTCCCACCCAATAATATAAAGCCAGCACTTCTTTGTTGACATGCCGGGCAGCACGATAGCGACTTTCAAGAATGGCTTGTTTTATCGCTTTGACTGCATGTATATATTCTGATGATATGATTGTTTGCTTCATGCCTGTAGAATCTTAAATAAATGTTTCTGAGATAATGATTTGCGGATCGCTGACTTTGGGGACTGCCTTTTCTTGCATCTCATCACTCATCGTCTGGTACTCATCAACGAATTCTGCCAAAGCCTTTTTCAGTTTGGCTTCGTCTGTCTTGATTTGCACTTTGTCACCTTTGTAGGGTTTGGAGAGGTCACGCAGGCGGCGAGGCAACTGAGTGTATATACCTTTATTAATATAGTCGGTGAGAATATGACATTGCACCTTTGTTGTGTTGTCAGAGATCGCCTGGGTAATCCTGCGCAGGAAGTTAAGCGCCGTCTTCGAGATGTTATCGAGATCAGTACGATTGATGGAAGCATCGTCTGCCGCCTCTACATACTCCTTTGTGTATTTACCCAAAGCACGATTCACATGGTCGTAATTTTTGCTGTTAGGCAGGAACGGAGCGGCTTGTTCGTCAGGCCTAGCCTTCAGATACTTGATGGCCTCTAAGAAATCGATAGGCTTTACAGTCTTATCGGTGGCCAGATAGAACTCTGTCTTCACGTCGGACGATACATAGATGATTGACTTGTCCGTATGTCGCCCTGTGCTGCGGGCCACACGGCTCTTCAGTGGCAACTGCTTCACCTTGTCGTAAAGTTCGCGGTTGTTGTGATAAACCTCGCGCAGTTCGCGAATCAAAGCCAGTTTCTCGTCCATCGAGTCTTTCACGTTGCTGTCGAACATCTTGAACTGCTTGACGATTTCCTCTCTGGAATATATCTGCACATCCTCGCCAAAGGCGGAATGGAAACCCTGCAACTTGACAAGTGCATTTTCGTAGAGTTTGATTTGCTCATTGCCCTGGGGTGAGGGATAAAACATATAGTTATAGATAAACTCAGCCACAGATCCGATACGATTCACACGTCCAATACGCTGCATCAGCCGGGAGGCGTTCCAAGGGGAGTCATAGTTGACAATGATGTGAGAACGATGCAGGTTGACACCTTCCGCCAAAACATCAGATGTCAGGATGATGTTGTACTGGTCTTTCTGTACCTCGCTGTTGGCATCGAAATTCTCTTTGATAATGGATGCCTTCTTGTCGCGGTTGTCGGCCGTAATCGTCAATACGTCTGTTCTGCCTAATTCGTTCTCTAATCTGTCCTTCAGATAGTTCAGTGTGTCAACACTTTCGGAGAATACAACCAGTTTACCAGAGACATTACGCTCATCGAAGAACTCATGCTCCAGTCTGTCACGGAAGAGGTCGAACTTCTGGTCGTCGCGCTCTTGTTGCCAGTCAGCATTGAGAGTTTCCAGAACCTCTTTGTCATGGCGGAGCATGTCAATGAAATCCGGCTCGAAATCGTCGGACTTATACAGGATGTCACTTTCCTGATAGCCTTTCTTCAT
>CAMVPA010000004.1 GCA_947169245.1 uncultured Prevotellaceae bacterium
TTCAGGCATTCTCAAACGAACATTAATCAATTCCGATTTTTATCGGACAGCAATAATTATAAATTGAAAAAAGTGACCATCGAGCTCGAAGATGAACAACAATGGCATTTTATTTTAATAAACAAAGATGACAGAGTTGGAGTGGCCAATAAGAATGGAAACATTATTATATCTCCACGCTTCAACAAATTGCTTTACGTTCCAGAGCTTACCGCTGGATATAGTACTTTCAAGGCATCTAAAGACGCTGTCACGGATTTGACGGTTTATCATCCTGCAAGAATAGCACACTTTGAGGGACGTTCTTTTTACTTTAAGAACCAATATGATTCTGAAAGGAACAGATGCGAAGTGGGATTGGAAAAATACTGCATCATGGATATGTCAGGAAAAGTGTTATGTGATGAAATGGACTACATAATGACCAGCTTTCCTGGTTATTACGGAATTGGTGTTTACTCTTTACCAGATTGGCAACAAGAAGCACATTTGTCGAATCCATTAAAAAACCGTCTTGTGGGACTGATGACATCAACAGGAGAAATTCTTTTAGAACCCATTTATGATGAGATATCTCTAACAAGAGACCTTTGTCATTTTGTGCGCACGATTGATGGCGTTAAAAAAGAAGGTGCATTCCTGTTGAATACACCAAATGAAATACTTCCTGCCATCTTTCATAAATGCAATTACAAAGACGGGAAATGGATGGTTATGAACAATCAAAACGATTCTTGGGCAGAATTCCATCCGTCACAATCAGCATTATCAAAGACAGTAGAATACAGAGACGATGGTGAACGTTATTATGAGCAAGGAAAATATGATGATGTAATAAAATTCTATGCAGAAAAAGGAATAGATGCTGCTTGGGCAAAATTCTTCACTGGAAAAGCTTTTCAGCAAAAAGCTGAAAGTGAAATGGATGTCGCAAGAAACTTTTGGGGAGATGCAACATTTCATAGTAAAACAGAAATACCATTTATCGACTGGGATATGATTAAGTCACAATATGAAGTAGCAAAATTACTATTTGAGCAGTATTTAAATGAAGACAGCACTTATTATGAGCAAGCTAAGAAAGGTATTTCCTATTGCGATGATGAGATTTTCTCCATTAGCCATGAAATTCCTCAGAAACAATTCCAAAAGACCATCCAACGAGTTCAGCAGGAAGCTGCAGAACGCAAACAAAGAAATCTCGAGAGACAACAAAGGCAGGCAGCCATAGCAAACAGTATTATTACTGGTTTTATTGGTAGTATCATGGGGCGTTATGGAGGTAACCAGACTTCCTCAAAAGCGTCTTCGTCATCTTCAAGTACAACACAAACTGTCAGTAGTTCATCAAGCGATATAAGTTCGTCCTCAACAATTTCGTCAACCCCTCAAAAGAAGAAATGTAGAGTTTGCAATGGTACGGGACGAGAACCGCATGAAACCTATTTGGGAAGTTCATCTGATGGTAAGAAGAAATGGTGTGGTGATTGCGGTAAAGAAGTTTACGTAGGCCATTCTCATAAGACTTGTAGCTTATGCCATGGATCTGGATTATATTAAGTAAGTGACTCAATACTTTCAGAAGGTGTCATTTATTGGACGTCTACAGAGTATAATGCAGAAGAGGCTGTAACCATACGATTCAACAGCAATTTTGGAGCAGATGTTTGGCATTACGAAAAAGACACCATCAGCATAAAGATGGCCAGTGGCAGAAAAAAGATGAGCGCCAGGGCCTTCTATGCGTTTTAGCAATTGAAGATGTGCACCATCATAGAAGTTCCCACTATCCAAACAAACGCCCCGGCTCACAGTTTCCGAGTCGGGGCGTTTTGAGCAGTCATGAGTTCTCTGTGGTCGAAGGTGAGGTTGTCGGTGTAGCCGAATTGGCGAGAGAGATCGAGGATATATTCATGTTTCAGTATATCTCTAAACTCTATCTCGTTCATCGTTATTTGATAGAATTGTTATGTCAATTCTTATCTGATTGTAATTCGTTCAACAGTTTCAGCACTTCTAATCCCAACTCTGTCAGAAGGTATTTCTGCAGGGGGTGACGGGGATTGTCTGGGTGGGTATTTTTTATAAGATTTGCAGCCAATACCGGATTAATAACTTTTCTCACAAAAGATCTTCTTGAGGTTGCAGAAAGTGTAATCATTATTTCAGAAAGAGAAGTTTCTTTCTCGCAAACACGCAAAACTGCGCATAGTTGCTTGGGCAATATTTGCGCAAGATCTGGAAAATTCTTGGCAAACTTATTTATAACCTCTTGATTATCAATAGGCATGAAATCCTCTTTAACTTGGGCAAGCTTGGGCAAGTTCATCTCGTTAGGTTCTCTGACCACAACGCTGAAGGCCGTCAGATAGTTGACATTAAACTCCGCTACAGGGCTATTGTTTTCCTTCATTAGTTCCTGCACATCACCCACTCCATGATTAAACATATTCACATAATTCAGCGTCTTCATCATCCCTGCCACTACGCTGTTGCGATAGTCGTTCACGTGCGGAAAATTCTCGGGTCGCGCCTGTCCGTAGAGGCCGCCAGGATTCATAATTTCGATGTAGTTATCATACTGATACAGACGCGTTGGCATGTTCGCCTGATAATCGCGGTGCATCACGGCGTTCATCATCAGCTCGCGCAGGGCCTTATAAGGATAGTTCACCACATCCTTCTCGCGCAGGATGCTGATAGGAACAGGGCGTTTGGTAATAATGCCGTCACGGATGAAGTTCTCCAGTTCCGGCAGAATCTTATACAGGCACCCCTCAAATCTCCGTTCGTTCAGAATTGCTCCGCCGTTGGTACTACCCTTGAAATGCACATACTGGATGTAAGCTCCCGGCATGAAGTACTTTGAATTCCGTCCAAACATAATCAATGCTGCGAATGTCGGACAATCCCACTGCATATTGAACAGGTGCAGCGAAGCCAGCTGCTCCTTCAGCGGTCGCTTGTCGTTAGCCAGCGTTTCCTCATCGATGGCCTTTGGCATATATTCCCTAACAATGGTATCCACGTCAATATCGTCCAACTTTGCTTCCCGGCAGGGGCGAGTGTCGAACGTAGGCAGGCTTGCAGCACAACGCTCTACCAGTATTCGCTCCTCTTCTGCACTGGCTATGTCGCGACGAGACCCTATGCGGATAAACGTACGACCACGATAGCGAACTGGCGTATCGAACGATGGAGTCACCTCTACCACCAGCACGTCACCTTCCTCTGTCACTACTTTCTCTGTGCTCATCACCGGCAGCGGCAGGATGTTTCCGTCGGAGCGGATACCGCTGATCTTCTTCATCAGCGCATCATCCACCTTCAACCCATCTATCTGTCCGTTGTTCTTCACGCCTATCAGCAGATAACCTTTCTTCCGCGAGCCAGGCATGTCATTGGCAAAGGCGCATATCGCCTCTTGGAACTTATCCATGTCACCCGTCGAGGTCGTCAGCTCGATGCGGTAGTTCTCATTGGTTGCTATGATCTCACGTAATTCTTCTTGCGTCATATCCGTAGTCTTAAATTCTTGGGACAAAAGTAATGAAAATATTTGTAAGTACCAAATTTCGGAGCAGCGAATTCAAAGCGTAGATTCTCACAAAAACAAAATATCACATTAACGGTTTTGAAAGTTCCACCTGTGTCTTCGGCCAGTTGACGAGATAGAGTTGCTGGGTGGCGCGGGTGAAGGCGGTGTAGAGCCAGTGGTAGTATTCGGGGGTGAGCATGTCGTCGGTCATGTAGCCCTGGTCAACGTAGACATGTGCCCACTGGCCGCCTTGCGCCTTGTGGCAGGTGACTGCGTAGGCAAACTTCACCTGCAGGGCGTTGTAGTAGCGGTCTTCCTTGAGTTTTTTCAGTCGGTCGGCCTTGCGGGGAATGTCGGCGTAGTCAGCCATCACGCGTTCGAAGAGCTGCTGTTGCTGCTCGCCAGTGAGTGCGGGTGCCTCGCTGGTAAGGGTGTCGAGGAGTACGGTGGCGGTAAGCTCGAAGTCGTCGTAGTCGGGGAACGTCATGGTGACATCGGCAAAGCGGAAGCCATGCTGTTCATGAACGTTACGGACGCGCTGGACGACAGCGATGTCGCCGTTGGCGATGAAGGAGTTCTCTATCCAATGATAGTTGTTCTTCACAATCATGAGACGGTCGCCGCGACAGAGTTCATCCTCGCGGTCGAGGATGGTGCGGCGGATGCCCTCATTGTAGATGTTCGCCCGCTTGTTGCTACGGGTAACGACGATGGTGTCGTCGAGGCCCGCACGACTGTAGCTGGTAGCGAGCTGCTCAATGAGCTCGTCGCCAGGGACGACGCGGATGTCGGAGAAGCCATTGACTCTTATCGAGGGTACGGGGGGGCGGGGGTACGGGGGGGCGAGGGCACCTTGCACGCCACTCAATTCAGCCTCCGAACTATTCTCGCACCCACGTGCCCCCGTCCCCCCGTACCTTCGAATACGCGTGGCGTTAAACAGGATTCCCGACTCGGCGGCCTGACGGAGCACCTCATTGAGGGTAGCCTCGTAGACGTGGAGGTCATAGCCACGGAGACAGGCGGCACTGAGGGCAGGGCTCTCCGTCTCACCCACGGGCGGCAGCTGGGCATGGTCGCCGATGAGAAGCAGGCGACAGCGTTGACCGCCGTAGACGAACTGCAGAAGATCATCGAGCAGACCGCTTCCACCGAAGGACTCGCTGCCGCTGAGACTAACCATCGAGGCCTCATCGACAATGAAGAGAGTGTCTTGGGCTACGTTGTAGTTTAGCGAAAAACCGCCCTCCAAGGACTTCTGGCGGTAGATGCGCCGGTGGATGGTGTAGGCGGGCTGTCCGGCATACAGCGAAAAGACCTTGGCGGCACGTCCCGTCGGGGCCATCAGCACCATTTTCTGGTGCAGAGCCATCATGGCACGCACAATGGCAGCAGCAAGTGTCGTTTTACCAGTACCAGCGGCACCACGCAGGATCATGACCGATGGCTGATGAGTCAAGGGTGATGATTGAGGGGAAGTAGAAGAGGCGAAAAAGTCGGCAAACACACCGATTGCCTGCTCCTGTTCCACCGTCGGAGGAAAGCCAAAAGCCTGTCGGATATGATATTTTAACTCATCAGTTACCATTGATTACAAATAATATTTGTACCTTTGCAGCCGCAAAGATACGAAAAGTTGAGTGCAAAACAAAGAAACTCGTTTCTTTTTTTGCCGAAACGGAGTATCTTCGCCATCTTTGATGGCAAAGTTACGAAAAGACGAAAGCAGAACAAAAAAACTGAATGAGAGTCACAAACCGACAGATAAATATCGTTCTGGTGCTGACAGCCGCCGCTCTGCTGGCCGTCTGCATTGCCAGCGTGCTGTCGGCGGTTGAGTGAAAAGCGACGGTGATTAGAGATATATGGAAGAAGCAGGAACCAACAGAACAAGACAGCGACTGACCATCCGCATCAGCCGTAACAGTCTGTCGTTCGCGGCCATCGACACGAGTGCCGAGGCCGAGAACCCCATTTCCTTCGAGCCATGCGCGGTAAAGAACGGCATCTCAATGGCGGCCAACCTGCGCGAGGCTTTCAAGGGAGCCGAGCTGCCGGCCATCGGCATGACCAAGGCTCGGGTGCTGGTCGATGCTCCGGTGCTGATGACCCCCGTGGAGCTGTTTGACGAGCACACCATGGCGATGACCTACCATCATGCCTATCCGCATACGGAACAGGAGGCTGTGCTCTACAACGTACTGCCCGACCTGAACGCCGTCGCCGTCTTCGCCATCAACCGCGACCTGAAGATGGTCATCGACGACCACTTCGACGATGTACAGTTCATTGCAGCGCTGACACCCGTCTGGCGCCACCTGCACCAACGCTCGTTCACCGGCCAGCGGAACAAGCTGTTCGGCTACTTCCATGACCAGAAGGTGGACATCTTCGCCTTCCGACAGAACCGTTTCAAGTTCTGCAACCAGTTTGACACCAACCACGCCCACGACGCCCTCTACTTCCTGCTCTACGTCTGGAAGCAGCTCATGCTCGACCCCAGACAGGACGAGATGCACCTGGTAGGCGACATACCCGACCGGGAGCAACTGACAGAAGAGCTGAAGAAATATATCCAGAAGGCTTACGTCATCAACCCGTCGGCCGACTTCAACCGTGCACCGGCAACACAGATCAACGGTATGCCCTACGACCTGATGACGCTGTTCACGAAGGGACGGTGAGTGGTGAAAGGTGATGGGTGATGGGTGAGAGGTGATGGATAATGGGTGAAGGGAGAATAGATATGAGGATCATAACGGGAAAATATAAGGGACGGCACTTCGACGTGCCACGCACGTTCAAGGCGAGGCCCACGACGGACTTCGCCAAGGAGAACATCTTCAACGTGCTGACGGGCTACCTCGACTTCGAGGGCGCCACAGCCCTCGACCTCTTCTCGGGAACCGGCAGCATTACGCTGGAGCTACTGTCGCGAGGCTGCAGCCGTGTCATCAGCGTTGAGCAAGACCGCGACCACCACCGTTTCATCTGCGACTGTCTGAAGAAGCTGAACACCTCCCCCGCCCCCTCCAAAGGAGGGGAGGCGTTGGCACAACCAAAAGCAGATTCCGTCAGGTCCTCCTCCCCCTCGGGGAGGTCGGGAGAGGTTGTTCTGCCTCTCCGTGCTGATGCTTTCCGCTTCATCAAGAGCTGCAAGCAGCAGTTTGACTTCATCTTTGCCGACCCGCCCTATGCCCTCAAGGAGCTGCCCACGATTCCGCAGCTCATCTTCGACCACCACCTGCTGACGGACGACGGTGTCTTTGTCTTCGAGCACGGCAAGGACCACGACTTCAGCGCCATGCCGCAGTTTGTGGAGCACCGCAGCTACGGCAGTGTGAATTTCTCGATTTTCAGGAGAGAAGGAGCAAGGAGTGAAGGAGTAAGTAAAGAAGGAGAGGAAGAGTAAGGAGAAAGATAAAAGAGAATTATTAATCAAACCAATAACATGTTATCATTATTACTTTCAACTATTCTGGTCATCAACGAACTGATGACATCCAACGCGGGGGCTGTTGCTAACGGAGAGCCCGTCTTAAGCCCTGCCTACAACTTCGACAGCTGGATCGAAGTGTACAATCCTGGCGACCAAGCCGTGAACCTGGCAGGAATGTACTTGAGTAACGACGAACAGAACCTGAAGCTCTGGCAGATGCCCAGCAACATGGGTAGCGTGCCCGCCAAGGGATACAAGGTCATTTGGCTGGGTTCCAACGATATCAAACTTGGAAGCAAAGCGGACGCTATCGGTCTGAAACAGGCACCGTTCAAGCTCGACTGCGACGGTGGCACCATCTACCTGAGCGACAAAAACGGCAAGCTCGTATTCAGCCAGGCTTACCCTGCCGGCAAGAGTCGCACATCATGGGCGCGCAAGACTGTAGACGGCGACGAGTGGGGATGGACTGCCGACGCCACACCCGGCGAGAGCAACGCTGGAGCCGTATTTGCAGAGGAGCGTCTCGATGCCCCCGTTGTCAGTCAGGGCAGCACAGTGTTCAACGGTACGCTCAACGTGAAGGTCGCCATTCCCGATGGTGCCACGCTGATGTATACTACCGATGGCAGTCTGCCGCTACCGCCCGACCCCGAGGCTCCCGAGCTTCCCTGGATAGAGCAAGTGAACAACGGCAACTGCGAAGGCACTAATGCCAGCAACCTCCTCAGCAAGAACGGCGAGAGCACCAGCATTGTGAAGAAAATTACCGCCGGCGCCGGCGTCAACGGCACACGCGGCATCAAGGTTCACGCCGTGGCCAACGCCACCAAAGCGTCGCAAACACAGTTCTATGTCTATACCCCCAACTACACTTGGAAGACGGACGACCACTTCCGCTTCCGCATGAAGGTGCGCGCCGACAAGGCCGCCCGAATCACCGCCATAGCCCAGAAGAAGTATGGCGAGGACATCGGCAACGGTGTCAGCATGCTGGCAGGCTCTTACGATGTCACCACCGAGTGGCAGGAGATTGTCTTCGAGGGCACCCTCTCTGCCGAACAAGCCGGCGAAGAGCAGAGCGGCGGTAGCTGGGGATGGGGCTGGGGATGGCCCACCACGAGCTACACTCTGAAGACCATTGCCTTCAACCTGAACGAAGATAAGAAGCTGGAGAACAACTACTACTTCGACGAGATTTCGTGGGAGTCGCTGCCCGACGGCTATGTCGAAGACCCCAACAAGGAGAGCAAGGACGGTGTCTTCACCATCGCCTCGACCACTAACCTGACGTTCCGTCTGTTCAAGGACGGCTTCCTGCCCAGCGTTCCCGTGACACGCTCGTACATCAAGACCTCGAGCAAGTACACGTTGCCCGTCATCTCGATTGTGGGCGACAAGAGATACTTCACTGACCCGAAATACGGCTTCGACTGCGACGGCGACGGCACCAACGGAAAGACCGGCAACGGCCAGAACTCCAAGAAGAACTACAACCAGGACTGGGACCGCCCCGTGAACTTCAGCTATCTGAGCCCTGAGGGCGAAATGCTGTTCAACCAGGATGTCAACATCAAGGTATCGGGCGGTTGGACCCGTGCCCAGAACTTCCGCTCGTTCAAGCTGAAGGCCAGTAAGATTTTCGACGGCCAGAACCGCTTCGACTACTCGTTCTTCCCGCAGAAGCCCTACATCCGCAGCAAGACGTTGCTGGTGCGCAACGGCGGTAACGACATGTACACCCATCAGGCACGCTTCATGGATCCCGCCTTGGAGACCATCATCCAGCGCTCGGGCATCGATGTCGACGTGCAGTCGTACGTACCCGTTATAGAATATGTGAACGGCCAGCTGCGCGGCGTGCTGAACCTGCGCGAGCCCAACAACGACGACTTCGCCTATGCCAACTGGGCCTACGACGACGAGGAGATCGATGCCTTCGAGAACCTTGAGATAAAGAATGGCGACGACGTCGTCATCAACCGCATCTTCGAGCTCGGCAAGCAAATCAATGAGGAGGGAGCCTACGAGGAGCTGAAGACACTGCTCGACATCGACGAGTTCACGCGCTACATGGCCATCACCATGTTCCTCGACAACGACGACTGGCCCAACAACAACATGAAGGCCTACCGTAGCCGCAACGACGGCCGCTACCGCTTCGTCAGCTTCGACCTCGACTACGCCTTCGCCCTGCGAGGCTTCAACACCGACAAGTATAACGGCGTCGACGACCCCTTCACCTATTTCCTCCGTTTCAAGGACGCCAGCACCGTCAGCGGTGAAGCCAACAAGAACCGCGAGGTGGTGCGCCTGCTGCTGAACCTCATGGGTCACGACGAATTCCGCCGTAAGTTCATCGACACCTTCTGTCTGGTGGCAGGCAGCGTCTTCGAGCCTACCCGTGCCGGCAAGATTGTCGACGAACTGCTGAACAACGTAAAACCCATGTGCGACCTCATGAAGCAGCAGGGCATCAACGACGGACATAATCCGCAGAATTCAGCACAGAAAATCAAGGACAAGCTGAAGGACCGCGCTAAGAACATGACCGACTGCTTGCAGAAGAAGTTCTCCTATGCCAAGCTTACCGGTGTCACACGCCAGTCGGTCACGCTCAGCACCAATGCCGACGGCGCCCGCCTGTTCGTCAATGGCCTCGAGGTGCCCTACGCCGACTTCAAGGGCTACCTCTTCGCTCCCGTCACTCTGCGTGCCGAGGCTCCTGCCGGCTACCGTTTCACGGGCTGGAAGAAGGGTAGCGACATCATCAGCACAGACACTGAGATGAGCCTGCCCAGCGGCACCGTCAGCCTGACGGCCACATTCGTCAAGCTCAGCGACGGCGACCTCGCCGCCCAGGGCATCACCCCCGTACGCATCAACGAGGTGAGCGCCGACGACGGCATCTACGTCAACGACTACTTCAAGCGCAAGGACTGGGTGGAGCTCTACAACACCACCAATAAAGATATCGACGTCGAGGGCATGTACCTGAGCGACAATCCCGACAAGCCGAAGAAGTACCAGATTACGGGAACTTCTGCATCAGCTACCGGCACTGCGGTCTCCACCACGATTCCCGCCCATGGCTACCTCGTCGTCTGGTGCGACAAGGAGAGCTCGCTCTCCCAGCTCCACGCCTCGTTCAAGTTGGCCAACGAAGGCGGCGAGATACTGTTGACGGCTGCCGACGAGTCGTGGACCGACCACTTCACCTATGCCGCCCACACGTCCGACCAGACCGTCGGCCGATATCCCGACGGCAGCAACCAAGTATACGTCATGAACGTGCCGACCATCGAGAAGGCCAATATCTTCTCGAGCTACGCCGTCAACGTTGAGCAGCCTCTCGTTACAGACATCAGCGACATGATGGCCAGTCGTCCTATCAGCGACGACCGCATCTACAACCTCAAGGGTCAGGCCGTGCAGGGCACCTTGGCACCCGGCGTCTATATCAGGAACGGACGTAAGGTCGTGATTAGGTAACATCATCATTGTTTTTATTCTCTTTTTGTGGAGACTGCAACTTTTTGGCAGCCTCAGTACGTCTAATAGACAAAAGAACGAAAAAAATTGGCGTCAGGTGTAATAAAACAGCGAGGCCAGGCATCTAAAGAGTAAAAGCAACAGATTAAAAACCCCACAACAATGAAAATGTTAGTATTTGCAATCCTGATGTGCGTAGCCGCCATGAGCGCCAAGGCACAAGTCCTCACCTCCGAGACTGTCAACAATGTCTACGAAGAAGTGTCAAACAAGTCAAACAGCGAGTTCGCCTTCAATGCCGTGAAGACTGGCAAGGACATCACCGCCATGTTTGTCTATAAGAAGGAGCTCGGCAGCAAGGGCATGCTGACCCTGAAGCCTCATCGGAAACATGAGTATGCTTACGCAGCCGACGGCATGCTGACCAGTCGCACCGATTATCGCTGGTCTGACAGCCAGAAAGACTGGATCTGCGCCGCACGCTACGACTATTCCCTTGCCAACGGCGAATACTGTACAGAGTACAGCCGTTACAACCAGGCAACCAACAGCTTCGAGAAGCCCGTGGAAAAGATGGTTTACTCGCTCATGCCCTATGACGGTGTCGACTTCATCAGCTACTACCTCCGCAACAATCCGGCCTCCAACTACCAGCTGGTTAGCGAGACATTAGTAAAGAACGTTCAGTATGAGCTGATTGCCGAGAAATAACAGTTTCTTCCGAATTCTACATCTTAAAAAGTTAAATGGCGACTCCTTCACAGGAATCGCCACTTTTTTTCATTACTTCACGTTTTATTGTTTTTGTTTTCATCACATGAACTTCAGAAAGTTGAATTATATGAAAATTCGTGGCTCATTCGTGATAATTCGTGTTCAAAATAAATTATAGACTTGCAATCAGAATCTCCTTAATGTCCTGCTCTGTCAGGGGAGCGTATGCATTCTCCAAGCCTTCGTTGACGGCGATGTGGTGCGCCATCTCATTGAGGCGGCTGTCGTCGATACCGACCTCACGCAGATGCATGGGGATGTTGATGCTCTCGAAGAACTTGTAGGTGGCGTCGATGGCCTTCTCGGCAATCTCCTGCTTGGGCAGCGAAGCGTCAATGCCGAAGACGTTGATGCCGTACTTCACGAAGCGGTCGATGGTGCGGTCGCTCAGGATATGTTTCATCCAACGGGGCGTGATGATGGCCAGACCCTCGCCGTGGGTGATGTCATAGTAGGCAGAGAGGGCGTGCTCGATGCCGTGACAGGGCCAGCCTGACTGGCTGTTGCCGAGGGCCAGAATGCCGTTGCAACCGTAGGTGCAGGCAAGCATCATCTCGGCACGGGCGGTATAGTCCTCGGGGTTCTCCAGACACTTGCGGCCATTCTCCATCAGGCTGCGCAGCATCGACTCGCAGAAGCCGTCGTTGAGCAGCGTCGAGTCAGCCACGAAGTACTGTTCCATCGTGTGGTTCATCGCATCGGCAATGCCTGCGGCGGTCTGCTTCTTCGACACGGTGAAAGTATATACGGGGTCGAGAATCGAAACGGCAGGGAACAGATGCGGGTCGAGATAACCGATCTTGTCGTTGGTCTCGGTGCGCGATATAACGCCTCCGCAGTCGTACTCCGAGCCTGTAGCGGCAAGGGTGATGATATCGACGATGGGCAGGGCGGCCTGCGCCTTCACCTTATAAGAAATCAAATCCCAGGGGTCGCCGTCGTACTTGGCTCCTGCAGCAATGGCCTTCGAGCAGTCGAGCACGGAGCCGCCACCCACAGCCAGGATAACGTCAATGTTGTGCTCCTTGCAGAGGCATACACCATCGAGTACCGAGGGGTCATATTTTGGGTTAGGCTGAATGCCGGAGAGTTCCACAATCTCGTAGCCCTTCAGCAGTTCCTTCACGCGGTCGTAGAGACCAATCTTTTTAATACTTCCGCCACCATAAGTGAGGAGGATTCTCTTTCCAAACTGCGCCATGACGCTGGGCAGCTTCACAATCGACTCCTTGCCAAAAATGAGGCGAGTCGGGGTCATGTAATCAAAGTTCTGCATAAAACAATGTACTATTTGACGATTTACAATTTATTATGCGACTGGACTATTTACTCCCCTCGCCCCTTGGTGAGGGGCTGGGGGTGAGGCTCCTAAGCCATTTTTCAACCTTTGCCTTACCACTGCGCACCTCGTGACCGTAGATGCTGAAACCCTTAGTGACATTAGCACCTGCGAAGGCGGCTTTCACGTCCTCCACACAATTGGCCAGACCAGAGCCTTCATGTGTTGTAAAGGGAATAACGGTCTTGCCCTTCAAGTCGCCTCCATGTTTCTTGAAGAAGGTGAACATCACCTGCGGATAGGTGCCCCACCACACGGGTCCACCGATGAAAATGGTGTCGTACTGGCTCATATCCACGTCACCCTCATACTCAGGTAGTTCGCCGTTCTTAGCCTCTTCCTTTGCCAGATTAATCAGCGGCGTATAGGCCATGCCGTCGTACTTGTGCGTGACGATTTCAAATTGCTCTGCACCTGTCAACTCTGTGATGTAGTCGGCCACAATCTTTGTGTTACCCACCTCAATGTTCCCTACTGTGTAGTTGTCTCCCGCATGAGAGAAGAACACTACCAAACTTTTTCCATTCTCTGCCATAACTTTCTCTTGCTTAGCGCCGCCGTTGCATGCCGTTGATGCAAGCAGTACTACTGCGGCTGTGATGATACTTTTGATATTCATTTTAGTTTGTTTAGGTGCAATGATGCGATTAAGCGAGTGCAGAGCCAAGCTAGCTTGAGCTATGCCGAGCGTGAGCATCTTCGCGGCGTGATTCAGAATCACGCCGCGAAGTTACGATGATTTTTTAATACTACGGTTTCACAAAAAGCGTCACAATTTTCACTTTTTGCAGAAAAAGTGATTTAGCGAGTGCTATGATGCTTGTCTCAATGGCCAAGCATTAGCATTTTCGGCATTTCTGTCAATAAAAACAGGGGAGCAGCATCCACTGACGCTACTCCCTTGTTATTCTGCACTCATTATTATCGTTTGTCGGGGATGCCATAGTCTGGCCAGCGCTCCTGCGGATAGTAGCCTTTCAGGGTTTTCTTCGACTCGGCGTATGAGGCTTTGACGAGGGTCATCAGGTCGTTCATCTTCTTTACCTTGGGAGTTAGCTCCTCGCGCAGACGGTCCACTTCGGCATTGGCTTCTGAGAGCAGTGCCACGGTCTTTTCCATCTGGTCGATTTCGTTGTTGGAGACACCACGCTCGCCCATCTCTCTCACGTGTCGGCGCAGCCCCTCGATGAGGTTGCGACTCTTCTCAATCTGAATTTCTGTTGTCTTTGACATAATGCTTGAAAATTAAGTTATTATTGATACTTCTGTATCCCTTTTTTCTCTTGCAAAATTAACAAAAAAAGTCGATTTTACGAACGCTACGGAGCGTCACTTTTGGGATTTTTTAAGATGCAGAAATGGCTTTTTTTAAAAGATTTTTGCTTACCTTTGCGGCCGATTTTGAACAATTACTCTATAGCTTGGTAGAGCTGACGCTCGGCAACGCCGCTTGCTACTGAAAGGGCGCAAGAACTCCACAGATTTTATGGAACAGATTAACGTCTCTAAGAAGGTGACGGCTACCATCCTGTCGATGTCGCTGCTCACCGTGATGGCCGGAGCCGCCATCGCCCCCGCGCTGGGCATCATCAAGGCTCATTTCAGCGAGGCCAACGGTCTGCTGGTGCAACTTATAGTCAGTATGCCCGCGCTGCTGATTATCGTGACAAACCTCTTTTTCCTCGCCATTAGCCGACGGCTGCGAACGCGTGCCATCGTCACCACGGGGCTGCTGCTCTATGTGGCGGCTGGGGCTGGGTGCTTCTTCGTCGATGACATCCACGTGCTCCTCGTGATGCGGGCGCTGCTGGGCATCAGCGTCGGACTCATCATGCCACTCTCCACGGGGCTGCTGGCCTACTATTTCCCGCCCGAGAAACAGGCGAGGCTGATGGGACTCTCGGCGGCGATGAACCAGATGGGCGGCGTGGTGGCAACACTCCTGGCGGGGCTGCTGGCAACCATCGAGTGGAACTATGCCTTCCTCGTCTATCTCATGGGGCTGATTGCCGTGGTGATGGTGTGGCTGTGGCTTCCCGACGAGCAACTCGGCTCAGCCAACAAACGCGGCATTCCGTTCCAGCCCCGACAGTTGCTGAAGTTCCATCCATCGGTCGTGGGTATGCTCCTGCTGATGATGATATTCTTCATCTTCCCCACCAACTTCGCCATCATCTCCCGCCAGCAGACGACACTCTCTACCGAGGCCGTCACGATGATAATGGTAGGACTCGACGTCGTGGCGTTCTTCGTCGGGCTGGTATTCGGTTCGCTGATGCACACGTTCCGCCAGCCCATCAAGTATTTTGCCCCGCTCTTCTTCCTGCTTGGCTATGCCGCCTATCTCGTTCCCTCCGTCGTGATGATTCTCGTCGGCTCCGTCTTCATCGGCATTGCCAACGGCGTGGGCGTACCCTATCTGAACACCATCGCCAGCATCAAGGGAGGCCGCAACTCCGCCACCACCGTCATGCCCCTGCTCTCCGCAGCCCTCTATCTGGGCCAGTTCCTTTCGCCCCTTATCGTCATGCCGCTGTCTCGTCTTTTGTTCGGCACCGACCTGACCGCTCCTTACAAAGTCGGCATCCTGCTCTGCCTCGTCTTCCTCGTACAAGTATGGTCAACCCGCCACTTCCAGAGCCTGCCACCCCAAGATGTTTAGGTTGCGGCTGACATTAACATCATTGCGGGGAGCCGCGCCGACATTCCGTCGGCCACGGCTCCCCGCCCTTCATTTCTCCACATTATTCTATCATACAGGCCGTCCGTCGTGGCGGTCTTTTTTGGCAATTATATCTTTTGGGGTCACTTTGTGTTTTTTGTGAGAAATCTTTTGTAACTTTGCACCGTAAAACAATGCGTAGGTAGGCTGCACCTCAACATAGAACAAGCTCTATGTATTCGGTTTGTACTACCTTTGCAGCCAGTAAACAAACATGAATCACGGTTCTGATGATCTACTTTTTAAACATAGAAGAATAAGGAACAAAAACGTCATAGAAGAGATATGGCAAATGAATTAGAGAAGAACAACGGTGAGATTATCATCTACCAGTCGGAGGATGGTAAGATAAGGATCGATGTCAGGTTGGAGGAGAAAACGGTATGGCTGACACAGGAACAGATTGCTCAACTGTACGGTAAGGGCAGAACAACGATAACAGAGCATATATCAAACATCTTCAAGGAGGGAGAATTGGAGAAAGAAAAGGTATGTCGGAAAATCCGACATACCACTCAGCATGGTGCAGTAGAAGGGAAAACACAGAATCAAGAAGTCACACTCTATAACCTTGATGTCATCATTTCCGTTGGCTACCGTGTGAAGTCTATCGTGGGTACACGTTTCCGCCAGTGGGCCACGGAGCGACTGGCAGAATATATCATCAAGGGCTTCACGATGGACGATGAACGGCTGAAGAATCTTGGCGGTGGCGGCTACTGGAAGGAGCTCTTGGACCGCATCCGTGACATCCGTTCTTCCGAGAAGGTGATGTATAGGCAAGTGCTCGACCTCTATGCAACGAGCGTTGACTACGACCCCCGCACAGAAACTTCTAAGTTGTTCTTCAAGATGGTGCAGAACAAGCTGCACTATGCTGCTCACGGGCATACGGCAGCAGAAGTAATATACGATAGGGCAGATGCCGAGAAACCTTTTATGGGATTGACCTCGTTCAAAGGAGAGCTGCCTTGTATTAACGACATCAAGATTGCCAAAAACTATCTGACAGCAGATGAACTGAAGATTCTGAACAATCTCGTTTCTGGATACTTCGACTTCGCAGAAACTCAGGCTCTTCGTCATCGTCCGATGTATATGGAGGACTATGTGCGACAGTTGGACAATATCCTTTCTGCCAATGGCGAAGAGCTGCTGGTCGGTGCCGGTACCGTTTCCCATGAAGAAGCTATGGATAAGGCGTTGGCGGAATACAGAAAGTTCCAAGTGAAGACGTTGTCGCCCGTAGAGCAGGCTTACTTGGAGTCAATCAAGATGATTGAGAATAAGGCCAAGAAAAGGGGAAATAGGTAAAAAGCCCATGATAGATTTCATATATTCCACCGACTTCCTGGCGATGAATGCGCCTGAGTTGAGTGACACTTGTATGCACCTGCTCTGCACGGCTGGCGAGGGCAGCTTTGTGTTCAATGAGCGGTGCTATCATATCGTGAAGAACGATCTGGTGGTGATACCCTATCCTGCCCGTGTCAGCAACATTGCGGCTCACGCTGATATGCAAGTGGAGTGGTTTGCCGCCGACTATAAGTTCCTGCAGAACCTGCTGCCATCCAACAACTACAGCATCGGTGGAAGTATCTCATTGAATCAGGATCCAGTCATCAAACTCACAGACGAGCAGGCCAGCCATCTGCTTGCCGACTTCCACAGACTCCGTGACCGCATGGGCGACCGCCATCTGCTTTTCGTCCACGAATTGATGGGAAGCCTCTGCCTGACTATGATGTATGACATCTTCGAGGCTCATGCCCAGCGTGATGCTTCTGACACCCACAGCGACCGCACGGCCTATATCGTGAAACAGCTAATGGCACTGCTCGCGACCGGCATCAGCCGCACAGAGCGCGACGTAAGTTATTATGCCGAGCGTCTGAACGTGTCGCCCAAGTACCTCTCTGCCACCGTCAAGCGTGTGACGGGCCACAGCGTCACCTCTTACATCGACCGTCACACCGTGCCCATACTGAAAGACTATCTGAATGACGAATGCCTGTCGCTCACCCAGATAGCCGAACGGATGAATTTCGCATCCCTCTCTTACTTCAGCCGCTACTGCACCAAGCACCTTGGCCAGTCACCCAGCGAGTACCGCCAGAGCCTTCAGCCGAAGTAAAAGACAACTCATAAATCTCTCCTATTTCAGCAGTCTTTCTGGCAGTGTAGGCATAGCTCCGTTCTGGGTGCAGACGAAGGCAGAGACTTCGACGGCCTTCTTGTGGGCCTCCTGCACGGGCTTGCCGTTGATGATAGCAGCACAGAAAGAACCGGTGAAGGAATCGCCAGCACCTACGGTGTCGGTCACCTCAACCTTCGGCGTATCCTGGAAGGAAGTAAGCCCGTCGTCGGTAAACACATACGAGCCATTCGTGCCACAAGTCAGAACGAGCATCTTCAGATGGTATTCGTTCAGGATTTTCTCACATGCGCTTCGCATGTCAAGTCCCTCATAGCCATACATGCGGTTGATGACCACCAACTCCTCGTCATTTATCTTCAGGATGTTACAGCGCTTCAACGACTCTTCGATGACATCCTTGGTATAGAACTGTTGGCGAAGGTTGATATCGAATTTCTTCAGGCAGTCGGCGGGTGTGTCGTCCAGGAACTGACGGATGGTTGCCCAAGAGGTCATGAAGCGCTGAGCCAAAGAGCCGAAGCAGACGGCACGGCAGTTTTTGGCAATGGCAGCAATCTCTGGGGTATAGGGGATGTTGTCCCACGCCACGTTCTCTTTGATTTCATAAGCCGGAATGCCATCGCCCGTAAGCGTCACCTGTACTGTACCTCTTACCTTCGGGGAGTACGTTCCACAGGACTTCGCCGAGTCCTACTACATAACGTTTCTGATTCATTGTTTATGCGGTTTTAAGTTGTTTGATATACGTAAAGAAAGGACGCAAGAACCGTCCCCCGATTACTCGAGTGATCACAGAACCGTCCCTCGATTACTTTCAAAGGTACGTGAAAGCTACATCAGCGGCGAAAGCATGCGGATAAGCGACTCGCAGAGGCGCACGAGGAAGCGGGGGCGGATGCGTTCAGACAGAGAAGAGAGCGCCACCGAGGAAGCTTCGTCGTCGATGAATATCTGCTTCATGCGCGTGGCCACCTCCTCGCCATACATGAAGATGTTGGCCTCGAAGTTGTTTTCGAACGAACGGAAGTCGACGTTCGCAGAGCCGCAGGTACAGACAGAGTCGTCGCAGACCATCAGCTTAGAGTGCAGGAAGCCGACCGTGTAGAGACTGACACTGATACCTGCCTGCTGGGCCTCACGCAGATAGCTGCGGGCAGCCCACTCCACAAACCAGGAGTCGTTACGTATGGGCACCAACAGGCGCACGTCGACACCCGATGCCGCTGCCGTTTTCAGGGCAAAGAACACTGGTTCGGTGGGCAGGAAGTAGGGTGTTTCGATATAGACGTACTTCCTGGCACCCAGAATGATACGTACGTAGCCCTGCATAATCTCGGGCTGCGGCACGACAGGACTGCTGGTGACGGTCTGGAGCAAAGCAAACAACCCACCCCCAGCCCCTCCCGAACGGGAGGGGGGATTTAACGCCCCATCACCCTGTCTCTGCTCTTGAAGGAAGTCAGACTCCCCTCCCACACGGGAGGGGTCGGGGGTGGGTTTGGGAGATGGGTAGTAGTTCTTACCACTGACAAGTGAGCGGTCGACAAAGTACCAGTCTATCAGGAAGGCACGCTGCAGGGAGTAGACACCCGTACCACTGACGCGCACCATCGTGTCGCGCCAAGGCGCTCTCCTACTCTCCTTCTCTCCTTTTCTCCTTCCCTCCTTTACTCCTTTCACATATCGCTCTGCGATATTCATTCCTCCGATGTAGCCCACGCTGCCGTCGATGACAACGAGCTTGCGGTGGTTGCGGTAGTTCACCTTGCTGGTGAACGAGGGGAAGCGGACGGGCAGGAAGGGCGACACCTCAATGCCCTCCTCGCGCAGACGCTCGAAGAAGCGGTTCTTGACGCTCCAGCAGCCCACGTCGTCGTAGATGAGCCGCACCTCCACCCCACTCCGCGCCTTGGCTATCAGGGCATCGCTGACAAGACGTCCCAGCGGGTCGTCCTCGATGATGTACATGTCGATGTGGACGTGGTGACGAGCCTGGGCAATGTCGCGCAACAACGCTGGGAAGAACTGATAGCCGTCGGTCATCAGCTCCACGGCGCTGTCCTTGAACGGCAACGAGAAGCTCTCACCGATGAAGAGATCTATCAACGACTTGTGCTGCTCGGGCAGTCGCAAGTCCTGCTGTTCGACGAAACCCAGCATCGAGCGCTTCGACAACTGGTCGAGCTGTCGCTGACTGACGAGTCGCTCCCTGCGCGTGTTGACACCAAAGAACAGATAGAGCACAATGCCCGCCACGGGTACGAACCAGATGACCAGTGCCCACGCCATCGTCTTGGCCGGCTGGCGGTTGTCCATCACTACATGTACCACGACTATCGCAGCAATGATGTAGTAGAGGATGGCGAGTATGAGGTTCAGACTGGGCATTGTTTCTGGGTGGTGGGGTTGGGTGATGGGTGGTGGGTGATGGGTAGTTAGTGATGGGTGGCTACTTGAAGCCTACGAGCTTGTGGGTCTGTAGCGAGAGGCGCCACTGGGGGTGGGCCTTGATGTAGTCGACACACCTATTTATTATAAGCGCGTTACGCTCGGCATCGCCCGTGTCGCAGGGTTGGAGGTAGAGCCTCCCCCCGGCCCCCTCCAACTGGAGGGGGAGCTGAGCCGTCTGTTGCGGCACATCCTCTTCCGTAGTAAACACCACCTTCAGTTCATCGGGCATTCTCCCCCTCCAGTTGGAGGGGGTTAGGGGGAGGCTCCCTTTCGGCGACACCGTCAGCCAGTCGAGGTTCTGGGGAGCGGGACGGGTGCCGTTGCTCTCCATCGCCACCTCAAAGCCGTGCTGGTGCAGCAGGTCGACGAATGTCTCGTCCACCTGGAGCGTGGGCTCGCCACCAGTGAGGACGACTAACCCACCCCCAGCCCCTCCCGAACGGGAGGGGAGATTTAACGTCCCATCACCCTGTCTCTGCTCTTGAAGGGATTCAGACTCCCCTCCCACACGGGAGGGGCTGGGGGTGGGTTGGAAGGCTTGCGTTCTGATTTCTGCAACAATCTCCTCGGCCGTCATCTCACGGTACTCGTCGAAGTCAGTGTCGCAGAACGGACAGCGCAGGTTACAGCCCGCGAAGCGTACGAACACAGCCGCACGTCCCGTGTTGTAGCCCTCGCCCTGCAAGGAGTAGAAAATATCGTTAATGCGAAATACCTTCATAACGTCAGCAAACTATTCAGCAATAATAGCGGTAGCAAACTCTACACTCTACGTTCTACACTTCGTACGTCGCCACGTTTCCCTCGCACTCCTGCACGGTGGCCTTGTAGCAGTGGGGCACACGCTCCACCACCCATCGGGCCAGGTTCTCGGCCGTGGGATTGAAGGGCAGCACGTCGTTCAGCACCTGATGGTCGAGAGGCTCCTTCACGAGTCGCTTAATCTCGCTGAAGTCGATGACCATGCCGTTGCGGTCGAGTTGCTCCGACTTGCAGTAGACGATGATAATCCAGTTATGACCGTGTACATGCGTACACTTACTCTCATAGTCGAGGTCGAGCCTGTGGCAGGCCGAAATCTCAATACGTTTCTCAATGTAATACATAGACATTTTACGTTTTAGACAATGATCTCGCGACCCAGCTTCTTGGCCAGTGCTTCGCAGAGCTCCTTGGTTTCCTTATGTTCTTGTAACAGTTGCATCATCTGTTCCTTACTCAGTCCGGGGGTGCGCAGTTCCTGGACGATAGTCTTCAGACGCACCTCGACCAGATTCAGACGGTAGGTCATCACCAGCTGTTCCACACGCTGGCGCAGTGACCCCTCACGCTCAGCCACAACGAAGCGGCCGCTCAGCTGGTGACGGTCGACGGACAGTTGTGTGGCCAGATGGCTCACCTCGATATCGGGGTGGTTGGTGAAGTAGCTCATGGTGTGGAAGCTCGCCTCGCCACTATGGGCGACAGCCTCTGCCAGTATCTGGTTGTAGAGCGGATTCGAGAACGTCAGCCCGTCCTGGCCCAGGTCGTAGTCAACGTACTGCGCCACGTTGAACGAGATGGTCTGCCCGTCCTCCGTCTCAATGTTGTCGTAGATAATCTCTTCGCCATGACGCACCACCTCACGGATGAGAAGGGTCTCGATGGAGTTGTTGGTGGAAATTCGGGGGGCGGGGGTTGCTCGAGGTTCGAGGTGCGAGGTTAGCTTATCGTCAGCGTTGAGCCCCGATTCCGCGCTATAACTATTCTCGTGCCCACGTACCTCCGTACCACCGTACTCCCGACTTTCACGAGCCCTCTCTTTCTCCTTCTCCTCCAAATCCTTACGGATATACCCGTTCATCGACTCCATAAGCGTCTGCTCCTTCAGTCCCAGACGGGCAGAGAGTTCAGTGAGATAGGTGGAACGCAGGATGGTGTCAGGGATGACCGCTATGCTGCGGACGATGCCGCTGATGCCTTCCGAGCGCTTCACGGGGTCGTTGACGCCCTCCACCGTCAGCCGTGTCTTAAAGGCGATGAAGTCCTGCTGGTTCTCGTCGATATAGCGTCGCAGCTCCTCCGTCGAGTGCTTGCGTGCGAAGGAGTCGGGATCGTCGCCGTCGGGCAGTAGCAACACCTTGATGTTCATACCCTCCTGCAGCAGCATGTCCGTTCCGCGCATGGCAGCATGGATGCCGGCCTCGTCGCCGTCGTAGAGCAGTGTGATGTTCTGCGTGAACCGGCGCAGCATCTTGATCTGATAGATGGAGAGCGCCGTGCCCGAGTTGGCCACCACGTTCTCGATGCCTGCCTGGTGCATGGCGATGACGTCGGTATAGCCCTCGACCATGAAGACGCGGTCTTCCTTCACGATAGCCTTCTTAGCCTGATAGATACCGTAGAGCTCGCGCTCCTTGTGGTAGATGTCAGAGTCGGGCGAGTTGACGTACTTCTGCGCCACACCCTTCGTCCGTGCATCCAGCACACGTCCGCCGAAGGCCACCACCTTGCCTGATACGTTCAGCCAAGGGAAGATGGCACGACCGCTGTATCTGTCTACCAATCGAGGTGCGAGGTGCGAGGTGCGAGGTGCGAGGTCACCTTGCACGCCACTCGAATCGGCCTCCGAACTATTCTCGGACCTCGTACCTCGCACCTCGTACCTCGAACTATCTTCGTACCCCCGTTCGTAGCACAGTCCCGTCTTCACCAGGAACTCGGCCTTGTATCCTGCCTTCTGTGCCGCCTGTGCCAGTGCGTCGCGCTTCTGCGGCGCATAGCCCAACTGGAACTTCTCGATGATGTCGTCGCGGATGCCGCGGCTGCGGAAGTACTGTTTGCCGATAGCCAGACCGTCGGGGTCGTTCTTCAAGGTGTTGTGGAACCAGTCCTTGGCCCACTCGTTGACGATGAACATCGACTCGCGCTCGTTCTGCTCACGCCGCTCGTCGTCGGTCATCTCCTTCTCCAGAATCTCGATGTTGTACTTACGGGCCAGCCAGCGCAGGGCCTCGGGGTAGGTTATCTGCTCGTGCTCCATCAGGAAACCGGCTGGCGAGCCACCCTTGCCGCACACGAAGCAGTGACAGATATTCTTGGCTGGCGACACCATGAACGATGGGTTGCGGTCGTCGTGGAACGGACACAAGCCCTTATAGTTCACGCCGCTCTTACGAAGCGTCACGAACTCGCCCACCACGTCGACAATCTGCGCCGCGTCGAGAATCTTGTCTACTGTCGCCCTGTCAATCATTCTGGCAGCAAAAGTACAAAAAAAACTCCGAAGCGCCAAACGCTTCGGGGGATAACTTTCGAGATTGCTCCTAAAAGTAGTCAGCCCAAACGGTCACGGCAACCGTTTGAGCTGATTTTGCACGGATTCACTTCACGGTTTTCCTGCCGTTTACAACGAATACCCCCTTTCGCATGGTGCGAGGATTCACGCTGCGCCCCTGCAGATTGTAATAGTTCCCCTCGCCCTGAGAGAGGTCAGGGGTGAGGCTGTCGACGCCAGCGCCCCCGGCCACGACAGTCAGCCTGTACTCCGCCTTCACGGCCTCGTAGCAGTTCTGGGTCTCAGGACCGATGGCGGTGATGACGGCCTCGCCCGGGTCACCTGCATAACCACGTGGGATTAACCGAAAATTTTGACCAATCTGAAAATGAAGAATTAGCCCACAAAGCCAGGATTCTCCTGAATCAAAACCGTCCCCTTGATTCCGCCAAGGCCTGTGTCGAAGAGGCGCTGCCCTACATCAAAGACGAGATGCAGTTCGACGATGCCAGCACCATCTATATGGCGGCCTGCGAGGTGGCGATGGCCGAGAAGCAGTGGCAGAAGGCGCTCGACTACGCCCTGAGGAGCGTTCATCCTGACTCGACGGCCACCTACGCCGACAAGGGCGGCTACATGCTGCTGGCCGAAATCTACACGGAGCTGGGACAGAAGGGGAAGGCTCGCGCATACATGAATAAGGTGTACGACATGATGAACCGCTACGCCACCGACCACTACCAGAGCGGCCTGTCACAGATGGAAGTGCTCTACGAGACACGCCAGAAGGAAGCGCAGATAGCACAGCTGGCCCGCGAGCGGCGGCAGCACCTGTGGGTGATAGGTGTTGGGTGTTTGGTGTTGGTGGTCACTGTGCTATTGCTCTTCTACTTCCAGCTGGCCCACCGTCGGCAGAAGGCGCTGCTGGCCGCGAAGGTGGCATTGGAGACGGAGACGAAGGAGCGCCGCATCCTGGCCCGCGACCTACACGACGGCCTGGGCGGCATGCTGTCACTGCTCAGAATAAGGAGCCTCACCCCCGACCCCTCTCCAAAGGGCGAGGGGAGTGAGTACATAAAGCTGCTTGACAACATCATTGTCGAACTGCGGCGCATGGCCCACCACTTGATGCCTGAGGAACTGCTGAAGAACGGACTGGTGTCGGCACTCAACGACTTCGCCGTCAGCGTACCCGGCGCCACCTTCCAGTTTATTCAAGCAGAAGGGGTGACAGCTCCCCTCTCCAGTCGGAGAGGGGTTAGGGGTGAGGCTCTGGAACTCACGCTCTACCGCTGTGCCTACGAGCTGGTGAACAACGCCCTGAAGCACGCCGAAGCCTCCCACATCAATATCCAACTGATGCTTGATATATCAATGCCAGGGGGCAGCGGCATTAACTTCTGCCAGCAGGTGGTCAGCGACTTTCCGAGAATGAAAATCCTGGCCATCACCATTCACGACGAGTACAGCGTCATTCAGCGCATGCTCGACAGCGGTGCCCACGGCTACGTACTGAAGAGTGCATCTGTGCAGGAACTGCTCGACGCCATCACTGCCGTCTACCAAGGCGAACGCTACATCAGCCATGAGGTGGAGGACATCATCCGTCAAGGTGAGAGCAAGGCGGTGGTACTGACAACAGTAGAGAGAAGCATCCTTCGCCTGATTTGCGAAGGGCACACCAATCCGGAAATTGCCGTCAAACTGAGCCTCAGCACCGAGACCGTCAACTGGTACCGTAAACGCCTGCTGACCAAGTTCGGTGCCAAAAACGCCGTCGGGTTAGTGACGCTTGCAATAAAAGAGCGACTGCTATAAGCCGATGTTTACTTCAGGTACTTTGACAGTTCCGAGCCTATGTCACGCAGTCCCTTGGCAAAACTCTGGGCGTTCATCTGTGCACCAAGCTTCGAGGTGTGGGTGTGGTCCTGCTTGAAGTACTTGTCGCCGGCTTTCTGCTTGATGGCAGCAATCTTGGCTTTGGCCTTCTCCTTGTCCTGAGGCAACTGCTTGACACTGAACTTCTTGTCGAGGAAGTCGGCCGAGATATTGTGCAGGTCGACGAAGGCAACGCCCGTCTGCTCCACCACCTCGCGATACCAACGGCCGTAGGAGTCGTCGCGACGCTCCACCTTGCCGCCAGGCCACTCGTTGCGCGGGGTCAGCGAGACGAGGATGGGCGTGGCACCCTTCTCGCGGCAATCGTCAATCATCTTGCGGAGATACCAGCCAAAGCTGTAGACCACCTCGTACTGGCCGTTGTCGAGCTTATAGACGTGACAGGTGTCCTGAGTGCCGGGAATGACGCCACGGGCCTTCGCATCGGCGATGGGGCAGATGTCGTTATGGCCGAACTCAATGGTGACGTAGTCGCCGGGCTGCAGCGAGTTGTACACTTTCTCCCACAGTCCCTCTTTAATAAAGGTACGCGTGGAGCGTCCTGCCCGTGCAGCGTTGACCAGGGTGATGCGCTTTTCGTCGAACACCGTCTGCGCCTGCGAGGCCCAGCCCCACATGCCGTCGTTGTCCTTATCGGCGTTCTTCACCGTAGAGTCGCCCGTGAAATAGACCACTGGTTTCTTGCGAGGTGCGAGGTACGAGGTGCGAGGTGCGAGGTCACCTCGCACGCCACTCGACTTTGCCTCCGAACTATTCTCATACCTCGACAGTTCCACGTTCTGCATCATGGCCTGCAACGTCTGCAACTGAGGGTTCTTGCTGTAGTAGAGTCCCTCGGCAGCACTGCGGGCGTTCATCTCGGCACCAAACTTCGAGGTGTGTATCTTGTCGCCCAAGAAGTGGTACTGCTGCTTCCAGCGGCTGTAGGAGTCGAGCTTCGCACCGCTCATTTCGTTCAGGTCGACGAAGGGCACACCCTCCGTAGCAGCAACGTAGGCCGCCCACTCCGTCTGGGGCTTGCGCACAATCTTGCCCTTGGCGTCGAAGGCGTCGCGCGGCGTCAGCGACATCAGTATGGGGTTGGCTCCACGGGCGCGCGTCTCCTTTATATACAGGCGCAGGTAGTGTCCGTAACTGTAGACGGTGTCCTGACGTTGCGTGCGCTGGTTGAAGCCCACGTAGCAGGTGTCCTCGTCGACACCGGGGATGACGGCGCGGGCTCGTTTCGCGTCGAAGAAGTCGCCATTGTCGTTATGGCCGATGGAGATGACCACCCAGTCGCCGGGCTCCAAGGCATTGCGGACGGCAGGCCACAGGTCGGTATAGAAGGTGCGTGTAGACATGCCGCCAAGCGCCTGGTTCTCGACGGTGATCTTCGCGGCGTTGAAGTACTGTGGGAAGTAGTAGCCCCAGCCCCACTGTCCGTTGTTGCCATTACCCAGCGTGCCATTGCGCATCGTCGAGTTGCCCACAAGGAAGAGCACGGGGTTCATGTCCTTACGAGTGGAGCCTGGCTTGGGGCGCGACATCAGCGCCTTGCCGATGCTGTCGGGCGTGTTGTCAACCACCTTGTTGACATCCTCGATGGGGTCGGGCAGGTTGTCGAATCCCTGTGCCCTTACTGCTGAAAGAGGAGACAGGAGAGTGGAGAGTGTTGAGGCAACAGGAAGGAGGAATGTAGAAAATGCAATAAGTAGTAGTTTTGTTTTCATCGCAGTTGTTGTGTTATCGTTTTGGCTGCAAAGGTACGAATAAACGAGGAAAAAGCCAAATTAATTTGTCTTTTTCCGTTTTTTTACTTATATTTGCACGCTGAAATTAACGCAAGCCATAAAACCAACGTGAAATATGCTAAAACTATTATTACGACTCTGGGCCGACCAGAAACGAAGGAACTTCAAATGGGGTAAGCTCTTCGGACAGCTCTACTTCTTCGGACTGTTTCTGGTAATCAGCATCATCGTCACCTTTGCCGTACATGAGGAGGTAGGCGATCTTGACAACGTGGCGAAGGTTGTCAGCATCATTGCTGTCAGTATTATCGTGCCCGACTTTCTGCACAAACTGCTGATGAAGCACGATGAGACGGTGATGGACCACTACCTGAAGAGCAAGCCCATTCCCGACCGGGCGTGGAACAGATTCCTGCTCGTGGGCAACCTCGTGAACTATTGGAACTGGGCTATTCCCTTGCTGATGCTGCCCTTCTGTCTGCTGTTCATGGATTGGGCGGACGCACTGCTGTCGTTCCTTCTGTTGGCGGCCGTCTCAATGGTCGGTGGCGTGGCCATCACCGCTTTCCGTCGAGCCAAAGGCTGGACGAACAAGTGGCCTGTATTGATGGGAATGGTGATATGGCTCATCATGGCCTTCGTCTACTCGCTGACAGCAATCATCCTGCCGTGGGGTGTTCACATCATTGGGTTCTTCCTGCTGTGTGCCGGCGGCATTGCCGTGTTCTACAACTACCTTTGCGACCTGCGTCGCTACGGCGAGGAGAAGGCAAAGAAAAGCCGCCTGTTCCTCTCGGGGCAGTCATCGCTGTTCTCGATGGAGTACATCAGCGTACTGCGCTCCAAGCGCCTACGTATAGGAGTGCTCCTGCTACCGATGATATTCGTGTTCAACAGCTACACGCAGATTCCTCAGGGTCTTGGTCCTATGTTTTACATGATGCTGATGTTTGCCATCTTCGCACCGTCGATGATGCTGAGTCAGTGGGTCTTCGGCATCGAAGGCAACTACTTCGACGGTCTGTGGACGAAACCCATCGACATCCGTACCATCCTCACGAACAAGTACTGGTTCTATGCCATACTAAACATCATCCCTACCATACTGGTGCTGCCCATCATCTGGATGAGCGACCTGTCGCCCTGGGTGTTACCTGTCACCTGGCTCTTTACGGTCGGACTGGGTAATCTGGTAGAGATGCCCACGGCCCTGATATCGTCGAGGGTGGAGTTGTTCCAGTCGGCCTTCTTCAACTACCAGGGTGCCTCGATGGCCGTCAACATGTACAGCTTCTTCGTCCTCATTCCCTTGGCAGTCTACGTGCTCTGCATGTGGCTGCTGCCCCTGAACATCGCGCTCATCGTGCTGGCTGCCATAGGCATCGTCGGCATAGCCCTGCACCAGGTGGTCATCGGCTGGATAGCCCGCAGGTATGAGGCGAACAGGTACAAGAACTTTGAGAGATATAGGAGTTAAGGAGTTAAGGAGTTAAGAAGTTAAGAAGTTAAGAAGTTAAGGAGTTAAGGAGTTAAGAATTATGGAAATCAAGATACAAAACCTCGTCAAGCAGTATGGTAAGAACACCGTACTCAACATTCCCGAACTGACCATTGGCTCGGGCGAACTCATAGGACTGGTGGGAAATAACGGCGCCGGCAAAACCACGCTGATGCGACTTATCCTCGACCTCATTGAGGCGACAGAAGGCCACGTGGAGGTTGATGGCCTCCTTGTCACCGAAGACACTACGTGGAAACAGCATACCGGCTCGTTCATCGACGGCCACTTCCTCATCGACTACTACACGCCTGAGGAGTACTTCGGATTTATTGCACAGGTCTACCAGTTGACCAAGGACACTCTCGACAACCGCCTGGAGGCATACCGTCCGCTGATGCACGACGAGATTCTGGGCACGAAGAAGTACCTGCGGCAGTTCTCTGAGGGAAACCGCCAGAAGATTGGCATCATCGGCGCCATGCTCATCAACCCCAAGGTGCTGATTCTCGATGAGCCGTTCAACTACCTTGACCCCACGTCGCAGATTACCGTTGCCAAACTCATCCGCCAGATGAACGAGCAGTTGGGCACCACCGTCATCATCTCCAGCCACAACCTGAGCTTCGTCTCAGAGATTTCAACACGCATCCTGCTATTGGAGAAAGGTGTGGTCATCAAGGACTTGCCCAACCATGACGGCAGTGCCACAAAGGAGTTGGAAGACTACTTTAATACTGTTGAGCAGTAAGACTCCCCATGGCTTTATTGCACCAATCAGCCAGAATGTTAGCATTTTGGCTGATATTTTTTTGATTTTTCTTGGAGAAGTGCATCAAAAAGCGTATCTTTGCAGCGCAGAAACAATCTAACTATATCAAAATAATTGCTTATGAAAAACTGTACACTTAAAAGAACAATGGCTCTTGTGGCCGTTATCCTTACCACGGTTGGAGTGAAGGCAGCCGACTTTGTTGTCGACGGAATTTCCTACAACATTACCGACAAGAACGGCAAGATTGTCGCCGTCGTTGCAGGCTCTACAAAGTACACGGGCAACGTCACCATCCCAGGCACCGTTACCAACAACGGAACGACGTACACGGTGAAAGCCATCGGCTCGTACGCATTCCAGAACTGTAAAGACCTGACAAGTGTGAGCATCGAGAACAGCATCGAGAACATTAACAACCGTGCTTTTCAAGGATGTAACAACCTTTCTGAGTTTACATGGACTAACAGCATCCGCTCTATTGAAGACTACGCTTTCGACGGGTGTACTCGTCTGGCAAACGTCACACTAAGCAGTGCACTCAGATCAATAGGTGCAGGTGCGTTTGAGAACTGTAGTGGCATGACAAAGCTCACCATCAATGAAGGTTGTACCGTAATAGCAGGATTCGTAAACTGTACAAAACTAACTTCTCTCAACATCCCGAACAGTGTTACTTCTATTGGCAGCTCAGCATTCAGTGGCTGTAAAGCACTGACCAGCGCCACCATCGGCGACGGGCTGAAAACCATACCTGCCTACTGCTTCCAAAACTGCACATCGTTAGAATCGGTACACATCGGAAAGAAGGTGGAGAATATTAACAATCGCGCCTTCCAGAATTGCAATAGTTTGTCAGATATCAACTGGACAGACAATATCCGCTATATGGGCGACTACGCATTCAATAATTGTACACGTCTGACACGCGTAACGCTGAGTGCTGTCCTTGAAACGATGGATGCCGGTGTGTTCGAGGATTGCACAGGCATCACCTCTCTTACCATCCATGAAGGCTGTGCAGTCATCGGCAGTACGGCATTTATTGGCTGTACCAAACTTACTACTGTCAACATTCCCAACAGTGTAACGGCGATGGGAGGTTCAGCCTTTGCAGGTTGTAAAGCACTGACCAGCGCCACCATCGGCGACGGGCTGAAAAGCATACCTGCCTACTGCTTCCAAAACTGCACATCGTTAGAATCGGTACACATCGGAAAGAAGGTGGAGAATATTAACAATCGCGCCTTCCAGAATTGCAATAGTTTGTCAGATGTCAACTGGACAGACAACATCCGCTATATGGGCGACTACGCATTCAATGCATGCACTCGTCTGACAAACGTCACGCTGAGTGCTGCCCTTGAGTCGATGGACGGTGGTGTGTTTGAGAACTGCACTGGCATCACAACGCTCACCATCCATGATGGTTGCGCCGTCATTGCAGGCTCGTCATTCAGCGGATGTACTAAACTTACTTCTGTTAGCATACCTAACAGCGTCACGTCAATGGGTGGTTCAGCCTTTGCTGGCTGTAAAGCACTGACCAGCGCCACCATCGGCGACGGGCTGAAAACCATACCTGCCTACTGCTTCCAAAACTGCACATCGTTAGAATCGGTACACATCGGAAAGAAGGTGGAGAATATTAACAATCGCGCCTTCCAGAGCTGCAGCAACTTAGCCGAAATTAACTGGACGGACAACATCCGTTTTTTGGGTGATTATGCATTTAACAATTGTACACGTCTGACACGAGTTGTCCTGAGCAGTGTACTTGAGAATATGGACACTGGTGTGTTCGAGAACTGCACTGGCATCACAACGCTCACCATCCATGATGGTTGCGCCGTCATTGCAGGCTCGTCATTCAGCGGATGTACTAAACTTACTTCTGTTAGCATACCTAACAGCGTCACGTCAATGGGTGGTTCAGCCTTTGCTGGCTGTAAAGCACTGACCAGCGCCACCATCGGCGACGGGATGAAGGCTGTTCCAAGCTATTGCTTCCAGAACTGCACCCAGCTCTCCACGCTCAAGCTGGGCAAGAAGGTGTCAGCTCTGAACAACCGCTGCCTGCAGTATTGCCCAAACATTAAGACCATCACGATCTACAACAATGAGACACCTTCAGTAGGCGAGTATGTCTTCGACAACTACAACGCTACCCTCTACGTCCCTGCAGCAGCCGTCAACGACTACAAGGCTCACGCCACATGGAAGAAGTTCGCACAGATTCTGCCCATCGTCGAGAACCTGTACCTGATTATTGCGCAGTCGGAGAGTGGCCGCGTGATGATGCCTGTCACGAAGGGAATGAACTATGCTGTTGTCATCGAGGCCGAAGAGGGTTGGAAGGTGAACAGCGTGACCTACAACGGCACAGACGTTACAGAGCAGTTGGAGAACGGCGTCTTCACCACACCCGCCATGTATGAGAGCGGCGAGCTGCGCGTGGCCTACGAGTCGGCCACCGACGCCATCAGCGCACGCACCGTCAGCAACGTCAGAGTCTACGGACAGAGCGGCAACATCGTGGTAAGGAACGTGGAGGCTGGCGACATCGTCAACGTCTACACCACCGACGGCAAGCTCGTCAGCACGACCCCCGCCAACGGCAGCGAACTGCAGATTGGCGTCAACTCCGGTGCCGTCTACATCGTCAAAGCAGGCAACAAGACACTGAAGATTGCCATGTAATCGTTCAGAGGAGAGGCTCTTCTATTGCACAAAATCCGCCCTTGTGTGCACAAAAGGGGCGGATTTTGTGCTTTTTATTTGGCTGTGTGCGCAAAAAGTAGTACCTTTGCACCCGCTTTTCGAGACAGAATAGCATTTAAAGACAGAGTAACAGAATAGCAATAAAGACAGAGTAACAGAATAGCAATAAAGACAGAGTAACAGAACAACATATAAAGACAGAGTAACATAATAACATATTATTTTTTATGGCATTAAAAATTGTTGTGCTGGCCAAGCAAGTGCCAGACACCCGTAACGTGGGTAAGGACGCCATGACTGCCGAAGGCACCGTGAACCGTGCCGCCCTACCCGCCATCTTCAACCCCGAAGATTTGAACGCCCTGGAGCAGGCCCTTCGTCTGAAGGAGCAGAATCCGGGCTCTACAGTAGGAATCCTCACGATGGGTCCTCCACGTGCAGGTGAAATCATCCGTCAGGGACTTTATCGTGGTGCTGATACGGGCTGGCTCTTGACCGACCGCCTGTTTGCCGGCGCCGACACCCTCGCCACCAGCTACGCCCTCGCCACCGCCATCAAGAAGATTGGCGACGTAGACATCGTCATCGGTGGTCGTCAGGCTATCGACGGTGATACCGCTCAGGTAGGCCCTCAGGTGGCTCAGAAGCTGGGTCTCAATCAGGTGACCTATGTAGAGGAAGTTAATGAAGTTAAAGAAGTTAATGGAGTTAAGAAGGTGACGTTGAAGCGTGTCATCGACGGTGGCGTGGAGACCGTAGAGGCTCCGCTGCCCGTGGTGATTACCGTTAACGGAAGCGCAGCCCCCTGCCGTCCACAGAACGCCAAACTGGTGATGAAGTACAAGCGCGCTACCTGTCCTATGGAGCGTCCCGCTGAGGGTACTGCCTACGACAACCTCTATGAGGAGCGTCCTTATCTGACGCTGAACCAGTGGAGCGTGGCCGATGTTGATGGCGACGTAAACCAGTGTGGTCTTGCAGGCTCACCTACGAAGGTGAAGGCTATCAAGAACATCGTGTTCCAGGCTAAGGAGTCGAAAACTTTGACGGCTTCTGATGCTGATATTGAGGGTATGATCAAAGAATTGTTGGAAGAAAAGATTATTGGATAACGAGATATGGCTAACAACGTATTTGTATATTGCGAAATAGAAGGTACTCAGGTACAGGAAGTATCTCAGGAGCTGCTGACCAAGGGTCGCAAGCTCGCCAATACGCTGGGTGTTGAGCTCCACGCTGTTGTTGCCGGTACAGACATCAAGGGCAAGGTAGAGGACCAGATTCTGCCTTACGGTGTCGACAAGCTGTTTGTGTTTGATGCCAAGGATCTGTTCCCCTACACCTCAGCACCTCATACCGACATTCTGGTTAACCTCTTCAAGGAGGAACAGCCTCAGATCTGTCTGATGGGTGCTACCGTGATAGGTCGTGACTTAGGTCCTCGTGTATCGTCATCGCTGACCTCTGGTCTGACGGCTGATTGCACAGAGTTGGAGATTGGCCCGTATGAGGATAAGAAAGAGGGTAAGGTCTATGAGAACCTGCTCTATCAGATTCGTCCTGCCTTCGGTGGTAACATCGTGGCTACCATCGTGAATCCCGACCATCGTCCTCAGATGGCTACCGTCCGTAGCGGCGTGATGCAGAAGGCTATCTACGAGGGCGAGTGCAAGAAGGAGGTTGTATATCCTGAGGTTTCTAAGTACGTCAGCCCCGAGGCCTTCGTCGTGAAGGTGCTCGACCACCACGTAGAGGCTGCCAAGCATAACCTGAAGGGCGCGCCCATCGTTGTTGCCGGTGGTTACGGTATGGGTTCGAAGGAGAACTTCGACATGCTGTTCCAGCTCGCCAAAGTATTGCACGGTGAGGTCGGTGGTTCTCGTGCCGCTGTCGATGCTGGCTGGTTGGACCACGACCGTCAGATTGGCCAGACGGGTGTCACCGTTCATCCCAAGGTGTATATTGCCTGTGGTATCTCCGGACAGATTCAGCACATCGCCGGTATGCAGGACTCAGGTATCATCATCAGCATTAACAGTGATCCTGATGCGCCCATCAACCGCATCGCCGACTACGTCATCGTTGGCACCGTTGAGGAGGTTGTTCCCAAGCTCATTAAGTATTATAAGCAGAACTCGAAGTAAAATGAAGAAACAATTTCTGTTCATGCTACTGTATGCCGCTCTTGTCGTTGCGTCCGTTTGGTTGTCGCTCGACCCGAATAAGGCAACATGGAGAAGAGTCCTCAATGAGGTGATTGCAATCTATTTCTCCATTGCTTTCTACAGGGTATGGATAAACTTGGATAAAGAAAAAGAATAATTATGGCAAACTATTATAGCGATCATCCTGAGATCGGGTTCTACTTGAACCACCCCCTGATGGCTCGTATCGTTGAGCTGAAAGAAAAGGGTTTCGCTGATGCGAAAGAATATGACTACGCTCCCGTTGACCTGGGCGATGCCATCGAGAACTACAAGCAGATTCTCGACATCACCGGCGACGTGGCTGCCAACATCATCGAGCCTAACTCTGAGAGCGTTGACCTGGAAGGTCCACACCTCGAGAACGGCCGTATGATCTACGCCTCTAAGACTTACGAGAACCTCGACGCCACCCGTAAGGCTGGTCTGTGGGGTGTATCAATGCCTCGTCGTTATGGCGGTCTGAACCTGCCTAACGCAGTATTCTCTATGCTCTCTGAGATGATTTCGGCTGCTGATGCCGGTTTCCAGAACATCTGGAGCCTCCAGAGCTGTATCGATACGCTCTATGAGTTCGGCTCCGAGGAGCAGCGTCAGAAGTATATCCCCCGCGTCTGCGCCGGTGAGGGCATGTCTATGGACCTCACGGAGCCAGATGCCGGTTCCGACCTGCAGCGCGTGATGCTGAAGGCCACCTTCGACGAGAAAGAGAACTGTTGGCGTCTGAATGGTGTGAAGCGTTTCATCACCAACGGTGACTCTGACATCCACCTCGTACTGGCCCGTTCTGAGGAAGGCACCAAGGACGGACGTGGTCTGTCGATGTTCATCTACGACAAGCGCCAGGGCGGCGTCAACGTGCGCCACATCGAGCACAAGCTGGGTATCCACGGTTCACCTACCTGTGAGCTGACTTATAAGAACGCTAAGGCAGAGCTTTGCGGCTCTACCCGTCTGGGACTTATCAAGTACGTGATGGCGCTGATGAACGGTGCCCGTCTTGGTATCGCCGCACAGTCGGTAGGTGTTGAGCAGGAGGCTTACAACGAGGCTCTGGCCTATGCCCGCGAGCGTCAGCAGTTTGGTGACAAGATCATCAACTTCCCCGCCGTCTACGACATGCTCTCGCGCATGAAGGCCAAGCTCGACGCCGGCCGTGCGCTGCTCTACGAGACAGCCTGCTACGTCGACGTCTACAAGTGCCTCGAGGACATTGCCCGCGACCGTGCCCTCACCGCCGAGGAGAAGCAGGAGCTCAAGAAGTACCAGCGCCTGGCCGACGCCTTCACACCGCTGGCCAAGGGCATGAACTCCGAGTACGCCAACCAGAACGCCTACGACGCCATCAGCATCCACGGTGGTTCGGGCTTCATCATGGAGTACAAGAGCCAGCGCCTCTATCGCGATGCCCGTATCTTCTCTATCTACGAGGGTACGACGCAGCTGCAGGTTGTTGCAGCCATCCGCTACATCACCAATGGCACGATGCTGAACAACATCAAGGAGATGATCGACGGTATGGAGTGTCTCGACACCCTGAAGCCTATGGGCGACCGTCTGCTGGCTCTCGTGAAGATCTATGAGGAAGCCCTCGCTAAGGTGAAGTCTCTCGACAGCCAGGAGGCTCACGACTTCCTCGCTCGCCGTCTGTACAACATGACTGCCGAACTCGTGATGTCGATCCTCATCCTCCGCGATGCCACAAAGGCTCCAGAGCTCTTCGAGAAGAGTGCCAACGTGTACGTACGCATGGCTACCGAGGACATCATGGGCCACGCTGCATATATCGACAGGTTCAAGGTGGAAGACCTCGATAACTTCAAAGCAGAATAGACCTTATGAGACAACTCATTACAGTGATGCTGATGCTGGCGGCGATGCTTCCGGCATCAGCCCAGCGTATTCAGACAGTAGATGAAAAAGGCGAGCCTGTGCCCTACGTGTCGGTGCTTACTACCGACGCACAACTCATCGGCATCACCGACTTCAACGGCGTGATAGACGACGTGAAGGGTGCCGACATCATCACCGTCAGCCACGTAGCCTATAAGCCGAATCTCTACAAGGTGAACGGCAAGAGCGGACGCATCACCCTTATAGAGGCAGACTTCGGACTGCCTGAGGTCACCGTCACCAGGAAGCCGATAGTATATGCACAGACCTACTACCGGCTGTATTTGTATGAAGACAGTCTGGGCATCATCTACTACCGCTCCGGGCTCACCGACAACTCCTACGACCGCACGAAGAAGAAACTCAGTGCCGACACGCGCCACACCTCGAAGGCTATCAAGGGCATTATCAAGACGCTGTTCAACATGGCCATAGGGAAAGAGATTGACCGTAGCTCTCGCCTGAAGATGCAGAAGATTGAGAACATGATTATAAATCGAAACAAGATCATCGGGGCAAAGCTCGTACAGGAGGGGCCCGACAAGAAGCGCATAATCAGTAACAAGGGAACCACACTGGGCTATGTCACCGACAACCGAGAGACAGGTCTGCGCCGTATCTCTTATGAGGCGACGACAGCCTCACGCCTGCGACTGGAAGCCGAAGGCAAGACCAAGGAGCTGGCCAAGCGCAAGAAGAACGACAGCGAGATAGGCGACAAGAAGGTTGAGACTAACTACTTCGTCTACCGTATCGACGACGACGGCAACTACTCGCCCGAGGACATGATGATGCAACAAACCAACATCAGCTGGGATAAGGAGAAGGACGGGCGCACGTCGCACCGCATCTTCGCCATCGAGGTATACAACACCGATCGTGCCTACGTCACCAAGGACGAGCTGAAGCAGCTGAAGAAGGACAACCGGATGAACATGACCTATGACAACATCCGCCAGTTTGAGAAGACTCATAAGATCCCTGCACTGCTGCCAGCCGTGCAGAAACGCCTTAACGAACTATGGAGGGGCGACAGTGATGACTGACCAGGAGCTTGACACCCGTGTGGCACGGGCGGTAGACTATTTCATGCAGGGGTATGGCTGCTGCCAGAGCGTGGTGGCTGCCTTTGCCGACATCTACGGCCTCGACGAGACGATGGCGAAGAAGATTGCAGCAGGCTTTGGTGGGGGCGTTGGTCGTCTGAGGATGATGTGCGGAGCCGTGTCGGGTATTGTGATGCTCGTGGGTCTCGACTGTGGTCAGACGGAGGGTAGCGACCGCGAGGGCAAATCCGCCTGCTACAAGGTGGTGCAGGAGTTGCTGGCTAAGTCGAAGGGAGAGAACGGCAGTCTGATCTGTGCCGAGATCTTAGGTATCAAGGGCTACGAGAAGGCCAAGAACAGCTACGTCGCCTCTGCCCGTACAGCCGAGTACTACAAGAGTCGCCCCTGCGCCGCCAAGGTCGAGAGTGCAGCGAGAATCTTTGCCAATTATCTGAAGGACAAACAGAATCCCGTATGAACGAGACAAAGGAAGAGAAATACCGCCTGTTGGTGGAGCAAGTTAAGACGCTGATTGAGGGCGAGACAGACGAGGTGGCAGTGATGGCCAACGTCTGTGCCGCCATTCACGAGACAATGGGCTTTTTCTGGACGGGCTTCTATCGAGTCAAGGCCAAGGCCGGTTCCGGTGAAGAGGAACTGGTGCTGGGGCCGTTTCAGGGACCTGTGGCCTGCATGCACATCGGCTACGGTCGCGGCGTCTGCGGTACGGCGTGGAAACAGCGCCAGACTATTGTGGTGCCCGACGTAGAGCAGTTTCCCGGTCACATTGCCTGCAGTAGCCTGTCGCGCTCCGAAATCGTCGTCCCCGTCTTTTCTGTTGACGGTAAAGTGCTGGCCGTCCTCGACATCGACAGCAAAGAACTCGCTACCTTCGACGATACTGACCGCCAGCACTTAGAGACTATCATCGCCATCCTCCAGGACCACCTCCAGGACCACCTCCCATACTGTTTCCACCCGAGTAAGACGAAAGACTGACACTGGAGCCACCACTGACGGTGCACCCTGTAATGCCAAGGCCGCCGAAGTAGGATGTGCCGCCGCTGATGCTGACACCGGACTGTAATGTAGGCTGCGAGACACTCGAGACAACGAGGCCAGAGCCGCCGCTCGACGGAGTCTGAAATGCAAAAGTATTGTTGCCAACATTCAACGCATACCAGGTGTTAGCACTCCACGACGAGGCCTGATAACACGACTGCGTCAGACTGGAACCGTTCTCCAGACCTCCCACGGCGACGATGTTACCACCCTCGACATAGAGTTTATAACCACCCTCGGTGTTGGCGTCGATAGCCACTTCGGGCGAGCCAGAGCAGATAGCATAGACCGTACCACCCTTGATGTAGCAATTGCCATTGGCGTCCAGTCCGTCATTATGCTGTCCGTGGGCATAGACATAGCCACCGCTGATGGTCATCGTACTCTTCGAGTTGACGGCATCGTCGTAAGCATAACAGGCTATTTCGCCACCCGTTATACTAAGCTCTTTCTTCGTCTCAATACCCTCGCCGTTGGTACCACTGGTACGTACCCATATGCAACCGCTGCTGACAGTGATATTGCCGTCGGCTTTGATGCCCTTGGGCGACGATGTATCGTTATTGCTCCTGTACTGACTGCCAGTGGTGATGACGTAGACGCTGCCGCCGCTGAACGTGGCCTCGCCGTCGGCACTGATGCCCTTGCCGCCCGAGCCGGTGCTCTTCAGGCGGAGCTCGCCGCCGCTGACGGTCAGTGTCGAGTCGGTCTTGATGCCGGCAGCGCCCTTGGCCTGACGCTCGTCGCTGTCGTAGGTGCCGCCGCCTGTAGTGAGCACGGTGGTGCGCCCGCCGGTCACGACGATGTGGCTCTCGCTGTTGATGCCCTTGGCCGCTGCTGCCGATACTTCGACGTTCAGGATGCCGCCGTTGATGAAGACGCCGTCGTTGGCCTTGATGCCGTGGTTGGCTGTTGACTTCACGTAGATGTTGTTGCCCTTGTTGAACACGATGTAGTCGGCCGAGTGTATGCCGTTGTTGGTGTTGCCGGTGACGCTCAGCGTGCCGCTGCCGTTGAAGAGCAGCTTGCCTTTGCAGTAGAGTGCTCCCTTCTGGGTGCCGCCGGTGCCGTCGGCCAGGGTGTTGGTGGTGCCGTCGGCCAGGATGACGAAGGCGCGCTTGCTGCTGAGCAGGTTGAGCGCAGCCGAGTCGGGGTTGGTGATGCTGGCGCCGTTGAGTTTCACGGCGTACTTCTTGTCGCCCAGCACGGTCAGCGAGCCGTTTGTGGTTGTGCCTCTCACTACATAGCACACTTTTTTCACCTCGCCGTGGTTCGCTGTCACGTGACTGCCGCTGACTGTCACCTCTACGCCGTTCTCGGTCTTGGACACGGGGTTGGACATGTCGATGCTTACCTCTGTCGTAAACTCGTTGTTCTCCAGCGCATCCTCCTCGTCGGGCAGGTACTCGGCGGCTGTTGTCGTGGGCTCTGCCGTTGTCTTGTCTATCTCAATGTCGAACGTGGCCAGCTCGCCCGTTGTGGCCGAACTGCCGCCTGACATGTTACCACCATTATTCCAGCCGTTGTCGGCATTGTAGTCCTCGAACGGGTCATCCGCCGAGCAGCAAGTCATTACGGCTATCACTGCCACAAGCACAGAAAAACTCAGTATCTTCTTCATAATCGCTGTCGTTTTAGTAGTTACGTTGCTCATTTTTGTCCTTACAGTTCTTTATTTCGTGTACAAAAGTACGTGTTTCGCCCAGACTGCCAAAATTTATTCAGCGAACGGCAGGAATCGTTCAACGAATTCTCCCTTCCATACTATAGGAAGAGCATTACCAACAGCGGGATGGTGACCATCGAGAAGAGGGTGGTGATGAATGTGGTCTCGGTGATTGTCGTCGTGTCCTTCTCGTACTTCAGGCAGAGGATGGTGCCGTAGGTGGCTACGGGCATGGCGATGACGACGGTGTTGATGTTGACCACCAACTCTGAAAAACCGAGGTTCCTAGTGAGGTAGTAGACGCCCAGCGGCAGCAGGACGAGCCGCAGGGCGGTGGTCAGGTAGACTGTCATGTTGCCCATGAGTGCACGCAGCGGCAACTGCGACATCGAGGAGCCGATGATGAGCAGGGCGGCGGGCACGGTGATGTTGCCGACCATGGTCAGCGGCTGGCTCACGAAGGCGGGAATATCCTTGATTTCGAGGGCCACGATGAGCATGGTCATGTAGGCGGCGAGCATGGGCGTGGAGTAGAGCACCTTCTTCTGGAACCGATGTCTCTCGTACTCTCTCGTCTCCACGTCGTCGAGCCTGCGTGTACCCATAACGCCATCACCGCCTCCCGTAATCAGCATGGTGCCGACGGTGAAGACGGCAAAGGTGTTGACGACGTTAAGCACAGCCGCGTAGAAGATGGCCTCGTGGCCGAAGATGGAGGCGACGACGGGATAGCCCATGAAACCTACGTTGCCGAACATCAGGGCGAAGCCGACGGGGCCCTCGTCGTCGCGCCGCTTCGTCAGATAGCGCGGCAGCAGGAAGGCGACGGTCGTCAGCACGGCGTAGGTGATGACGCTGATGAGCAGCAGGGGCAGGATGAAACGGCGGTCGGGCAGCTCGCCCGTCATCGACGACGACAGGATGAGCGCCGGACAGGTGATGTTGATGACCAGTCGCGACAGCCGACGGTCGAAGTCGCCACCCAGATAGCCGAGGCGGCCGGCAACGTAGCCGAGAACCACCACGACGAACAACGTGATCATGACTGTTATCATACGCAGAATCTACGCAGCGGGGCGGTTCCGCTGTGTTATTTACGCAGCGGGGCGGTTCCGCTGTGTAATTCGTTAAGCACCTGTTCGACAACCTGCGGGAAGTGCTTCATCTCCAGCTCGTGCTCCTTCCCGGCAATGTCGTCGACCGTGTCGTCGGGCGACAGCGCCACCTTATATTGTGCTATGATCTCGCCGCCGTCGCAGACGGGCGTCACCCAGTGAACGGTCATGCCCGTCTCCGGCTCGCCGGCGGCCTTGACGGCCTCGTGGACGTGGTGGCCCCACATGCCCTTGCCGCCATACTTGGGCAGCAGCGCGGGATGGAGGTTGACCATGCGACGGGGGAAGGCGTCGATGAGGAAGTCGGGGATGAGCGGCAGGAAGCCCGCCAGCACGATGAAGCGGATGTCGTACTGCCGGAGCAGCGGCATCATCACCGTCTCGTCGTTCAGCTCGGCCTTGGTGACAACAGCCGTGGGCACGCCCAGGTTCTTGGCACGCACCAGAGCATAGGCATCGGGTTTGTTACTCACGACAAGGGCACAGTTCACGCGGTCGGAACCGCTGAAGTAGCGTATCAGATTCTCGCAGTTACTGCCACTACCCGACACAAAGATAGCGATATTCGTTTTCATGACGTTCACATTTTGGCTGCAAAGGTACTAATTTTCGCCGACATTCGCCGCCTTTGAGGCAAAAAAGTGGCGATGCACCTCCTCAAGCAGCATCTCTACCAGTCGCGGAACGCCGTAGTTGTCGATGTCGTCCTCACGAATCCAGAAGTAGTCATCAGGCAACGTCGGCCGCTTGTCAGTCTCCAGCAGGTAGAAGTCGGCGTAGATGATGCGGTGGGTGAGGACGTGCTTGACGTTTCGGCGCAGCAAAACTGCACCGTGCTCTGGCTCTTGTTCCTTACCTCTCGCCTCTAACCTCTCACCTCTAACCTCTAACCTCTCGCCTCTAACCTCTAACCTCTCGCCTCCAACCTCTAACAACACCGGCTCATAGAGCCCCTGCCAGATGTCGCCAGCAGGCCGGCGATGGATGGCCGTCATGCCCTGACACCTTATATATACGTACGTGAGACGGCGCTCCTTGACCTTCAGGGTCTTGAGTTTCACAGGCAGTTCGCCCACCCTACCCTCGCGGAAGGCCACGCAGCTCTCCATCAGCGGGCAGGCCTCGCAACGGGGAGACTGCGGCGTACACTGGATGGCGCCGAAGTCCATCATGGCCTGGTTGTAAGTCCCCATCATCCTCCCCCGACTGGGGGAGGTTTCTTCTTCAAGGGAGGTTTCTTCTTCAGGGGAGGTTTCTTCTTCAAGGGAGGTTTCAAAAGCCGCCCCCAGCTGGGGGAGCTGGGAGGAGGCTAAGCTCTGTGCCAGCGCCGCGAACTCACGCTTGCCCTCAGTGGTGTTGATGGGCGTCGCGATGCCGAAGTGGCGGCTGAGCACGCGGTAGACGTTGCCGTCGACGACGGCGGCGGGCAGTCCGAAGGCGATGCTGCCGATGGCGGCGGCCGTATAGTCGCCCACGCCCTTCAGCCGGCGGAGCCCCTCGATGGTGTCGGGGAAGCCGCCGCGCTCCACCACCTGACGGGCGGCAGCATGCAGGTTGCGGGCCCGGCTGTAGTAGCCCAGCCCCTGCCACTCGCGCAGCACCTCGTCCTCGGAGGCGGCAGCAAGGTCGCCGACCGTCGGCCACCGGCGCATGAAGCGCTCCCAGTATGCCCAGCCCTGCTTGACCTGCGTCTGCTGCAGGATAATCTCGCTGAGCCAAATGGCGTAGGGGTCCCTGGTGCCGCGCCATGGCAGCTCGCGTCCGTTCTCACGGAACCAGTCGAGCAGCGTCGTTGTAAAGTAGTGGGAATCTTTCACTTCTTTTCGCCCTCAAAGGGATAGTTCTCCGACGGTGTGCGCATCTGCCACATCCGTTCGTCAAGTTCTTTCACCAACTGCGGATAGTCGGCAGCCAGGTTGTGCTCCTCACACGGGTCTTCGCTGATGCGGTAGAGCTCCAGCGGCGCCCCCTTCTTCACCGTCACCGCCTTCCACTCGCCGTGGCGGATGGCACGCTGCTTGCCGGGGAACTCCCAGTAGAGGTAACGGCTGTCGGTGTCGGCCTCGCCCCCGAAGAACAGCGGCGAGATGTCCATACCGTCGGTCTTCTGCGGCAGTCCCTTCCGGGAGCCCGTCAGGGCGGCCAGCGTGGGCATGAAGTCGGCAAAGTAGACGATGTTCGCAATCTGTCGTGCCGGCACGCGTCCCGGTTGGTTGACGATGAGCGGCACGCGGATGCCACCCTCGTAGAGCTGTCCCTTGCGACCTTTCAGTCCGGCGCCGCAGTTCAGCTCCTTCAGCGGTGCCATGACCGCAGCCCCGTTGTCGGAGGCAAAGATGACGATGGTGTTCTCCCTCAGTCCCAGGGCGTCGAGCGTGCCCAAAAGGCGACCGATGTTGTAGTCCATGTGTGTGACGAGCGCCGCATAGCGCTTGGTGTTGGCCGACCAGTCGCCGTGTTCGTCATACCACGACGTGTCGTCGATGTTGTAGGGCTCGTGGGGAGCGTCGTAGCCCAGAAACAGGAAGAACGGGTTGTTCTTGTTGCGGTGGATGAACGCAATGGCGTCATCCGTCGAAATCTCGGTGTTGTGACGCACGTGGGCGTCGTGTTCGTTCTCCTTGATGTTGATGAGCGAGTCGCCGTGCAGGCGGTAGTAGGGGTAGTAGTAGGGTGCATTCGAGTGGACGGTGGCAATGGTCCAGCCGTAGAACTCGTCGAAGCCGCGATGGTTGGGTGCCGCCTGCGTATCGTAGCCGTCGAGGTGCCACTTGTTCACCAGACAGGTGCGGTAGCCGGCAGTACCGACTACGGTGGCCAGCGTGGTGTCGCAGGGCAGCAGGTTGGCACGGCGCACGATGGTGGTGTCGCCCTTGGGGTTGATCTTCAGTCCCGTCCGCCCGCCGGCATAGCACTGGTTGTCGCGAATACGGGCATTGCCGCTGTTGCGCCCCGTCATCAGCGAGCAGCGCGACGGCGAGCTGATGCCGCTGCCGGCATAAGCCTGCGTGAAGCTGGTGCCCGTACGTGCCAGACGGTCGATGTTCGGCGTCTGGATGTACTTGTTGCCGTAGCACGCAAGGTCGCCGTAGCCCATGTCGTCGGCCAGGATAAAGACCACGTTCGGGCGCTCCGGCGTCGCCTGCTGCGCCGCCGTCTGCTGCGCCGCCGTCTGCTGCGCTGCTGCCTGCTGTGCTGCTGCCAGTCCTGTGGCAGCAATCAAGTATCCCTTAATCTTCATTCCTCATTCCTCTCACCTCTTCTTACAGCTTTCCCTGGTCGCCAACTCACCTCTTCTTACAGCTTTCCCTGGTCGCCAAGATAGCTGTCCTTGAACCCGAGGAAGTAGAGCACACCGTCCAGTCCGATGGTGTTGATACTCTGCTTGGCGGTGGCCACCACACGGGGCTTGGCGTGGAAGGCGATGCCCAGTCCGGCCTCCGAAATCATCGGCAGGTCATTGGCGCCGTCGCCCACGGCGATGGTCTGCGCGAGGTTCACCTTCTCCACCTGTGCGATGAGCTTCAGCAGCTCGGCCTTGCGGTGGCCGTCCACTATCTCGCCCACATAGCGACCCGTCAGCTTGCCGTCCTCGCCAATCTCCAGCTCGTTGGCATAGACGTAGTCGATGCCGTAGCGGCGCTGCAGATACTCGCCGAAGTAGGTGAAACCGCCCGAGAGGATGGCTATCTTGTAGCCGCAGGTCTTCAGTATCGACATCAGGCGGTCGGCACCCTCGGTGATGGGCAGGTGCTCGGCAATGTCCTGCATCACACTGACGTCCAGCCCTTTCAGCAGGGCCACACGACGGGTGAAGCTCTCCTTGAAGTCTATCTCGCCACGCATGGCACTCTCGGTGATGGCACGGACCTCGGCACCCACGCCGTTGCGCTCGGCCAGCTCGTCGATGCACTCCGTCTGGATGAGCGTCGAGTCCATATCGAAACAGATGAGGCGGCGCATGCGGCGGAACATGTCGTCCTTCTGGAACGAGAAGTCCATCTCCATCTCGGCAGCCAGCTTCATCAGCTTCGACTGCATCTCCTGACGGTCATGCGGCTCGCCGCGCAGCGAGAACTGTATGCAGGCACGGGTGTGCGTGGCAGGGTTCTTGATGCTCTTACGACCCGTCAGTCGCAGGATGGAGTCGATGTTCAGTCCCTGGTCGGCGATGATGCGCGTGGCGGCCTCTATCTGACGGGCCTCCAGCTGACGCCCCAGCACCATCAGTATGTAGCGGTTCTTGCCCTGATGGCCCACCCAGTCCTCGTACTCGTCGTCGCCGATGGGCGAGAAACCGATGTTCACGCCCAGCTCCGTCGCCTTGAACAGCAGCTCCTTCATCACCTGGCCGGAGTGCGTCTCGTCCATGCGGATGAGGATGCCCAGCGACAGTGTCGAGTGGATGTCTGCCTGGCCGATGTCCAGTATCTGTGCGTCGTACTTCGCCAGTATTCCCATGACGGATGCCGTCAGTCCCGGGCGGTCCTGACCCGTGATGCGCACCAGTATCTGCTCTTCCTTATTCCTTGTCTGTTCCATAGTCTCACTTTCTGTCGCCGCAAAGTTACACATTTTTTTCGAAACAGCACACAAAACTCCAAGAAAAACTATCGACTTCTCCGGCGGCCCCACAGACTTCTCCGGCGGCCCCCCAGACTTCTCCGGCGGCCCCCCAGACTTCCACGGCGGCCCCGCAGATTTGTCCCACGGCCTGGGACATTTCCACGGCGGCCCTGCAGGCTCAAGTGCCGGAACAGGTGCGGGAACGGCGCGCCGGCGAAGGCGCCGGACGCCAGCGCCGCTACGCACGCGCGCGCATATATAGTAGTCAAAGGCCAAAACAAATTGCACTTCCTGCACCTCTTGCACTTAGACGAGGTGCAAGAAGTGCGGGAAGTGCAGGGCGTTTCCGTGTTTACCTACTATATAGGGCTTCTTCGACTCTCGCGCAGAGCCGCAGAGTTCACGGAGTCTGGATTGTGGCTTTACTCTGCGGAACTCTGCGACTCTGCGCGAGAAGCCAGCAACCGAAAGTTGAGATAATCATTTACACGAGGTGGCTGATGAGCTCTTCGCGGTCGCCGGGCAGCATGTCGATGACGGGAATCTCGACCATCGTGTAGCAGCCGGGCTGCAGGCGCATGGAGGCACGGGCAACGTTGACAAGCACCTGACCGGTGAGGGCGGGGTTGTTGATGCTCATGTTGAACTCCAGGCGCTGGTTCTGCGTCTTGCCGCTGACACCCTTGCGCACGAGGTGTACGCCGTGGCCCATGTCGCGGACGTCGTCGACGCTCTCCACCTGGAACACGTGCGTCTCGTCGTTGGCGAAGTAGGGGTCGGCCTTGATGGCGGCAGTGACGTCCTCCAGCTTGGCACCGTCCTCAAGCTCCACGTAGACCATGCGGCGATGGATGCCCTCGCCGAGGGGGATGGTCATCGACAGGGCGTTCTTGACACCGGCCTTCGAGCGCACGCAGACGCTGTGGCCCATCGACATGCCGGGGCCGAAGTTGGTGTACGAGAGACCCTTCGGAGCGAGGCTCTGCATGAGGGTGCGGACAATGGAGTCAGACCCCGGGTCCCATCCTGCGGCAATGACGCTGACAGTCTTCGTCTCCTTATTGATAGGCATAAGGGCACTACGATAGTCGAGTATCGAGGTGTGTATGTCGAACGAGTCGACGGTGTTGATGCCCAAGGGCAGAATCTGCTTGGCGTACTCTTCGCACGAGCGTGTGGGTGTGGCGAGGATGGCTACGTCGACATCCTTCAGTTCGCGGATGTCCTTCACCACCTCATAGGGTGCCAGTTCGGCAGGCTTGTCGGCAGCGCCGTTGCGGCGCACGATACCTGCCACTTCGAAGTCGGGAGCAGCCTCCAGTGCCTGGAGCGCATACTTTCCAATGTTGCCGTAACCTACGACGGCGGCTCTGATTTTCTTCATTATCTTTTTACCTTTTGTTGGTTATTTCAGAAATTCGGCTGCAAAAGTACACAAAAAGAACGAAACGAGCAACAAAATGAAAGAAAAATATCGGTTTTTCTTTTAAGCACTGACATTCTGCCATGTTGTCCGCACAATAAAATGACATCTGGACACGTTATTATCCTGTATATACACCAAAAAGAAACTTATGATCGAATACATCAAAGGCGAGCTCACCGAGCTGACCCCGGCCTTGGCAACGATTGAGGCCGCCGGCGTGGGCTACGGACTGAACATATCGCTCAACACCTACAGCGCTCTGCAGGGCATCAAGCCATCACCTAACACCCATCACCCAATAGCCAAGCTCTACGTCTACGAGTCCATCCGCGAAGATGCCCACGTGCTCTACGGCTTCTATCATAAAAAGGAGCGCGAGATGTTCGAGTTGCTCATCACCGTCAGCGGCGTCGGTGCCAACACAGCCCGCATGATGCTCTCGGGCATGAGTGTCAGCGAGCTCTGCAACGCCATCTCGACGGGCAACGCCCGCCTCATCCAGGGCATCAAGGGCATCGGCAAGATGACCGCTCAGCGCATCATCGTCGACCTGAGGGACAAGATTGTGGCCCTGGGCATTGCCGACGAGATACCTGCCGGCGGCAGCGTGGCGGCCCCCGTGAACAACGCCGTGCGCGACGAGGCCGTGGCCGCCCTTACCATGCTGGGATTCTCGCCCGCCCCGACACAGAAGGTCGTTGTGCAGATTCTTCAGGAGCAGCCCACCCTACCCGTTGAGCAGGTGGTGAAGCTGGCGCTGAAGCAGATCAAGTAGCCTCACGCGCTCCACAGTCAGACAAACGCCTTGCCATCTCGTTGAGGTCCATCAAGCACGTATGGAATGGCAGAGGTGCGAAGGAGGAAGGAGGGTCTTGCCTTTATTTTAGGCCGAATTGCGTTAATCTTCCAAAATCGCTTCGCTTTTACAAGCTTTTTTCGTAACTTTGGCTACGCCGAACTTACTCTGCACTCAGAAAAGCTCAAATATTTTTGGCTTTTCCTTCGTTTTTTCGTAACTTTGCAGCCAAACACGAAAAAACAGCCACGCATGAAACGTATTGCACTCTTGTTGTTCTGCATAACAGCCCTCGTCAGCAGTCGGGCCGCCAACTACAAACAGTACTACGACGACCTGCCCACACCCGTCAAAGCGGTGGAGCCCTTCACGGTTCCTGAACGTACTGTCAGTCTGCCGGCATTCGGCGGTGTGGCGGATGGCGTAACGCTGAACACCGAGGCTTTCAGCAAGGCCATTGCAGTGCTGTCGAAGCAAGGCGGCGGCCGCCTCATCGTGCCTGAGGGTGTGTGGCTCACGGGACCCATCGTGCTGAAGGACAATATCGAACTGCACCTGAACCGCGGCGCCATCATCTACTTCACGCCCGACAAGCGTCTCTACCTGACGCCTGAGGGAAGGTCGAAGCGCGCCAACCCCTGCATCAGTGCCTCGAAGTGCCGCAACATTGCCATCACCGGCGAAGGCGTGATTGACGGCAACGGCCAGCAGTGGCGCCCCGTGAAGCGCAGCAAGATGAGCGACGTGGAGTGGAACCTATATCTCGACATGGGCGGACAGGTGACGGAGAAGGGAGACCTGTGGTATCCGTGGCAGATGAAGAACGGCTATCCCGACATTGCCACTGACGCCAAGACGCAGGAAAGCATGCGCAACGACCTGTTCCGCATTGAGCAGTGCGAGAACGTGCTGCTGCAGGGTGTGACCTTCCAGAACTCGCCACGCTTCCACGTTCATCCCTGCTACTCGCGCAACATCATCATAGACGGCATCACCGTACGCTGTCCGTGGAACGTCCAGAACGGCGACGGCATTGACCTGAGCGACTGTCACCAGGCGCTCATCGTGCGCTCGACGGTCGACGTCGGCGACGACGGCATCTGCATGAAGAGCGGTTCGCAGAAGAAGAACTGGGACGTGTGGGGCTGTCAGGACATCGTGATCGAGGACAACACCGTGTTCCACGCCCACGGCGGCTTCGTGCTGGGCAGTGAGACCATCGGTGGCGTGCGCGACATGGTGGTGCGCCACAACCGCTTCCTCGGCACCGACGTGGGCCTGCGCTTCAAGAGCGGCGTTGGCCGCGGCGGCAAGACGGAGCGCATGTTCATCAGCGACATCATGATGACCGACATCAAGGACGAGGCCATCTCGTTCCAATGTGACTACGTGAACCGTGCTGCCGGAGACAACGGCAAGGAGCCTATCATCACCGAGGAGATGCGCCGCCTGGCACCACAGTTCCAGGACATCCACATCCAGAACGTCGTCTGCCGAGGCTGCCACACGGGCATCAAGGCCGGCGGTATTCCTGAGCTGGACTGCGTGAAGGACATCGACATCAGCGACTGCTCCATCGTCTACAACACGACGGCGAAGAACATAGACGAGAGCACCGCCAAACTGCGGCTGACGCGCGTCACCCTGACACCGTCGAAGGCACAATAAGAAGCGAATAACTAAAAACCAGATATGGACGACGAAATAAAAGACACCCAACTGCCGGAATCAGCGGAAAGCCCGGCGACAACGGACACTGGGGAAGCCCACTCCGACTATAAACCTGTCAACCGCTTCGACGCAGCGGTCGTACACCACCTCTCGGGCATGTACCAGAGCTGGTTTCTGGACTACGCCTCATACGTCATTCTGGAACGTGCCGTACCCAACATCGAGGACGGCTTCAAGCCCGTGCAACGACGCATCATGCACTCCATGAAACGCATGGACGACGGACGCTACAACAAGGTGGCGAACATCGTGGGACACACCATGCAGTTCCACCCTCACGGCGACGCCAGCATAGGCGACGCCCTGGTGCAGCTGGGACAGAAAGACCTGCTGATAGACACGCAGGGAAACTGGGGAAACATATTGACGGGCGACCGCGCCGCAGCCCCGCGATACATCGAGGCACGCCTGTCGAAGTTTGCACTTGACTGTGTCTTCAACCCGAAGACCACGGAGTGGCAGCTCAGCTACGACGGCCGCAACAAGGAGCCCATCTCCCTGCCCGTGAAGTTCCCACTGCTGCTGGCACAGGGTGCCGAGGGCATTGCCGTGGGATTGTCGTCGAAAATCCTGCCCCACAACTTCTGCGAGATATGCGACGCCGCTGTCAGCTACCTCCACGACGAGCCCTTCCAGCTCTACCCCGACTTCCAGACGGGCGGCAGCATCGACGTGTCGAAGTACAACGACGGCCAGCGCGGCGGCGTCCTGAAGGTGAGGGCAAAGATTGAGAAACTCGACCAGAAGACGCTCGTCATACGCGACCTGCCCTACTCCAAGACCGTGGAGAGCCTCATCGAGAGCATCAAGAAGGCTATTGAGAAAGGTAAGATCAAAGCCAAGCGTGTGGACGACCTGACATCGGCACAGGTAGAGATACAGATACACCTGATGCCCGGCGTGTCATCGGACAAGACGCTCGACGCCCTCTATGCCTTCACCGACTGCGAGATCAATATCTCGCCGAACTGCTGCGTCATCAGCGACCAGAAACCACAGTTCCTCACCGTCAGCGACGTGCTGCGCCACAGCGTAGAGCGCACGAAGGACCTGATACGCCAGGAGCTGGAGATACGCAAGGGCGAACTGCTGGAGCAGCTGCACTTCTGCTCGCTGGAGAAGATCTTCATCGAGGAGCGCATCTACAAGGACAAGAAGTTCGAGCAGGCGCCAACCATCGACGCCGTCTGCGAACATATTGACGAACGGCTGACACCCTACTACCCGCAGATGGTGCGCGAGGTGACGAAGGACGACATCCTGAAACTGCTGGAAATCAAGATGCAGCGCATCCTGAAGTTCAACAAGGACAAGGCCGACGAGCTGATGGCACGCATCAAGGCCGAGATTGACGAGATAGACCGCGACCTGGCCAACATGATTGAGGTGACGGCCTCGTGGTTTATGTTCCTCAAGGACAAGTACGGCAAGGACCACCCGCGCCTGACGGAGATACGCAACTTCGACACCATCGAAGCCACAAAGGTGGCCGAGGCCAACCAGAAGCTCTACATCAACCGCACGGACGGATTCATCGGCACAGGACTGAAGAAGGACGAGTACGTGTGCAACTGCTCTGACATCGACGACATCATCATCTTCTACCGCGACGGCAAGTACAAGGTGGTACGCGTGGCCGAGAAGCTGTTCGTAGGCAAGAACGTGCTCTACCTGCAGGTGTTCAAGAAGAACGACTCACGCACCATCTACAACGCTGTCTACCGCGACGGCAAGAAAGGTCCCTGCTTCATCAAGCGCTTCAACGTGACCTCGATGACCCGCGACAAGGAGTATGACCTGACACAGGGCACGCCGGGCTCGAAGGTGATGTACTTCACCGCCAACCCCAACGGCGAGGCCGAGATTATCAAGGTGACGCTGGAGCCAAACCCAAAGCTGAAGAAGATATTCGTGGACAAGGACTTCTCGGAGGTGCTCATCAAGGGACGCGCCTCGAAGGGTAACCTGCTGACGAAGATGCCCGTACATCGCATCGGACTGAAGAGCCACGGACACTCCACGCTCGGCGGGCGCAAGGTGTGGTACGACCCCGACGTGAACCGTCTGAACTACGACGAGCACGGCCGACTGCTGGGCGAGTTCTACGACGACGACCAGATTCTCGTGGTGCTCGACAACGGCGACTTCTACCTGACGAGCTTCGACGTGAACAACCACTACGAGGCCAACATCCTGCGTATCGAGAAGTGGGAGCAGGACAAGGTGTGGAGCGCCGTCCTCTGGGATGCCGACAACCAGGGCTACCCCTACGTGAAGCGATTCCTCATGGAAGCCACGAAGCGCAAGCAGAACTTCCTGGGCGAGAACCAGCTGTCGAAGCTCATCCTGCTGACCGACCAGGTATACCCGCGCCTGCAGGTTGTCTATGGCGGCAACGACGAGTTCCGCGGAAGCGAGGAGATAGACGTCGAACAGTTCATCACGGTCAAGGGCTTCAAAGCCAAGGGCAAGCGACTCACCACCTACCAGACGGAGAGCATCACCGAGCTGGAGCCGACACGCTTCCCAGAGCCGCCGGAGGAATCTGAAGAGACAGAAGACACAGAGCCGCAGGAAGAACAGGAACTACCTGAAAACCAGGAGGCACCAGAAGCACTGGACATCCCTGTAATCCCGGAGCCCCCTCTCCCACACGACCTAACAGCCCAACAGACGAGCCTATTCACAGATGAAGACTTTTAGCATAGCACTACTGCTGACAGCAGCCACTACACTGAGCGCCCAGACGGTGAACACATCGGTCTGGCAGATTGGTGCGGGACCTACATACATCCTCGACACCTTCCTGTCGCAGGAGAAATTCAGCGGCTCGGGCCTGACGCTGCTGAACACCACGGAACGGCAGCGCGACGACAAGCGATGGTGTACCATCATGGAGCATGAGCTGAACATGGCCACGGCCGACGACCGATCAGGCAAACGAGAAGAACTACAAGCCAGTTATACCGCCTTCGGAGGTGCCCTGCACAACTGGCAGCATGGCAAGCTGCAGCTTCAGGCCGGCGCTGTTGCAGCGCTCGATCTGGGTGTCATCTACAACACCAGCAACAGCAACAACCCCGCTCAGGGCCGGTTCTCGCTGCAACTCATGCCGACAGGCACAGCAGCCTACAACCTGAAACTGTGGCGCCGGCCGCTCAAGCTGCGCTACGAAGTACAACTGCCGTTAGCCGGTGTGATGTTCAGCCCCAACTACGGACAGTCGTACTACGAGATTTTCTCCTTAGGCGACTACGACAACAACATCGTACAGACGACCTTCGTCACGGCTCCCAACATGCGTCAACAGCTGTCGGCCGATTACCTCGTCGGCAAGAATCTGACACTGAGGCTAGGCTATCTGGGACACTACCAGCAGGCAAAAGTTAACAACTTGAAGTCGCACATCTACAACCATCGACTGATGATTGGTATCGTGCGCCGATTCTCTATCATACCACGCCCATGAACACCACCATACAAGCAAGACACCGACTACCACACTGGTTGAGCTGCGCTGTCCACTCGCTCTGCTGCGGCATTGCTGCAGCGCTACTCCTCACTGCCTGCGTCGACGAAGACGATTACCCCGACACACCGCAGGGCAACTTCGAGGCACTCTGGCAGATCATCGACCAGCACTACTGCTTCCTTGACTACAAACAGCACGAGATAGGATTGGACTGGCAGCAAGTTTATAATAAATATAAGGTACGCGTGAACAACGACATGAGCAACTACCAGCTCTTCGAGGTGCTCGCCGACATGCTCTCGGAACTGCGCGACGGCCATGTCAACATGACGGCAGCTCACGACTATGCACGCAACTGGTCGTGGTTTGAGGACTATCCCACCAACTACAGCGACTCGCTGGAGCGCATCTATATGGGCCGCGACTACAAGATTGCGGCAGGAGTGGACTACCGCATACTCGATGACAACATAGGCTACATACGCTATGAGTCGTTCCAGCAGGGCGTCGGCGAAGGCAACATGAACGAAATGCTGACAGAACTGCTCACCTGCACGGGCATTATCATCGACATCAGAAACAACGGTGGCGGCGACCTGACCAACGCCAATAGCTTTGCTGCACGTTTTGCCAACGAGAAGACACTCGTAGGCTACATACAACACAAGACGGGCAAGGGACACAGTGACTTCTCGGAAATGAAACCCCGATACCTGGAACCGTCGAACCAGCTACGCTGGCAAAAGCCCATCTGCGTGCTCACCAACCGCCATGTCTATTCCGCTGCCAACGAGTTCACGCTCTACATGAAGTCGTTGCCTAACGTCAAACTGGTGGGCGACCATACTGGCGGCGGCTCGGGCATGCCCTTCAGCTCGTCGCTGCCTAACGGCTGGTCGGTGCGCTTCTCGGCCGTACCGATGTACGACACGCAGCGCAATCCAACAGAATTCGGCATTGAGCCCGACTATCGGGTCGACATGACTGAAGAGGACTTCAGGAGAGGAAAGGATACGATTATCGAGTTTGCGCGCCAGTTGTTAACAAAATAAAAAAACGTACTGCGTGAGCAAAAATTTCTCATTTCTTATCACTCATTTCTCATTTTTTTAGTACCTTTGCACCCGCAAATGACAACAGAGCCTGTTTTGCGCCTGTGGCGGAATTGGTAGACGCGCTAGACTTAGGATCTAGTTTCTTCCGAAGTGCAGGTTCGAGTCCTGTCAGGCGCACAAAGACAAGTCGGCATAGCTCAGCTGGTTAGAGTATCACCTTGACATGGTGGGGGTCCTTGGTTCGAATCCAAGTGTCGACACAAAGAAAAGCGAAGTCCTCGGACTTCGCTTTTTCGTTGTCGACTCACTCTCTGCTTACTCGCGACGCTCCGTAGAATAGCGCACGGTGACCGTGGGCGAGTAAGTGTTCAACAATGTCAGCAGGACGGTGCCTTTGTCGTTCTGGAACGTGGCCTCCTTGTGCAGGTCGCCATGCTTACCCATGTTAGGCCAGCCAAACTCCTTCTCGAAACTGTCGTGCAGCGACTGCCACAAGTTGGAAGTCGAGTCATTGTACGTAGCCGTGTAGTTCTCCAGAATGTCGAGGATCGTGTCGTTCTGATGATAGACAGCCACGGTGAAATTATGAGCCAGGGTGTCGGTCAGCACGTAGCGGTCATCATACTGCGTGGTGTCCAACCAGAGGTTCGGCAGCTTCTGCTGCAGAGAGTCAACCATCGACTTAGCCGACATGCCCATAGTCATGCCGCGATAGTCAATATACCCGCGCTCACTTGAGCAAGCGCACATCAGACACAGAGCCGTAAAGGCCATCATGAGTTTCTTCATAACAATTACAGTTTAGGTGGGCACTATACCCGCTGCAAAGTTACAAAAAACTCGTTAACCAGCAAGCGTTTTTCAGAACATTAACGTATCGCCGCATGGAAAGTTGAAGAAAATTGTGTATCTTTGCAGCCAAAAGAATGACTACGTCATGAAAAGGACTACATTGCTACTAACAGGACTGCTGATGGCCATTGCCATGCAGGCCGCTACCGCAACTGATACTATTACTGTACGCATCAAAGGCATGCGCTGTGAGGAATGTGCACACAAAGTGAACACAGTGCTGCACAAGTTGAATGGCGTGAAAAGCATTGACTACAACTTGGAACGACGCACGGCAACCATTGCCTACGACAAGGTACTGACGTGTCGCGACACCATCGAGGCACGGCTGGCTGCCACCGGCCGCTACAAGGCATCGGCCTATAGTAAGGACGAGGTGATACGCCGTGGCATGGGACTGCAGATGAGCGACATGCACTGTCAGAAGTGTGCCGACCGCATCACGAAACGACTGGAGCAGATAGAGGGCGTCGACAGTCTTGCACCAAAGGTGGACAAGCAATACGTCTTCGTGCGCTACGACGCCAACCGTACCAACAAGGACATCATCCGCCAGGCACTGGCAGACCTGGGCTTTACCCCAGTGAACTACTACACGAGCACGGACATCAGCTTTGCCTACTTCCTGATTCCAAAGGAGGCGGCCAACGACGAGACCATTGATACAGTCCTTGCGCTGGACGGTGTCGACGATGCCAACGTCAACGCGAAACGCGGATCGCTGGCCATCACCTACATCAACACCGAGACAAGCACGGAGAAGCTGCAGGAACAGCTGAAGGCCGAAGGCATCGATGCTACCCTGCCGCCTGCCCACGAGTGTAAGGAAGAGAAACAACAGTAAGCCTATGCGACAACTACTACTGATACTCGCCATGGCATGCTGCACAGCAGTCTCGGCGAAGAACTACAGCATTAGCCTGACCATTACGGAACAGGACACGCAGGAGGCTGTCGTCATGGGCAACATCAGCCTGAAGCCGGCAGGCATCCTCGCCGTCACCGACGCCGACGGCAAAGCCCTCATCCAGAACGTTCCCGAGGGCGAATACACACTGACCATCACGTATGTGGGCTATGAGACCATCAGCCGCCGAGTCAGGGTCGACCGCGACCTGACAATGAACCTGAAGATGACACCCACGTCGCTGGCCCTGAAGGAGGTGACGGTGACGGCAAAGACCCGTGAGAGCGGTGCCTCGACAAGCAGCGTCATCGGCCGACAGGCCATTGACCACCTGCAGGCCACCTCACTGGCCGACGTCATGCAACTGATTCCCGGACAGCTCATCGACCGTCCTGACCTGACGCAGCAACAGGGTCTGCAGCTACGCACATTACAGAACAACTCGACGATGGCCTTCGGCACAAGCATCGTGGTCGACGGCATGCCGATGTCGAACAACGGCAATGTGGGCCAAGGCACTTTCACAGGCTCGGCTTTCGCGGGCACCGACCTCAGACAGGTAAGTGCTGACAACATCGAAGAGGTGGAGGTCATACGTGGCATCCCCTCGGCCGAATATGGCGACCTGACCAGCGGCCTCGTCGTGGTACACTCGAAGGTTGGCGTGACGCCATGGCAGGCAAAGGCGAAAATCAATCCCGGCCTGCAGAATTACAGCTTAGGCAAGGGTCTGAGGCTGGGTAAGGGAGGTGTCGTCAATGCCAACATCGACTACGCCAAGGCATGGGGCGACCCACGACAGAAGACCCGCTCGTTCGACCGCTATACGGCCAACATGGGCTGGGGCTACGACATCAGCCGCAAGTGGCACACCGACACAAAGCTGCGTTTCATGCAGGCCAAGGACTGGACGGGTAACGACCCTGACGCCATCCAGGACGGGACCGAGAACCGCTCTACGAACACCAACTTCGGACTGACACACAACGGCAAGCTGCAGATGGACCTGCCACTGATGCGCTCACTGAAATACACCATTGGCCTCAGCCTGTCGAAAGCCGATACCAAGAACACGAGCTATGTTGCCGTGAGCAGCGGACTGCTGCCCATACTGACCGCTATGGAGACGGGCTACTACAGCGTGCCCTGGAAGACGACGTCGTATCTGGCAACAGGACGGACGGAGAGCCGACCGGGCAACGTCTTCCTGAAGGTGACCGACGACTTCTTCATGCGTAAGGGCAAGACGGTGCAGAGCTTCAAACTTGGCGTAGACTACCACTACGACTGGAACAACGGCAAGGGCTACTATAACGAAATCGACACGCTGCCCTACCGTCCGAACGCCAACGGTCGTCCCCGTGCTTTCAGCGACATTCCCGGACTGCATCAGCTGTCGGTCTTCGCCGAGGACCAGTTCACGTATAATATTAATAAGGTGAACCGCCTGCGCGTGAACTTCGGTCTGCGCTTCACGTCACTGCAGCCCTTCAGCGACCTGGCCACCACGGCACTGTCGCCACGACTGAACATGGCCTTCACGGTGACGAAGTGGCTCGACCTGCGAGGAGGCATCGGCATGAACTCGAAGACGCCCGGCCTGAACCACCTCTATCCTGACAAGAAATACATCGACGACGTCGTGGGCAGTTACACGCTGAGCGATCCTGCCGCCTACTACGTACACACCGAGGTGTACGACGTGCAGCGCTCGAAGGGTCTGAAGAACGCGACGACGACAAAGGTGGAAGCGGGCATCGACATCAAACTGCCCAAGAACCGCAAGATCAGCGTGCTGGCCTATCAGGACCGTACGCCCAACGGCTTCGAGGTGGCCTCCGACTACTTCACATACACCTACAACTACTTCGGCGAGGGCAATAGGCCAGCCATCGTCAACGGACAGCCCGACTTCACGACGGGCTACACAGAGCAGTTCACCTGCTTCGCCACGACGGGACAGCTGGAGAACACCAACAAGACCATCAACCGCGGTGTGGAGTTCGACTTCGACCTGGGCGAGATTCGTCCGCTGCGCACCACCCTCTTCTTCAGCGGTGCGTGGAACGAGACGAAGACCGACTGGAGCACGCGCATGAACAACACTGCCGTGCCCGCTTCACTGCTCAGTGGAACAAAATATGTCGGCAAGGGCATCTCGCCCGTCCGCATCGTCTACCCATCGGGACTGGACTACACGCGCCTGCGCCGGTTCATCAACACCCTGCGCGCCGTCACCCACATACCACAGCTGAACATGGTAGCCTCGTTCACGGGACAGGTTATCTGGCATAACTCCACCTGGAGCTACACGGCCGACAAGGACCCGATAGGCTGGATTACGAGCGACCTGCAGTACCACGACATCAATTCGGCAGAGTACATCGTCTTCGATGGCGGACAGATAGCCACCAACGACGAAAAGCTGAAGCTGCGCTACACTGACAACGAGCCGACGAAGAACCCCGTGACATGGAACCTGTCGGCACGACTGACGAAGGAATTTGACAAGATGGGCGCTTTGTCGCTCTTTGTAGACAACTGTCTCTTCTACGAGCCCTACCTGAAAGGCAATAACACCACGACGCTGTCGCAGCGCAACACAGGCAAGTTTGCCTTCGGCGCTGAACTCTCCATTAATCTGTAAAGCAATATGAAGAAGATACTATTCACCTTGGCAACACTGCTGTCGCTGGCATCGTGCATCGACTACAACGATGCCACCACGGAAATAACGGCCCGCGTACAGCTGGCGATGCCGGCAGAGTTCGTCAACGGCACTGACCTGGCAGGCCACACCATCACGATGCAGCAGGGCAGCACGCTGCTGACGGCGACCACCGACGAGGACGGCGTGGCGACATTTGCCAATCTCATCCCCGACGTCTACGACATCAGCTGCTCGTGGGAGCTGACAGCCGACCAGTACCATGCACTGACAGGCGACGAGCAGGTGGTCAGCGGCTGCACCGTCAGCGGTTCGCTGAACAGCCACCTCATCCGTGAGGAGCAGACCATCGAACTCGGCACAAACCTCAGCATCAACCGCGACATCATCATCGGCAAGATATACTACGCCGGCTCGAAGGACAACAACAACCGCAGCTACATGCCAGGCAAGTACATTGAGCTCTACAACCAGAGCAACAATGCCGTTGACGTCAGCGGACTATACATCGGACTCGTCGAGGCAGAGAGCACGCAAGCCTATACGCTGGAGAACCTGCACGAGGCCTTTGCCGACACGGTGGTGCTGGTGAAGCAGGTGTTCCGTATTCCTGCCGACGTACCCTTCATGGTACAGCCCGGCGCTACGGTGCTCATTGTGAACAGCGCCACGGACCACCGTAACAACAACGACATGGAGAACGACCTGAGCGATGCCGACTTTGAGGCAAAAGATGCCACTGGCAAGACGCAGAACAACCCTGACGTGCCTGCGCTGGAGCTCATCTACACGATGTACCCCAGTGTCTCGAACATGAATCTCGTGCAGAGCGGCCCCTGCTCCGTAGTCATCTTCCGCACCGACGACGACATAGCGACGTGGGCCACGACCTACCCCTACGGCAAAACCTCCGGCAACCAGTGGAAACTGCTGCCCAAGCGCCACATCATTGACGGCGTGGAGGTGCTGCGCAACAAGAACACGGGCATTGACGTGAGCTCCAAGCGCCTCTACAGCGAGATAGATGCCGGCTATACGAACATCGAAGCCATCTCGGGCTACACCGGAGAGGTCGTCTACCGCCGCACCAGCGACAAACGGGGTGACGACGGCCACAAGATTCTCATCGACACCAACAACTCGAGCAACGACTTCCAGGTCTCCAAAACGATAAAACCGCGCGAATATGACGAATAAGTTCCGCACATTGGCCTTATTGGCCCTATTAGCCCCATTGGGCCTATTCGCCCCATTGGCCGCATTAGCCCAAGAAGGCAGCTACCGCCACGCCGACGCCACGCAGCTGTGGCGCCTGTCGGGCAACGCTGCCGGACTGGCGCTCGACAGCAGCGCCAACCGTGGCTATGCGCAGTTTGAACTGCAACACCGCGAGGGCGACTATCACCGTGTACAGGAGGGCGGACAGCGTAACCAGCTTCAGTTCTACACGGAGCGCTACCAGCAGATTAACCCCCTGCTCGTGAGCTACGGCTCGTTCCGTTTCAATATGGACCACACCAAAGGCCGAGCCTGGTGTGACGTCATGCGGCCCTACAACAGCAACCCGTTCTTCTCGGGCAGCAGTGTCAGTGGCAAGTACGACACCCAGCAGTTCGACCTCACCGCCGCCGTGGGAACCCGGCAGATGTGGGGCTTCACGGGTGGTCTGCGCCTGGACTACAGCGTAGGCGACCTGAGTCGTCTGCGCGACCCGCGCTCCCGCTCTGAGCTGCTCGACTACAAGCTGGCACCATCGCTGACCTACAGCACGGGGAGCCACACTGTGGGTATTGCCGGCCACTACAACCGCCGTAAGGAGAAGATACCCAGCATGACCACCGTCCAGCAAGACCCTGACCTGAAGTACTACCTCATGACAGGTATGGAGCAGGCCACGGGTACCACCGGCGGCTACAGCGGTTACAACCGCGAGTGGGTGGACCACCGCTTCGGTGCAGAACTGACCTACGGCTACAACAACGGCGCCTTAAAGAGCCTCAGCAGCGTCACCATAGAACGCGGCTCGGAGGACGTGCTTGGCACGTATAAGTATGAGCCGGGCCACTACATGAGCTACCGCTACGGGCTCACCTCCCACAACCGTATAGATTTGCACCAGATAGACTTCGCCGTCGGCTACGAGCAGGCCTACGCCGACGAATACCGCCAACAGCTTGTACAAGAGCGCGATGCCGAGAAAGGCTATACCAGCTACTGGTACGAGACGCTTATCACCTTCAAGAAGCGCTACCAGGTGAAACAGCTCAACGCAGAGCTCCACTACCGCTACAACATGTACTTGCATATCGGTTGTACCCCCGACAGCTATTTCGGAATAAAAGCCGCTCTGAACCAGGCAGAAAACAAACACCTGCTGCCGACATCAAGCCTCGAGTACACTCATCTCGACCTAACCGGCGAGGGCGGCACATCGCTGCTGTTTGAACATCTTTGGATTGACGCCAAGGCCGGCTACCACATCGCTTCGAAAGCCGACCTGCAGCTGGCCGACGCCACCACCGACTATGCCATCCAAGTGCTGCTGCCCGACATGCAGTACTACGATGCCAACTACTGGCGCGGTCATCTCTCCCTGACCTACCAGTTCCCGCTGTCGCTGAAGGGCAAGCGCACCACCGCCTTCGTCCGTGCCTACGGCGACTACCTCAGTGCCGACCACGGCCTCAACGGCTCTACCGTCGGTCTCTCCTTCGGACTATTCAACTAAATACTAACTTATAAAAAGAAACACTTATGAGAATAACTACTCCACTGAAAGCGCTGGCCATCGCTGCCGGCCTGTTACTGACCGCTAACGCTGCAGAAGCCAAGCTTGTGAAGCCAAGCACCTACGCCAACGATGTCGTCATCGGCAAGGTTTACTACGCTGGCGCCAAGGACAATGGCAACAAGAACTACCTCAATGGCAGATACATTGAGCTCTACAACATCTCGACAGACACGCTCGACATCTCAGGCATGTACATCGGTCTCGTTGAGAGCGACGCAAAGGCCAGTGCATGGACTGCAGAACGACTGACTGAAGCCCACAAGGACTCCGTAGCACTGAAGCAGCTGTTCCGTATTCCAGCCAACGCCAAGATGGATCCCTACAGTAGCATCGTCATCGTTAACAGCGCCATCGACCACTCGGCCAACGGCGAGAACTTCCCCAATTTGACTGACGCCGACTTCGAGGCCAAGGATGCCTCTGGCAAGACGCAGAACAACCCCGAAGTGCCTGCGCTCGAACTGGTCTACACAGCCTTCGACGCCATTTCTAACATGAATTTGGCTCAAGGCGGTGCTTGTGCCGTAGTGTTGCTGACACAGGACACCAAGACCGACGATTTGACAAAGACCTTTGCCTACGGCAAGGAGAAGGGTTCTGTATATGTGCTGCTGCCGAAGAGCAAGGTGATCGACGGCGTGGAAATCGTCAAGATGGGTGAAGCTGAGGAAGGAATACTGCGTCTTGACAATAGCCTGGACGCCGGTAACATCGCCATCACCTCCAAGACGGGCTACAACGGTGAGGTCGTCTACCGTAAGACCGCATTCGTCGTAGGCGGCAAGGCCGCTCTCTTCGACACGAACAACTCGACCGTCGACTTCGCTGTGTCAACGACCATCCAGCCCCGCCAGTATGACAGCGAGGCCAGCGGTCTGACGGCACAGAGCATCACCATCCCCGAAAGCGGCTATCTGGCCATCAACATTGACAAACCATTCTTCGGACCGAAGGACATGCTCTTCTGCTTTGTCAACGCCAGCAACAACGACGCCACCACCGACCTCAAGTACACGGAGATTCCCGGCGACAGCACGCTGCTGCTGAAGGGCGACTGGATTGCCATCGCCAAGCCCGGCACATACGACCTGCAGCTGTCGGCTTCACAGGGTGTGATGAAGAGTCGCTCGTCTATCCAGTCGTGGAGCGACGAGGACACCAAGACCATGAAGCAGACCAACCGCCGCTACTACAAGTTCTTGAATACAACAGGTAAGGTTGGCTTCCAGCGCGTGCCTGCTACAGCCGAAGGAAACTACAACGTGGCCGACTGTACTGACGGTAACCGTCTGATTGTCACCATCACCGATGCCATCGGCGCCCGCATCTTTGCTGCTAACGGTGCAGCAAGCTGGGACGAACTCGAGTTCATTCCCTGGCACGGTGCAACGCCAGAGCAAGCTGCTGCCAGCGTACAGGGCATCACGGTACAGCCCATCAGCAACGGAGCCATCTACGACCTGCAGGGTCGTCGCGTCGTTAAACCTTTGAAGGGTATTTACGTCAAAGATGGTAAGAAGATGATTATCAAATAAACGAAAATGAAGAAAATAATACTTGGCGGACTGGCGCTCATCGCGCTGGCCGCAACACTACAGAGTGCCCTGCCTAAGGGCGATGACATCATCACGAAGGAGGATGGCATGACCGTTGTCAACACCACAGAGTTGGGTAAGGATGTCGTCGGCTATGTCGCCACCACACCCCTGAAAATCTACATTCAGAAGAATAAGGTGGTGAAGGTCGAGGCACTGAAGAATCAGGAGACGCCCAAGTACTTCGTGAAAGTGAAGAAGCAACTGCTGGACAAGTGGAATGACAAGAAGGTGAGCGAGGCCGCCAAGATGAAGGTCGACGGCGTCACCGGCGCCACGTTCTCGTCGGACGCTGTCATCAAGAACGTCCAACTGGGACTGGAATACTACCAGAAGAACAAGTAATAAGAAAAGCCCTCGCGATTGCGGGGGCTTTCTTATTATTCACTAATTGTATTTACTTTACATTTCCCACCTTGATGAGATACTCTCCGATTTGTACGGCGTTGAGGGCAGCGCCCTTACGAATCTGGTCGCCAGAAAGCCAGAACGTCAGGCCATTCTCATCGCTCAGATCCTTACGCACACGACCCACAAAGACATCGTCCTTGCCTGCCGTCTCGAGCGGCATGGGATAGACGAGGTTGGCGGGATCGTCGACGAGCGTACAGCCGGGAGCGGCGGCAATAGCCTGCTGTGCCTCCTCGACGCTGATGGGACGCTCAGTCTCAATCCAGACACTCTCGGAATGGCTGCGCAGCGACGAGACACGTACGCACATGGCCGAGCACTTAGCGTCGGTATGCATGATTTTCTGCGTCTCGTTGAACATCTTCATCTCCTCCTTCGTGTAGCCGTTGGGCTGGAAGACGTCAATCTGGGGAATGACATTGTAAGCCAGCTGGTGGGGGAACTTCTTGACGGTCTTCACCTCGCCTGTCTCGACCATCTCCTTATACTGCTGCTGCAACTCGGCCATGGCGGCAGCACCGGCCCCCGAGGCACTCTGATAAGAGGCGACATGGATGCGCTTGATGTGGCTCAGCTGCTCTAAGGGCTGCAGCACGACAACCATCATGATGGTCGTGCAGTTGGGATTGGCAATGATGCCGCGCGGACGGTTCAGCGCATCGGCGGCGTTGCACTCGGGAACCACCAAGGGTACGTCGGCGTCCATACGGAAAGCCGAGCTATTGTCAATCATCACGCAGCCGTACTTCGTGATGTCGGCAGCAAACTCCCTCGACGTGCCGGCACCGGCCGATGTGAAGGCGATATCGATGTCCTTGAAATCGTCGTTATGCTGGAGCAGCTTCACTGTCAGCTCCTTTCCACGGAAGGTATACTTAGTGCCAGCCGAGCGCTCAGAGCCGAAAAGCACAAGTTCGTCCATCGGAAAATTTCTCTCATCAAGCAGGCGCAGGAACTCCTGACCCACGGCGCCCGAAGCGCCAACAATTGCTACTTTCATGTCTTCTTTTCTTATGAATTGTTACTTTGCGGGTGCAAAATTACGAAAAATTTCTCATTTCCCATTTCTTTTTAGGAAAAAAGCGGCAAAGCCGAGTGCTCATTACTCATTTTTTTGTACCTTTGCAGACAGAATGACGACTTTGGCTGCCTATTTTCCCATCACTGACCCCACACTCATCTTTTTCGTGGTGTTGCTGATAGTCCTGTTTGCCCCAATCATCATGGGCAAGCTCCGAATACCGCATATCATCGGCATGGTGCTGGCCGGCGTCATCATAGGACAGTACGGACTGAACATCTTGGAGCGTGACAGCTCGTTTGAGCTCTTCGGGCGTGTCGGACTGTACTACATCATGTTTCTGGCCGGCTTAGAGATGGACCTGGAGGGCGTCAAGCGCAACAAACGGCGCTTCCTCATCTTCGGACTGCTGACCTGTCTGGTGCCGCTGGGACTGACCTACGTCATGGCCATCTACCTGCTGCACTATTCACCGGCTGCTGCGTTTCTGTTAGGATGCATCATGGCGTCGAATACGCTTATCTCCTACCCCATCGTCAGCCGCTACGGACTGCAGCGCCACTCCAGCGTCACACTCTCCGTAGGTTCTTCGATGATCAGCCTCTTCCTGGCGCTGGTCATGATTGCAGCCCTCGCCGCCGCCTTTGCCGCCGCCTCCGATAGCACAGGTCCCGCCGCAGCTACCACCGGTTTTCCGGCAGGCAGCTGGCTTTTCTGGCCGCTCTTCGTACTGAAGCTGACTGCCTATATTGCCGCGATGCTGTGGCTCATCCCGCACCTGACGCGCTATTTCCTGCGCCGCTATAGCGATGCCGTCATGCAGTTCATCTTCGTACTGTCGGTGATGTTCCTCAACGCGGCCCTTACTGACTTTATCGGACTGGAGGGCATCTTCGGCGCCTTCTTCTCAGGCCTGATCATGAACAGGTTCATACCGCAGGTGTCGCCGCTGATGAACCGTCTGGAGTTCATCGGCAACGCCCTGTTCATCCCCTACTTCCTTATTGGTGTGGGCATGCTCATTAATGTGCGCACGTTGATGACAGGGCCTCACGTCTTGTGGGTGGTGCTGCTCATCGCCTTCTTTGGGACATTCGGCAAAGCTGTGGCGGCCTATATTTCCAGTCTGCTGTTCCAGCTGCCGAAGCACGACGGACACATGATGTTCGGACTGACGTCTGCACATGCAGCCGGCGCCATTGCCATGGTTATGGTAGGTATGCGACTGGAGGTGGCGCCAGGCGTCTATCTGGTCAGTGACGACATGCTTAATGGTGTGGTCATGATGATTTTGGTCACCTGTATCATCTCCACACTGATGACAGAACGCGCCTCACAGCAAATAGTTATTGCCAACAGCCAGCAGCCGACAACGGGCAACCAACGGAAGGATGACGAGAAGATTCTGCTCTGTGTGAAATATCCCGAGATTGCACCACAGCTACTGGAACAGGCCATACTCATGCGACGCACAGACAGCCAACGGCCAAAAGCCAACAGTCAGCAGGGATTGGTGGCCCTGAACGTGGTATATGACGACCAGACAGCAGCCAAGCACCGCGAGGAGGGGTTGCAACTGCTGGAGAAACTGGAGCGTCAGGCTACAGCGTCCGACGTGCAAATACAGACTCAGGTACGACTGGCCACAAATATTGCCAATGGCATCAAGCACGCCTTCCGTGAGTTCGCCTGCTCAGAAATCATATTGGGCATGCACGTACACACCGAGCGCAACGCAAAGTTCTGGGGCGACTTCCTGCAGAGCCTCTATAACGGCTTGAACCGCCAGATCATGCTGTCGCGCTTCGTCCAGCCACTGAACACCCTACGCCGCATACAGGTGGCAGTGCCCAGTCGTGCCGAATTCGAGCCGGGCTTTCACCGCTGGCTGGAACGGCTGTGCAGGCTGGCCGGACAACTGGACTGCCGCATACAGTTCCACGGGCGTGAAGAGTCTCTGACACTCATTGCAGAGTACATCAACAACCTGCATCCCTCAGTACGTACGGAATATACGCCAATGGCTCATTGGAACGAGCTGCCACAGCTCGCTGCCAACATTGCCGACGACCACCTCTTCGTTGTCGTCACAGCCCGTAAGGGAACCATCTCCTATAAGAACGCGCTGGAACGCCTGCCAGACGAGCTGCAACGCTACTTCTCAGGCAAGAATCTCATGATTATATTCCCCGACCAGTACGGCACACAGAAGGAGGAGAGCATGACATTTACCGTAGCCCAGCACCAGGAGGAGAGCTCCATCTACGACTGGCTGTTACATAAAATCAACAAGCTATGATTACAACAGAAAATATTACCAAGAGCTTCGGCTCACTACAAGTTCTCAAGGGCATCGACCTGCACATAGACCGCGGCGAGGTCGTCAGCATCGTTGGCCCCAGTGGTGCCGGCAAGACGACACTCCTACAGATTATCGGCACACTCGACCGGCCAGACGGCGGCAGTGTACGTGTTGACTCCGTTGACGTGACCACTCTCTCACAGAAAGCGCTGGCCGACTTCCGAAACCGCCACCTCGGCTTCGTCTTCCAGTTCCACCAACTGCTGCCAGAGTTCACAGCCCTGGAGAACATCATGATACCCGCCTACATTGCTAAGACGCCGCAGCGACAGGCCAAGGAGCGCGCCAAGGAGCTGCTCGAATTCATGGGACTGGCCGACCGTGCCTCACATAAGCCTGCAGAGCTCTCTGGCGGCGAGAAACAGCGCGTGGCAGTAGCGCGCGCGCTCGTCAACAACCCTGCCATCATTCTGGCCGACGAGCCCTCCGGCTCACTCGACACCCAGAACAAGCAGGAGCTGCACCAGCTCTTCTTCGACTTGCGCGACAAGTTCGGACAGACCTTTGTCATCGTCACCCACGACGAACAGCTGGCCACCCTCACCGACCGCACCATCCATCTGCGCGACGGCATGATAGAATATCCGGAAATCCCGGAGAGCCACGACAGCCCCGAGGATCTGCCCAATACGATCCTCCAAGAACCAACATCTCTGCCCAATGATTAAACTCGGTGACTATAACCTCTTGCGCATCGTCAAGCAAGTAGACTTCGGGCTCTACCTGTCACCCATTGCCGATGGTTCACAAGGTAGCGAGGATGCCGCTACCCCCTATGACGAAATTCTTCTGCCCAAACGTTACGTCACAGCCACGATGCACATAGGCGACGAAATAGAAGTGTTTCTCTATCTGGACCACGACGAGCGTATTGTAGCCACTACCGAACACCCCATAGCCAAGGTTGGCGAGTTCGCCTATCTGGAATGTGCTTGGACCAACGAGTTTGGCGCATTCCTGAACTGGGGTCTCCAGAAGGACCTGTTCTGCCCGTTCCGCGAGCAGAAACAGCGCATGGAGAGGGGAAAGACCTACTATGTCTACGTCATGGAAGACGAGAAGACACACCGGCTCATGGCCACCGCCAAGGTGGAGCGTTTCCAGAAAGGAGACAGTCGTCGACGCGTGCTCGACTTCGCCGAACAGCTATTGCGATACCTCCATGAGAACGACGGCTACTGCGAACTGGGCGACCACTCCGATGCCGAGGCCATCAGCGCCCGCTTCCAAGTGTCAAAGAAAGCCTATAAGCGGGCTGTAGGTGACCTTTACAAACGACAGCTTATCACCATCAGCGACGACGGCATCCACCTCGTCTGACGGAATATAGCCAACTTCCAGCAAAAAGGAGCCGACTTTCTACAAATAGAGGCCGACTTTCAGCAAAAAGGGGCCGACTTTCGCGCGAAAGTCGGCCCCTATATTTTGGGAAAAACAAATTACTCTGCGATACAGATAGACACACGGTTCATGTCGTTCTCGGCGAACGGCTGTACGCGGCTACCCTTTGAGTCGTAGCTGATACGGCTCTCTGCGATACCATACTGCTCCTTCAGAGCCTTCACAACGACGTCAGCACGCTGAGCGGCCAGACGGTCATTGATCTTGTCGTTACCAGTGCCGGCGTCAGCATAGCCAGTCACAGTAACCTTAGCCTTCGGATACTTGTTCAGATAGTCAGCGATATCCTTCACCTTCTGAGCCTCCTCTGCACGGATGTCAGTCTTGTTGATCAGGAAGAAGATGTCGCGACGGATTGGCTCAATCTTCTCAACCACGGGTGTGGGAGCGGGAGTAACAGTTGCGGGCTGGGGCTCGGGCTCAGAGACAGCAACGGGCTCGGGAACAGCTGCAACAGGCACAGTCTTGGTATAGGTGCTACCAAGGTTGATGCGTACACCTGCCAGTGCATTGAAGTACCAGTCTGCGTTTTCAGCCTTCTTTGAGTTGTAGTGGTCAGAGAGGATATTAGCGTTACCCTCGAGAATGATGTTAACAGCGTCGCTTACACGGAAGCCGAGCTCGATACCACCACGACCGAAAGGACGAATCTTTGAACCATCCCATACATACTCCAGCTCGTACTTAGCAGCGTTCTTGCCAAGAGCAGCGTTGATGTCTTGAACCTCGTCGTTGCCGAAGCCCAAGTTAATGCCACCACCCAGGAAAGCCGTCACATTGAAAGTGCGGAGGGGGTTGTAGCCACAGATAAGGTTCGACAGGTTGAACATCACGTCGATGCCAGGAGCCACATAGTTCCACTTGTAAGTCTCAGTGTGAGCAGGCTCGTTACCAATCTGGAAACCGTTCCAGCCACCCTTCGACTGCCAAGCATTAGCCTGCAGACGGGCTGCAACGATGGGCGAGAACTGATAGCCCAGACCCAGCTGTACGTTCGGAGACAGCAGGTCAGAGAACTTGGCCTCACCAAGTGTGTACTGAGCACCAGCTCCCAGGTTCAGGAAGAAGTGCTTCTGGAACTCGTAATTGTTGCCCTCGGCATCGGTATACGTTGCCTGAGCGTTTGCTGTCAAACCCATCGCGAGCAGCACAGCGGTAAAAATAGTCTTCAATGTTTTCATAACTATATTACTAATAATGTTGTTAGATATCTACACTTTTCGGGAGCAAAGGTACATAAAAATTTCGATTCGCCTACATTTTTTAGCAAAAATATTACATTTCCCCCGCGTTTTTTCCGTTTTCGACGCAAAAAGGCTGTAAAAAAGCCATCATGTTCCGAAAGGGAAATACAAATATACTATTTAGTCACAGGTCGGATGGGCAAACCAATATTACGCTCCAGATACTTGAGTTTCTTTTCACTCTCGTTGAATTGAAGGATATACGCATTCTTATTATAATGCTCCTCTGCAACTCCATAATAAACATAGTCTGACCAATAATAGCCAATATCATCCAGTTTATACACTTGAGGCGAAGTATCCGTTGTAACCATACGCCCAGCAGCAGGCAGGAAGATGCTCCTACCATTCTTACCCTTCACCTCATAGCCCCATATAGCACCATGTTTGGTGTCAGTTCGCGACGACCACGTCCAAGTACATTCCTCTATCAGTTCGTTAATCTCTGACTGAGTAGGCAGACGCCATGTTCCACCCCAGCGTACATGAGCAGCGTCATATTGGGTTCCTGCAATAGAATAAGAATTTCTTTTCTGATCATTCGGATCAGTATAAGTTCCAAGGTATTTCATACCACCAATATCACTACTGTTACCATAGATATAACTTGCTACGGTATACTGCTCCTGAATCTCAGTTGCACCCCACGTCAAGTAGTCACCAGCAAGATCTTGTGAAGTACCTCCAATATTACGGTCAGCCCACTTGGTGCCACTGGTAAGTCCCAAACTCACCGCAGTACCAGCAACTGCCGTTTCAGGTGTAGGCTCAACATAAGGATCATCGTTTCCGCCTTCTCCGCTGCCGCTGCCACTGCCGCTATCGCCACCACTGCTACCGCCTTGAGAACTTGAAGCTTCTTCATAGACGGCACGAATAGGCATTCGGTACCACATCGGTTGTGTCTGGATGCTCGGACTAACATTATTGTAAAGAGCTGCGAGATATGGTAACTTCTCATCATCACATTCTGCCGTCCAATACCATCCGTAATTAGTTTTTTTGTAGTCAGTATTACTTTCAGAATATTGCGTTATCAAACCACAATACGGAATGGAGATGCTATTACCGTTTGAGGCTGTAAACACATTACACTTTGTATCATTATCAAATGTAACAGTTGTTTTCGCAAAGAGTTCCTCAAACTCTGCACGGGTCGGCATACGCCACTTCTTTCCCCACTTGGCGTAGGGTGTGTCATAGTTCTGGTTAAAGCCTATATTCTTCGACGTTGTGCTATAACCATAATCATCGTAACTTCTCGATTCCTTCATGCCTGTTGGATCACCCCAACCAATATAGCGGCCTGCCTCGGAAGGCGATGTGGCTCCAACATTGAAGCTTGCCCATTTCACACTCAGACCCAGATCAACAATAGCAGGCTCAGGGAACAGGGTAGTTGCAAAGTTCTTCGACTCCTCCTGCTGATAGATACGTTGGCCGTTGCTCATCTCAACAAATGCACAGTACCAATAAGGCACATCGGGCGTCAAGTTGGTCAATTCAATCTCACAGCTGCCATCTAAACATGTCTGCGTAGGCGTTTCACGACGGGCGTTATCATTTTCCAAGTCCTTTTGCGTTCCATAAACAAGTCCGACTCTCAAACCGCCATAATTAGTATATGAGCCAGACAGCTGAACCCTCACCTTTGCAGAAGTAGTACCTAAGCTGTAAGCCTCACTTGACGAAACGCTTACATCAATCTTTGGCGCACCATGTACAGCACGCAGAGCACAACCCATGTAGCGCATCAAAACACCAACAGTCGGCTTATTGCCATTACCGTATGCAAACATCATAGCTTTAGCCATAGATTTGTCCGTCTTATTCAGCGTGCCACTCCAATAGTTTAGTGCAGTACCCTGTCCAGACACGGCATCACCGTCACGGCTACCGGCGGCAGGCAGGAAAATAGTATTGCCATTAGAACCTGTCACAGTAAAACCAGCACCATCCTGACCATTAACCCATTCCCAGGTACAACCGTCAATTAATTCCTGAAGCTCTTCATCAGTAGGCAGGCGCCATACATCGTCGCCCGAACTCCAATACTTCTTAATAATGTCATTACCGAAGCCCGAAATATCGCCGGCAGGCTGTTCTACAGGATACCACTTCAGCTTCTTCGATTCATTCAAGCCTGTTACATCGCCCCAGCCCACAAGCCAGCCGGGATTAGTAACTGACGTGGCGCCAAGGTTGATGTTGGCCCACTCAACCGAGAGACCAAGGTTAACAGCCGTGGGAGCAGGAGCGCCATCGGGTAGTTTCCTATCCTCAATAGCTTCGAAGTAGATAGAATCTACATCCCAAACGTTCTTCTCGAACATTGTACCGTCGTCATAGCGGATAATCAGCTTATGCTGAGCCTGTGTACTGAGGGGCAGCAGAATTGCTGCAAGCAGTGTTATGATTGTCTTCTTCATTTTCTGTATACCTTGAACGAGTTATTATTTACCTTAATTATATAGAGTCCCTGCGGCTGACGGGCCAAACGGACGATGATGTCGCGGTCAAAGCGTACCACCTCAGCAGCCACCTGCTGGCCACGGGCATCGAACACGCTGACAGGAGCCGTCTCACGCGCACCAAGTACGCGTACTGTCTGACCGTCAACAACCTCAAAGCGCAAGTTCTGGAGCCTGCTGTCACTGATGCCCAAAGCAACACTGTCAACCGAGAATACTGCCTTGATGGCAACAACACCCTCGTCAGGAACGACGAAGCGATAGTGTCGTAGCTGGCTCAAATCATCTGGATCGGCGCCTATCAGGTCTACTCCCGTAATACTATCCTTCTTGATATAATAGTAAGACTTGGGAGTCACTGTAAGCATCACAGTAGAACCTGCCAATGCATAGTAGTTATCTACAATGATGGTAGCCTGCTCACTGTCGAAGGTGGCAGGAGCGCTATTGTTCAACAGTTCATCAACTGTAGGCTTAATCAACAAATCGTTAACAACGATACTGACGCTCGGCCTCAGATAGATGACAAACGTCGTGTCAACCTTGTTGAAATAGTTACCCTGACCCTCAATGGTCAATGTAGCAATGCCAGGCTCAGTATTGTTGTCAGGCGTTACAGTATAGTCGGTTCCCTCAATCAGTGTTGCAGAACCACACTGTACTGTAAGAGTAGGAAGGACTGACTGGCCTGTGTAGGCAACGCTATCGGCCATCGTCACCGTGGCATCTTCAATGGAGCGCGGAGTGACTTCCAACGTAGCATTGACATAGCTGAAGTCATAATTCTGAGCCTCACCGCCACTGACGATAATAGCATACTCGCCAACGGGACTGTCTTTCTGACATTCAATCGTGACAGTTGGCATTACAGTGATAACCGAATCATTTTCGTTATTGACGAAGCCTGTTATCGTAGTAGCAGGTTCCGGATTCTCATCACCATATACCTTTGTCAGAGCATCTGCCTCTACGGTCAGCATCACCTTCGAAATAACAAAGGTCGTATCAAGAATTCCCTCATAATTGCCTTTACCCACAATCAATAGATGAGCAACACCTGCATCTTTATTATCAGTAGGGGTTGCAGTGAAATCAGTACCCTCAACCAAAGCGACTCCATTATGTTCCAATCTATAGGTGGGTACGATGGGCTGTCCGGTATATGCAAACGACTCACCATCAATAGTCAACACTGTCGTAGCCACCAAGTCGTAAATAAGCGGTTTAATGACGAAGGTTGTATCAATCGTTCCTGTATAGTTGCCCATACCCGTAATGATGAGTTGTGCTAAGCCAGGAGCATCGTTGTTGCTACAAGCTATTGTATAATCCGTGTCTTCTAACAACACTGTCGTGCCGTGCTTAACCGTTACGTCAGGAGTGACAGGGGTACCGCTGATAGTATATAGCGGTTGTTGGAAACTGACAATGATGTCCTCACTTGACAAATCGATGACATGAGGCTTGATGACAAAAGCAGTTTCAATAGTACCCACATATCGACTGATGCCACTCAACGTCAGCGTAGCAGTACCAATTGCATCGTTATCATTGATAGTAATGGTATAGTCTTCACCTGCCTTGAGCGTCACATCATTGTGCTTTAACGTAACAACTGGGACAATGGGGGTTCCTTCGTAAATATAGAATACCGCATCAAGAGTCACTTGATCGTTCGAGATATCAATGCGCTTGTAGAAGTTAACATTCATCTCCACCGTGCCAGAGGCAGGGACCGTATAGGTATAACTGCTCATTTGACTTAAATCAATGACATCTTTAACCATAAGCTGAACATTGACGCTGTCCCTAGATGTCCAATAGCCATCGGCAGGCAACAACCACACCGTTACAGTTTCACCTGGCAATGCGTAATAATTGCTCAATAAGACGGTACCTGAGGAAGTATAATAGGTAGCAGATGTTACACCATATTCCTGTGTAAGCTCTGGTTTAACATTTTGCTCATTGATAGAAACAATGAAAGTAGGCTGAATTGTTATCGTAAACGTTGCAATAACACTATCAGTATAGTTTCCTTTGCCAACAATGGTGACTGTGGCTTCGCCTGGATTAATGTTATTGGAGTATGCGACAGTATAATCCGTGCCTTCTGTCAACACCTCATTGTCGTAAGTAACAGTAACAGTAGGCTTGATTTCACTACCTGTATAGTCAAACTGTGTCCGCGACAGCGTAATAGAAGCCATCGTGATAGAGGTTGGAACAACAGGGAAAGGATCATTCTTGGGAGTTTGATCATAGTCAGGTACCCTTGGAACATAGTCGTTGCCTACAGGTATCGTGGTATCAGGAGCTACTGAACCGGAACTGGATTCAGAAACTTCCGAAGGCAAAAACTTCAGGCTAACTATATTGTCAATCGATTTACTAAACGATTTAGAATCGATTTCCAATTTCTCATTAGTAAAGCGGACGGTGGGCTTCTCCACAAGGTTATAGGCCACACTGTCACTACTCGTCATTTTGATGACGAGTTTTGTCTCTGTGGCTGCCTTTGCGAACAAAGACGGCCATAGGGACAAAATCAAGAGTGCGAATATTGTATGTATGTTCCGCATGTATCACTTGCTACGTTTGGAGAAAGCACCTTCACCTTGAAATAGAAGGATGTAGGGCTATCATCCGAATTACTATATATCTTGACCTCGCGAGTCATCTCTGAAGGGAAGAATTCCTTACCACTGAACGTTAGGTGAAGTGTGACAGAACGACCACCCTTGATGGGATCCTTAGGATAATCAACAGTCGTACAGTGGCATGTCGTCTCAACATCACTGATTATCAGTTCATCATCACCAGTGTTACGTAACTCCACTTCAAAGGCTTTGGGGTCGTCCGTTATCAATACTGTGCCAATATCGACCATCTCTTCACCAAGTTGTAGGTGAGCAGGCTTGTGCTCACAAGAACACAGTCCAATAAGACAGAGCGACACGGCAACTGTAAAAAATGATTTATGAATCATCATAAATTAAACAAATTTTCTGTCCCTTCCTGTTCCATATCAAGCAACGTCAGAAACCACTGGCCATCCTTGAGAACGGGGTTAAGATAAAACTTCATCACGCCTTCTTCTTTCTCCAAACTACCCGAAGAGGATACCTGCAGCATGTAGATAAGACGGTTGTTTTTATTTGTATAGAGAGCTATTCCCTTTAACTTGCAACCATAATTGGGCAACTGACGCATGGTATTGAGATAACTTCTTCGCTCTTCAGCATTCAACTCACGAACCGTGTCTTTCTCATACTTGAAAAGCATATCGGCAGCAGCCTCATAGTCTTTCGCAGCAAAAGAAGCAAGGTAGTTGTTGGCCAATGTAACTACGGCTAACGAATCGTCAGCCGAGAAATCAAGCGAGGGAGCACGCATCTCCTCAGACGTGACCTTTTTCTTGTTGTCACTGGCACCAGAACAGGCAGCAAACAACAAAGGGGCAGACAACGCAAAAAATAAAAATCTTGTAAGTTTCATTGTCATTTTAATGAATAAAGGGGAGGAGTAAACACCCCTCCCCTTGGATTAGTATTTCAATTCTAAGATTTAGAATTTACGAGCACCATTGTTCTTCGTGCACTTCACCTTCACGTTGACAGTAGTGAAGACCTCACCCCAGATGTACTTCACCTTGACGGGGAGCTTCAGAGTGAACTTCTGAACATTCGAACCGAGGTTCGTGTAAGTCAGAGTACCAAAGTCACCCTCCTCCGGAGCCTTATTGGCAACAGGAGTCCAAGACTGAGGATTGTACTGGAGCTCAACCATCTCACTGACTTCGCTAAGCGGCTTGGTAGGCTCTGCGTCAGGATCAAGCGACATGTTGGTAAGAACGTCGTCGTTAGAAGCAAGGTTTGCACCAGCAGCCACACCAACAATCTGGATATCAGTTACACCATAGTAGAACCAGTAGTTGGTCTTGAAGGGCTCATCGCGCCAGTCGTCGAGCTTCACGATGTCGCGCAGGAAGATAACCTGCTTGCCATTGACAGAAGCATCCTCGACTTCAGCCTCATTCTCCTTCACGTTAATCGGGCGGAGGAAGCGGATGTTGATAGGATCACCACTCAGCTCAATCTCACAAGTACCGATCTTTGCCTTAACAGCAACGTATGCAGTCAGGACGTCGTCATTCAGAACCTTGTGCGGCCAGTAGTTCAGCAGAGCCTTAGCAAAGTCAGTCTTCAGATACTCAACACGCATGTGGTTGATATCCTGATTACTGTTATCAGTGTAGACGAGATTTGCAACTGCCTGCTCCGTTTCACCAGCATCCTGAACGCCATTCTTGTTCTTGTCCTGGAAGACATTTAGCGTCAGACCATTGTTAACAATCTTCGGAACGAACTGGTAAATCTTACCGTCTGTGTAGATACCCTTGAAGGTGTTCAGAGCACCCTTGACGAACTCAAGACGCAGAGTCAGATCCTTACCAGTATGTCCAGCTCCATTTGTCAGAGTGATGAATGCATCCTTATCAGCAGTACTGGTCAAGTCAACAATCTTGTTGGCCATGAAGGTAGCGGCAATAGTCTGCTGCAGCTCAGTGGTCTGACCGGTCCTCTCCTTCTCATCCTCAACGCCATAGACGTTAGCGTGAACCTCAACAAGACCTGTGCGCTCCTGCCAGCCATTCTTATCGTACCAGTAGTTCGGGTTCTTGCGACCATCCCAATTGATAGCACCAGTAATCTTACCAGCCTCAGTGATAGAGATAGTACCAGTATTAAAGATGACATAGATATCGTTGGCCTCATTACCATCCTTACTCTTATAACGTACTGCAATTGTACGAGATGTCGGACGCGGGCTCTTATCAATGAAGGCAGCCTTAGCCTGAGTAGCAGTAACAATCCACTCAAGGACGTTGGTCTCAGGATCGTTCGGGTTAGGTTTCTCAGTCACAGTACCAAGAGCAGCCTCAGTAGCTGTGGGCAGAGCAGTGAACTTAGCCTTACCATTGCGAGCACCTTCGTTATTAGTCTTGTCAGAAACAGCGTACTGCTTAGCAGCATTGCCATCCATCTCAAGCTCCCAATTGTTAATGAACTCGTTGTGAGAGATACCAGCAAATGCATAGATGTCGAGCTGCTGGTCAATCCAAGAGTTACTGAAGCGGAAATCAGGATTATTCCAAGCCTCGCAACCATTCTTCACAGTCCAAGGAATATTATAGCTGTAACCACCTGCAGTGTACTCAACGAAGCGACGATACGGGCTAGGATTATCAGGAGTTGTGTCCGTAATCAGGATACGGATGTAACCATAGTCAAGAACATTACCCTCAGCATCCTTCAGGCTGACACGTACCAGCGGGGTACGACCAATGAGCTGACGTGTCTGGAACTTCTCCTTGTCGGCCTCGTATGTGTCGAGGTTGAACTCATTAGGCTCACCATCATTCTGACCGATATTCTCATTGGTCTTCTTAGGAGCCCAAGGTACGAGATAGTACTTACCATCCTTCTTATAGATAGCAGCGTGAGCAGACTCAGAGGTCTTATTACCACCATAGCGGAGATAAGTCAGTTCGAACTCATAATGCAGACCATACTTGCTGATATCCTTCATCAACATGTGCTTGTTACTGTTGACATCACGATAGTGGGTCTCCACAAGCTTATTGAGCTCCAGACCAGGGCTGGTGTACTCGACTGCATCCTGAGGAGCAAAGCCATCAGCTTCAGTCTTGATGTCCTCACCCTTACCGGCAGCCTCAGTGATAGTAGCAAACAGGTGAGAGTTAGTACGATCGTATGTATCACCAGTACTAGTAATATTACACTTACCGCAGTGGGTATTGCGAACGTCGCGGAACGAAGTAGCAATCTGCTTCGGAGCGTGAGCCAGCACAAGGCTGTCAATGAACTTATTACGGAATGTAGCGTAGTCAGAAGTGATAGTCGTGTCAGCACCATTGGCCTTATAAGAAACCTGAGTTGTGAAGACAGTAATCTTGTTACCAGTCTCAATATTGTTAGGATTGGTCAGCTTATACTTAACCTGGAAGATTCCGGGCAGACCACCCTCATCAGAAGGCTTAATAATGTCATCAACAGACATACCAATGTTACCACGAGTAACGTCGAACCACTTGTCCTCAACGATAGGCTTCACATTATCCTTAGTAATCTTGTCAAGCTGAGCGTTAGAGGGATTCATATAGTACTGAGCAGTGAAGTCAAGAACGCGATACAAACCGACCTGCTTATTATAGCGAGAGGGGTGATCCAAGTCGCGATCCTTACCAGTGGCAGTCTTAACAAAACCAGTCTCGTTGTAAGCGTTTTTAGCGTTGGTCTTCTCGGGCTGCTTCCAATACCAATCCTTAGTAGCATCGGTAGAAAGATCAATCCATGTGCTACCAGTGAAGTTGTTGTAACGCCAGTAGTTCAGAGAGAACACCTCAAGAGCCTCAACACCGTCAATATATCCCTCGGGGATGAAGACGAGGCTACGGAGCTGCTTGACAAACATATTCAAGACGTTCAGTTCGCTCTGAAGATTGTCGATACGATTGCTCAGAGCCTTCAGCTCGTTGTCCTTCAGCTTCTGAATCTCAGTGTCGGTATAGCTCTTAGCAGCAGACTCGGCAGCATCAGCAAGCTTCTTGGCCTCAGCAATAGCCTCAGCCTTTGCAATAGCAATCTTCTGGTCAGCATAAGTCTGAGCAGCGGTCAAAGTATTCTGACCGACTTCATCAGCATATGCCTTAGCCTGAACGAGCAACTGGTCAGCATAAGCCTCAGCAGCAGCCTGAGCAGCATCAGCCTTCTTCTGAGCCTCGGTCAGAGCCTCATTATACTTCTGGTCAGCATACTTCTTGGCATAAGCCTCGGCAGCAGCCTGAGCAGCCTCGGCCTGAGCCTTAGCCTCTTCAGCAGCATACTTCTTGGCATTAGCCTCAGCCTCATTAGCCTTATCCTGAGCAAAGCTCTTGGCAGCAGCCTCAGCAGCGTCAGCCTTCTTCTTAGCGTCGTCAGCAGCGTCCTTCAGAGCCTGGATGATAGCCTTGTTGATCTCTTCATTGGTATACTGCTTTGCGTCAACCAGAGCCTGAGCAGCCTTCGTAGCTGCGTCAATAGCGGCACGACCTTCGGCAGCAGCAATCTCCGTACCAACATAGTTCTTGGTAGCAGCACCACCGTCCTTGTCCAAACCAGCCTGCCATGCCTCGAGAGCAGCAATCTGGTTCTCCAAGTTCTTCAAGTAGAGACGAATCTTTGAAGAAGGATCATCAAGATTCAAGTCAGTCTCCAGAGTGGTCAGGCGTTGGCCCAAACCAGTCTCGACAGACTCAATCTTAGCCCAAGTCTTCTCCAGAGCCTCCTTGTAGGTCTTGCAATCAGCGAAATTGGCTGACTCCTTGATGTCACCACCAATCAGAGTGTTCAGGTCGTCGATGGCGTCCTGAGCGGTCTGGATGCGAGTGCTCAGAGCAGCTTCAGCAGCCTCAGCACGAGCCTTCTCAGCCAGGATGGACTTGTTCAGAGCATCCTCAGCATTTGCGAGTGCAGTCTTGGTGGCATAGTTTGCCTCCAGGTCAGCACGAAGTTTGGCGATCTCTTTCTCAAGATCGACCTTAGCGGCCTCAAGGACTGTTACGCGATCGCTGACATTGTTAATGTCGTCATCGTAGTCCTTACAAGACACGAACACGCTTGTAGAAGACACGAAAAGTGCCCCCAGAAGCAATGTACCAATTAATCTTTTTTTCATACGATTAATAATTTAAATTAATAAAAAAACTAAGTTATTTACTTCTTTTCTTTCTCTCAATTCTTCGCGTAGCTCCCGTTAGAAGCCACATTTTTGGTGCAAATATAGATATAAATCTGAAATCTTGCAAACAATTTCGAATATTTTTTCGAAAATCGCCCAAAAAATTGAGCAAAATCCGTTATTCTGCCGATATTTTAACGTTTTTGAGTCGTTTTACTCTTTGTTTACAGGGGTTTGCTACCATAGGCAAATGGTTTTTTGTTTTACGTTATACTATATATAATAAGGTGTAGGGGTTTTGCCCCCCATTCACCTCGGGTTTTCCGATTTCAAGGTGCAAAGATACGACTTTTTCTTGAATCAGCAAACATTTTTTAAGTTTTTTTGTTTTCCAGTTTAGAAATCTGCCGACTTTGGCGTTCTTGGGAACGGAATGACATCACGAATGTTCTGCATACCCGTAACAAAGAGGATGAGTCGCTCGAAGCCCAAACCGAAACCGGCATGTGGGCAAGAACCCCAACGACGGGTATCGAGATACCACCACAGTTTGTCTGTCTCCATCTGACGGCGATTAATCTCTGCCATAAGTTTGTCGTAGCTCTCCTCACGGACAGAACCACCGATAATCTCACCTATCTGTGGGAAGAGAACATCGGTACCTTGCATGGTGGGACCAGGAGCAATGCATCCCTGATAGCCGACGCTTCCGACGGCAGAACCGCCGGATGCACTGTTCTGCTTCATGTAGAAGGCCTTGATGGCTGTGGGGTAGTCGGTCATGATGACGGGTTTCTTGAAGTGCTCCTCTACGAGGTAGCGTTCATGCTCGCTGGCCAAGTCGTCGCCCCAGTTGCAAGGGAACTCAAACTTACGGCCATTCTTAATAGCCTCCTGAAGAATCTCAATGCCCCTTGTATAGGTCAGTCGGACAAAATCCGACTGCACTGTGGACTGCAGGCGTTCAATGAGGGTCTTATCAATCATCTTGTTGAGGAACTCAAGGTCATCCTTGCAGTTATCAAGTGCCCAACGGACGCAGAACTTGATGAAGTCCTCCTCAAGGTCCATCAACTCTTCCTGATCAAGGAATGCCACCTCGGGCTCTACCATCCAAAACTCAGCCAAATGGCGCGGGGTATTGCTATTCTCAGCACGGAATGTCGGTCCAAAGGTATAGATTGCGCCAAGAGCCGTGGCGCCCAGTTCGCCCTCCAGCTGTCCGGAGACGGTGAGTGACGTCTGCTGTCCAAAGAAGTCATCATCGTAGATAATCTTACCTGCCTCGTCCTTCTTCAGGTCGTAGAGGTTTTTGGTTGTCACCTGGAACATGTTGCCGGCCCCCTCACAATCGCTGGCCGTAATCAGTGGTGTATGGAAATAGTAGAAGCCATGATCATGGAAATAGGTATGGATGGCCATCGCCATATTGTGGCGGATACGCATAACCGCACCAAAAGTGTTGGTACGCAGACGCATGTGAGCATTCTTACGCATAGCCTCAAACGACTGTCCCTTCTTCTGCATGGGATAGTCATTGCCACAGAGGCCATATATCTCAATGGAGGTAGCCTGAATCTCCGACGACTGACCGGCCCCCTGGCTCTCCACCAGTGTACCTACAGCACAGATGCATGCACCTGTGGTAACGTCCTTCAGGGAGAACTGCGGCACCGCCGCAGCACAGTCAACAGTCACAGTGGACTGCGGAGCTGTACCATCAACCGTCACGGAGGACTGCGGAGCTGTCCCGCCGACAACTGTAACGTTGGCGGGATCAACGACAATCTGAACGTTGTTGATGGTGGAACCGTCGTTCAAGGCAATGAAATCAACAGCCTTGGAAGAGCGATGGGTACGTACCCAGCCCTTCACACACACTTCTTTTCCGTATTCAGTGCTTTTCAGCACGTCAATTATCTTTGTTCTTTTCATTGTTGTTTCATTTTGTGGAATCTATGGGGCTTATAGGGCTCATGGAACCTATGGGACTTATAGACGGATTACTCGTAGGCGCCCATACGCAGACGGTCGACCTCTTCCTCAGTAAGATAGCGCCAATCGCCACGTCGGAGGTTCTTCTTGGTGAGACCTGCAAACTGTACGCGGTCAAGTTTGAGAACCTTATAGCCGAGGCTCTCGAAGATACGACGGACGATACGGTTCTTTCCGCTATGGATCTCAATGCCAACCTGCTTCTTGTCGTTGGCATCGGCGTACTGTACATCATCTGCCTTGATCTCACCATCCTCAAGCTGAATACCATCAGCAATCTGTTGGAGGTCGTGAGCGGTTACGTTCTTGTCAAGGTAGACATGGTATATCTTCTTCTTGAGGAACTTCGGATGAGTGAGTTTTGAAGCAAGGTCGCCGTCATTAGTCAACAGAAGCACACCCGTGGTGTTACGGTCGAGTCGACCGACGGGATAGATACGTTCAGGACATGCATTCTTCACGAGATCCATGACAGTCTTACGCTGCTGCGGATCATCGCTGGTCGTCACATAGTCCTTGGGCTTGTTAAGCAGGACGTATACCTTCTTCTCAAGAGTCACGGGATCGTCATGGAATTTCACCACATCAGTGCGCAACACTTTTGTACCCAGTTCGGTCACCACCTCACCGTTGACAGTGACGACACCTGCCTGGATGAACTCGTCGGCTTCACGACGGCTACATACGCCGGCATTTGCCAGGAACTTATTCAGACGGATGGGCTCATTGGGATCGAAGTGCTCCTCCTTATACTCAATGCGCTTCTTCATGCTGTACTTCGCATTGGGATCATAGTCAGCCGTGCGAGTGCGCTTGTTATAAGGACGATTGTTATTATATGGTTTGTTATAGCCACCCTGCTGATAGGGACGCTGACCATAAGGACGCTGCTGATAGCCGCCCTGCTGACGGGACTGATAGCCACCGCGCTGCTGGTAGCCGCCACGAGGCTGGTAGCCACCACGAGGCTGATAATCGCCTTGCTGACGGGGCTGGTAACCCTGACGAGGCTGATAGCCGGCGTCTTCAGAGTCTTGATTGTATGACTGATTGTAGGGCTTATAAGGCTTATAGCCCTGCTGGCCATAACCTTGGCGACCCTGGCCATAATCGCCCTGCTGGCGAGGACGGTAACCGCCACGCGGCTGACCATAATCTCCCTGCTGGCGGGATGCGGCCGACTGAAGACCAGCTCCGAATCCTTCAGGACGGAAGCCACCCTCATCGTTATTACGATTATACGCAGGACGGTCCTGTCCGTATGGACGGGGCTGCCCTGTATGAATACGGGGACGCGGGGAACGGCCCGGACGATACTCACGTTGGAAATTGTTTCCTGAATGGTCGGTTGACTGATAGCCCTCACGGCTACCTGCTGTCTGTTCTACTGACTTCTCTTCGAAGTTCTTCTCGTTTTCTAATTCCATGGATGTTGTTGTTTTGTAATTGCTTTCTTAGTGGGGGCTGCGGTACCACCGCAGCACAGCCGATAGTTATTATAGGCCTGTATAGTTGGCTGGGGTGATGACGCGGAGCTCATCCTTGACATCTTCGCTGACGTCCAGTGTCTCAATGAAACGAGCAATAGTCTCAGCCGTCATCCGCTCGTTAGTTCGTGTAAGAGCCTTGAGCGTCTCGTACGGATTAGGATAGGCCTCACGGCGGAGGATGGTCTGAATGGCCTCGGCCACAACAGCCCATGTGTTATCCAGGTCTTCCTGCAGTTTCTGTTCGTTGAGAATAAGTTTGCGCAAGCCTTTGAGTGTTGACTGGAACGCGATGACAGCATGCCCCATAGGCACACCAACATTACGGAGAACAGTGGAGTCTGTGAGGTCACGCTGCAGACGGCTGACAGGAAGTTTGGCGGACAAGAATTGCAGGATGGCATTGGCAATACCAAGATTACCCTCCGAGTTTTCGTAGTCGATGGGATTGACCTTATGTGGCATAGCACTGGATCCCACCTCACCAGCCTTAATCTTCTGCTTGAAATAATCCATTGAGATGTACATCCAGAAGTCACGGTCAAGGTCGACGACAATCGTATTGATGCGCTTCATGGCATCAAAGATGGCAGCCAACCAGTCATAATTAGATATCTGCGTCGTGTACTGCTCGCGTTCCAGCCCCAGTTTCTCGCTGACGAACTTATTACCAAACTCCTTCCAGTCGTACTGGGGATAGGCCACATGGTGGGCATTGTAGTTGCCCGTAGCGCCGCCAAACTTCGCGGTGATGGGAGTCTCTTTCAGCGAGCGGAGCTGCTCTTCGAGACGGTAGACGTAAACCATAATCTCCTTTCCCAGACGGGTGGGAGATGCAGGCTGGCCATGGGTCTTGGCAAGCATGGGAACCGTCTTCCACTCCTCAGCGTAGTCGTTGAGCTGTTCTATCAGTTCTTCAACAAGGGGGTAATAGACATCTTCCAGTGCCTCCTTGATGCTCAAGGGAACGCTGGTATTGTTAATATCCTGAGAAGTGAGGCCGAAGTGGATAAACTCTTTTGCCTGAACGGGGAAACCGTTCAGCGCATCGATTTTCTCCTTGATAAAATACTCGACAGCCTTGACGTCATGGTTGGTGACGGCTTCGATGTCCTTGACGCGGGCGGCATCCTCAACGGTGAAATTTCGATAGATGTCGCGTAGTGGTTCAAACAGGCAATGGTCGAAATCCTGCAGCTGTGGCAGCGGCAGTTCACAGAGCGTGATAAAGTATTCGATTTCCACGCGGACGCGATAGCGTACGAGTGCATACTCTGAAAAATAGGCGGCAAGCGGTTCCGTCTTACCGCGGTAGCGGCCATCAATAGGCGAAATGGCTGTTAGTTCTCTCAATTCCATTTTAGATAATTATCTCTTCTTGCGCATACTTAAATCCGCAACCTCCCCGGCTGCGGAATACCAATCTTTTTGTGGGCGTTGACGGATTCGAACCGCCGACCCTCTGCTTGTAAGGCAGATGCTCTAAACCAGCTGAGCTAAACGCCCTTGTCTTCGTTAGCGGGTGCAAAGGTACGAAGTTTTTCTTTAACTGCCAAATTTTTAGGGAGTTTTTTGCTGCGGCAGCGCCGCAGCACAGACGACAACGGCGGGGGAAGAAGGAGCGGCGGAGGAAGAGGGAACGGCGGGGAGAGAGAGGGAGCAGAGGTATTACCCGAGCAACTGTTCGATATCGTGCTGGGGGAGAATACAGAGGATGGCTCGACCATCGGGCGTATAGTTGACGTTTGAACAGGAGAACAACTGATTGACGATTGTCTCCATCTCCTCATTGGAAAGCACCTGCCCATGAGGCACCGCGGTATTACGGGCAAGAGTCAGCGAAAGTGTTGTATGCACCCCGTCAAGGGAACTGCCTTGTGCAGAGGTGGTCGTTTCATGTTCCGCAGCATCGGCAATAATATTACGGACGAGGGCTATCGGGTCGCCGTCAACGCCAGCAGGCATCGCATTCACGGCAAAACTTCCACCACCAAGGTCTGAGAGTTCAAAGCCCATGTTTGTCAGGTCGGGAAGCATCTGCCGGAGCAGTGCTGCTTCCGCCGGTGAGAACTGTACCGCCTCTGGAAACAATACTCGCTGGGGCACCGCCGTATGGTCAGTCACCTGAGCCATGTATCGCTCGAACATGATACGGACCGATGCACGATACTGGTCAATAATCATCAAGCCCGACTTAACAGCAGTCATGATATAGCGGCCTTTATACTGATAATGAGCCGGCGACTTTTCCTGCAGGAGAGCATTGGCAGAGACGGGCTCATCGAAGAACTGCACCTCTTCCGGGGCTTTCTTCTCGGCAAAAGCCGCCTCATAAAGGGCCGTCCAGTCCTGCTGGGGACGGCTACCTGATGCCGACGACGTGTGACGTGGGCTTGAGCCGGAGGTGAAAGGATTGTAGCTGGGATTGAAAGAAACCTTCGGTACATGAGGGCTATCCTGTGTTGGATTGAACACAGGAATATCCGGACGCCCTTCCGTATCGAAATCGATGGTCGGCACATCACAGAACTTACCGATGGCCTCCTTGACAGCAGCAGAAAGAATCTGCCAAATGGCCTGCTCATTCTCGAACTTGATTTCGGTCTTCGTCGGATGGATGTTGACATCAATATCTGCCGGTGCAACCTCGAAATAGAGGAAATATGGAACCTGAGTTCCTTCAGGTATCAACCGTTCATAAGCATTGAGTACAGCCTTATGGAAATAAGCATGCTTCATAAAGCGGCCATTGACAAAGAAAAACTGATGGGCTCCACGCCGACGTGCCGCCTCCGGCTTTCCAACGAAGCCTGTCAGTCGGCACAAGGCTGTCTCCACCTCAACAGGCAGGATATCCTGATTGAAGCGATGGCCATAGACGTCACAAATACGCTGGCGCAACGAGCCCTGTTTCACATTCATCAACTCCGATCCATTGCTATGCAGCGTGAAGCTAATGTCAGGGTAAACCAAGACAATACGCTCAAAAGCTGTCAAGATATTGTTCAGCTCCGTAGCATTCGACTTCAGGAACTTCCTGCGCGCGGGTACATTATAAAATATATTCTCTACCTTGAAGTTTGAGCCGACAGGACATGAGGCCGGTTCGTGACTCATCACCTTCGAAGCAGCTATGGTCAGGCGAGTTCCTATCTCGTCATCAGCCGAGCGCGTCGTCAGTTCGACCTGAGCGACGGCAGCAATCGACGGCAACGCCTCACCGCGGAACCCCATCGTGTGTAGGTCAAAGAGATCGTCGGCCTTACGGATCTTCGATGTGGCATGTCTTTCGAAAGCCAGTCGAGCATCGGTCTCAGACATGCCACTACCGTTGTCGATGACCTGAATGGAAGTGCGTCCCGCATCGACTACCAACACATTGATGGTGGTAGCACCGGCATCTACTGCATTCTCTACCAGCTCCTTAATGACGGAAGCCGGCCGCTGGATAACCTCGCCTGCCGCAATCTGGTTGGCGACAGTATCAGGTAGTAGGTGGATCAGGTCACTCATTCTTCTTCGGGCGCCATATAAAGATATCGCTCTTGGATATCGGACGGATATAGTCATACCATGCAAAGCCGGGGAGCTTCTTCTTGTCAGGCGGTATCTGACTCATCGGGTATAGCGTTCCCTCGGCTTTGGGCATCCAGATTTTCTGCATCTTACCATTCTCCATGAAGATGTGTAACTCCGACGTCTCAGTGTAGTTAAGTCCAATAAGAGTACTGTCGGCCTCGTCTTCCGGGAAATATATGACCAGCACATTGTCCTTAGCCTGTGCCTGCTTCATCTTTCCATTCTCAAAAAAGGCAAACATCTCCTTCGAGGATATCTGGTTGTAGTTCACGCTGTCAGGCAGTTGCTCGATGGAGAATGCATCCCCCGTGACATGGGCATGGTCGATGACGGAGTCTTTCATAAACACCAGGATTTTGTCACCGATCAGTTGCTGTCTCATGTTCCAGACCATAGGATCGCGGTACATTGTCATACACGAATCCTGCGAATTGTATACCAGTGAGTCGCATACAGCCTGCACGTCAATGCGGTAAGCACGCACATGGTTATAGGCATGTATCATACGATAGACCGAATCCGTATTGATATTATACGTAAAGACCTTAAACGTATCGGCATGCATGAAGAGCGAGTCTTTCTGCGAGTAGTCAATAGCCACTGCACTATCGGTAAAGAGCGCATAGCCTGTTTCCTCATGATACTCCCCATATTCACCCGTGAGCTGGTTCTTGTTCACAGAATCAGTATAGATGACATTTCGGAACGCCTTGCTCAGACCCGACTTGCTGTCATAATAGACACTGTCACCTATCAGTTGCTTCCCCTTGTTGTTCAGCACCGACCGATTCATCAGTCTGGCACGTTCGAGCTTCGTGTCATAATAACCTTGTTCAGAATAGATGTGGGAACTACCTGAGGTGATGTCCGACGGTCCCACGATATGGGCCATCGAGAGATTCGTGTCATAGTAGAGCGTGTCTGTCGTCAGATAGAACTTCTTGTTGCGCATCTTCACGTCGTAGTTGAAGACGGCCATCTTCGTTTTGGTGTTATACTCACCCCAGTCTGACGTCAGCGTCGTCCCCTGGTCAACCATCTTTCCGCCCTCAAAGAAGTAAGCATTGTCATACAAACGGTCAAAATTGAGGGAGTCCGTATAAAGGGTCATCTTGCGATTCTTCAGCACCACATTATTACGTGCCTCAGCCATCTGGTCGTTGCCGTCGTAGAACGCATAGTCCGAAAACAGCGACAGCGTATCACCCTGATACATCTTTACATGTCCAAAAGCCTCAAAAGAGTTGGTCTGCTCATAGAAATAGGCACTGTCGCAATACAGCCGGGCACCGGCATGGGTAAAATGCACATGGCCGTTCAGTATCTGGGCATCACGGTTCTTGTACTCATCGTAATGCAACACATCGGCATGGACAAGGTACACACGCTTGTCCTCCACCTTGGTACGGCGCGGCTGACGCTTCCTACCCTTACGCTGCTGTGGAGCCGTCGCGGCACAAACCACGGCGACAGCAAGGGCAACAAGAATCAAAGGGAGCAGGCGTCTCATTAGCAGAAATTATTATCTGATCCAACCCTCGTACTCAAACTCACAGTCACGGTACTGAGGATTAACGCGCACGTAAGTCGACTTTATTTTGCTAACCACCCAATTGTGGAGTATCTCCTCACGACGCTTTGCCATGACGACATCCTTCATCACCTGGAAGTCCTCGGTAATGGTAGCTTTATGTCCCTCCGTGCGGTTCTTCAGCTTGGCAATGGCACAGACCGTCTTTCCTTTCTCGTTGATCATCTGGAATGGACGGGAAACCTGTCCAACCTGCATGGTGTCAACGACACGTGCAACCTCCTGAGGCAAGTCCTGCATGCGGAAGCGCGACGTACGTCCGTCCTCTGTAAGCAACGACATCAGACCATGATTATTACGTGTATCTTTATCATCAGAAGCCAGTGCCACACCGTCCTCAAAGGTAAAATGATCTGCTACGACACGCCCCTGCAGTGCGATAGGCAGCCGGTCGGCAACAATATCGGCAGCAAGTGTATCGAGACGCGCAAGCGACTGCTCTATAGCCTCATCCGAGACGTGCGGTTTACGGAGGATATGACGCACCTTTATCTTATCGCCTCGTTTGTCAATAAGCTGGATGATATGGAAGCCGAACTCCGACTCGACGACCTTCGAAATTTTAGTGGGGTCAGTCAGGTTGAAAGCCACAGCAGCGAAGGCAGGGTCAAGGACACCTCTGCCAGTGTAGTCGAGTTCACCGCCCTGACGAGCTGAAACCGGGTCTTCCGAGTATAGGCGTGCCAGCGTCTGGAACGATGTCTCGCCCTTAGTGACACGATCGGTATAACCACGCAACTCCTCTTTCACGCGATTGATTTCTTCCTCTGCTATACGAGGTGTCTGGGTAATAATCTGTACCTCCACCTCTGTTGGCACGTAAGGAATGCTGTCTGGAGACAGGTCTTTGAAGAAGCGGCGCACCTCGGCAGGCGTCACCTTGATGTCCTCAACCAGCTTCTCCTGCATTTTCTGAACCATCAGGCGGTCACGATAGTCGTCATGCAGGCTGCTACGTATCTGACTGATAGTCTGCTTCTTGTACTCTTCCAGCTTCTCACGCGAGCCGATCATCTGTGTCCAGTTCTCTATCTGGCGGTCAATGCCGGCAGAAATCTCTGCCTCGGTGACCTCTATACTGTCAATGGCAGCCTGATGAAGGAACAGCTTCTGGACGGCTATCTGCTCGGGAATAGCACAGTCAGGGTTTCCCTTGAAACGAATACCATCCTGAGCCGCCTGAAGACGCAGCTGCTCAACGTCACTTTTGAGGATTGCCTCATCGCCGACAACCCAGATGACCTCATCGACAATGGAGGCAAGTGAGTCTTTGGCAGAAGCAGTGGCGGCAGAAGACTGCGGCACCGACGCAACACAGGCGACGGCGGCAAACACTGATATCACAGCAATTCTTTTCATCGTTTAGTGGTTATTGACGGTATTAAGAACCTCCGTATTCACAGAATATGTGTACTTACGACGCAGGTTGGCCACCCACTCGCGTTCCAGCATGTCCTGATAATCCGTGACGACGAGGCCGCGCACGTCGGTATAGTCCTCAGGTCCGTTCTTCAGTATCTTTCCATACACGGCATCGATAGGATAGTCCTTCAATTTAGTGACAGTGGTATCCTTCTTGAACACCGCACTGTCGACGAGGGCGTTGTCGCCCTGACGGAAGATGCCCTTCTCCACGCGGATACGGATGATGGAGTCACCATTGAACGTCTGGCGCAGCGCCTCTGCCCACTGGCCGAACTTCAGTTTCTTGACACAGTTCTTCACACCCTCGACGTCAGCCTGCTCCTTCACGTGGTAGGCAATTCCCTTGAAATGGGGCTTATCCCAGCGGTATTTCTTCTTGTTCTTCTTGAAATACTGAGCCAGACCAGCCTCGTCCTTGGCGGCCTTGTCCCACACCAGCTGGTTGCTGATTTCGTAGAGCAGCAGACCGTCGTGATACTCCTGGATAAGGTATTTCATCTCATTGTCGTTGGCCGAGAGTTTCCTTGCCTCCTGCTGCATCAGCGTCTCCTTTGTCAGCTTACCCTCCGACTGCTTCACCAGTGAGTCCACCTTACGGTCGGCCAGCTGTTCGCGGATGCCACGCTGTTCCATATATTTCAGGATACTCTCTTTGTGGTAATCGAACGGTTCAAAGTCCTTATGCTCCTTCATCAGGATGATGTGATAGCCGTATGGTGACTCCACGACGCCCGACATCTCGCCGTCCTTCAGGGCGAAAGCAGCATCCTCGAATTCCTTGATCAGCTGTCCGCGCGACACAAAGGGCAGTTCCCCACCCTGCTGGGCCGAACCGGGATCCTCGCTGACCTTCTGTGCCAGTTCAGCAAAGTCGGCACCTTTCTTCAAAGCGTTGTAGACAGAGTCTATGCGCTGACGTGCAGCCTGTCGCTCAGCGTCAGATGCCTGCTGATTCAGCCTCAACAGGATATGTGCCGTCTTGATCAGTCCCTCAGGACCAATGCTCTCCACCGTACGGTCGTAGATACGATGCGCCTCTGCCAGCATGTCGGCGTCGGTGACAAGCGATGGTTTCACCTGCTGGTCACGATACTGCGCGAACTCCTGCTTGAAAGAGGTGAGCGTGTCGTACTTGGCATCCAAGGCAGCGCAGACCTTGAGCTTGTAGTTGACGAAGAGATCCACATACTCCAGAACGGTCTTCTTGTCGATGACGCCTTCGGAGTTGTTCTTGTTATAGCTGTACTCGAACTCAGAGCGCAGCACAGGCTGTCCGTTAACCGTCATAATCACGGGATCATCGCTCTGGGACTGCGGCAGCGCCGCAGCACAGACGACAGGAGCGGCGATAGCGAGTGCCGCTATAATGATATTCTTTTTCATTGCTTAATCGTTGGGTCTTGAGTAATTCGGTGCTTCGCTGGTGATGGTGATGTCATGCGGATGGCTTTCGTTGACACCGGCGTTGGTGATACGGGTGAACTTGGCATCGTGGAGCTTCTCAATGGTCGGTGCACCACAGTATCCCATGCCTGAGCGCAGACCGCCAACCATCTGGTAGACAACCTCCTGAACCGTTCCTTTGTAAGGCACGCGTCCGGCGATACCCTCCGGCACCAGTTTCTTCACGTCTTTCGTGTCAGCCTGAAAATAGCGGTCCTTGGAGCCGTGCTCCATGGCCTCCAGCGAGCCCATGCCGCGGTACGACTTGAATTTTCGTCCGTTATAGATGATGGTGTCGCCAGGACTCTCCTCGGTACCAGCCACAAGCGATCCGATCATCACGCAGGAGCCACCGGCAGCCAGTGCCTTGACAATATCGCCCGAATAGCGCAGTCCGCCATCAGCAATCAGGGGCACGTTCGTCTCCTTGAGGGCACTGTACACGTCGTAAACGGCACTCAGCTGGGGCACGCCTACGCCGGCAACAACACGGGTAGTGCAGATAGAGCCCGGGCCAATGCCTACCTTCACGGCGTCGGCGCCGTTGTCGACGAGCATCCTGGCTGCATCGCCAGTAGCAATATTGCCAACCACGATGTCGATATTCGGGAACGACATCTTGGCCTCGCGCAGCTTCTCGATGACGCCCTTCGAATGGCCATGGGCCGTATCAATGACGATGGCGTCGGCACCGGCGTTGACCAGAGCCTGCATACGTTCCAGCGTGTCGGCGGTCACGCCGACACCGGCAGCCACGCGCAGTCGGCCTTTGTCATCCTTGCAGGCCATGGGTTTGTCCTTGGCCTTGGTAATGTCCTTATAGGTAATCAGGCCGACAAGGCGGTTATCCTTGTCGACGACAGGCAGCTTCTCAATTTTGTTCTTCTGCAGGATATCGGCAGCGGCCGTCAGGTCGGTCTGCTGATGGGTGGTAACGAGGTTCTCCTTCGACATAATCTCGTCGACGGGACGGTCCAGGCGACGCTCAAAGCGCAGGTCACGGTTGGTGACGATACCGACAAGACGCTTCTCGTCGTCGACCACAGGGATGCCACCGATATGATATTCCGACATGATGTCGAGTGCTTGTGCAACAGTTGAGCCGAGAGGAATCGTGATGGGGTCATAGATCATACCGTTCTCGGCACGCTTGACGATAGCCACCTCACGGGCCTGATTCTCTATCGACATGTTCTTGTGAATGACACCAATACCGCCTTCACGGGCGATGGCAATAGCCATCTGGCTCTCCGTCACCGTGTCCATGGCAGCCGTCACAAACGGCACATTCAGCTCGATGTTACGCGAGAAGCGGGTTTTCAACTCTACCGTTTTGGGCAGTACTTCCGAGTAAGCCGGAATGAGGAGGACGTCGTCAAATGTCAGGCCGTCCATCACAATCTTGTCTGCAATAAATGAAGCCATAAATGTCTGTTCTTTAAATATTGCGTGCAAAGGTACACAAATAAAATGAGAAATGAGAAATGAGAAATGAGAAATTAACAGGCAGCGGAATCTTTTTCTCAATTCTTAACGCTTCGCCGCGCATTTCTCATTCCTCACCCTTCACCTTTCACCACTCACTACTCACCCTTTACCACTCACCAGCGAAGCGCCAAAAGCGCTTCGCGTCAGTTCGCCATCTCCGAGATGAACTTGATGCGAACCAGCCTTATCTCGTCCTCGGAGTAGTCCTCGCCCAGTTCCTTGAGGGCTGCCTCAAGGTCGTCGGTCTCCGACTCGGCAAAATAGTCGTAAATGTCATCGACATGGTCTTCGTCCATCACCTCCTCTAAGAAGTAGTCGATATTCAGTTTCGTACCACTATAGACGATGGCTTCCACCTCGTCCAATAACTCTTCGAAGTCAATGCCCTGAGCGTTGGCAATATCGTCGAGTGCCACCTGACGGTCGATACTTTGAATTATCTTTACTTTTAGCATCGATTTCTTGGCTACGGTACGCACACGCAGGTCGGCCTGACGGACAATATCGTTTTCCTCGCAATAGCGCTTGATCAGATTCACAAACTCCTTGGAATAGGGTTGCTTCACCTTGCCTTCACCCACGCCTTGGATATTCTTCAGTTCCTCCAGCGTGACAGGATAGTCAGTAGCCATCTGTTCGATGCTGACATCCTGGAAAATGACGTATGGCGGACGCTCCATCCGCTTCGACACCTTCTTGCGCAGGTCGCGCAGCATGGCCGACAGCACCGGATCAAGGGCGCTGGTACCACCTTCATGCTCGGGCACGCTGTCGTCGTCAGCCGTAAACTCATTGTCCTTGACTATCATAAACGATGTCGGATGTTTCAGGAACTTCTTGCCCGCCGATGTCAGTTTCAGCAGGCCGTAGTTCTCAACCTCTTTCTTCAGGAACCCGGCAATCAGGGCCTGACGTATCACGGGATTCCACAGCTTGTCGTCATCGTCCTCGCCAGCCCCGAAGAGGTCGTGGTCCTGATGCTTATGGGCAATGATCTCCTCGGTCTCCTTGCCGACGATAAAGTCGATGATATAGTCGCTGCGGAAGTTTTCCTTCAATGCCTGTATGACCTGTAACGTGAGCACCAGTTCCTTCTCGGCCTCAATCTTCGTCTTCGGATGCAGACAGTTATCGCAGTTGTGGCAGTTCTCTTGCGTATACTCCTCACCAAAGTAGTGGAGAAGCATCTTTCGGCGACAGACGCTCGTCTCGGCATAGGCTGCCGTCTCCTGCAGCAACTGGCGGCCGATGTCCTGCTCTGCCACAGGCTTGCCTTCCATGAACTTATCCAGCTTCTGCAGATCCTTGTAGCTGTAGAAAGCCAGACAGATGCCCTCGCCGCCGTCGCGGCCGGCACGACCGGTCTCCTGATAGTAGCCCTCCAGCGACTTCGGTATGTCGTAGTGGATGACAAAGCGCACATCGGGCTTATCAATGCCCATGCCGAAGGCGATGGTCGCCACGATGACGTCGATCTTCTCCATCAGGAAGTCGTCCTGAGTCTGCGAACGTGTGCCCGAGTCGAGGCCGGCATGATAGGCGGCCGCCTTGATCTCGTTGGCTTTCAGTATCTCGGCCAGCTCCTCCACTTTCTTACGCGAGAGGCAATAGATGATGCCGCTCTTCGACGAGTGCTGCTTGATGAAACGGATGATGTCCTTGTCGACGTCCTTGGTCTTGGGGCGCACCTCGTAGTAGAGGTTCGGGCGGTTAAAGGAGCTCTTGAACTCCACCGCATCCAGGATGCCCAGGTTCTTCTTGATGTCCGTACGCACCTTGTCAGTGGCAGTAGCCGTTAGGGCTATCACCGGCGCACGACCTATCTCGTTGATAATCGGACGGATACGCCGGTACTCTGGCCGGAAGTCATGTCCCCACTCCGAGATACAGTGAGCCTCGTCGATGGCATAGAACGAAATCTTTACCGCCTTGAGGAACTCCACATTGTCCTCTTTCGTCAACGACTCGGGAGCCACATAGAGTAGCTTGGTGGTGCCCGCCTTGATGTCGGCTTTCACCTGGTCAATAGCGGCTTTGTTGAGCGACGAGTTCAGGTAGTGGGCTGTCCCTTCATGTTCACTGAGATTTGTGATGACGTCCACCTGGTTTTTCATCAGTGCTATCAAGGGCGAAATGACGATGGCTACCCCATCCATGAGCAGCGACGGCAGCTGGTAGCACAGCGACTTGCCACCACCCGTCGGCATCAGCACGAAGCTGTCCTTACCATCCAGCACGCTGCGGATGATGGCCTCTTGGTCTCCCTTGAATTTGTCGAAGCCGAAGAATCTCTTCAGGGCATCGTTAAGATTAACTTTTCCTTCTTTCATAGGCTTTTCACCGCCATGTTCAGGCGGCCTTTAAGTGCGATTTATCCAATTGTTCCTGTGCATACTCCGCAGTGACCTTGAACGTCTCCTGCTTCTTTGAAGGCACCTCGAACATCGCGTCCATCATGATATTCTCGACGATGGAACGCAGACCACGGGCACCGAGCTTGTACTCCACCGCCTTGTCGACCATCAGGTCCAGTGCTTCCTCCGTAAACGTCAGTTTGACGCCATCCATCTCGAACAGTTTCTCATACTGCTTGATGATGGAGTTCTTCGGCTCCACAAGGATGCGGCGCAGTGCGGCGCGGTCCAACGGATTCAGGTAGGTGAGCACCGGCAGACGACCGATAATCTCGGGGATGAGTCCGAAGGACTTGAGGTCTTGCGGCAGCACATATTTCATCAGTTCATTCTTGTCAATTTTCCTTACATTCTGTACAGAGTTATAACCCACGACACGGGTGTTCAGGCGGTGGGCAATTTTCTGTTCGATACCGTCGAAGGCACCACCGCAGATAAACAGAATGTTACGGGTGTCAATGGAGATATACTCTTGGTCAGGATGCTTTCGTCCTCCCTTGGGCGGCACGTTCACCGACGTTCCCTCCAGCAACTTGAGCAGTCCCTGCTGCACGCCCTCCCCGCTAACATCGCGCGTGATGCTGGGATTGTCCGACTTGCGTGCTATCTTGTCTATCTCGTCGATGAACACGATACCACGCTGTGCAGCCTCAACATTATAGTCGGCCACCTGTAGCAGTCGGGTCAGGATGCTCTCCACGTCCTCGCCCACATAGCCAGCCTCGGTGAAGACCGTAGCGTCGACGATGGTAAACGGTACGTCAAGCAGCTTGGCAATGGTGCGTGCCAGCAGCGTCTTGCCCGTTCCCGTAGAGCCCACCATGATGATGTTCGACTTCTCAATCTCAACGCCGTCCTCCGCCTTATGCTGCTGCAGGCGCTTATAGTGATTGTAGACCGCCACCGACAGGTAACGCTTGGCCTCATCCTGACCAATGACATACTGGTCCAGATAGTCCTTGATCTCGCGGGGCTTAGGCACGTCTTGGTTCTTGCTCTCAGCCACGGCCTTGCGCTTGCCTTGCTTCGGTGCCATCTGCTCCTTGACAATGTTGTAAGCCTGTGTGGCACAGTCCTCGCAGATATAGCCGTCAAGGCCGCTAATCAGCAGTTTTACTTCCTTCTCGCTTCTTCCGCAGAAGCTACAGCATTTCTTCATCTTCCTACTTTCTCTTCAATACGTTGTCAATCATCCCGTACTCCTTGGCTTCCTCGGCCGTCATCCAGTAGTTACGGTCGGAGTCAGCATACACCTTGTCGTAGGGCGTGTGTGAGTGCTCGGAGATAATGGTATAGAGTTCCTTCTTGAACTTCAGTATCTCCTTGGCTTCAATCTCAATGTCCGATGCCTGACCCTGGACACCACCAAGCGGCTGGTGTATCATCACACGGCTGTGAGGCAGCGCCGAGCGCTTTCCCTCGGTACCTGCCACAAGCAGGACAGCACCCATCGAGGCAGCCATACCGGTACAGATGGTGGCCACGTCGCTGGCAATGAACTGCATGGTGTCGTAGATGCCCAGTCCGGCAGTGACACTGCCGCCAGGCGAGTTGATGTATAGCGAGATGTCCTTGCCTGAGTCTACAGAATCAAGGTAGAGCAGCTGTGCCTGCAACGTATTGGCGGTATAGTCGTCAATCTGTGTGCCGAGGAAGATGATGCGGTCCATCATCAGTCGGCTGTAGACGTCCATCTGTGTCACGTTGAGCTGACGCTCCTCAAGGATGTAAGGGTTCAAGTACTGTGCCTGTACCTTCATAACGTCGTCAAGGGCAAGGCCGTTCATACCCAAATGCTGGGTGGCATATTTTCTGAAATCGTTCATAGTCTTTCTTTCGTTGATAAGACAAAGGTAATCATTTTCCGCGATTCCGCCAAATTATTTTAGAGATTTTCACCAAATCATTGCAAGAAAGACCACGCGGGTATCATCATAAAGACCACGCAGGTATGATAATAAAGACAACTTAGACAACTGGGGACAACACTTGCTTCTTCCATGGCAGGAAAAAAAGTTGTCCTAAGTTGTCTTTAATATCCTCGAAGAGATTTCTAAGTTGTCATTATTATCTCAAAAGCGCGTTGCCGTTACTCGCCGCGCATCATTTTGTTAAAGTCCTCCAGAGAGACGGCTTTTTCGTTCAGTTTTACAACCGTCTTCAAGGCCTGTGTCAACTTCGCATCGATGGCACGGTCAACGAAGTTGTCAACGTTCTCACGCTTCTTCAATTGCTCGGCAGCATAGTTCTCCAGCACGTCGTCGGGAACGTTCTGCATGCCATACTGGGCAAACTGGGCACGGACGGCCTCCTTGGCGACAGCCTTCAGGTCGTCGTCCTCAATCTTGATGCCGCAGGCAGCAACGATCTGCTCCTTGATGAGGTGCCATTTCAGCTCACGGATGCTGCCCTCGAAGTTCTTCTCAACATAGTCAGCACCCTTCTCCTTGTTGTTATTCAGCATGACGCGCTTCAGCAGAGCCTCGGGGAACTGCAGGTCGCCCACCTTCTTCTCCAGATAGGCACGCACGTCCATCAGGAACTTATAGTCGCTGTTCTGCACCAGCTGGGCGCTGACACCGTCGCTGATCTTCTGGCGGAACTCCTTCTCGTCCTTGCAGGTACCCTCACCAAAGACACGGTCGAAGAGCTGCTGGTTCACTTCAGCGGGCTGGAAGTGACGAATCTCCGTCACTTGGAAGCTGAAGTCGGCCGCCAGGTCCTTCACCTGCTCCTTGTCAACCTTCAGCATGGCAGCCACCTCAGCGTCGTTGTCGGGATAGGCCTTCTTGGGGTTGAAGGTGATGATGTCGCCAGCCTTAGCACCGTCGAAGAGCTTGCGCTGGGCCTCTTCCTTGATGTAGGCAGGCATAATCATGGCGCTGTCGGTGGTGATGCCGCCTTCCAGAGTGTTGCCTTTGTCGTCGAGCTGACGCAGGTCACCCGTCATGGTGTCATTACCGCTGAACACCTCAGCCTTCACGAACTCGCCGGCCTGCGAGGCGTACATCTGCACCTGGTCGTCGATAAGCTTGTCGTCCACCTTGATGGTATAGAAATCTATCTTGTCCTTAGCTGTCAGCTCGGCCTTGAACTCGGGAGCCACAGCAATGTCGAAGATGAACGTGAAGGGACCGTCCTGCGACAGGTCCTGCTCCACCTGCTTCTCGTTAGGCAGGGGTTCACCCAGCATCTGTATCTTGTTTTCGCGGATATAGCCCATAAGCTTGTCGCCCAGCAGACGGTTGATCTCATCAACCTTCACGGCTGTGCCATACTGCTTCTTAATCATACCCATCGGAGCCATGCCAGGACGGAATCCGGGCACATTGGCACGCTTACGATAGTCTTTCAGGGTCTTCTCGACCTTCTCGTTGTAATCTTCCTTCTCGACAGTGATGGTGAGCACACCATTGATCTTGTCGGGGGCTTCAAATTGAATGTTCATCGTTGTCTGTTTTATACCTTATTATATTATATGTAGTCGAAACGGGGTGCAAAGGTACGAATAAGTGAGCAAAATACAAAAGAAAAACCATTTTTTCTTTTATTTTCGAGCGAAAGTACCTTCGAGACGCGTCTCAAAGGTACGAAAAAGCGGTCAAATAGCGGCGTCAGCTTCCTCGGCCTCGCGGCGGCGCTGTTCCTCCAACGCGGAGAAGTCCTTCTGGCGCAGCACGAACGACTCCGTCAGGTAGTTCTTGCGCACAACGGGGTTGGCTGCCAGTTCTTCAGGTGAGCCGTGGAACAGGATGCGACCCTCGAACAACAGGTAGGCGCGGTCAGTGATACACAATGTATCCTCAACGTTGTGGTCGGTGATGAGGATACCGATGTTCTTGTCCTTCAACTTCCACACGATGAACTGGATGTCCTCGACGGCAATGGGATCGACGCCGGCGAAGGGTTCGTCGAGCATGATGAACTTTGGTTCGATGGCCAGACAGCGGGCTATCTCCGTACGGCGGCGCTCACCACCGCTCAGCTGGTCACCCTTGTTGCGGCGCACCTTCTCCAGTCGGAACTCGGCAATGAGTTCCTCAAGCTTCTTAATCTGCTTGTCGCGCGGTTTGCCCGTCATCTCAAGAACGCTGAGGATGTTGTCCTCGACTGACATCTTACGGAACACAGAAGGTTCCTGCGCCAAGTAGCCAATGCCAGCACGGGCACGCTTGTAGACGGGGAAGGTCGTCACCTCCTCGTCGCCCAGGAAGATATGTCCGCCATTTGGCACTATCAGGCCCGTCGTCATGTAGAACGACGTCGTCTTGCCGGCACCGTTAGGTCCCAACAGTCCCACAATCTCACCTTGCCTCACGTTGAAACTGACGTCGTTCACCACGGTGCGCTTGCCATACCGTTTCACCAGCCCTTCGGCACGCAGCACAATACTTTCTTGTTCCATCGTCAAAGATTTTGGCGACAAAATTACGAAATAATGCTGACATACGGAAGCAATTTTGGAGAATTATTTGTATCTTTGTCGCAAATTTCAACGAGATGCCGATGAAAAGGACAATAAGGACTATTGTTTTAGCGCTGTATACGGTGTTAGCCTTGACGGGCTGCACGGGTCGAGGCGGTCGTGTGGCCGGCGGTGTTGCTGCCGACAGCATCTATACGTGGGAGAACATCCGACAGTCGATGATGGAGCAGCCGGAGCATGCGCTCGGGCTGATTGACACCGCCGAGATGCGGGGACTGGCTGACATAAACCACGCCGACTGGATGCGGGCGCAGGTTTACTACAACGCACCGGCAGTCGAGGACATGGGCAAGGCCCGCGACTATTGTCTGCAGGTGCTTGAGCGCCAGAATCCCGCAGCCGACAGCGTGCAGAAGTTGAAAACGCTCTCGCTGCTTGTGAACATCTGCGCCTATCTCCCGGACACTTATCAGGATGCCGTGCGCTATGCCAAACAGGGTGCCGGGATGGCTCATCATGCCGGTGACATCCTGCAAGAGGCCAACTTCTATTTCGAGGCGGGCAAGGTGATGGAGCGCCTGCAGCAGGGCAGCGGCATGGACTATATGAACCGTTCGATGAATATCCTGCGCGAGGCCTCCCGCGACAGCATCCAGCCCCTGCCCACACTCTCCTCCGACCTTGGCAATACGGCACGCATCTTGGCCGGGCAGGAGAAATATGCCGCGGCCATCCCCCTGCTACAAGAGAAACTGCAGGTCATCAGCCGCATTGAGAAGGAGAATCCCAACGCCCCTGCCGGATGGGCCGACCAGCAGCGGGCCTACACCTATCCCGTCCTGGCCTACTGTCAGCAGATGGCGGGCGACAAGGCGGGCGCGCGCCGTTCCGCAGAAGCCTTCGAGCAGACGCAGGCCGCCCGGGAGCCTATCAACCAGAAGGATATGCTGAACTACTACGCCTTGGCGGGCAATGCCGGGCGCATCCAGCAGATATACAACCGCTTGGAGCCGCTTTTGCGTGAGAAGGAGGACACCATTTCCTGGCGTTATGCCGACTTGCTCTACATGTATGCGATGGGGCTGAACAATATCGGCCGCTATCGTGAGGCCTACCAGACACAGCCCCGCTATCAGATTATCAACGACAGTCTCGTGCAGCGCGAGCGTCAGGCCGAGGCGCTCGAACTGGCCCAGCAGATGAAGACGCAGGAGAAGGAACTGCAGTTGAAGGACGAAGAGGCGAAGACCACCGTCTATCGCATCCTCGCCTTCTCGCTTGTCGCCATCATGCTCGTCATCCTCGTCGCCCTCTGGCGGCTGGCCATCGCCCATCGCCGTGTGCTCATCAAGAACCGCGAACTCTTCGACCTGATCCAGCGTGAGCAGCAGCGCGAGGTATGCGACATCGAGCGCATCGCCCGACAGCCCGAACAGGAGCGCACACAGGGCGAGCAACTCTTCCTCCGTCTCGTCGAACTGATGAAGAAGGAGCAGCCCTATACCGACAGCGAACTGAACCGCGACACCCTCGCCTCGATGCTCGCCACCAACCACCGCTACGTGGACGAGGCCATTCGCGAGTGCTCCGACAGCCCAAGCACTAAAGCCTTCATCGACGGCTACCGCGTGGACCATGCCGCCCGTCTGCTCACCGACACCGACGAGCCCATCTCCCTCATCGCCGAGATGAGCGGCTTCGCCAACCGCACCACCTTCAACGAGCGCTTCCGTGAGCGCTACAAGATGACGCCCTCGGAGTACCGCAGGGCAGCGAAGGCGTAATAAACACAGGCAAAATTTGGAATTCTTATTTTTTTATTCTATCTTTGCACTCGATAACTTATTAGATAATGAGCAATGGAAATCAAATTGAACGACTATCACAAAAAAGTGAACGCCGAGAAGATGGCAACAGTGGCATACTGGAGAGCGCATCCGCAGTCGCGCACCGAGTGCTTGAGGAGATTGAGGCTCTTGCGGGAACAACGGCTTGCAAGTCTGTCCAATTGGTAAGACTCCGCAAATGGGCCCAGGAGCAGGGCTGCTGGTTCGACGACCGCAGCCAATTCGGTGATTTCTTCGACCGAGGCTCCGAAAACGAAGTCTATCTCTCTCCCGACGGCACGGAAATTATCAAACTCAACGATTTCCGCTATTCCGATGACAACCTTACGTCTTTCTTCGAGCGCATCTAGGCACACAACAATTATTTCCCTGATTGTGCCTATCGCATGACTGGCTTTGCCGAGAATCGTGACGGCAAAGTATGTGCGGTATTAGTGCAACCCTATATCAATGAAGCCCGCCTCGCCACCAGGCAGGAGATTCACGACGAGTTCCTGCGCCTCGGCTTCCATCCCGATAATCACGCCGAATACTACACCAACGGTCAACACGACATCTTTGACGCCGTCGATGGCAACGTGCTGGTAGGCAGCGACGGCCACCTATACTTCATCGACACCATTATCTATCCCTCCGACACGGGTGGTTACGATACCTATCGAAGTCTGTCGCCCAGATTCTCCTCCTGATTCCCCCTTTTCCCCTCATAGCGCAGAAATCTCCGATGAATTCGGGGATTTCTGCGTTATGATTTCTTGCAATGAAGTGCAACGGACGCTGAAAGCGTCTCCGCTCAGTAACCGTAGTGTCCGAAGGACCTGCGGACAGATGGCGGCAGCGGAAAGCACTCTGACAGAGTGCCCCATCGGCGTAGTTGGGCGACTCCTCCAGAGTCGATACAGTGCATGCTTCTCCTCCGAGGGTGCTCGCTGCGCTCGTACCCTCGGTTATTGAGCGATGACGCTTTCAGCGTCCTCTAACACGGGGATTTCTTGGAAAAATGCTTTCCTCGTACTCGGTTTCCCACAAATAATTGACGAATCTGCGGTTCGTTTCAAAGAAAATGCGTATCTTTGCAGGCGAAAAGATGTTAATCCACAAATGGCTGACCACCTTTGGTCGCTACCTGATGCTCATGGGGCGCACGTTCTCGGTGCCCGAGCGTATGAGGATGTTCTGGAAGCAGTACGTCAAGGAGATGGCGCAGCTCGGCGTCAACTCCATCGGCATCGTGCTGCTCATCTCCTTCTTCATTGGTGCCGTCATCTGCATTCAGATGAAGATGAACATCGAATCGCCCTGGATGCCACGCTGGGTGGCCGGATATACGACCCGCGAGATTATGCTGCTGGAGTTCTCCAGCTCCATCATGTGCCTGATACTGGCCGGCAAGGTGGGTTCCAACATCGCCTCAGAACTAGGGACCATGCGTGTAACCCAACAGATTGACGCCTTGGAGATTATGGGCGTCAACTCTGCCAGTTACCTCATTCTGCCGAAGATTCTGGGTATGCTCACCATCATGCCCTTCCTCGTCATCTTCTCGTCGGCCATGGGCATCCTCGGCGCCTATGGCACGGCCTACATCGGCCACATCATGCCACCCGACGACCTGACGACCGGCCTGCAGCATGACTTTGTGCCCTGGTTCATGTATATGTCTATCATCAAGAGCCAGTTTTTTGCCTTCATCATCTCCAGTGTCGCCAGCTACTTCGGCTACACCGTCGAGGGCGGCTCCGTCAACGTGGGCAAGGCTTCTACCGATGCCGTTGTCTCCAGCAGTGCTCTCATTCTGTTCTCTGATGTATTTCTTACACAACTACTGTCATGATTGAAGTCAAAGACCTATACAAGCGATTCGGAGACAAGGAGGTGCTGAAGGGTATCAGCACCGTATTCGAGGACGGCAAGACCAATCTTATCATCGGACAGTCGGGCTCGGGCAAGACGGTGCTCATGAAGAACCTTGTGGGACTGCTCGACCCGACCAGCGGACAGGTACTCTACGACGGGCGCGACTTCGTGGCGATGACGAAACGCGAAAAGGTCATCATGCGCCGCGAGATGGGCATGATTTTCCAGTCGGCAGCACTCTTCGACTCGCTTACTGTGCTGGAGAACGTCATGTTTCCGCTTGACATGTTCTCGACGATGACGCTTCGCGAGCGAACCAAGCGAGCCATGGATTGCCTGGACCGCGTGAACCTCGTGGGGGCCGAGCAGAAGTTCCCGGGAGAAATCAGCGGCGGCATGCAGAAGCGTGTAGCCATTGCCCGCGCCATAGCCCTGAATCCGAAGTACCTTTTCTGCGACGAGCCCAACAGCGGTCTCGACCCCAAGACGTCATTGGTCATCGACGACCTGCTGCACAGCATCACTCAGGAGTTCCAGATGACTACCATCATCAACACCCACGACATGAACTCCGTCATGGGTATTGGCGAGAATATCATCTTTATCTACGAAGGACACAAGGAGTGGCAGGGTGTCAGTGCCGACATCATGCGCAGCACCAACAAACGGCTCACCGACTTCATCTTCGCCAGCGACCTGCTGAAGGAGATGCGCACAGCGGTATTAGGGAATAATTGATCACTTCATTCGCCACCGTCCGTCGTGCTCCACCATAGGCACGACAATTTCTTCCTGCGTGCTGTCGCCGTATTCCAGAAGCAGGAACACCTGCATCAGGTGGAGTGTGGAGTCGGGACGGGCATTAGTGGTCTGCACGCTGCGGATGCCCCGATGAGCCGCCTGCTGTTGTGCCATGAACTGCTTATAACCCGAAAGCAACTGTTCACAGTAGTCAGCAGGCAGGCTGTCGGCGCCGGCCTTACCCTCCAAGAACTCTTTGTACTCGCCTGCCACAAGGTGGCGGTAGTAGCCCTCGGCTGCCAGCGATGCCAGCTCCTCGGGAGTAGCCTTGGCACAACCCATAAGGCCCATGAGCCCCATGAGGCCCATAAGCCTTATAGGTCTTATATGCCCCATTCGCCTCATCACTTCTGTCTGATAAAGATGTTGATGGGTGACCCCGTCAGTGTCCAGTTCTCGCGAATCTTGTTCTCCAAGAAGCGCTTGTAGGGTTCCTTAATGTACTGCGGCAGATTGGCGTAGAAGATAAAGGTGGGAATCTGCGTGTCGGGCACCTGCGACACATACTTGATCTTGATGTACTTACCCTTGATGGAGGGCGGCGGCGTGGCCTCGACGATGGGCAGCATCACCTCGTTGAGCTTCGACGTGCCAATCTTCGCCTTACGGTTCAGGTAGACCTCCTTCGCCGTCTCAAGCACCTTGAAGATACGCTGCTTCGTCAGCGCCGAGGCAAAGATGATGGGGAAGTCGCGGAACGGCGCCATGCGTTCGCGGATGGCATTCTCAAAGGTGTCGATGACCACCTGCGACTTCTCCTCGACGAGGTCCCACTTGTTCACCACCACGACCAAGCTCTTATTGTTCTTCTGGATGAGCTGGAAGATGTTCATGTCCTGTGCCTCGATGCCACGGGTAGCGTCGATCATGAGGATGCAGACATCGGAGTTCTCGATGGCGCGAATCGAGCGCATGACCGAGTAGAACTCCAGGTCTTCCGACACCTTGTTCTTACGGCGGATGCCGGCCGTGTCAACCAGATAGAAGTCGAAACCGAACTTATCGTAACGGGTATAGATACTATCACGTGTCGTACCGGCAATGTCGGTGACGATGTGACGGTCCTCGCCGATGAAGGCATTGATAAGGCTCGACTTGCCGGCATTGGGACGACCCACCACAGCGAAGCGGGGAATACCATCGTCGAGGTCGTCCCCGGACTTCTCGGGCAGCATCTCCAGCACCTTGTCCAGCAGGTCGCCCGTACCACTGCCTGTAGCAGCACTGATGCAGTAGGGATCGCCCAGGCCGAGCTTGTAGAAGTCATACTGCCCGTACAGGTCCTTGCCGTCGTCGGCCTTGTTGGCCACGAGCAGCGTGGGCAGCTTGGCACGGCGCAGGATCTGTGCCACGTCCATGTCCCAGTCGGTCACGCCGTTCTTGATGTCACAGAGAAACAGCACCAGGTCGGCCTCCTCAGTGGCGATGATCACCTGCTTACGAATCTCCTCCTCGAAGATGTCGTCGGAGTTCACCACCCAGCCGCCAGTGTCGACGACGGAGAACTCGCGTCCGTTCCATTCACACTTGCCGTACTGGCGGTCACGCGTCGTACCGGCCTCGTCGCTCACAATGGCGTGACGAGTCTTGGTCAGACGGTTAAAAAGGGTCGACTTGCCCACGTTCGGGCGACCCACGATGGCTACTAAATTTCCCATATCAATTACAATTTGGGTGCAAAGTTACGAAAAAAAATCCGAAACGACGATGCGTTTCGGAATAAAAGACGGAAATGGAGCCTATTCCGGGTTATAGCCGAAGTTGTCGAGTTCCTTCTTCGACGAGCGCCAGTCCTTGTCGACCTTGACGAAAATCTCAAGATAGATGTGCTTGTCGAAGAACTTCTCCAGCGTCTTGCGGGCCTCGGTGGAGACTTTCTTGAGGGCTATGCCCTGGTGGCCGATGATGATACCCTTCTGGGTGTCGCGCTCCACGTAGATGACGGCATTGATATGTATCTTCCGGTCGTCCTCCTTGAAGCGCTCAACAACGACCTCGACGGAATAAGGTATCTCCTTGTCGTAGTAGAGAAGTATCTTCTCGCGGATAATCTCAGAGACGAAGAAGCGCGCGGGCTTGTCCGTCAACTGGTCCTTGTCGAAGAAGGCGGGACTCTCGGGCAACAGCTCCTGAATGCGCTTGAGCAGTATGTCGACACCGAACTTGTTCTTCGCCGAGATGGGCAGGATCTCCGCGTTGGGCAGCAGCGTGTGCCACTTTTCGACGATTGCTGTAAGCAATTGTTGACTCCCATTAGCCCCATTAGCCCCATTGGCCCCATTGGACAACTCATCTATCTTATTGATGAGCAAGATGACGGGTATCGTCATCTTCTGCACCTTCTGCAGGAAGTCCATGTTCTTCTCGGGATTCTCCACCACGTCGGTGACGTAGAGCAGCACGTCGGCATCCTTAAGGGCCGACTCCGAAAACGCCAGCATCGACTCCTGCAGCTTGTAGTTGGGCTTCAGCACACCGGGGGTGTCCGAGAACACAATCTGCATGTCGGGCGTGTTGACGATGCCCATGATACGGTGGCGCGTGGTCTGCGCCTTGAAGGTGGCAATAGAAATACGCTCACCAACCAGCTGGTTCATGAGCGTACTTTTACCTACATTAGGATTGCCAACGATGTTTACAAATCCTGCTTTATGAGTCATTTCTCACTTCTCATTACCCATTTCTCATTTGGCGCTCGCGCCGTCGTACGCCCACCTGTAATAGCTGGCACCATGGACGAAGCCGGCACCGAAGGCGGTGAACAGCATGTTGTCACCTTTCTTCAGACGGTGCTCGTTCTCCCAGATAGCCAGGGGGATGGTGGCAGCAGACGTATTGCCGAAATGCTCGATGTTGACAATCACCTGATCCATTGAGACATCCAAGCGCTTGGCCACGGCCTCGATGATGCGCATGTTGGCCTGATGGGGGATGACCCACTGGATGCTGTCCTTGTCCAGACCGTTGCGCTCAGCGATGAGGGCGCAGTCGTCGCTCATGTTGGTCACTGCATAGCGGAACACCGTGCGACCCTCCTGATAGAGGTAGTGCAGACGGTGGTCGACAGTGAAGTGACTCGGCGGACAGACAGAACCACCTGCCTTCATGTGCAGGAAGGGCAGACCCTTGCCGTCGCAGCGGAAGTAGCTGTCGCGACAGCCGTATCCTTCCTCTTCAGAGGCCTCCACCAGCACGGCGGCGGCACCGTCGCCGAAGAGCGGACAGGTCTGACGGTCTTTGTAGTCAACTATCGACGACATCTTGTCGGCGCCGATGACGATAATCTTCTTCATACGACCGCTCTCAATCATCATCGCAGCCTGATCGAGCGAATAGAGGAATCCACAACAAGCAGCCCAGAAGTCGAACGCATAGGCGTTCTTCAGCCCGAGCTTACCCAGCACGATGCTGGCTGTGGAGGGGAATTTGTAATCAGCGGTTGAGGTGGTGACGATGAGGGCATCAATGGTGTCGGGGTCTACGCCCGTCTTCTGCAGCAGCTGCTTGGCGGCCTTGCGGGCCATGTAGCTGGTGCCGAGACCTTCCTCGGTGAGGATGCGGCGCTCCTTGATGCCTACTCGCGTCATAATCCACTCGTCGTTGGTGTCTACCATGCGCGACAGTTCCTCGTTCGTGAGGACATAGTCAGGCACATAGCCACCGACGCCGGTGATTATCGCGCTTATCTTACCCATTCTTATTCAGCTACTTCGTCTTCCTTCTTGATAGCAACCTTACCACGGTAGTAACCACAGGTAGGGCATACGGTGTGGTAAACATAGTAAGCGCCACAGTTAGGGCATACTGCGAGTGTAGGTGCTACAGCCTTGTCGTGAGTACGACGCTTGGCCTGACGAGTGCTTGACTGTCTTCTTTTAGGATGTGCCATAATTCTATTAATTTAATGTTTTAATTTTAATAATGCATCCCATCGGGGGTCTGTTGCGGGGCTGGACTCCTCATCACCGCTTCGGTCGGCTGACAGTTCTTCCAGAACTTGCGTCATAGCAGGGTTACACTTACCAGGTGCATGCACATGCTGGATGGGTATGGCCAACGCAATAAACTCATAGATGAACCACGACATGTCGAGTATTCCTTCGTCCTCGTCAATTATCACGGTATCATCTTCCTCACGGGCTGTGCAACCCAGTTTTACGACCAGACGGTTGTCAGTCTCTATGGGCTGCTCCATCAGGTCGAGACAACGGTCGCACGGTATGTCTACGATACCGACGGTGTGGAACTGGAGTTCAAAAAAGCCGGATGCCTTGCGTATAGACACCGACACATGCAATACTCCGCTCTGCACGTCCGTCTCGTCAAGAGCGTCGAAGTAGTCCTTGTCGAGGTCGAACTCCAGCTTTGTCAGCTCATCCGTCAGCCCTTTCAGGTCTATCTTAAACTGCTCTAAACTACTCATATACACACTTTTGGGCTGCAAAGGTACGAAGATTTGAGGAAATAGCCAAATATTTCCCCTGTTTTTTTACTTTTTCAACTCGATGCGGAACGTTGTGCCCTTACCGACCTCGGACGATTTGACGTAGATGCGGCCATGGTGATACTCCTCCACAATGCGGCGGGCCAGCGACAGGCCAAGCCCCCACCCACGCTTCTTCGTGGTGAAACCGGGGGTAAAGACGCTGCCCACATCTTTCTTGCGGATGCCCTTGCCGTTGTCGGCCACCTCGATGGCCACCTGCTCGCCAGAGTCAAACAGCGTCAGGTCAATACGTCCCAACCCTTCCATGGCGTCGACGGCGTTCTTGCAGAGGTTCTCGATGACCCATTCGAAGAGCGAGGCGTTCATCTTCACCTGCACGTCGTGGTCGGGGAAGTGACGCAGTATCTCCACCTTCTTCGACGTCCGGCGGTCCATATAGTCGATGACATGCTCCAGCACATCGTTCATCGACGACGTCACAGGTTCCGGCAGCGAGCCGATCTTCGAGAAACGCTCGGCTATCAGCTCCAGACGCTTCACGTCCTTGTCCATCTCGGGTATCAGCTCGTCCTGCGGGTAGTTCTCCTTCAGTATCTCCACCCATGCCATGAGGCTGGAGATGGGCGTACCCAACTGGTGGGCCGTCTCCTTTGACAGGCCTACCCACACCTTGTTCTGCTCGGCCTTCTTCGACGACAGCAGTGCGAAGATGGCCACAACGACGAAGATCATCACAATGCCCAGCTGCACGTAGGGCCATGCCTGCAGGCGTTTCAGCATGATCGACTCGTCGTAGCACACAATCTGGGAGTCCACGCGGATGGTGTCGCCCGACTGCTGCATCCTCCGGGCATAGTCGGCCAGATGGAGTGTGTCGCTGATGTTACGGTAGTCGTCGATGCCGCCTTCACTGTTCACCACGATGACAGGGATGGTGTTGTTACCCTTCATCACATCGAGTATCAGGGCCACGTCCGTCGTCTCGTCGGCATTGTTCAGGGCATGCAGTGCCTGTGCCCACACCTCCATGCGGTTGCGCTCCTCCTTCGAGAGGTCGCGCACCAGGAAGTGCGATATCAGCAGCGATGCCACGGCTATCACCGCGGCAGCCACCACCAACAGGATTTTCACCTGACGAATACGGTCTGTCCACTGCATACCTTAATATAACGCATAAAAACTAAAATTATTGTCAGCTGACTAATTTCGCTCAAGGCTCCACAGCTTTCGCTTATTGTCTTACTATAGAAACAGAAAAGTACCCACACGTCCCACACCTCCCACACCTAATATTTTTGTACAATACCGTTGAATTCTCCCGAGAATTGCGTGCTGCGGGGCCGCCGCAGAACTCCCAGGGGCCGCCGCAGAACTCCCAGGGGCCGCCGCAGAACTCCCAGGGGCCCCGCAGAACTCTCAGGGGCCGCCGTAGATTTGTCCCACGGCCTGGGACGAAAATGTGGTGTCGGTCAAGGAGGCTAAGACGGGCTGCGCAGTCCTTAAGTGCGACCAAGGGTGTGACCTACAGGTGCGACTGGAGTCCTAAAATGCATACTGATAATCAGCGACTTAAGTGTCGGGTGTGGGACGTGTGGGTACTTTTCGGCTATTCGTAAAAAACTCACAGCCCCCCTGTGAGCGCACAAATAAGAAGTCCACATCACAGTGAACTCCTATTTTTTACACAAAAAGCGCTCGGCTCTGCCGCTACCGGAGGGACGCAAGAAGGTTTAGCTCGACGGCCCGAAGGGGAAAGTCAACCATCCCTTTTGTGTTCATTTCTTTATGAGTGTCATCCATTTATTCAGCCATCCTGCCAATGGGGCTGGACTGCTTAGGAGACCACTATTGGCTTGGAGGTTCAACATAGAGAAACGCATGCGATAACGGGGACTGTATGCCTTGAAATAGACAGAGAGGCTATTACCACTGATATTCTCTTCGGCCTTGACCTCCACGGGGATAATCTCATCATCCCACTGTATGACGAACTCCACTTCCGCTGTTCCTGGTGATGTCCAATAATATGGCTTCTGGTCATCCATAAAAGGCATGATGGACTGCAGAACGGCATTTTCGGCCATGGCCCCCTTGATCTCCGTATAGTTGGCGATGGGGTCTGTGACAACGGTTGCAGGCAGATGAGCCAGACGGCGGAGCAGGCCACAGTCACAGGCATAAACCTTAAAGGCATTCGTTTCCTCGTATGCAGACAATGGCATGCCAGGCTTACTGATACTGAAGATACGATAGATCATTCCGGCATCCTCTAACCACATCAGGGCATCTTCATAGTCCTTCGAGCGAGCACCACTCTTGATGACCCTATATATAAACTTACGATTCTCCTTCGACAACTGGGCTGGCAATGAGTGCCAGATGGCATGAATACGGGGAATTTCGCGAGGCTCGGCATATTTGGCAAAGTCCAGTTCGTAGAGGTCGAGAATGCCCTGAAGTGCAGATTCCACCTCACCAACACCTCTGTCTTCAAGCAGTGCCACAATGGCTTCCGGCATACCCCCAGACACCTGATAGCGTCGGTACTCCGTGCGCAACTTATTCATGATGATTTCGGGCAGATGACGGATTTCATCCAAAGATTCTATATATTCGTATGTGCGCACATCGCTGGCACGAAGGAATTCACGGAAGGTGACGGGGAACATGTTGATGATCTTCACATTTCCTACAGGCACCGTCATCTTGCGCTTCTTGACTGCTACCCCCAATAGCGAGCCTGCGGCAATGATATGATACTGAGGTGCTTCTTCGCGAAAGTATTTCAGACTGTTCAGCGCTTCTTCGCACTCTTGTATCTCGTCGAAGATTATTAATGTCTCGCCTGCTACAATCGGCTGGTCGCAGTAGAGCGTCAATTCTTTGATGAGTCGCTGAGGGTCCTTGGACACCTGAAACACCGACTTCAATTCGGGATGTCGGTCGAAATCAAACTTGACATAATATTTGAAACACTCTTTGCCGAATGTCTCCATCGCCCACGTCTTGCCTATCTGACGGGCACCTTTCAGTAGGATAGGCTTTCTATTGGGAGCCTCTTTCCATGCCTTAAACTGATTGATAATGTCTCTTTCTATTCTCATGTCTTACATCCGAAAGTTGGATTTTGTGTAAGTTTTCTACACTTTCCCTAACTTTCGGGTGCAAAGATACGATAATTTTCCGAATAATGCTACGATTATACGTTTTTTCTTCCTTTATCCGTGTCGGTCAAGGAGGCTAAGGCGGGCTGCGCAGTCCTTAAGTGCGACCAAGGGTGTGACCTACAGGTGCGACTGGAGTCCTAAAATATGCAACACCCTTAATGGCACATGAATCCTTAGGGATGTCAGCGGGATTGACGAAAAAGAGCCCCAAGGATTTAAT
>CAMVPA010000005.1 GCA_947169245.1 uncultured Prevotellaceae bacterium
AGCCTGTAGCTAGCGTTCATCCTGAGCCAGGATCAAACTCTTCATTGTAAAAAATGTCTTCGATATTTTCTACGAGTCTTCGTCGTCACTCAGCAAAGCTCAAGCAAGCTTGGCTCTGCATTCGCTCCTAGAAACCTTGTAAAATAATCATCATCTCTGTCCCAGAACGACTATCCTTCATCATACTCTATCCAAGTATTGACGGTTTGTTCTTTTACCCAAGAGCAATTATGCTCTCGCTTCTTGTACTACTTCTCTGTCTATGGAAATCTTTCAAAGATCGCTTTCTTTCGTCACTCTCAGAGGCCGTAACCTCGAAAGCGGGTGCAAAGGTACGCACTTTTTTCAAACCCACCAAACTTTTTCGCAACTTTTTTCTTGTGCGTGCACCCTTTTTTGTTGCTTCTTATCATACATCAAGCGCGAGTCATTTTACACCTTATAGATTATATGCGCGCGCGATATAGCGGGGTGAGATTTAAGCGTAACTACTCATCATTGGGGAAAAAGCCATGGAGTTTTGCGAAATTCCAAGAAAACATTTGGCCGTTTCGATAATTATCCGTAACTTTGCGCCCAAATTGACTAACTAATCGAAATAAAACAACAAACTAAAACAATAAACTTATGAAGAAAAAGTACCTATTAAGGACATTACTCCTCAGTGTGCTATTGCTCACGGGAGGGGGGAAATTGTGGGCCGATGACCAAGTCATCTTTTCCATGACTGACGTCACAGGTCCCACTGACGCTGTGACTTCCAAGACCAAAGCTAACGTCATCGCAACATTCACAGGAGGTTCTGCTGAGGTCTATAATGGTCACAGTTCCAAAAATCATGTAATGTGTTCAGGGTCTATCAATTTGGCTGGTTCAGGAGGCAGTTATTTCCACGCAACACTTACAACGGCACTTGCAGCTGGCGACATCATTAGTATTGGAGCAAACGGGAATATGTTTTTGAGCAAGAGTTCATCAAAGCCAAAATCATCGACGACATTCCCATATACCCTAACTGCTAATGACGCGCTTATTGGCGCAACAAACTTATACGTATTCAAAGATGGTATTTCTGCTTTCGCCACATTCACGGTTACCCGCCCTGCTAACGACAAGCAGGAATCTTCCGTCTCTTTCGGTGAGACGACATCTGCAACGGTGGACATGGCCACAAGCGCAACCTTCCAGTTGCCGACTCCTACTACCAACCCTAATGGACTTGCTATAACGTATTCGAGCGACAAGACGAGCGTGGCAACCGTCAATAATACAGGTCTGGTAACTCTGATTAGCGAAGGTACAGCAAAGATTACAGCTAAGTTTGCCGGCAATGACACATACCAAGAGTCATCGGCAGAATTCACATTAACAGTGACCAACTCTACACCTAAGGCACTGAGCAACCTGGTTCTCGACAACAGCACCAAGACTGCCGCTGACGGTACAACATATACGTTTGTCTCTCAGAGCAAGAATTTCACGATTACCAATACCAACAACAAAGGATACGGTGTTGCATCAGGAAGTAATTACGTCAAGTATTCGGCTAACACCCAGTACACCATCAACATTCCAAGCAACGTCATCGTCAAGAGCGTCACCTTTACAGGTTTCAACAACTACACTGACGCCGACGCATATATCTCAGAATTCAACGGCACGACATACACCGCAGAGACAGCCAAGGTCATCTTCGGTAAAGACCAGAGCATCAAGAAACAGAAATTCAAGCTGTCAACTCCTCAGACTGGCGGAACGATTACGTTCACTCCCGCAGTCAAACAGTGCTGTTTCTCTGTCACCATCAACGAAGAGACAACATACGTCTTAAATGCCACAACGGTAGAAACGGTTAGCATGGAAACACCCTGGAAGTTCACCTCCTTTGGCAAGGACTTCATCGTAACAGCAGGAACCACCAAAAAGGCAGACCAGGGTAGCGGGAACTACATCAAGTACAGTAATGGCATGACATACACCTTTACCGTTCCCGATGACATTGCTGTCACCAAAGTGGTTGTAGCCGGTCGCTCTAACTCCGCAGACAACATTACCGTCCTGTTTAATGATAATCCTGGCACCGTCATCTTCCCGTCCAAAAATGAAGGAGGCGAGAAGATAGAGACCTTCGTTCTTGAGCAGGAGGGAGGGTCGTTCACCATTACGCCCCAAGGCGGTCAGGCTCTTTTCTCCATCACGATCTACGGAGAGGAGATAAATCTGGCCCGTAACATTGCCGAATTCAAGGCGATGACGGCCGGTACCACTGCCAAACTCATCCTTACCAACGCTACCGTCACCGCTATCGACGCCACGACGAACGGCTATAAGATTGCTTTCCTTGAGGATGCCACAGGGGCTATTGCCGTGAAGGACGTCACAATGGGACTGGCCGTAGGCGACAAGCTGAACGGCAGCATCGTCCTGCAGCGTGAGACTCTGGGTGAGCAGACCTATGACGGTGCCTCTGAAGATGCCTCGACGACGATGGGCGGCGTGACGAAAACCGCCGGCACCGCTACGGCGACGAATATGGACAACAGCGCTGCCACACTGGGCAGCGACGCCAACCTGATGCGCTACGTGACGCTGACAGGCGTGACGCTGAGCAACAAGTATAATGGCGTAGAATCGACCGCAGCCAACGGTATGGACCTGCTTATCGTGAACAAAAGCGGCCAGCGTTTCCAGGCAGCCGGTTCTTCCTTGTTCTACAACGGATGGTTTGACGGACAGTCATCAGAAGGCTTCGAATTCTATGTCGCCGCCAATAGCATCAAAAAGATTGAGAGTCTGTCGGGCATTCTGCTGAAAGGCGATCGCAGCGGTCTCTACGTTATCGTTCCCACCAAGGAGTCCGATGTCGTATGGGGCGAAGACCAGTCGCTGAAGAAGGTGAACTCGATTGCCGAATTCAAGCAGTTAGCCAACGAGGAGGAAGCCGAGCTGGTGCTGACGGATGCCTACGTGACATATAGTTATATTAAAGGTCTCAAGTCACGCCTTGCAGCCCCTGCCCGCACTTATAGCAACTCCTACCAGATGATTCTTGAGGATGCCACCGGAGCGATTCTCTTCAACAGCACAAAAGTACATCTGGAGAAGGGGCAGAAAGTGAATGGCTCCATCAGTGCCAGAAACTTCAAGTATGACAGCCAGCCCGTTTCCCTGATGGAAGACATGGATCTGACATCGATGGACGGCATCACCTCGATTGAGGAAGAGGAGATTACGCCGACTGAGTATGCCGACGTGAAAGATTTGCAGAATCTTTCGCGCGTATTTACTAAGGTACGCGTAGGCCGCTCAACGACAACCGACTCTGACATTGAAGGCATCAAAGAGCTCCACACCGGCAGCAGCATGATTTATCTCGAGCCCTACAACATCTTCACCGGCGAGACAATTAACTTCCCCGAACAGCTGGAATATGTCGAGGGCTTCGTCATGGGAGAAGTTGAGAGCGGATTGGAGCGCTCACGCTCCGCGGTGCGCGCTATGACACAAACTGCAACGGGCAAGATAGTTTACTATATCATTCCAAGCGACTTCAAGGAGTATAAGGACCTGGTCACCGACTATATCGCTGACAAGCAAACCGAGGGCGACAAGATGCTGAAGGGCGACCAGCGCAAGGTGACGGGTGTCATCATGACTGCCACCGAGGACATGCCCATCACCGCCGAGCAGAAGACCATCGGCGAGAAGCAGTTCAACTCGAAGGTTGAGGGCAATAACTTCCAGTTCGACGCCACCCGTAGCGGCATGCTGACCGTCTACTTGGAGAAGAAGCAGAAGCAGCCCGTCACGGTTGCCGAAGACGGCGAGCCGATGAAGGACTTCAACGGCATCACCATGGACGGCGAGTTCATTGAGATTCCCGTCAAGGCCGGCAAGACCTACCTGCTCTCTACCACAGCTCCCACGCTGAACCTGCGCGGCTTCAGCTTCGCCGACGACGGCACGAGCAACGGCGACGTGGCCCGTAACATCGCCACCTTCAAGGCTCTCTACGACGGCATGGTTCCCGCCGAGGCCACGCTGATGCTGAACGACGCCATGGTGACCTACATCAAGGGCGACAACGTGTTCGTCGAGGACGCCTCGGGTGCCACCGTCTTCTACAAGACCAACATCCAGTTCTATAAGGACCAGAAGCTCAACGGTACCATTGCCGGTATCTCGACCGCCGAAAAGAACATGCCGCAGCTGCAGCGCGCAGCCAAGACCAGCTACAAGACGTTCAAGGCCGTCAAGGACTCGGCAACAGCCGACACCATCACCGTGGCCGAGACCCAGCTGAAGGAGAACATCGCGCGCTTCGTGAAGCTGACCGACGTCATCAGCACGAAGGACAAACGCGGTTTCCGCATCCTGGCCGACTCACTCGGCAACAGCGTCCGCATTGAGGACCGCCTCAACGTGTTCTACGAGTTGCCCGACACGCTGGAGAGCATCGAGGGTCTCATCGGTATCGACGCCGAAGGCACCTTCTACCTGTGGCCCACTTCGAAGGAGGGCGTCGTGAAGAAGGTTGTTGAGCCGGAGACACCGGACAACCCCGACAACCCCGACAATCCCGACCAGCCTGATCAGCCCGACCAGCCCACCGTTAAGGAGTGCGACGTGACCTACGCCATCGCCGAGGGTGAGACCCACACGGCCGGTGAAGCTGTCACCGTCAGCGACGAGGACAGCGAGGAGGTCGTAACACTGACCTTCGGTTTCGCAGGCGGAGCCGACTTTAAGGCTGCCAAGAAGGACGAGGGCCGCATCGAGGGTTTCACAGCATTCACTGAGGGCAACGGTGAGAATGGCACCGCTACCAGCGGAACCACCTATATTATCAGTCCCAAGTACGACGGCACAATGACTGTAGCAGTGGTACTGAACGCCAACAAGTCGTTCTTCGTTGAGGAAGACGGCACAGCCCTTGCCGACTATAACGGCATCAAGGCCGATCCCAAGTACTATGGCACCTACAGCTTCGATGTCAAGGGCGGCAGCACTTACAACGTATACTGCACTGGCTCGAAGCTCGGCTTCTACGGTCTGAACTACCACTACACGAAGGGTGCTGCAGAGGAAGAGCCCGAGCTGACCTACGAGCTCGAGAAGACACTCGACTTCACCAGCGCCACCTATGCTGCCGACCCAACCATCGTACTTGCCAGCGAGAAGGCCGGCACGGCTTACGACACTGGCAACAAGAAGCAACAGGACATCTTCGCTGCCACCGCACCCGAGGAGATTGCCGGCAGCATCGCCTTCCAGGCCGTCAGCAACGGCAGTGGCAAGGGTTGGTGGATACGTCCCGACCAGGGAGGTCTGTGGAGCTACAATGCAGGACGTTCGGCTGCCGTCCTTGGTCTGACCACCGGCTACCGCGTTGTCTTCAACTGCACAGGCGCTGCCACTGACATCATGTCGCTCTACAACGCTAATGGCGATCCCGACGGTCCATTCATCTACGAGTTCAGTCAGGACGGCAAGCAGTACATCTGCACCATGGTCGGCGACGGAAACATCGGATTCTGCGGTAACAAGAGCAAGGGTTATATCTCATCCATCGAGATATATAAACCCAGCATCGAGGTCACTGTAGCCGACTACACCGTGAAGTATGTCGATGCCGACGGCAACGAGCTGAAGGAAGCCACCACCCATCAGGGTCTCGCCGGCACGGCTGCCACCATCAGCGAGACCGACAAGGAACAGATTAACATCAACGGCGTAGCCTACCTCTACGACAGCGATGACGCCGAGGGTAAGACCATCAACAAGGACGGCTCTACCGTCATCACCGTTAAGTTTGCCGCTGTCACCAACGACCTGGCCTACACCGTCCAGGAGGTAGCCGCCGGTCAGGTGGTGCGCGAGACCAAGGGAACAGACGTCCCTGGCACTACCATCAAGGTGCCCTACCGCCGCTACAACGTCGTCGACGGCACGCTCTACGAGAAGGGAGCCACCAGCAAAGAATATAACTACAGCTTCAAGCTGAACAGCGACAACCAGGTGGAGCAGCTGGCTTACACAGCTACCGACAAGACCAACGTCATCTTCTTGACCGAGGGCGAGGACATCGAGGGCATGACCCCCTGTACCAGCAACAACACCTTCATTCGCAGCTCAAACGCCGGTTCCGGCTATGCAGCCGAGGGCGACGTCGAGCTGGTCACGCTGACCGCTGGTACCTACACACTGACCGGCGTCCTCTTCGATGCAGCCAAGAACCCCGACAGCTATTGGCAGTTCATGGCCGGCGACACAGAGGTGGCCAACCTGCACAACACGACCAACAACACCCACGTAGCCACACAGGAGTTCACACTCACCGAGACGGCTACCATCACCATCACCAAGGCCGGTAGCGGCAGCTGCGGCATCGACCTGATCTACATCCAGAGCCAGGACGGCCAGGTGGCCGAGAAGGAGCTGCCCCTTGTCTACTCATGGGAGTCGCCCGAGGGCACACCTATTGAGACGGGCGGTAAGATTGCATACGTCAACGGCGACGGCGACCGTCTGAACTACAAGAACGGCGACTACTACACCATCTGCCTGAACGGCAAGAAGGCCAACCTCAACGACGAGGCCGCATCTGCCAACGCAGGACACATGGTCGTCACCCTCGACAATCCGCTCAAGGAGAACGACGTTATTGCCATTACAGCATACATTACGAAGAACAGTTCGGCCAAGTCAAGCGCATATATCGTCTTCGAGAACGGCACCACGGCTGAGTCGCCCGTCTACAGCGACGAGGCAAACATACACGCCGACTTCGGCGGTGCCATCACCACCACCACTGTCGTCGTTCCTGCCGAAGCAGCTGGTTGCAAGACCATCACGCTGACTCGCGGACAGACTGGCACCAACCTGTTCATCACGAAACTGGAGATTACCCGTGAGGTGGCTGACCCCACTCCCGAAATAGATCCTGAGTTTGTGGCTCCCGATGGCAAGTACTTCCTGGCGAATTTTGCTTCTGAGTTGAGCTGGGGTGCCGGCAACGACTGGGGCACACGTGCCTCACTGGTGAAGCATCCTGAGTACGTAACACTGCACAAGCAGGAAGACGGCACATACCAGATGGAGACACAGGTCAGCAACGGTGGTACCGCCTACTTCTTCAATGGCGACTACATGGACAACGGCAGTCCCGTCAATCTGACCATCAAGCGTCTGGGAATTATCGGCTACTCGGATGAGGCAGAGACGAAACCCGTCTATGGCTACACCATTGCCAATGGTGACAACTACTACGGATGGGACGGACAGTCGACTGTACTGGGCAAGAACCTCAGTGCCGACAGCGAGAACGCCGTCTGGATCATCGCTTCCGAGGAGGAGGCCATCGAAGGTCTTGCAGCAGCCACTGCTACCGACCCGATGGATGCCACATTCCTGATTCTCGACCCGAACTTCGGCCGCAACAACCGCAACGTTGGTGCTTGGACCATTGAGGCTTCCAACAAGAACCTCTCAGGCGGCAACAACGTCAACAACTGCGCCGAGTCGTTCCACTCGCTGTTCACACTGAGCCAGAAACTGAGCAATGCTCCGAAGGGACTCTACTCACTCCGTGCTCAGGGCTTCTACCGCCAGGACGGCAGCGATGAAGAGAACCTGCCCTACTTCTATGCCAACGACGAGAAGCAGACCTTCCTGCCGAAGACTGGCAGTGAGAACTCCATGAACGACGCTTCCGTATCCTTCGCCAGCGGTGCCTACACGACCGACCGCATCTATGTTCAGGTGGCTGAGGATGGCGAACTGACCATCGGTGCAAAGAATGAAGCCAACACTGAACTCTGGTGTATCTGGGACAACTTCGAACTCTTCTACTACGGTGCTAATGCCGACATCGAAGAGGCCAAGGCTGCTGATGCAGAAAATGATAAGGAAGAGCTGGAGCGCCAGAAGCAGGAGATGCTGGCTCAGGCCAAGATTAAGCTCGATGCCATGAAGGAGCTGGTCGAGTCGACCAACGTCTATACCGAGGAGGCCTACAACGAGTACTACGGACAGTGGATTGCCAAGTACGAGGATGGCACCCTGACCACCATTGAGGCCGCAGCCCTGCAGGATCCCTCGATTGTCACTGGCTGGCATGCACAGATTACCTGCGACAACTTCCTACTCTCAGCATGGGATACCAACCCCGACTTCCAGGATGCACCCTACTACATCAACTCTTGGAGTGTTGAAGGCGACAACGATGGTACCAACTTCCGCGTTCCGTTCTTCGAGTACTGGACTGGCGACGACAATTCGCTCGGCGAGCGCACCATGACGGCAACGATGAACAATATTCCTGAGGGACAATACAACATCAGCGCCTGGGTACGTGTACGTGCCAAGAACGGTTACACATCTCCTGCCTACGGCATCACCTTGCAGGCTAACGACGGCGAGGCTGTCGACGTCTGCGACGGTGCACAGGTAAATCACCCCGACCGCCAGCAGTTCTATCTGAAGAATGCTTCGGCCAGCGGAACCGTAGGTAAGGACGGCGTTCTAAACATCAAGTTCAATGTTGCAGCCGACAACAACATCTCATGGCTTGCATTCAAGAACGTGAAGTTCGAGAAGGTGACTGTCGACGGCATCGACAACCTGCGACTCTACGAAGACGGAAAGGTCTACAACCTCCGCGGCCAGAAGGTCACTGGTACTCTCAGACCCGGACTCTACATCAAGAACGGACGCAAGGTCGTGATTAAGTAAAGAGTTAATAAACGCTAAATAAAGTGGGAATATGTTGTCATATTCCCACTTTTTGCGTACATTTGTCCCGCATTGTGCGCCTCCGATCCCCAAAAAGGGGATCATTGGTGCACATTGGTGGCGTCTAAGAACCTATAAGACAACGCATAACAAAACAGTCAAACAACATATGTATTAACAATTAAAAAAAGAACGAATTAAAGCACCAAGAGACAGAAAAGAGCTAACAAGCACAGTGCCGGGCTGGCCTCACCACTAAGACTGGGAGGCGTTAAAGCGGTCCGCAGCCCGCACTAACCGAAACCTAAAAAACCTAAATGACTGCGCAGACGGACCTGCGGCGCAACTATTTATTACTAACATTACACATTCAATGAAAAGAAACCTATTAAAACTGCTTCTATTGGTAGTTGCATTGGTGATGGGCATTGGAGCATCGGCACAAACCGACCTAACAGCAACGTATCTGAATAATGCAGACTTTGCTTCGGCTAACGGATGGACTGCTGTAACTTCTAATAGCTTCAAAGACTTCGGAGTCGGCAAAATTGGCTCATACCAAGTAAGATCGGAATTCCCCGCTGCAACAGTAGATGCGACTCATCTCAATTCAGAGAGCTGTGCTGGTTTTGAGTGTCGTTGGTCAGGTAACTACGCCTCCTACACTCAGACCTCCAAAGAGGCTCTCCCTGCTGGCACCTATGCCCTTTCGTACGATGTGGAAAACACAAACGAAGGTACAGCTAATGCCAACTATGAGAGCCGGTTTTTTGTAAAGGTCGGTGATACCACCTTTAAAGATGAAAGCTCAGAGTGGATGAAAGGCAAAAGCAACTGGACTAAACACTATATTGTGTTTAAGTTAAGTGAAGCATCAAAATTCACGGTCAGCTTAGGATGGGGTACAGGTGACAACAACATCGGACACATGAACACCCCAGCTCTTTTTGTAAGCCATCTAAAACTTAGCAAACTGCAAAATGCAGAGTTCCCTGTCGACATTACTAGTTTTGTTCAAAATCCAGAATTCCGAAATTTGGCTCAAAATGCATTCCCAGGTTGGACAACAATACACCAGCAGGGAGATGCAAAGCCAATCGGTAGTATTGGTGGCGAATTCTGGAGTTGGAATAAGTCGGCTGCTAATTTTGATTTCTATCAAACCGTAGAGAACCTTCCTAACGGCAAATACACAATCACTGCTAATATGTGGCATTCTAAAGACGGGGAAGGAGACGCTTCAGTCGATGGCGCAGTAGGTGTTTATGGAAGTAGCGGTAATAACAACGTCTTTAAGGGAATTACGACAGACACAAGAGAAGACGGCCGTACAGATTATACCACTGACGAAATCGAGGTAACCAATGGAACTTTGCGTGTTGGTGTAAAAAATAATAGCGCCATGCATGCCAGATGGTTTGGGGTTGACTATATCAAGTTAACACTTGTTTCACTGACACCTCCTAATGCTTCCATGATAGAAGCAAAATACGCTGAAGTGGATGCGACAAAACCCATGAATGCAACAACGAAGCAGAACTTAGCAAATGCATATAGCGCTGCTAAGGCAGATGTAAACTTCGACACCTACGATGCTTTGAGTATTGCTGTTGATGCTGCTAAGACAAGCATCGCTACATACGAGCTAATCAAGGATCGTATTGACATCTCTAAAAGCATTATTTACAACAATGCTGGTCTCAACACCTCTTCCATTGACGACAAATACGCAAATGGACAATATCCTGACGACTACAATGCAGACGAGATTTACCGTGAGTTTGCTACTCTGTACAATACTCAGACAGAAGCTGCTCCCGGGAAAGACTTCACCCCAGGTATCGTAAACCCGAGTTTTGATCCAGGAAATGCAGTCGGATGGACTATTGAGAAGACTGGTACCGCTTGGCAAAATGCTCAGATGAAGCCCGGTGACAGCCGTAATGCTTACGAATATTGGGCAAACAGTGCTTCTGGCGGTGGTTTCAACTTCCATCAGGACATTACTGGTCTACCAGCCGGTATTTATACCATCAGTGCAGAGATGCTGAACTCTACTAATGGAGAAGCAGGAGCATCTTTCGGCCCTGAGGGTCAAGTTGGTGTATATATTTCTAATGGTACGCAGGAAAGTTTCGGCCCTGTCACTGTCGATAAAGAATCATTATCCCGTTACACATCAGATCCGTTTATCGTTAAGGAGAATGAAGTCATCACCGTTGGTGTAAAGAACAGGAGTCAAATGACAGGCCGTTGGTTTGCTGTAGACGACTTCAAGCTGACTTATGTCAATAGTGTTGCTGACTACATCGCCGATTTGAAAGCCCAGCTTACCGAAGAAGAGGCAAAGGCTCAGTTTGAGGCTGATGCCAATGCAGCTGTAGCCAACAATGACGTAGCCGGTATCGACGCCGCCTTCCAGGCTGCCATCCGTACTCAGTTGAGCGAGGGTGCTAATTACACTGGCGCCATTGTAAACCCGAGCTTCGAGACCGGCAGTCTGCATGGTTGGACTGTTACATCCAGCGATGACACCGGTGTTAAGCCAAACAGCAATGGCACTTATACTACAGAAGGTTGCGATGGTGACTACGTGTTCAACACATGGTGGAAAGGTAATCCCATCACCCAGACCATTGAGAATCTGCCTAATGGCATTTATAAGCTGAAGGCTCTGATGGCCAACGATGCTGCAGCCGCTACTCTCTATCTGATTGGTAACGGCGCTCACAGCAAGGCATTCACAAGCAATGGTAACAAGGGCGTATTTACAGAGTGCTCTTTAGAGTTTGCTGTTACTGACGGCAAAGCAACTATCGGTGCTATCGGTGGTAACGATGACGGTTCCTTCAATCAAGAGGGTTACTACTGGTACAAAGCAGACAACTTCCGTCTGGAGTTTGTCAAGGAGATTGAGACCTATGATGTGAATACACTTGCTTCGATGATTGCAAGTGGCAATGCTCCTGAGGATTCTTTCATCCTGGAATTTGAAGGTGCAGAAGTACTGAATGTTGGTAACGACTCTATCGTTGCACAGAAGGAAGCCGCTATTGAACTCCCGAGCGCTCGCAGGGTAGTAGAGCAAGAGAAAGAGGCTCTTATTGTAGGCGTTCTTCTGAAGGGTACAGGTAGCGTTAATAAGAAAGGTAACGTAGCCTACGGCACCGCCATTGGTGGTAAGATCTATGGTACATTCGACGCTGCAACTCACACGTTTGCTATCGAGACCAACTCTGGCAACGAAATCAGTGCTCAGAGTCAGATTGAACCCACTGTGAGCAAGCTGACCGCCGAGGAGGCTGCCGACCTCGCACATGCTTACAAGCTGGTGAGCATCGAGGTGGCTACCATCCAGAACGACGAGGACGGCATCTTTGCTAAGCAGGGCGAGGCTAAGGTTGCCATCGACAAGCGTATTGCCGGTGAGGAACTCGTGCTGAACGATGGCGACATCGTGAACAGCATCACGGGTATCACCTTCCTTGAGGCTGAAGCCAGTGTGCTGGCTCCGCTGTCTCAGGATGCTATCGTTCCGCTGCTGTGGAATGCTGAGAACATTGACGAGGGCGAGGTCAAGGACAACGATAATCCTATCGACCTGACAACGTCTGACGTCATGGCCCGTATGCAGAACCTGACAGCCGGCGACGTGCTGAAGGTGCAGACCATCATACCGCAGGCAGCCAGAAGAAATGAGGTTGCCGAGCCCGAAGAGGAGAACAATGTCATCGTGACAACTGCCGACGGCCGCAACATCTTCACGATTCCTGCTGAGAGCAACGTTGTTGAGGTGCCCATCACTCCTGCCATCCAGGAGGAGGTGAACAAGCACGGTCTGAAGATTGCCGTCAACGGCGTCAACGCACAGCTCGTCACCGTGCTCAACGCTAAGTACGATGTTGAGGATAAGGATAAGGAGACCACCATCTGGCTGGGCGAAGGTAACAACGCCACACTGGGTAAGGTCAACTTCGAGGACGTCCGCAAGGGCGACATCATCAACATTGAGGGCGATGGTGCTCTGACAGCTGGCGACGTAAATATTACTCCGAGCGCCGAGCTCAACGAGGCTCAGGCTGCTGCCCTGCTCGACGGCACACTGAAACTCGATGGTAAGATTACGAGGGTTATCTTCGCTCTTGGCAACGATCCGCGCAACGACACTGCTAAGCCCGAGGCTGGCGACAGCTACGAGCAAGGTGGTAACATGGAGGGCATCGATGGTATGATCATGACCTTCGGTGGCTCTGACGAGACCCCCAACTACGAATTCGAGGAGGTTTATCCGAAGGTGAACAAGTTCGGTGCTGTTACCAACGGTATCAACCAGTTCCCCGTCGACGGCGAGGGCAATGCCTACGATCCCGAGAAGAAGAACCTGCCCACAAAGGGAACCTACTATGTATTTGAGCCTACTAAGGATGGTGTCCTGACCGCTACTGTAGGTGTTGAGAAGGGCAAGACCATCATCGTCACCGAAGACGGCGAGAGCATCTTCAACGAGAAGACTGCTGCTGACTTCGAGGGTGAGATTGGTCCGTTCAACGTTGAGGCCACTAAGACCTATTACATCTTTGCAAACGAGACGAACATGAAGCTCTTCGGCTTCAAGTTCATACCGAGCGACGCCGATGCTCAGAACCTGGTGAAGAACATCGCCAACTTCAAGCTCATCCCCGTCGACAATGCAGAGGGCGACACACTGACGCTGAAGGACGCTGTGGTGAACTACATCAAGGGCGACAACGTCTTTGTTGAGGACGCCAGCGGTGCTACAGTCTTCTTCAAGACTGCCATCCAGTACTATGTTGGTCAGAAGCTTAACGGCTATATCATCGGTCAGAACCACGTGGCTGAGAGCAACATGCCGCAGCTGCTGCGCACTGACAAGACCAACTACAAGTCGTTCAAGGTGACTGAGACCGTGACTCCCGAGCCCACTGTCATCAGCATTGCCGAGGCTCTGAAGAAGACTTCGCTGGCTCGCTTCGTCAAGTTCGTTGACGTTCGTGCCAAGAAGGACAGCAAGGGCTTCCGCATCATCACCGACGGCAAGAACAGCATCCGTCTTGAGGACCACTTCAACGTGTTCTATGAGATGCCTGAGGTTATCGGCATCATCGAGGGTATCGTTGGTATCGACAAGGAAGGCACCTTCTACATCTGGCCTACCTCTAAGGAGGGTGTCAGCGAGGGTGTCGGTCTGACCGAGGCTGAAGAGGCTCTGCTGGCCGAGGCCATGAAGCTGGCTTCTGACCGCGAGGCTGTGGCTGTAGGCCTGCTCGATGACGAGATCGTGAAGGCTGAGGCTGGTTACGGTAAGGGTCTGCAGGCTGCTATCGACCTGTTCAAGGAGAACAACGCTAACAATGCCAAGGAGACCTATGCTAAGGATAAGGTTGCTATGCAGGCCTTGATTGACGAGGCTGAGGAACTTCTGGCCGACGAGACTCTCCAGAACAACAGGGAAGAGCTCGCTGCTGCCCTCGAGGCTGGTAAGACTGCTCAGGCAAGCATCCGTCTGAATGTTCCTCAATTTGAGGAGGAGATCGTTAAGCTGCGCCAGGCTATCGCCGACTTCAAGGAGGCTAACCACATTGGCGGCAACTTCCTTGCTACCGGCAAGTACGTGCTTAAGAACGTTGCCAGCGGCCTCTATTGGGGTGCAGGTAACAACTGGGGCACTCGTGCTTCGCTGCTCGACTACTCTGAGTACCAGACTCTGACTCAGCAGCCCGATGGTACATACACCATGGAGTCGCAGGTAAGCAACGGTGGTACCAAGTACTACTTCAACCAGGACGGCAACAGTCTCTATATGGACAATGGCAATCCGACGGCTCTGACCATCACGCCGGTAGAAGTTGAAGGGGAAGCAACCGAAGAAGTTATTGATTTCAACGCATCGCTCTATCACAACTGGTCGGAGGTCAGTGGCACAGCTACTGACAACGGTTCAGCTAATGGTGGTGTGAAGCTCAATGAAGAAGTCGCTCTTGGAGGTGTTCTTTGGGGTAACCTGAGTGGTGCTGTTCCTTACAAGGACTACGCTAACATCACGGACTACAAGGAACTCCGTATTGAGGGCACTCCTGGTGCCATGCTCCGTCTGATGTGCAACCGTGTCACTGACGAAGGTCCAATCTACGAGCTCAAACCGACCATCCCAGAGGATGGAAAACTGACAATCAAGATTAGCGACCTGATGTTCCTCAACGGAGGTACACCGTGCGACTTCGTGGCTCTGCAGAGCATCAAGATTCCTGCTGGCTGGCAGGGTGGTACAACTGCAGCTACCATCACATCAATGAAACTTGTGAAGGCTGCCGAACCCCAGAAGAAGGTGCTCTACACTGTTGCCAATGGCGACAATTACTTCGGTTGTGCTGAAGAGGATCCGAATGACAAACCTTACACAGTTGGCACTGCCATACTGCGTAACGGTCTGGCTGCCGACGATGAGAACGCACTGTGGGAGATTGTTCCTGCCACAACCGAGGCTCTCGCCGCTGCTACCGAGGACGAGCCGATGGACGCTACATTCCTGATTCTGAACCCGAACTTCGGACGTAACAACCGTAACGGCAACGCCTGGACAATGGAAGCAGGCAACAAGAACCTCTGCGGTGGTACCAACGAGAACAAGTGCGCCGAGTCTTGGCGTTCAGCCTTCACGCTGAGCCAGGAGATTGAGCTGCCCAATGGTGTCTATGCCCTGACGGCTCAGGCCGCACTGAGCGACTATGCTCACTTGTACGACGGTGCTAACTACCCGGTAGTCTATGCTAACGAAGTCACCGCTACGTTCAACAACATGGAGGGAGCTGACCGCGAGTCTAACATGGACAAACTGAGTGCATCCTTCGCTGCTGGCAACTACAAGGTTGGTCCGCTCTACGTTGAGGTGACCGACGGTAAGATGACCATAGGTGTCAAGGGTACTCGTACCGACACTTGGTGTATCTGGGATAACTTCCAGCTGATGTACTATGGTGAGAACGCCGACATCGCCAACATCTCTGGTGGTGCTGAGGCCAAGGAGCTTGAGCAGCTGCGCAAGAAGGCTTCTGAGCTCGAGAATGATGCAGACATCGAGATTGCTGCCGTGAAGACTGGTCTGACCAACGCTCTCAGCGAGACTGCTAACGTCTCTGGCAAGGATGCCATCAAGGCTGCTATCGCTACTCTGACTGCTGCCATCGACAAGGCAGAGGCCAGCAAGACGGCTAAGAACGTACTGCCGAAGATGAAGGAGCTCGTCGATGCTACCAACGTCTACACGCAGGATGCATACGACAACTACTACGGCACATGGCTTGCTAAGTACGAGGCCGGTACTCTGACCAAGGCCGAGGCTGGCAACCTGCAGGATCCTTCTGTCACCACAGGCTGGCACGCCCAGATCACTGTCGACAACTTCCTGCTGTCTGCATGGGATACGAATCCCGACTTCAACGACGCTGCCTACTACATCAACTCATGGAGTACTGAGGGCGACAACGACGGTACCAACTTCCGCGTTCCGTTCTTCGAATACTTCGGAGGCGAGGGTAGCCCGCTCGGCGAGAAGACGCTCACTGCTACGATGACCGGTCTGGCTGCTGGCGACTACACCGTCACTGCTTGGGCACGTGCACGTGTGATGACTGCCGACGAGACTTCTGCTTACGGTATCACCTTCCAGGCTAACGACGGCGAGGCTGTCAATGTCTGCGATGGCAATCAGACCGACCGCTTCTTCTTGAAGGAAGTTACGGCCAAGGGTAAGGTTGGTGCCGACGGCGTGCTGAACATCAAGTTCAACGTTGCTGCCGAAAACAACATTCACTGGCTCTCGTTCAAGAACGTGAAGTTCGAGAAGGCTGGTGTGGCCGAGGATCCCGAGCTCGTGGCTCCTGCTGGCTGGATGAGCATGATCAGCAATGGTAATCTGGCAAGCGACGAAACTGCCAACTACTATGCCAAGGAGGCTCCCGCAAGCGATCCTTCTCTCGCTGTGGTAACTCCTGGTGCAGGTAAGAACGGCAGCCGAGGCATCCTCGTCAAGGCTCAGAACATGGTCTCTCAGGCTTGGGACACTCAGTTCTGGATCAAGACCAACGAGACACTCCCTGCTGGAACAAAGGTACACGTAGAGTTCGACTACAAGGCTGACAAGGCCGCCAAGGCGTCGACTCAGTCTCACGGAGCTCCCAGCACCTACATGCACTGGGCATGCATCGGCGACGTCAACTTCACTGAAGAGTGGCAGCACTTCGCAACTGATTTCGAGGTCGCTTCAGAAGCTGATGGAATGCAGAGCATCGCATTCAACCTCAACGAGTTTGCAAAGGCCAACAACTACTACTTCGACAACTTCGGGGTATGGGTACAGAAGCCGAAGCCTATCGACAGTTGGATTGACATCGCCGTCAACGGTACGCTCGACCAGGAGAACATCGCCAACAAGTGCTTCTATGTCACTGAGCAGGGCGTCGGCGGCCCGTATCTCGCAGAGCCTGTCAAGGGTCTCGGCAAGGACGGTGGCTACGCCATCAAGGTGCAGTCGGCCGACAATCCCTCACAGGATTGGGACAGCCAGTTCTTTATCCGCATGCCATACAAACTGCCTGCCGGAACCAAGTTCCGCGTATCCTTCGACTACATGGCTGACAAAGCCGGTGACTTCGACACGCAGGCTCACGCAGAGCCCAGTGACTACATCCACAACGCTTGCATCGGAAGCGGAAGCTTCACCACAGAGTGGCAGCACTACGAGAAGGAGGTCAGTGTTTCGGGCGACATGAGCAAGGCTGACAACATGATGCAGTCCATCGCATTCAACCTCGCCAAGAACAAGGCCGCTACACGCTTCGTCTTCGACAACATCAAGATCGAGGTGCCCTCTGACGTACTGGCTACACTCACCCAGAACCCGTCGCTCAAGCCCGTACTTGACCCGACGCTCATCGAGGTCGCTCAGGATCAGGGCAAGAGCCTCGACACTTTCGAGCGCACCGGATTCGAGGAAGGCGAGAACTTCAACACCTACACCGCTACAGGTGACCTCCAGGTGGCATTCAAGATGTACGACATCGACGTCGCAGACTGCGACTACGTCGTCGTCAAGTTCGCCGAGCCTGTCAAGGCCGGATGGTGCGTCGCATTCTGGGCACAGGGCGGTACCGACAACGTCGGTGTTGCAGAGGGTGCTACGGAGTACAAGTACGTCTTCGCCGACGACCAGAAGTGTGCCGTACAGAACGACGTACTCCCGCAGATCTGCATGCTCACACTCTGGGGTGCACAGAAGCCGCTCGTGGCTAACATCCGAGGCATCTACAAGCATCAGATTCCGACCGTCGTCGACAAGGTTGACGGCATCGCCAACAATGTCATCAACGACGGCGCTGTCTACAACCTCCGCGGTCAGAAGGTCACTGGTACTCTCAAGCCGGGACTCTACATCAAGAACGGCAAAAAGGTCGTGATTAAGTGAGAGGAGTGAGAGCCCTGCTCTTACTCCCGAACGGACGCTCGGCTATGCCGCTTGCTACCGTAGGGACGCAAGAACGAACTCGAGCTGAAAGCTCAAGGTCGTGATTAAGTAAAACCTAGGAAATCCTAAGAAGATACTCAAGGGCGGGGTGACCGGAAGACGGTCGCCCCGCCTACTTTTATAGAATCGTTCCAAGCCGTGGAACATTTCTGCGGCGGCCTCCCAGCACTCTGCGGCGGCCCCGGAGAAGTCTGCGGCGGCCTCCCAGCACTCTGCGGCGGCCCCGGAGAAATGTTCCACGGCCTGAGACGACAACGGGGTGGTGGATAAAAAAAAATTGTATTAAAGACAACTATGACAACATGGGACAACTTTTCCTTTCACCTCTCATGTCCTTCGCTAAACCGAAGCAAGCAAGCCTAGCAAAAGCGTATAGTTGTCTAACCGCAAAACAAGTGCCACTTCCCGCACTTCCTGCACCTTCAAGAGGACGAGCATGGGCCGCGACCGTACTATTGAAGGTGCAGGAAGTGTGGGAAGTGAGGGTGAAAAATGGGTATAACATACTATTGATAATTGACAATCAACCGCAGTATTTGGCAACGCCCGCCACATTTCGTTGCGTAAAATTTGGCAGTTTAAAAGAAAGTTTGTACTTTTGCCAGCAGAAAGAATAACGTAAAACAATAAACCTATGAAACAAAGATTACTTAATTACCTATTGCTTCTGGCTCTCATCGTAGTGGGAAGCGGGAACAGAGCGTGGGCGGATGGCAACAAGCGCATCCTCGATTCGCAGAATTATGAGAACGCCACCGCTTCTGACTGGACTAGTCCAAACGGTACTGTATCTCTGAAAACAGGAGATGCCACTTATGGGAATTATTCTCAAGTAGACGTGTCTGGTAACGGGAACCGTAGCTGTTACAAATCTGTTACATTCGGCTATGACCTAGACGGCTACACAACTGCAGATTTATCAACTAAAGGCTATGTCATTGAGTTCGACATGCGAATGGCTGGAGGACGGCAAAAAGACAGAAGTGAGGCCCAATTCATTGTTCCAACCACTGGTCCAAATTTAAAAAATAATGCCACTTATTCGGGCAGCGATTATATCTTCGCATTGTCACAGCCTCAAAATACGACAGGGGCTCTGGAAACCACATGGTATATTAACGATTTAACAAACACAAGCAATTCCATTACATTAAATGATGAATGGTATCACTACAAATTAGTTGTTAGTGAAACATCTGTTGCATATACTATTTCAAAAGGAACAGAAACGACTAAAACAGGTTCTCTTACTGTTTCTTCCTTGCCAACTATTACAGGTTTCTTTGGCCTAACAGGTCGTACTTATGGAAGAATCGCTTTTGACAACCTTGAAATTTACGACTATACGTCCAATCTGACCGTTTCAGCCCCTACCTTTACGTTTGAAAAGGTTGATGGCGCGAACCGCATTTATACACTTACCAACACCGAGGGTAGCGGAAAGATATATTACACAACCGCTCCAGCAGACGAAGCGCCTGCCATTTTCAGTAATGCTTATTCGACTACAACTGACTTGACAAAGCAGGTAGCATATTCTGAAAGCGGAAAATATTACGCTTATGTTCTGCATACGGATGGAATAACAGCATCGGCAGTAACTGAACAAGTTGTCACTGCTGGCGCTCTGACTCTTGCAGAACCTGTGTTTACCGTTACTGACATGGTTCAGGCAGCAGACGGTTACTACTATCCTCAAATTACTTTTGCTTCAGACAACTCTATGTTAGAAGGTGCGCCAACTGCCACTTTCGACCAGACCTCTCCTTATACGTTTACTGGCACAGGAAGTTTTACCGTAACGGCATCTGCTGAAGGTTACACCTCCAGCTCAAGCACGTTTACAGTGACAAACAAGTACAAGTTGAAGAAGACCATCGACTTTGGTGCCTTGACTGCGTCAGACTTCGACGCAACTGTATGGGAAACAGCTACTGGTGCACCTCGAGACTACTGGACAAACCGTGCTGCAGCTATTCCTGCAGACGTAACCTACTACAAGCTAAAGAATCCCAGTTCTACAGCAGGTAGTCCTGACAACTCAGCTGTTTTGGATGGCATCACCATCTCTAATTATTATCAGCGCGTTCCTGAGGTCTACCTTGGCTATGGTTTGCTCACACCTTACACACAAGTAAGCGGCAACAGCAACAACATGAACTTCACGGTGAACGGCGGTACAGCCGAAGACTATATCGTCTACAACGGTTGGAACAACTATGGTAGTGGTACATTCAATACTGTGCTGGCAGGAAATTCCACATTCGCTCTCTATCGCTATGACACCATGCTCCGCACCATTAAGGTTTATTCTCAGCCAGCCACCTACGAGATCACCGCAACGGCCAATCCCGCTGAGGGTGGCAACGTGACAGGTGCCGGCACATACGAGGAGGGCGCACAGGTTACCCTGACAGCCACAGCAAACAACGGGTATAATTTCGTCAACTGGACGGACGCTACAGGCGAAGTGAGCACCGAAGCCACCTACAACTTCACCGCTACTGCCGACGTTGCACTGACGGCTAATTTCGATGCTGTGCCAACAGTGGTTACAGGTGAGGTTACCATGGCTTACTCTGGTACCACCACCGCTAACATGACTGGCAATAACGATGCCACTACCTTAGGGCTCGACAACACAGCATGGTCAGTTATCGGTGCAAAAGGCAGCAACTCCTATTATCCTGGCCTGAACAAGGCTGGCGATTTCCGCATTTACAAAGGCAATACCATAACTGTAGAGTCACTCACCGGGGCCACAATCAACAACATCGCTATAACATTCACTGATGCTAGTTACAGCAACGTGTCTGTAACAGTAAATGGCAATGCTGTTAATGGCACCAACGGGACCTACGATATCGGTGCGTCAAAATTTGTGCTTGGCAATGCCAATACAACAACCACACAAGTACGTATTAAGAGCATCGTCATCAATTATGAAACAGGCGGCTCGACACAGCTCAACACCTACACCATCACCGCAACAGCTAATCCTGCTGAGGGCGGCAGCGTGACAGGTGCCGGCACATACGAGGAGGGCGCACAGGTAACTCTGATCGCCACAGCAAACAGCGGCTATAATTTCGTAAACTGGACGGATGCAACTGGCGAAGTAAGCACCGAAGCCACCTACAACTTCACCGCTACTGCCAATGCCGCACTGACGGCAAACTTCACTGCCGAGCCAACTGTGGTTGCTGATGGGGTTACCATGGCTTACTCTGGTACCACCACCACTAACATGACTGGCAATAACGATGCCGCTCTCTTAGGACTCGACGACACAGACTGGTCAGTTATCGGTGCAAAAGGCAGCAACTCCAATTATCCTGGCTTGAACAAGGCTGGCGATTTCCGTCTTTACAATGGCAATACCATAACTGTAGAGTCACTCACCGGGGCCACAATCAACAACATCGCTATAACATTCACTGATGCTAATTACAGCAACATATCCGTAACAGTAAATGGCAATGCTGTTAATGGCACCAACGGAACCTACGATATCGGTGCGTCAAAATTTGTGCTTGGCAATGCCAATACAACAACCGCACAAGTACGTATTAAGAGCATCGTCATCAATTATGAAACAGGCGGCTCGACACAGCTCAACACCTACACCATCACCGCAACAGCTAATCCTGCTGAGGGCGGCAGCGTGACAGGTGCCGGCACATACGAGGAGGGCGCACAGGTAACTCTGATCGCCACAGCAAACAGCGGCTATAATTTCGTAAACTGGACGGATGCAACTGGCGAAGTAAGCACCGAAGCCACCTACAACTTCACCGCTACTGCCAATGCCGCACTGACGGCAAACTTCACTGCCGAGCCAACTGTGGTTGCTGATGGGGTTACCATGGCTTACTCTGGTACCACCACCACTAACATGACTGGCAATAACGATGCCGCTCTCTTAGGACTCGACGACACAGACTGGTCAGTTATCGGTGCAAAAGGCAGCAACTCCAATTATCCTGGCTTGAACAAGGCTGGCGATTTCCGTCTTTACAATGGCAATACCATAACTGTAGAGTCACTCACGGGAGCCACAATCAATAATATCACTATCACATTCACTGATGCTAATTACAGCAACGTATCCGTTACAGTAGATGGTAATACTGTCAGTGGCACCAACGGTACCTACACTATCGGTGCGTCACAATTTGTGCTTGGCAATGCCAATACAACAACCGCACAAGTACGTATTAAGAGCATCGTCATCAATTATGCAAAAGGCAGCTCGACAGAGGGTCAGCTGACACCTGCCGACGGCGACAGCTTCGCACAGGGCGAGCAGAACAGCGACGTCGAGGGTGTGATGATGACCTTTGGCGGTCAGGACGAGGAGCCGCAGTACACCTTCGTGACTGCCGAGCCGGCTGTCAACGGCTTTGCCACAGTGACCGAAGGCATCGGCCAGGCACCTGTCGACGACGAGGGCAATGCCTACGACGCGAAGAAGCAGAACCTGCCCACGAAGGGTACCTTCTACGTCTTCGAGCCTACGAAGGATGGTCAGCTCGACGTGACCGTCGACCTGGAGAAGAACAAGAAGCTCTTTGTCACCGAGGACGGCGAGGCCCTGAAGAACTTCAACGGCATCACCGCCGTCGAGGGCAACAAGCTGTCGTTCGCCGTCAAGGCCACGAAGACCTACTACCTCTTTGCCAACGATACGAACCTGAAGTTCTACGGCTTCTCCTTCACACCTGCTGACGGCGACGCCGAGAACAAGGCCAAGGACATCGCCACGTTCAAGCTGCTGAAGCAGGACAACGCCGACGGCGACACCCTTCTGCTGAAGGACGCCATGGTGACCTACATCAAGGGAGACAATGTCTTTGTCGAGGATGAGAGCGGTGCCACCGTCTTCTACAAGACCGGCATCCAGTTCTATAAGGACCAGAAGCTGAACGGCTTCATCGTGGGCCAGAACCATGAGGACAAGAACATGCCGCAGCTGCTGCGCACCGACAAGACCAATTACAAGAGCTTCAAGGCCGTGAAGGACTCAGCTGCCTCTAAGACCATCACCGTGGCCGAGGCCCAGCTGAAGGAGAACATCGCACGCTTCGTCAAGCTGACCGACGTCGTCTCGACGAAGGACAAGCGCGGCTTCCGCATCCTGACCGATTCACTGGACAACACCATACGCATCGAGGACCACTTCAACGTGTTCTACGAGCTGCCTGACACACTGGAGAGCATCGAGGGTATCATCGGCATCGACGCCGAGGGCACCTTCTACCTGTGGCCCACCTCCAAGGAGGGCGTCGTGAAGAAGGTTGTAGAGCCCGAGACTCCTGACAATCCCGATAATCCTGATAATCCCGACCAGCCCGAGGAGCCCGAGCCTCAGGTATTCTTCGCCGAGGCTTACAGCAGCACCAGCACGGTCGACGGCTGGAGCACCAGTGTCGGCGGACGCTTCGATCCCGCCATTTTGAACGAGGACGAGAACTACTATCTGTCAGTTAATCAGGAAACCCGTAACAACAACGGAGCCGTTGTCACAGGTACCATCCTGAACGACAAGGTTCCTGCCGACAAGGACTTCACGCTGACATTCGACATGAAGCTGAGCAGTTCGACCAACCAGACGGCTACCGAGCTTCAGATCAAGGATGCTGCCAACGCCAACAACGTACTGTCGCTGAAGGAGACTGGCACCTGGGCTACCACATGGAGTCTGAACGGCACTGAAACGACCATCAGCCTGCCCAACTCAAACAAGGGCGCAGGTTCGAACACCATCGCCGACGTCACATGGAACTCATACAAGATTTCCTCAGCTAATGGCAAGATCTATCTGACCATCACCGACAAGGGCACGGGCGAGACCATCTTCGAGCGCCAGGCCATTGAGAGCAGCGCTACAGGCGGTCTGGGTAACATCGTCTTCGTCACAAGCCGTTACAATGCTAACTTTGCCATCGACAACATCAAGGTATGCGAACTGGCCAAGGGCGATGTACCTGATGAGCCGGAACAGCCTGCTATGGAGACTGGCACCGAGACGGAGATGGATGCCGCAGGCGGTGCAGCTTCGAACGAGTCGGTCGAGGGCAAGTCGTACGTCATCGACGGCACCTACATTGCCGGCAAGGGTAGCGCTATTGCTACCGGCATGACCAGCAAGGGCTTCAAGTTGCGTACTGGCCTGAATGAAGGAACAGCAGAGATTACCGTCAAGAATACGTACACCATCACCGACCTTACCATCAACGGTGTGTCGAACTATGACGCCAACGACGCCACTGCTCCTTGCATCAAGGTGACAAAGGTTGAAATCGACGGCGAAGAGACGGCATTCACAGGTGGCGAGTTCCCCGCCAAGGGTGCCAGCGACTGCGGTACACTCACTCTGAGCGGCATTGCAGCTAAGAGCAGCATCAAATTGTACTTCGACAACGCCAATACTAAGGGTACGCAGTTAACCGTGGCCTATGCCATCAGTTACGAGACACCAGCAGCCACAGCACCACGTTCTGTCGCCATTACTCCTGATGTGGCTTCACTGCTGCCCGGCGAGACACTGCAGCTGAGCGGCAAGATGGATCCAGAGACGTTCGAGGGTGTGTGGAGCAGCTCTGACAAGAGCGTGGCCACCGTCGACGAGAACGGTCTGGTGACCGCCGTCGGAGGAGGTACTGCCACTATCACCTATGCCTGGACGAAGGATGCTTCCTACGCCGCAACAGCTACCATCACCGTGTCGAACTTCGACACCTCGAAGCTCATGGTTGTCAAGGAGTATGACTTCACCCAGATGGGCAATGTCACTTTGACTATTCAGTCGGAAGTCTTAGGCAAGATCTGGAATGCTGCCAACAAGCAGACCAACGACGTCTTCAACTGTACCAACGAGGGTCTTGAGGAGCTGGCCGTCCAGGCAGTGCTCAAGAGCAACAAGGGTTGGTCGATAGTTGACGGCAAGGGTCTCTACGAAGGCTCTGGCGCAGGACGTTGCGCCGCCATCGGTGGTCTGAAGGCCGGACAGTATGTGGAGTTCCAGTATACCGGCAACCTCTTCGAGACACGCTCGAAGGCTGACGGCGACCTGAAGAACGGAGCCGACATCGGCGCTACGAAGACTGCCATCAAGGAGGGCGCAGGCCGCAACATCTACCAGGTGGAAGAGGACGGTGTCGTAGGATTTGAGCTCGCCAAGGGCAACTATGTCGAGAAGATTCTCATCTACGACGTTCTGCCTCCAGTAGCTGGTGCTACGCTTGCCCATACCGCCAGCTCGTCATGCGGCAGCGATGCCAATACTTATACCAGCACTGTCGATGTCGAGAAGGAACACGTGAACAACAATAAGTTCAGCGGTACATGGCAGGGGGCTGCCTATGCAGAGTTTACCTTCACTATTCCCGAGGGTGAGACTCTGACCAACGCTACGTTGACCTTCGCCGGTTACGGTGAAAGCCGCCGTGCACGCAACACTGATGTCATGGTTGTCAACGCCGGCGAGAAGCTCGACTACGCAGCCCTGTCTACCGGCAATGCCAAGGTAAACCTCGCAGCAACGACCATCCAGTCAGTTGACTTCCCACAGGCAACAACCGCTACCCCGTTCGGTATCTTCGATATCGATGTCACCAGCGCTCTGGAAGTAATCCATGCTGCTGGCCAGAATTACATCATCTTCAAGTTCACCAATAACCCTGGTGGCGGTGATCTGGGCGGTAAGGCATCGGAGAATGCTCCTGTGCTGACTATCACGACTGTCGGACAGCCCGTCATTGAAGAGGATCCCGAGCTCGTGGCTCCTGCCGGCTGGACTACCATGATCAGCAATGGCAACCTCGCTACCGATGTCACCGACAACTACTATGCTAAGGAGGCTCCCGCAAGCGATCCTTCTCTCGCTGTGGTAACTCCTGGTGCAGGTAAGAACGGCAGCCGAGGCATCCTCGTCAAGGCTCAGAACATGGTCTCTCAGGCTTGGGACACTCAGTTCTGGATCAAGACCAACGAGACACTCCCTGCTGGAACAAAGGTACACGTAGAGTTCGACTACAAGGCTGACAAGGCCGCCAAGGCGTCGACTCAGTCTCACGGAGCTCCCAGCACCTACATGCACTGGGCATGCATCGGCGACGTCAACTTCACTGAAGAGTGGCAGCACTTCGCAACTGATTTCGAGGTCGCTTCAGAAGCTGATGGAATGCAGAGCATCGCATTCAACCTCAACGAGTTTGCAAAGGCCAACAACTACTACTTCGACAACTTCGGGGTATGGGTACAGAAGCCGAAGCCTATCGACAGTTGGATTGACATCGCCGTCAACGGTACGCTCGACCAGGAGAACATCGCCAACAAGTGCTTCTATGTCACTGAGCAGGGCGTCGGCGGCCCGTATCTCGCAGAGCCTGTCAAGGGTCTCGGCAAGGACGGTGGCTACGCCATCAAGGTGCAGTCGGCCGACAATGCCGCTACCGACTGGAGCACCCAGTTCTTCATCCGGCTGCCCTACCAGCTGCCTGCAGGTACCAAGTACCGCGTATCCTTCGACTACAAGGCCGACAAGGCCGGTGACTTCGAAACACAGGCACACGCTGAGCCCAGTGACTACATCCACAACGCTTGCATCGGAACAGGAAGCTTCTCCACAGAGTGGCAGACCTACGAGAAGACAGGTACCATCTCAGGCGACATGAGCAAGAGTGACAAGCCCATGCAGACCATCGCCTTCAACCTGGCCAAGAACAAGACCGCGACGGAGTTCGTCTTCGACAACATCAAGATTGAGGTGCCCTCTGACGTACTGGCTACACTCACCCAGAACCCGTCGCTCAAGCCCGTACTTGACCCGACGCTCATCGAGGTCGCTCAGGATCAGGGCAAGAGCCTCGACACTTTCGAGCGCACCGGATTCGAGGAAGGCGAGAACTTCAACACCTACACCGCTACAGGTGACCTCCAGGTGGCATTCAAGATGTACGACATCGACGTCGCAGACTGCGACTACGTCGTCGTCAAGTTCGCCGAGCCTGTCAAGGCCGGATGGTGCGTCGCATTCTGGGCACAGGGCGGTACCGACAACGTCGGTGTTGCAGAGGGTGCTACGGAGTACAAGTACGTCTTCGCCGACGACCAGAAGTGTGCCGTACAGAACGACGTACTCCCGCAGATCTGCATGCTCACACTCTGGGGTGCCCAGAAGCCGCTCGTGGCTAACATCCGCGGCATCTACAAGCATCAGATCCCGACCATCGTCGACAAGGTTGACGGCATCGCCAACAACGTCATCGACACGGACGCTATCTACAACCTCCGCGGACAGAAGGTCACTGGCACACTCAAGCCGGGACTCTACATCAAGAACGGCAAAAAGGTCGTGATTAAGTGAGAACCTAGGAAATCCTAAGAAGATACTCAAGGGCGGGGTGACCGGAAGACGGTCGCCCCGCATTTTTATGCAGAAAGATTTGGCGGTATGCGGAAAAAATAGTACTTTTGCAGGCGCTAAGCGAATAAATATACAAATGAAGGTAAAAAAGAACAGACTGGAGACGCTGCGCATGATCATCAGCAGCCAGCAGATGGGCAGTCAGGAAGAACTGTTGGGAGCCCTGCAGAAAGAGGGGTTCCAGCTGACACAGGCCACACTGAGCCGCGACCTCAAGCAGCTGAAGGTGGCCAAAGCGTCGACACTGAGCGGCAACTACGTCTACGTGTTGCCCAACGACACGATGTACAAACGAGTGACGACGCCGGGCAACATCCGCGAGATGATGCAGTCGTCGGGCTTCATCAGCATCAACTTCTCCGGCAACATGGGCGTCATCAAGACGCGTCCGGGCTATGCCAGTTCCATCGCCTGGAACATCGACAACAGCGACATGCCCCAGCTCCTCGGAACGATAGCCGGCGACGACACCATCTTCATCGTCATCAAGGAGGGCTACTCGCACGAGGAGGTGAGGAAGATACTGGAAGGAGTGATTAGATAGTGAAGAGTGAAGAATGAAGAGTGAATAGTGAAAAGTGAAATAGAAATGGAACAAGAAATTGAGGTCCTGGTGGCGGGACCTGAACACGAGAAATACGTAGACACCATCTTAGACACCATAGCCGAGGCAGCCAAAGTGCGCGGCACGGGTATCGCCAAGCGTACCCATGAGTATCTGGCCAAGAAGATGTTTGAGGCCAAGGCGGTCATCGCCCTGCGCAAGAGTGACGGGTGCTTCGCCGGCTTCAGCTACATCGAGACATGGGAGAACCAGCAGTATGTGACGACCAGCGGCCTCATCGTACACCCCGACTTCCGGGGCATGCACATCGCCAAGCGTATCAAGGACATGACCTTCACACTGGCCCGCACGCGCTGGCCGCACGCCAAGATATTCTCGCTGACCAGCGGCGCTGCCGTCATGGCCATGAACACCGCACTGGGCTACCAGCCCGTGACGTTTGCCGACCTGACCGAGGACGAGGCATTCTGGAAAGGCTGCGAGGGCTGTGTCAACGTCGACGTGCTGCACCGCACTGGTCGTAAGTACTGCATCTGCACCGCCATGCTCTACGACCCGACGGAGCACCTGCCCGCCAAACTGCCTGACGAAGTGCTGTCGCGCATCCGGCATCTGCAGGATATAGAGGAAAGAAATTAAGAGTTTAGAGTTAAGAGTTATCGGCTGCGCCGACTAAGAAGTTAGATATTAGAATTAGAAAAGACATACAATGGCAAACAAGAAGAAAGTAGTAGTAGCATTCAGTGGTGGACTTGACACCAGCTACACCGTGATGAAGTTAGCCCAGGACGGCTGGGACGTGTATGCAGCCTGCGCCAATACCGGCGGTTTCAGTGCTGAACAGTTGAAGACCAACGAGGAGAACGCCTACAAGCTGGGCGCCGTACAGTACGTAACCCTCGACGTGACACACGAGTATTACGAGAAGTCGCTGAAGTACATGATCTTCGGCAACGTGCTGCGTAATAACTGCTACCCGATATCAGTCAGCAGTGAGCGCATCTTCCAGGCCATCGCCATCGCGCGCTACGCGAAAGAGATAGGTGCCGACGCCATTGCCCACGGCTCAACGGGTGCGGGCAACGACCAGATACGTTTCGACATGACGTTCCTCGTGATGGCTCCCGGTGTGGAGATTATCACGCTGACACGCGACAAGAAGCTGACACGTAAGGAGGAGGTCGACTTCCTCAACGAGCACGGTTTCTTTGCCGACTTCACGAAGCTGAAGTACTCGTACAACGTAGGCATCTGGGGCACCAGCATCTGTGGCGGCGAGCTGCTCGACCCGACACAGGGACTGCCCGAGGAGGCCTATCTGAAGCACGTCACCGCCAAGGAGCCCGAGTCGCTGCTGAAGATTCAGTTCGAGAAAGGCGAGATCGTGGCTGTCAACGGCGAGCCGTTCGACGACCGCGTGAAGGCCATCCAGAAGATTGAGGAGATCGGTGCCTCGTATGCCATCGGCCGCGACGCCAACGTGGGCGACACCATCATCGGCATCAAGGGCCGCGTAGGCTTTGAGGCTGCTGCCCCGAAGCTCATCATCGAGGCCCACCGTCTGCTGGAGAAGTCGACACTGTCGAAGTGGCAGCAGTACTGGAAGGACCAGGTGGCCAACTGGTACGGCATGTTCCTGCACGAGAGCCAGTATCTGGAGCCCGTGATGCCCGACATGGAGGCTATGCTCACGTCGAGCCAGCGCAATGTCACCGGCACCGCCATCCTGAAGCTCCGCCCCTACGGCTTCGAGACCGTGGGTATCGACAGCGACAACGACCTGACAAAGTCGAAGCTCGGCGAGTATGGCGAGACGCAGACGGGCTGGACTGCCGACGAGGCCAAGGGCTTCATCAAGGTAAGTTCTACGCCGTTGAGAGTGTATTACGGCATACATCCGAATGAGAGATAACCCCCTCCCAACCCTCCCCGAGGGGAGGGCTATGCGTACACCTAACCAATGGCGAGAAACGACGGATTTTACAATACAGCATCACCTGACAGGTATGTCCTTCTGAAGGAGTTTGCCCAAAAGAACAAGCAATTTGCTACTGAAGCAGAGTCGCTGCTGTGGGAACATATTCGTGCAAAACGACTATCTGTAAAATTCAACAGACAGCACATAATTGGTGATTATATTGTGGACTTCGTCTGTATAGAAAAGAAACTTGTCGTAGAAGTAGATGGAGGGTATCACTCTGAGTACGAACAGATAGAGAAAGATGAACTTAGAACTGAGCGTCTGAACGGAATGGGGTTCAACGTTATCAGGTTCACTAACGAAGAAATAACAGGAAACATTTTTGGAGTTATCAATAAAATCAAGAACAAGCTAAATGAACCATATAAATAATACCGGGATAGCTTCCCTCCCCTCGGGGAGGGTCAGGGTGGGGGTTTTAGGTGCTGCAGGCTATACGGGCGGAGAACTCATCCGCGTGCTGCTGAACCACCCCGAGGCAGAGATTGTCTTTGCCAACTCAGAGAGCAACGCGGGGAATCTGGTGTCGGACGTGCACGAGGGACTGGTCGGTGAAACCGAGCTACGCTTTACTGACCAGATGCCGTTCGAGCAGGTCGACGTGGTGTTCTTCTGCTTCGGCCATGGTAAGAGTGAGCAGTTCCTGAAGGAGCACACCATACCCGAACACGTGAAGATTATCGACCTAGCACAGGACTTTAGACTGACCCCCTCCAAACCTCCCCGAGGGGAGGCTTCCCCATCTTCTGTTCTCCCCCTCGGGGGAGTTAGAGGGGGGTGGGTATATGGACTGCCTGAGATCAACAAGGAGTCCATTATGAAGGCACAGCACGTGGCCAACCCCGGCTGCTTCGCCACGGCGATACAGCTCGGCCTGCTGCCCGCAGCCTACCTGAACCTGTTGAAGTACGATGTCAGTGTCAACGCCATCACAGGCTCAACGGGTGCCGGTCAGAAGCCCGGTGCGACGACGCACTTCTCGTGGCGTAACAACAACCTGAGCATTTACAAGCCCTTCACCCACCAGCACCTGGCCGAGATACGGCAGTCGCTGACACAGGTGCAGGGCCACCTGGATGTCGACATCGACTTCATCCCCTACCGTGGCGACTTCGCCCGTGGCATCTTCTGTACGGAAGTCATCCGCACGAAGGCACCTGCCGACGAGGTGATACAGGCCTACAAGGACTTCTATGCCGACGCTGCCTTCACGCACTACACCGACAAGCCCATCGACCTGAAGCAGGTGGTGAACACGAACAAGTGTCTTGTGCACATCGATGCTTTCGAGAACAAGCTGCTCGTCACCACCGCCATCGACAACCTGCTGAAGGGTGCCGTGGGTCAGGCTGTGCAGAACATGAACATCATGTTCGGCATCGATGAGACGGCAGGCCTGCGGCTGAAGGCCTCAGCGTTCTAAGATGCATAAAGGTATCACAACCATGGGGAGGCAGTTGTCGCTGTCTCCCTATTTTGTACGCTTCTCCGTAGGAGTGATGCCCTTGAACTTCTTGAAATTCCGATAGAAAGCACTGCTGGAGGTGAATCCCGACCTTGTCATTACATCATTGATTGAAAGCTCGGGACGGGCTTCAAGCAACTTTGACGCATAGTCAATGCGCTGGCTGTTGATGAAATCAGAGAACGAGGTGCCCATCTCCACGTTGATGGCGTGATAGATGTAGTTACGGTTGGTATGAAGCCGTACCGCCAAGTCGCTGACCTTCAAGTTAGGATACAGGAAGAGTTTCTCGTCGTTCACCAACATTCTGATTCTCTCAAGCAATTTGCTATCGGCACTTGTCTCCAAAGATTCAGGTTTCTGAAAGACCTCTTCGTCAATGTCCCGTACTGAGAACTGCTGGTTCAGGCCCACGTGACCAATCAGTAGCAACAGTACTGAGAACAGCACTGCCGGAAAGGAGAGCGGATCAAGTTCGCCGACAAAGCGCTGACGCCCAATGATGTTAAAGACAAAAGCGACAAGCGACGTGACGGCGAAGAGAACCAGCAGCGTTTTTACACGGACAATCCTCTTTCCCTCAATATTCGAATAGTTTGACTCAACGACAGCGTTATAGGCTGTGATACGACTGAAGCCGAAGTACAGCACCAAGGGAATCTGGAGCGCAAACACAATCCTTACAACGACATGGCAAAGGCCCTGCCACCAGGCAAGACCAGAAAGCGAGGCAAATTCGTTGCCATAGAGGTAACGCTGAACGAAAAAGGCTGTCTCCTGGTTATCCATCAACAGATAGAGCAGTCCTACCGTCATGGCGCAAAGCAGTGACGGCGCCAGGCAGAGAGCCTGCCGCCAACGGTTGGGACGATACTCCGTCAGTTCTTCGATATAGAGATAATAAATAGGGAAAACGGCTGGATTACAGAAACAATAGAACGTATCCGTCAGGGGAACCACTGCGGTCAGACGGTTGAAGTATACGCAATGAGCCAGATAAAGCACCGTCGCCGTCACCATGAAAAGCAGCAAGCGCACCATCGCCAGATTCCGACTATCGTAGAGTCTCAGGGCAATCAGCACTGAGAGGACGCCGCATACTATCATTGGCAAAGAAGACATCATGACACCCATCATGGCTACAAAAGTAGTGCTTATTCCTCAATTACGCAAAGAAAAAGGAGGAAAAAGGCTCATTTGAACAGAAAAAAGGCTAAAAGTGTATCTCGACACCCTTCGTTTCGCAAAAAAGCCGATGGAATCAGGCCTTTTTAGGCTCGTCTCTGCATATTTGGGAATCCCCCCGACCGAACGGGAGTAAGAAATTGCGAATTCGGGAAAAGATTCTGCGAAAAAGGGAGCCCTGCTCTGTACTTTTCCCACTAACTTTGTAGTCAGTTATCGCGCAAAAGCAGATTCACAAACCAAACAATAGCATTATGAAGAAAAAGTACCAACTGTTATTACTCTTGCTGCTAACCGCCTCTGTCTGTACATGGGCACAAGGCTCAACATGGCAGACTGCCATCGCAATCAACAACGGTGGCACTGGCAGCAGTACGCTGAACGACAAAGCAGGTGAAGCCTGGTTCAAAATTGAAGTGCCCGAGGAGGGCAAGGTCGTCATCACCGAGACATTAAGCGAGGACCTCGGCCTGTATAGCGTCGTCTTATGCTGGGTGGACAACGCAGGCAGTGTCAAGGACCGCAACACCCTGGGGTATTATATAGGTAGCGGGAAAACGTTGGAAGTGACCAACGTTGGCAAAGGCACCTATTATATCCGAGCACAGCGATCGGGCGGCAAGGGCACAGTGACCATTGCCTACCAGTTCACGGCCAGTCCATACGCCAACGATGCCGAGCCTAATGACCAGGAAGGATCAGGAGCTGTGCTGAAAAGTGGCGAGACGGTTCAGGGCCGGTTGGGTTATGTCGACGCCAAAGACTACCTCGACAACGACGACTGGTATAAGATTGTGGTGACGCAGGACGGACGTATCGACCTGACGTTCAACGCCGAGGAAGCATACGGTCTGGAGCTGTATAGCATGTCTATCTACAGATTCAAGGAGAGCGACGGTTCATATCCCCACCGTCAGACCAAAGGATACTATTTCAGTAATGGCACGCTCACCGTCACCGATGTTGGCGTAGGAACCTACTATGTCAAGCTGCAACGCACCGGCGGGCACGGCGGCTACACACTGAAATACGACTTCACCGCCAACACCTATGACAACGACAGCGAGCCTAACGACGAGTTGGGACAGGGTAGCGAGATTGCCATCGGCCAGACCGTTCAGGGACATCTGGGCTACCTTGACGACCAAAACCACACTGACAATAACGACTGTTACAAGATCGTGGTGCCGAAGGACGGACGCATTGACTTGACGTTCGATTGCGACCAGACCTACGAACTGGGCCTGTACACTATCTCCATTTACAGGTTCAAGGAGAGCGACGGCTCTTATCCCCACCGGCAGACCGAAGGCTACTATCTCAAGAAAGGCACGCTCACTGTCACCAATGCAGGCGTAGGAACATACTATATCAAACTGCAACGCACCGGCGGGCACGGCGGCTACACGCTGAACTACGCCTTCACCCCCTGTAGCCATGGCAACGACAGCGAGCCTAACGACGAGGCAGGACAGGGCGACGAGATCGCCGTCGGGCAGAGCATTCAAGGGCATTTGGGCTACCTCGATGCAAACGACTACACAGACAACCACGACTGGTACAAGATAGTGGTGCCACAAGACGGACGCCTGCAGATGGTCTTCGACTGCGACCAGACTTATGGTTTGGAACTATACAGTGTGTCCATCCATCGGTTCAAAGAGGAAAATGGCACATTCGACCATCGGTCGACAAAGGGCTATTATCTCAAGAACGACACGCTCACCATCAACGATGCTGGCGCCGGAACCTACTACATCCATCTGCAGCGCTCCGGCGGACATGGCGGCTACAAGCTGAGATACATATTTGCACCCAACCGCTACCAGAACGACACAGAGTCGAACGAAAAGCTTGAGGAGGTCAAGCAGACCATCGCTGCAAACAGCACCATAACAGGTCATCTGGGCTACGTTGACGACAAGGGCAAACTCGACGGCCACGACTGGTTCCGCCTTGATACGGAGAAGGCCAGTCTGCTTTCTGTCACCGTTGAGCCCGACCCCTCCTCAACGTTGGAGTTATATGCTGCCTACATCGTCAGCGTGAAGGGTGACAAAGTGACCACCCTAACCACCAAGGGCTACTACCTCCACGACGCCCTGACACTGTCGGTGGGCAATGTGGAGGATGGCGTTGACTACTATCTGCACTTACAGCATAGCGGCGGTCACGGCGGTTACACAGTCCGCTACGGCGCACCCGAGCGCTTTGAGGGTTCTGAGATACGCATTGCCTACTTAGGCCGCAGCACCACACGCCTCGGCATACCCAGTCCCTACGAAGTCAAGGTGGAAAACATCGGCAGCGGCAACACAGGCAGCTTCTTCGTGGCCATTCCTGCAACGCCCGACATCGAGTTCCTCCGTGCAGAGATACCCACCGAGAACGGCGTGATGAAAGTTGACCGCGAAGACTTTGCCATCTACGACAGCGAGGAAGGCGACTGCGCCGTCTTCATGGTACCCAACCTGCCTCCTTTCGAGAGTTACTCTTTCACGGTCTACATGCAGGGGCGCGTGGGCAGTACATCGCGCAGTGAACTTCCCATCTATGCCGTTCCCATTAATAAGAAGGGACAATCGCTGCTCGGAGCGCTGAAGAGTTCCACGAAGAAGGTACAGGACAACTTTGAATGGACTGCTGTGGGTGAGGATGGCATCACCGTGGCAACTGTCGATGCCTTCATTGACGCATTCATCTTCGACGAGAAAGACCGTCAGCAGTTAGGTCAGGCCATCGGCGAAGTGGAACACGGTTACAGGTCCAGCTACCGTGCACCGGTGGCTCACCCCGTGATACACTACACCAAGAAGGTCGTTGACCAAGTGAACCCCGTCATGGCTATCCCCAACGCCCTTATGGCCTCTGGAAAGATTGCCAACAGCCTGGTCACCGCCCTGCGCCGCAAGATATGGCTTTGGATATACAAAGACCTGGGCTACGTACAGGACGAACCTCAGGTCATGGACGGCCGCACGGGTGTTGACGGCATCGTCCGTTCATGGGACCCCAACGAGATGATCGGTCCGAAGGGCGTCGGCGACGAGCACTATCTTGGCGAGACCCGCACCATGGACTACCGCATCCTCTTTGAGAATAAGGCGGAAGCCACCGACAACGCCTACCGCATCCGCATCAGCGATGAGCTTGACGAGAACGTGTTCGACGTCTCGACCGTCCGCTTCGGAGAGAGCAGCCATGAGGGCACCGAATACAACTGGAGGATGAAGCGCGAGGGCAACAAACTGTCGTGGGACATCGAGGGCATTGAGCTGCCGCCAAATGTGAATGCACCAGAAGGCGAGGGCTATGTCAGCTTCTCGGTCGACTTGAAGCCTGGGCTGAAGAACGGCACACAGATTAAGAACAAGGCGGCCATCATCTTCGACTACAACGAGACGATTGAGACCAACGAGTTTGTCAACACCCTCGACCTCGAGGCTCCTGTCTCGCAAAACGGTAAGGCCAGCTACAAGGACGGCAAGGCTTCCGTATCATGCTATGCCACCGACAGCGGTTCCGGTGTGAGCCACTACTTGTTCTACACCTCTCTTAATAACGGTGAAGACTACGAGTACCTGGGACAGAACGTGGAGCCCTACATCACCTTCGATGCGAAGCCAGGCACCATCTATACGATTAGTGTACTGGCCGTCGACAATGTAGGCAACGTTGAAGAGACGACACATGCCACACTGACCTTCGATCCGACTGCCGTCAACGACGTCCGCTTCGACGCCCGTCCGACGACAACGGCCGTTTTCACTGTTGACGGCCGGAAAGTGATTACAGGCGCTGACGGCAGGCTGCCAAGAGGCATCTACATCATCGGCAACAGAAAGGTTGTGGTGAAATAACAGAAGAAGAAACTGCAAGGAATCGCGGGGGGACGTGCTTGACTGCACATCCCCCTTCTTCAGTATACAGGGCGAAAACCTGCGGAAGACGACAGGTTGAAGGGAAAAGGAGGCTAGTTGAAGACGGTTTATGCAAAAATGTGGGGGAAATGTTACGATTTGTCATTTTTTTGCCGTAATTTTGCACCCGATTATCTGAATAGAGAAGAAAAAGGCAAAAAAGCAGAGATAGAAATGAAACTGTTTGACGTATATCCGCTCTTCGACGTGAACATCGTCAAGGGCAAAGGCTGTAAGGTGTGGGACGACAAAGGCCAGGAGTATCTGGACCTCTATGGCGGACACGCTGTCATCTCCATCGGCCACTCGCACCCGCACTATATCGAAAAGGTGACGGAGCAGCTCCAGAAGATTGGGTTCTACTCGAACTCTGTGATTAACAAGCTTCAGGTGGAGCTGGCCGAAAGGCTGGGCAAGATCAGCGGCTACGACGATTACCAGCTGTTCCTCATCAACAGCGGAGCCGAGGCCAACGAGAACGCGCTGAAGCTGGCGTCGTTTAAGACGGGCAAAACGCGTGTGCTCTCTTGTGAGAAAGCATTCCACGGACGGACGTCGCTGGCGGTGGAGGTAACCAACAATAAGAAAATCGTGGCTCCCATCAACGACAACCACCACGCCCGCTTCCTGCCGCTGAACGACCTGGAGCCGTGGGTACGCGAACTGTCAAAGGGCGGTGTGGCTGCCGTCATCCTCGAGTGCATCCAGGGTGTAGGCGGTATCCAGATGGCCACGCCGGAGTTCGCCCAGGGACTGGCCTACGCCTGCAAGCGCTACGGCGCTGTACTGATTTGCGACGAGATACAGTGCGGCTATGGCCGAAGCGGCAAGTTCTTTGCCCACCAGTGGTTAGGCATCAAGCCCGATATTATCACCGTGGCCAAGGGCATCGCCAACGGTTTCCCGATGGGCGGTGTGCTGATATCGCCTGAGTTTGAGCCTGTCTACGGACAGTTAGGCACGACGTTCGGCGGTAACCATCTGGCCTGTGCAGCTGCACTGGCTGTACTCGACGTGTTCGAGGGAGAAGGACTGGTGGAGAATGCCCGCGTGATAGGCGACTACCTGATGGAGGGCATCCGCGGCATTGGCAGCTCGCACATCAAGGAGGTGCGCGGCCGCGGATTGATGATCGGTATCGAGCTGGACATGCCGCACAAGATGGTACGTAAGCCCCTCATCAAACATGAGCACTGTTTCACAGGCTGTGCGGGAGAGAACATCCTGCGCCTGCTGCCGCCTCTGTGTCTCACAAAAGCAGAAGCCGACGACTTCATCGAAAGGCTGATTAGAGTACAACCCGAAGAATGAACAAATAATAATGAAGATAGCAGTGATTGGCGCTGGTGCCATGGGTGGCGCCACCGTCGAAGGCCTCATCAAAGGCCAGACATTTAAGAACGAGGACATCACTGTCAGCGACCCGTCGCAGGCAGTGCTCGACAAGTTTGCAAAGACAGGCGTGTCGGTGACAACCGACAACAAACTGGCCGCCGACACCGCCGACGTGGTTTGCGTGGTCGTCAAGCCGTGGCTCGTGGAACGTGTTCTGAAAGACATTGTCCCGGAGCTGAACCCGCAGAAGCAGATACTGATTGTCATCGCTGCCGGCGTCAAGTCGGCAAGCATACAAGAATGGTTGGGCACACAGTGTCCGCCGTTGTTCCTCGTGATTCCCAACATTGCCATCGCCGAGATGGCATCGATGACGTTTATCGTGCCGACGGCTGCAGCAACGCCACAGCACAGCGAACTGGTGAAGCGGATTTTCGACGAGATGGGCAACACGCTCATCACCGACGAGGCTCATCTGGCTGCTGGCACGACACTGGCCTCCTGCGGCATCGCCTATGCCATGCGTTATATCCGTGCAGCGGCAGAAGGTGGTGTGGAGCTCGGCTTCAAGGCCGACGATGCGAAGGCTATTGTCATGCAGACGATGAAGGGCGCCGTGGAACTGCTGGAAGCCAGCGGCCTGCACCCCGAAGCCGCCATCGACCTGGTGACGACACCCGGTGGCGTCACCATCAAGGGTCTGAACGAGATGGAACATGCGGGCTTCACCAGCGCCGTCATCCGCGGACTGAAGGCGGGAGCGAAATAATGGGTGATAGGTGATGGGTGATGAGAGCTACCACTCGAAGTGCTGATAATCCTGATGTGATCGCCAGGCACCTCCCCATTGGAAACCGTTCTCGGTAAACAGACGGTAGGCCAGGTCACGCTTGGTTATCTTATAACGGAACCGACGGCTACGGTCAACGTAGGGTGTCGCCGTGGCAGGTTGCAAAAAGAGCGTTCCGTCCTTGCGCCGTCTCACATAGGGATTGTATAGCGTATTCAGGTCGACGGCCAGACCCAGCGAGTGCTTTGACAGCTTCTGACTGCCCGCTATGTTGCGATAGCAGAAACAGGACGTGTTATTATCGCGCATTTGCCGCTCGTCGTCGGCATCATAGACATCTGGTAGCACCATGCGTTGGATGGGATAGCGGGCCTCGTAGAGCTGTCGGAAGATGCTGACGAGCTTCTCGGCAATCAGCTTGTTGCAGACCATCTCACCCTGATGAGTACGGTTGTCGTAGTCCCAGTGAAGGACACGCAGATAGCGCAGGTCGTCACGTGAGATATTCGGATTGGGCTTATAGGTCTTGCCTTGCATCTGTGTCCAGACACTGTCAGGAATGGGCATGGCAACAAAGTCGGAGGCAGGCTGTTGGCCGTTAGCTGTCAGCCAAAGACCAAAGGCCAATATGAGCGAAAGTAATAATCGTTTCATCATTTACACGTTTGAAGGGGCAAAGATAGAAAAAAAACTGGAAATAGAGTAACGTATTCGGAAATAAATGCGTACTTTTGCGACAGAATTCTAACAAACAGAGATATATGGACGAACAATTAAGACAGATTGGCGAGCGTCTGCGCGGACTGCGCGACGTACTCGACATTCCCGTGAGCGAGATGGCAGAGACCATCGGCATCAGTGCTGACAAGTATGAGAAGATAGAGGCAGGCGAGCTGGACATCACCATCTCGAACCTGATGAAGATAGCCCATAAGTACGGCGTGTCGACAGAAGAGCTCATCTTTGCAGAGTCACCCCACATGAAGTCATACTACGTGACCCGCAAGGGACAGGGCATGAGCATTGAGCGCACCAAGGCTTACAAGTACCAGTCGCTGGTGGGCGGTTTCGTGGGCCACAAGGCCGACGTCTTCATCGTCACCGTGGAGCCCAAGCCGGGCGCACGCACCATCTACAAGAACACCCACCCGGGTCAGGAGTTCAACATGGTACTGGAGGGAAAGATGGAGCTCTACATCGGCGGCAAGACCATCGTACTGGACGAAGGAGACAGCATCTACTTCGACTCCACCAAGCCTCACGGCATGCTGGCCGTCGGTGACAAGGCAGTAAAGTTCTTAGCGTTCACAGTAGAATAATAACGTCATAACGGTATCACGTTATAACGAAAGAGTATATCTATGATAGAGAGATTTTTGAAGCAGACCACATTCACGTCGGTCGAAGATTACAATAAGAACCTGGAGTTTATCATCCCCGAGAACTTCAACTTCGCCTACGACGTCATGGACGCATGGGCTGAGGAGAAGCCCGACGGGCTGGCCATCCTCTGGACCAACGACCAGGGCGAGGAGATTCGCACCACCTTCGCTGAGCTGAAGGAGCAGTCAGACCAAGCGGCCAGCTACCTGCAATCGCTGGGCATCGGCAAGAACGACCCCGTGATGCTCATTCTGAAGCGTCGCTACGAGTGGTGGATCATCATGCTGGCCCTGTGCAAGATTGGCGCCATCGTCATCCCTGCTACCCACATGCTGACGAAGAAGGACATCATCTATCGTAATACCCGTGCCAGTGTGAAGGCCATCATCTGCGTCGACGATGCCTACGTCACCAGCCAGATACAGTTGGCGATGCCAGATAGTCCGACCGTGAAACAGTACATCACCGTTACTGACCACGGCAAGCCTATCCCCGAAGGCTTCCACGACTGGCAGGCTGAGTGGCAGCAGGCTCCGAAGTTCGTGCGTCCGGCCTTCGTCAACGAGAACGACGACACGATGCTGATGTACTTCACCTCGGGTACCAGCGGCGAGCCGAAGATGGTGGCCCACGACTACCTCTACGCCATGGGACACCTGACGACGGGCGTCTTCTGGCACAACCTGCATGAGGGGTCACTGCACCTCACCGTTGCCGATACCGGCTGGGGCAAAGCCGTGTGGGGTAAGTTCTACGGCCAGTGGTTCGCAGGCGCAACGGTGTTCGTGTTCGACCATGAGAAGTTCAATGCCGACACCCTGCTACGCCAGATTGAGAAGTACAAGGTGACGAGCTTCTGCGCGCCGCCTACCATCTACCGCTTCATGATTCGCGAAGACTTGAGCAAGTACGACCTGAGCAGTCTCGAATACTGCTGCACAGCCGGCGAGGCACTCAACCCTGCCGTCTTCGACAAGCTCAAGGAGAAGACGGGCCTCACCATCATGGAAGGCTTCGGACAGACGGAGACCACCATGACGCTGGGCACGATGCCCTGGATGACGCCGAAGCCCGGTTCCATGGGTATACCCAACGCCCAGTACCACATCGACCTGCTGCGCGCCGACGGCACCTCGTGCGAGGACGGTGAGAAGGGCGAGATTGTGATTCGCGTCGGCGACCGCAAGCCCATCGGCCTGTTCAAGTACTACTATCGCGACGAGGAGCTGACCCGCGAGGCCTGGCACGACGGCATCTACCATACGGGCGACATGGCGTGGCGCGACGAGGACGGCTACTACTGGTTCGAGGGCCGCATCGACGACGTGATTAAGAGCTCTGGTTACCGCATCGGTCCGTTCGAGGTGGAGAGTGCGCTGATGACCCACCCTGCTGTCGTAGAGTGTGCCATCACGGGTGTGCCCGACGACATCCGCGGCATGGTGGTCAAGGCTACCGTCGTGCTCGGCAAGGAGTGGAAGGACAAGGCCGGCGACGACCTCGTCAAGGAGCTGCAGCAGCACGTCAAGAAGGTCACCGCCCCCTATAAGTACCCGCGCATCGTGGAGTTCGTCGACGAACTGCCGAAGACCATCAGCGGTAAGATTCGCCGCGTAGAGATTCGCAATGCAGATAAACAGAAAACAACGAAGTAGATAAAAGACAACTATAACAACAAAGGACAACATTTGCTGCGCGCCAGAACAAGTTGTCCTAAGTTGTCGTTAAAGAAAACAGATATTGTCGTGAAAAGAAGGATTGTTGTAAAGATTGGCTCGAACGCACTGACCCGTCCCGACGGGCGGCTCGACGTGACGCGCATGTCGGCGCTCGTCGACCAGATAGCGTGGCTGCGCCAGCACGACTTTGAGGTGATATTGGTGTCGTCTGGTGCCGTGGCCTGCGGTCGTCGCGAACTGAGAAAGGTAGACCACGAGTTGGACTCCGTGGAGCAGCGTCAGCTTTACTCTGCTTTAGGTCAGGCCAAGCTCATCGGGCTGTATTACGACCTCTTCCGCGAGTATCACATCCATGTGGGCCAGGTGCTGACGATGAAGGAGAACTTCCGTCCCGGCGAACAGTACGAGAACCAGCGGGCCTGTATGCGGGTGATGCTGGAGAACGGTGTGCTGCCCATCGTCAACGAGAACGACACGGTAAGCGTCACCGAGCTGATGTTCACCGATAACGACGAGCTTTCCGGCCTCATTGCCCAGATGATGCAGGCCAACACGCTCATCCTGCTGTCGAACATCGACGGCATCTACACTGGCGACCCTGCGGCACCCCAGTCGCAACTCATCAAAGAGGTAACGCCCGGTACTGACCTCTCGCAATACATCCAGACGGAGAAGAGTTCGGCAGGACGCGGCGGCATGCAGTCGAAATATGCTACTGCCTCGAAGATTCAGCAAAGCGGCATCCGCGTCATCATTGCCAACGGCAAGCGCGAGAACGTGCTCATCGACCTGATGGAGCATCCCGAAACGACCCCACACACCGTGTTTAAAGTGAAGAGTGAATAATTAGCTACCACACGAAGAAATATGCAATTAGAAGAGACTTTCAAGAGCGTAAAGCGAGCCAGCAAGAGTCTGGCACTGCTCAGCGACCAACAGCGTAACGAGATTTTGCTGGCTGTGGCCGACGCCATCATAGAGAATAAGGTAAGAATCCTTGAGGCCAACGCTAAAGACTTGGCCAAGATGGAGAAGAGCAACCCGCTCTACGACCGTCTGCAGCTGACCGACAGCCGTCTGGAGGGCATCGCCAGTGATATGCGCAACGTCGCCAGCCTGCCCTCGCCGCTCGGACACGTCACCAAGCAAAAGACGCTGCCCAACGGTCTGCGCCTCTGTCGTGTCTCCGTGCCCTTCGGCGTCATCGGCATGATCTACGAGGCCCGTCCCAACGTCACCTTCGACGTCTTCTCGCTCTGTTTCAAGAGCGGCAACGCCTGCGTGCTGAAGGGCGGCAAGGATGCCGACTGCTCGAACCGCGAAGAGGTAGCTCTGATTCATGAGATACTTGAGAAATACGGTGTTTCAAAGGATGTTGTAGCACTATTGCCCGCCACCCACGAGGCAACAGGCGAGATGCTCAACGCTGTCGGCTACGTCGACCTCTGCATTCCCCGTGGCGGACGCAAGCTCATCGACTTCGTGCGCGACACCGCACGCATCCCCGTCATCGAGACCGGCGCTGGTGTGGTGCATATCTATTTTGACAAAGATGGTGATTTGGAGAAAGGAAAAGCCATCATCAATAATGCCAAGACACGCCGCGTCAGCGTCTGCAATGCGCTCGACACGCTGCTTATCCACAAAGACAGGGAGGGCGAACTGGACCAGTTGCTGGCGCCGATGAAAGGAAAGGTGGAGTTCTTCTTCAACGACGAGAGCCGCTATGACACAGAGTTCATGGACTACAAGATGAATGTCGTGACCGTCAACTCTTTGGAGGAGGCTCTCGACCATATTGACCAACACGGCAGCGGTCATAGCGAGGCCATCGTCACCGAGAACGAGGCGGCCGCCCGCAAGTTCCAGGCTCATGTCGACGCCGCCTGCGTCTATTGGAACGCGCCCACGTCGTTCACCGACGGAGCCCAGTTCGGCCTCGGCGCTGAGATAGGCATCTCTACCCAGAAGCTCGGTCCCCGCGGCCCCATGGCCCTGGAGGAGATTACCACCTACAAGTGGCTCATCGAGGGCGAAGGACAAGTGCGAGCATGACTCGCAAATGAGAAATGAGTAATGAGAAATGAGTAATGAGTAATGAGAAATTATGAAGAGTTTCATCAAAAAAGAAGATTAAAAAATATAACACTTGTTTCCTTATTTTCAGATTATTTTATAATTTTGCAACGTTAAATAAATAAGGCGATTGCAAAATGAAGAAATGTATCTTACTTTCTCGTGTTTCAACACAGCAACAAACACTTGAACAGCAAACAAATGAGTTGTTAAGATTTGCAAAGAATCTCGGATATATCGATTCGTGTATTATTGTAATTGAAGATAAAGAATCGGCAATTAAGTTAGATGAAGAACACCGAAAAGGATTAATCAAATTGAAAGAATACATAGCAGGTGACAAAGACATAAATAGCGTTATCTGTTATGAGATTAGTCGAATTAGCAGACAGCAAAAAGTTCTGTTTTCGATTAGGGATTATCTGAAAGAAAGGAAAATACAACTTATCATTTTAAAACCATATATGGAACTTTTGGATGATAAGGGTGAGATAACCCCGACTGCCAATATTGTGTTTTCTCTGTTTAGCACTTTGAGCGAAAACGAAATGATGTTGAAAACAGAACGTTTGCAGAGAGGACGCAAACAGAAAAAGTCAGAAGGCAAATATGGTGGTGGCAAAATCTTATTTGGATATAAGATTGGCGAAAATAATATGATTGAGATTGACGAAAAAGATTCTGCTACTGTCAAAAAGGTATTCAATTTGTACGAGAATGGAATGTCTGGTGGTTCTATTGCAAAAGAAATGATGGAAAGAGGATGGATAAGAAGTAAAAATATATCTTCCGCAATAACACTTATAAACCGTATGTTAAATAATAAAAGGTACATCGGAATAAATGACGGATTCGACACACAATACCCTGCAATTTTGACAGCAGAACAGTTTTACAAATGTAGGGAAATGACTGACCAATATATTAAACGTGGATATACAAATATCTCTTTCATCTACTATTCACAAGGACTAATTAAAAGCAAAGAGAATGGCAGGGTTTTAAGTCCTTGCAAAACGACTTGTGTATATGGTATGTACGACCCTAATACCAAAAAGCACATGACTATCAGTTTAAATGTTGCAGATTCGTTAGTTTGGCAGGCTGTCAAACAGCACAAATTGGAAAATGCAAATATTGATGTAAAAACGTTACGTGGAGAAATGACACATCGATTGAGAATATATAGGCAGAAGATAAGGACTGAAGAAACAGAAATGCAAAATCTTAGTAAGCAAATTGAGCGAATTGAAAAGCGTATTATTGAGGGTAAGATGGATGAATATAAAGGTGATAAAATGATTAGTGATATTCAAAATGAAATAATCAGACTTAGCAACTTTATCGACAAATGGAAATATGAAACGGAATCTCTTAAAGAAGAATTGAAGAACGCAACAGAAAGCAAATTGAAAAGAGATTATTCAAAAATTAAAGATGATACAGAAATAGCAAACATCATCCACAATGACGTTGATATTATATGGATGAGCAGAACTGACGAACATGCAAAATATAGATTAGAGTTTCATTTCAAGAATGGGCAAATAAGAACATATATCGTTAAGAACAATGGTAGAGCGAGAAAATTGTGGGATGAACAGGGAAACGAACTCAAATTTGATTTTAAAGAAAGAATCAAAAGGAAACATTATTAGATGCAAAAACACCCTATCATGTATAATCCGTATTTGCAGAGCTGCAAATACGGATTATTGAAAACATTAAATGAATTATTGACAGCGTTCAAACTGCTCCATCAAAGAAAAGAGACAATCCTGTTTCATCGGTTGTTCCATTGTCCGTTTTTCCAAAAAGGAGATTTGAAGTCTTCATCGAAAATAGACCTCTTATCAGAATAGTATTTCACATGCAGTTTTGTTTCGTCATTCTGTTCATCCTTATAGTCTAAATACACACCAGTCTGACCGAATCCAAAACGTTCTGATGTCGGTTCTGTGTCATACAAACCACCGCAATTGTCATAACTCCAATATCCCCATACTCTTTTGAAATATTTCTGACCATAATCATTGGAAATGAAATATTCCTGTATGTCAAAATGCGCATTTGCACGTATAAATTCGTAGTCCGTAAAATAAACTATATAGAATGTCGGTTGTTCTGGTTGGAAGAAGTAATTTATTAGATTGAAGATTTTGTCAAAACTGCTCGACTGATAATTGACATATAGCAATTGGCTATCTTCGTCATATTTCATAATGCTGTCGTTCGTTTCTGCATTGCCGATTTCCACATCAGCAGCATACATTGCATAGGAACCATCACAGCACCAATCCCTAAAATTGGCATAGTTGTAGATGCTGAAATTCTCCACAACAATTTCAATTCTTACTAATTCTGGATTCTTAATTCTGTTTCTTAGATGTCGCATAAATACTACAATACTTATTTATTAATAATAGTATTTTCGACTTATCCAATCTTAGTATTAGGATAGTTTTTCTTTTCCAATATGCAAATAGTGAGGTATTGAATTGATTATGAGGCCAGTGCCAAAAGGAAAATGAGAATTAAGATAATCCACCCTATTACACGCAAACATGAACCCCAACCCTCAAACAACAGTTCAAAGATTTTTCCGATTCCTTTTAATACCCAACCTAAAATTCCACCACCTGTGAAGATAGCGAGTATGACCACAATGAGTCCGATAAAAATCAATATCTCCATCTACATGTTTTTACTAAATCCCCAACCAGTTTTTGAAAACCAGTTGGGGACAAATCGGATGATTAGACTTTCTTAATATCCCACCACGCTTGTGAATAAGCGTCTTGTGCCTGTTTGTTGTAACCTGCCGCTTTAATTGCTGCCTTAATCTTATCAGGGTCACATGAACTCAACGGAGTTTCAACAGTGAGCGTTGTACCTTTTGGCATATCGCCAAATTTCTCTTTCGATGTGATTTTGAACTTTGTCATAACTCTTTTTATTTTTAGTTAATAACTATTTTTTGCGGATTCCTCCACTATACTCTCTCACATAGACATATCGGTCTGTATAGACCTCAATATCCTTTCCGTTACCTGCAAGTAGTAAGTCAAGTATATGATTGCCGTTAAAGTCGCAAACCCTACTCCAACTACTTGCGCCTATTGAGCAACGTTGCAATTCCTTATCGTTATTCGGATTGATGCGATATAGGAAACCACCACTTTTTACCGTTTGTGCCATTAAATGTAAAACACTTTTAAACTACAAAATCCACCATAATAGGAGTAATAGGAAGAGCGCTATAATTATTTTCTTTATCAGATTGCCAGTACTTTTAATCCCTAATGCTTTAAATACTGCATTTTTCTCTGAATAAGCATTGCGTTCATCTATTTTTTGTTGAATTTGACCACTGGTGATTTTTTGGAATGCTTTATTCCAATTATTATCAACATCAACATTCCATTCATCTTTTTCGTTCCATTCATCTTTAGAAACTCTGTATTCTGGATTTTCGCCCCATTTGCGATTTGGATTGAATGTAATATCCAATCCCTGTTTTTTTAACGAATTTTCAGTTACAAAACGACCATTATCATCTCTCCATAATGTTTTAGAATCAGCAGAGTGCCAATTTATGACGGCATGTTCATTATTTGATAATTTTTTAGCATATTCTTCTGTAATTTCAAACAGAACAATTGCTTCATTTTTCTCGCTGCACCAAATATAATCGTTCCCACTAATCTTTTCAATTTTGGCATCTTTACCACTGATTAGTAATTGAACTTCGCCATTAACAAAGTTTCCAAACGATTTTAATAAAACCCCCATTTCGTCATCAAGTTCATCCCAATATATGCCCAAAACAAAATGTCTTATTTCATTTTCTTCAACACAGATTAGCCTCATTCCTATGTTTTCTTCAAGCTCAATTTTATTCGAGAAAAAAGTAAACTTCAAATTAGGATATGAAGAAGATATACGAACGTCACAACCGTCAGAAGAATAAATCTTTTTCATCTTTATTCCATACTCTGAACTTCCAGAATCAATATTGTACGCTAAACATTTGATAATACCTGAATCTTCAAAAATCTTATTCATGTTTACAATAATTATTTGATTTTGCCTACTCTTTATCATAGGATTTTCGGCTTTTTCCTTATATCATAATTGTCATTTTGGCATATCCACAATTTCATGTTTTGACATAACCATTCTTATGATACCATTAACATCTACTAATAGTCTTTCTTTTGTCGTGTTTACAATCAATTTTCCGCCATTAGTAGGTTCAATACTTACAATGTCATTGTCGAAAGTTTTAAGTTTCTCCCATGCAGATTTTGTTGTGGATTTAGTATACAATACGGCATCCTGCCAGAAATAATCCTGACCATTAATCGTTAATATCAATTTCTCCATATCATAATACTGTTTTACGTTAATACTACTTCTTCAATTGGAGAATCAGCACTAACTAAATGGGCATAAAGAAAGTGCAGCCCCAACCATATTCTCGTTCAGGTCTGCGACAACCCATTATCACATATGTTGAAGTCTGCACTATGTGCATACTCCAATGTGATAATGTTTGCTCGTCTTTCTTCTATCGAGGTCGCAGTTCGAACGAGAATTGAGCAATCAAAAGTTCTTGTACCATCCTTTTTCACCATCCACACGGACGGTCAGACAATACGTTACAAAGATACAAACTATTTTTCATATAACGCCATTTTTATGGATATTTTTTCGATTTTGCCTCAAAATTCATCTTATAATGGCAATTTGAATTGCAATTTATGGGGAAAATCGGGTCAAAATGTGTTTTTTAACACTTTTCTGTTTACTATTCGCCCAATTATTCTTATTTTTGTATAGGGAATAACAAATATAAATGAATCTAAAATGAAAAGAGAAGAAAAGAAACAAAGATGGAAAGTGGAAATTCCAATTGAAGAATATCCAAATGACTATATCGAACATTGCAAAAAGCTGTATCAAATCAACAAGGATTTGGTCGGTCACTTAATGGTATGGGATAATATTGATAAAGTTTCAAGATTAGAATGGACGGAATTTTGGAAAACAGTAAAATATAAAAGAATCAGATTTAGAAAAATGGTGCCAGTTAAATACAGAAAGAAACATGTAAATATGTTTGAGAAGTATTCAATGGACGAACTAAAAAAGATATATGAGGATGTTAATATTGGCATCGTAACTCAACACTTTATCAATTGTCTAAGTAAATTCGATAATCAACTAATAATTGATACTGACGATGAAAATGCTGTATTTTGGGAATTAAGGGGAATGGAATCCGCAAAGGAAAGAATAAATAACGAAAAATACAGAAGTAAGAAAGAGGAATATTCATTGCACATCAAAGTAAATGCATGTGAATATCTTCATAACTTGTTAGACGAAAATGAAAATGCACATTCCGAAATGTACGATTTCGTAATCAACAATCTGCAATACGCATCTGTTGAGGATTTGAAGCAACTTTTGAAACTTGCAAAAGACGGTTTCGTCATAAAAGAAAAAGGTCGCAAGTCTCAAAACAAAAAAGTATTCAAGTACGATTTGGAACACAATCTATTGAATACCTATCCTAATCGAAATGCGTGTATTGACGCAGAACAAATATCGAAACAGGCACTATACAATGTTCTATCTGGCAAAAGAAAGACGTTGAAAGGATTCATATACGAAGAAGAGAAATAGCAACTGTTTACTAATTGTCACGATTTTGCAAAAAACGCTATATAATATATATTACAATACATCTTCATTAAGTAAACAGATAGTCAAACTTATATTTAGTCCGCAAATCATCAATACGATACGATTTGCGGACTTTTTAAATATTATATGAAAAACACTGGGACTGTTTACTAATTGACTTAAAATTGCATGAAGGCTATATAATTTATATTTCAATACATCTTCCAAAAGCAAACAGTATAGTAAACAATAGTTGTTGTCGGAAGCAACAAGTATATTGTGAAAGTGCTGATATTCAACAATATACAAATGCAAAAATTGTATTAAAATAGGAGTGTATCAATATAATCTATAATAGTCCCATTTTAATACATCATTCTCAATTCAGATTAATATAAAAAATTAAATTGATACATTGTACTAATCGCAATATGATACTATATTCGATTTGGATTTTAAACAAACAGACAATGAAGAAAGTAGTTATATTCGCGCGTGTAAGTACAAACATTCAAGATTATGAAAGGCAGATTAACGAACTGACCGAACTCTCACAGCAAAAAGGTTGGTATGTTGCTGCTACATTTTGCGAAAAGGTAAGTGGAGCGAAAAAGAATACGGAACGTCAGGAATTGACGAAGATGTTGGAATTTGCACATACCAATAATATTAATATGGTATTGGTAACGGAACTATCACGATTGGGACGTGATACGTTGCAGGTTTTGGAAGTGATAGAGCAGTTAAACAAAATGGGTATATCGCTATACATTCAGAACTATCATATAGAGACACTGACTGAGAACGGAGTGATTAATCCAATGAGTCAGTTTCTGATAACTATATTGGCAGAAGTGGCGAGAATGGAACGTAAAACCATTCGTGAACGTGTTGAAAGCGGTTACAAGAATTATAGGGCAAATGGCGGTAAAGTCGGACGAAAAGAGGGATATAGGAAAAGCGATATTGAAATGAAAGAGCAGTACGCAGAGGAAATAAGACTGTTGCGAAAAGGCATCAGTTTACGTAACATATCGAAGATTACAGGTACAAGTATTAATACAATTCGCAAATGCCAGGTTTTTATTTGCTGAAAGTTGAATTTTGGAAACTCCATTGCTATTTGTAGAATTGACAATGTTTTGTTTAACAATTTAATTATTTAGATTATGGCAAATAAGAATGAGAACAACGAGAACAAGAACGTAGTGGCAGAACCCGTAATGACAAATGAGCAGATGGAGCAGTTTGTCAATGAGAACATTGCAATCGTTCCGAAAAACCAGAAAAAGAAGTTTGATTCACTGACACTGGAAAAGAAAGTTAGCAAAATCCGACTCTACATCGACATTCAAAAAATGAGGGATGATGCAAGGGAAAAGAACAAATTAGAGAATCGCGTAAAAGATTTGTTTATACGGCGGAAAGCGACAACAGAAGATGTTTTGAGGGTGATAGAGTTCTGCAAACAGTTCATCGAAACTTCAAAGGTCGATGAAATGAACAAACTGCAGGCGGAAATTGACCGACTGACCGATCTGAAACGGGCACTTGAAAACAACTGATTCAGAATGGGGATTGTTTCCCCATTTTTTTTGTATAACATAATCATTATTGGATATGACAGTATTAGAACAACGCTTTTTGGAGCAGGTTCCAAAAGAACTGCACACATTGAATGAGAATCTGGAAACGATTATATACCTATTATTGACGGAAAACGATGGGAAAGATAATGTCTAATGGTTACGAAATGAAAACGACGTTCTGGGAAGATTTTACGATTGCAGACGCATTTGGAGTTTCTGCAATTGAAGACACATATAACAGAGCGTTCAACGGTTGGAAACATGACTATGTATATATTACTGAACTATCATTGGTGCTCAATTGGAAGATGTTCCAATGGTACGAAAAGGATGATAGCAAATATCAGATATACTACAAACTATATACCAAATTGGATGCGTGGTGTATGGATAATCTGAGAAACAGTGAATTGATATATTACATTGATACGACTGACTAAAATAGAGGTCGAAAATACAAAAAATGACAGGCAAATCAAAAGTCTGTCATTTTTGCATTTATTAACTACGATTCATTGAATTTTTTAGTAAAAATCATTATATTAGTATATATACTTTATGTGCATAGTACATAAAAAACAGAAAATGATGATTACAAATTTAAGCATAACTTAACATTTCTTAACTATGATTTTTTGAATTTTTTGGCAAAAATAACGATATTATAGATGTAAGAGTTTTAAATTATTGTCTAACATTTTAATAATAGTATTATGATTGAAAAAAGAATTGAAGAGTTTAAGAAAATTGAAAACGGACTGAAATCAGAATTAATAAATGAAATCAAGTCCGAATTTGAAAAGTACGATGCAATTGAAGTCGATTGTCACTACAATTTATCGCGTGATGAATATGAAGAAATATGCGATTTCCTACCTGCATTCTATGTTACTATTGACGATTATCCCGATATTGTTCGTCCCACTCATTTTGTGAAAGAGAAAGATGGTCTGAAAATGTATTGTGATGCTGATTTCGTTTTTGACATTGATGTGACAAAAAATATATCGACACTCTCTGTTTATGAATTGCACAAAATATTACTTACACTACAACACCCACTTGTGAAAAAATCATTTTCAAATCAGACAATTAAATAATTAAATTCACACAACTTACTAATTAAAATTTTAAAAACATGAAAAAAAACAATTCTAATTCAAATGGCACCATTGCCGCAATTAACAAAAGTGTAAAAATGACTATCGATGAGAGTTTTGAGAAGCGAATCAAAAAAAACGGCGAGTTCAGAACAGACAAATTCAAAGTGTCCCAATTTGAAAACATTATCAGATTGTGTAACGAATGGATTGAAGCAAAGAACCTTTACAACGCTACAAAGAATGTAAAATGTGTTTTGTCAAAAGTAAAGAATTTGGATATGCCAAAAACTGAAATTGACGCTTTGATTGCCGAACTAAACAAAATGTAAAACCAATTGTTGCAGTATAACTTACATTGCAAAAATGACGGTACGGATATATACTTATCCTGTATCGTCATTTTTTATTGTATCTGATAAAATATACAGATGGTGAAGTTTATCATTGTTATATGATGTTTATCGGTATCATTTCGCTATTATTATAAAAAAGGAATAGAACATGATATATCAATTTCGTAATACCTACACTATCCACAAGTATTGTGTTGTTGAAGCAGATACATTAAACGATGCAATTGAAAAACTCAAATTGGCAGATAATAAGTTTGAACGTATGAATGACAAAGAAACACTTATTGAGGAATCGTATCGCTGTATAAATGATTGGAAGAATTTAGATATTATCACTTCTGTTTAAGTCTGGAATGGTATTATTAAATAAACAGAAGTACAAAATGACAGCGAAAGAAATAGAAAATCTAATTAACCAGAAAGGAGAACCGACAAAAGAAGTGTATAATTCACTTTATACCACATTTTCAATAGTATTTAAAGAAAACGATTTGGAAGACGATTTTATTGACACGTTATCTTACAATATCACAATTAGCTTTATAGACGCGATTCTCAACAATCAGTCGTTCTATGTTCCAAAATTTGAAATCACTCAAACTGAACTTGAAACTATGCGTATTGATATTGACAATATGGAACATTTAGAATATCCCAAAAAATATCGATATATTGATACCGACGGTCTCGAAATAGCCGCTATAAAAATATTGAAACGATAAAGCATAATACAAATATGCTGTATATGGAAAATAAGTTGTATCCTTGCACAAAATATTATAAACACACAAAAAAAGAGCTTTATGATTTACAGATTTCTAAAAACAGTTGAATATGCTTATTTCGCAGATGTTGAAGCTGATTCAGTAGAAGAAGCGAAAGAAAAATTGGAAGATGCAGAGTGGGAAGAAGATTATGGCGGTGAAGCATATATCGGTAATAAACGAATTCATTGTGCAGAAAAATATGATGCACTTGATGAGGGAGAATATGAAGAAATAGATGATGACGATTGGATGGGTTAAGATAGCAAATAATCGTCTATTCTATAACTAAAATGCCCCGTATTATCATTGTATTAATTGACCGATAAATTATATGGTTTAGAAATACAATGATGATACGGGGCATATATGATGTATAATCATACCAAATTAGGTCGTATATAATAAATATATATAAATAAGGTGATGGATTTTGAAATCTATCACTTTTTTTGTGTAACTTTGCACCGTAATTATTATGTCGAATTAAAAAATATTGTTAATGAGTTATAAATTTAGATCTTTTATTAACGTACAGGATATCGGCCCGCTGGATAAGGCAATGGCCGAAGCATTTGAGATTAAGAACGACCGTTACAAGTATCAGCATCTGGGCAAGAACAAGACCCTGATGATGATCTTCTTCAATAACTCCCTGCGTACCCGTCTGTCGACACAGAAGGCTGCCATGAACCTCGGCATGAACGTCATCGTGCTCGATGTCAATGCCGGCGCCTGGAAGCTCGAGACCGAGCGTGGTGTCATCATGGACGGCGACAAGAGCGAGCACCTGTTGGAGGCCATCCCCGTCATGGGCTGCTACTGCGACCTCATCGGCGTACGCTCCTTCGCCGGGCTCACCGACCGTGAGTACGACTACGCCGAGACCGTGCTGCAGCAGTTCATCAAGTACAGCGGCCGTCCCGTCTTCGCCATGGAGACGGCTACCGTCCACCCCCTGCAGGCCTTCGCCGACCTCATCACCATCGAAGAGTATCGGCCCTCAAAAAAAGCCAAGGTCGTTCTCACCTGGGCTCCTCACTGCCGCGCCTTGCCGCAGGCTGTGCCTAACTCGTTCGCCCAGTGGATGAACGCCGCACCCGACGTCGACCTTGTCATCACCCACCCACATGGCTACGAGCTCGACCCGCAGTTCGTAGGCGACGCCGTTGTGGAATACGACCAGCGTAAGGCCTTCGAGGGTGCCGACTTCATCTACGCCAAGAACTGGAGCAACCCCGGTGTCACCAACCCCGAGGACTACGGCAAGATCACCTGCGAGGACCGCTCGTGGACCGTCGATACCGAACACATGTCGTGGACCAATAACGGCAAGTTCATGCACTGCCTGCCCGTGCGCCGCAACCTCATCGTCACCGACGACGTCATCGAGTCGCCCAACAGCCTCGTCATCCCCGAGGCCGCTAACCGCGAAATATCCTGCTCCGTGGTCATCAAGCGCATGCTTGAGGCGCTGTAAGATTTCAAGGGTTTCAAGAGTCCAAGAGTATGACGTCCTTCGAGTGCGACTACAACAACGGTGCCCATCCGCTGGTACTGGAGAATCTGGTGAGGCACAACGGTGCCCATCCGACGCCATATGGGTTCGATGAGTTCTCAGAGCGTGCCAAGAATCTCATACGTGAGGCCTGCGGCCTGCCCGACGCACAGATATTCTTCCTGACCGGCGGCACGCAGACCAATGCCACGACCATCGACTCGATGCTCTACCAGTACGAAGGCGTCATCTGTGTCGACACCGGCCATATCAACGTCCATGAGGCCGGTGCTGTGGAGTTCACCGAACATAAGATTATCACCCTGCCAGGCCAGAACGGCAAGATGAGTCCGAAAGTACTTGATAAGTACCTGGATAATTTCATGCACGACGGCAACAACGCCCATGCCGTCTATCCCGGTCTGGTCTACATCACTTTCCCCACGGAGTTGGGCACACTCTACACAGCCCGCGAGCTTGATGACATCTACCAGGTCTGTCAGCGGTATGACATACCGCTATACATCGACGGGGCCCGGCTGGGCTATGGCTTGATGGCCGACGGTAATGACGTGACCCTACCCTATCTGGCACGCCACTGCGACGTCTTCTACATCGGTGGCACAAAGCTTGGCGCACTGTGCGGCGAGGCCGTCGTCTTCTGCGGACGCAAGGCCCACAAGCACTTTTTCTCTATTCAGAAGCAACATGGCGCTGTCATAGCCAAGGGCGCCCTCATAGGCCTGCAGTTCGAGGCTCTTTTCACCGACGACCTCTATTTCAAACTGGCACGCCACGCCAACGAGATGGCCATGCAGATGAAGGACATCTTCCGCGAACACGGCATCCCGTTCTACATCGACTCGCCCACCAACCAGCAGTTTGTCATCATCCCCGACGAACAGGTCGAGCCGCTCGCCGCCGAGATTGAGTTCACCCACTGGGGACAGGCCGACAAACGCCACACCATCTGCCGGTTCGTCACCAGCTGGGCAACGACCTCAGCCGACCTTGACACCCTCCGACGCCTGCTTCCGTAGCAGGCGTTCGCTTTTTTTCGCCCTTTTCCTTGGAACTTTCAAAAATAATCCCTATCTTTGCAGCCATGGCAGAGAATAGCAGATATATACGTTTCGACTGGGCCATCAAGCGCATCCTTCGCGACAAGGCGAATAAGGAGGTGCTTGAGGGACTGATTACCGTGCTCCTCGGCGAGCCGGTGACGATTACGGAGATTCTTGAGAGCGAGAACAACAAGTATCGGTTCGAGGACAAGACCAATCGTGTCGACGTAAAGGCAAAGACCTCTGATGGCGAGTACATCATCGTAGAGGTACAGCTGACCAAAGAGTATGACTTCTTCCAGCGCATCCTCTTTGGGAGCGCCACGTCCATTACCGACCAGATAGGCATTGGCCAGGACTACTGCGTCATCAAGAAAGTTTATTCTATTAATATCCTCTACTTCGAGTTTGGCTGTGGCGACGACTATGCCTATCACGGTGTCACCACGTTCCGTGGCATGACGAAGAAGGACTCCGTGCTTCGCTATAAGACCCCGAGCGAGGAGAAATACATCAGCAAGAGCACTGGCCGTATGACGATGCCCGAGGAGGTGTTCCCCGAGTATTTCCTGCTGCTGGTCAGCCATTTCAACGAGGTAGCCAAGACACCCATTGAGGAGTGGATGGAGTATCTGAAAGACGGTGCCATCCGCGAGGACACCACGACGCCGGGGTTGCAGGCAGCCCGCGAGAAGCTAGCCTTCATGAGTATGTCCGAGGCGGAGCGCAGGGCCTACAGGGACTTCATGGTCAGCGTCCATGTTGCTGAGGACAATTGGAATACGGCACGTTCTGAAGGATTGGCCGAGGGACGTGCCGAAGGATTGGCCGAAGGATTGGCCGAGGGTCGTGCTGAAGGTCGTGCCGAAGGTCGTGCTGAGGGCATAGAAGAAACCAGACGTGAGAATGCCCGAAAGATGAAGGCCGATGGCATGTCAACAGAGCTGATTGCCAAGTACACTGGTCTCACCATTGAAGAAATTGACGAACTGAAAAGCTGACGTAAGAATAACACCGTACAGCGTATGACATAGCAAGTAGTAACGTATAAAATCCAAAACAAGAAACAGAGAGTGACGAAGTAGATTTGGGATGAAGACCGCACGGGTGCGGCTCTCCCGCAAGGGAACGTTTTCGAGAGCCGAGAGCAGAGGACAAGCGTGCTTGAACTATGCTGAGGCAAAGAAAAAGTAGGGCGAAAAGCCTAACAAACATCATTCAATAACCAAACGGATTGTGCGTCGTTCCCGTTCGTTCTTTATGGATAAATGAGCTGAAAGCTCTTGTTCTCTTTTACCGAATACCGCCAATATTCAACCGTGAGAACAAGATGTCTGGAAGTTCACGCTTAGGCGTGGACTACCCAACACTTGTCACGGTATGGTCACTTGGCGGTAACCAGGTAAAAGGCAAGTTACGGATGGTTGCACGCCTTTCCTATTAACCCCAACAAAAGAAATGAAAAGAATACTATCATCGATGATTGTCGCCCTCTTCGCGACAATGCAAGTCATGGCACAGACCAGTTCTGCAACTTTGACGCACGATGGCAAGCTGTCATCGTTCACTGGCGAAAACGCCCTGTCGGAAGCTCTGGAGGAGGCAGCCGACGGCGATCTCATTACCCTGTCGGCAGGTACCTTCAAAGGTTGCACTATTAGGAAAGCCATTACCCTGCGCGGTGCTGGCATGGAGGCCGACGAACTGGGTAGGCAGACTACCATTAGCAGCGACTTGAATATTTATTTTTCGACCGGCGGATCTACCAAATCGTTCTCCATCGAAGGTGTCTTTATGCCATCAAGTAAGATTACTTGTGGCGACCTTGGTTCTTTCTATATGAATAAATGTACGATTAAGCAATACACTGGGAAAAGTCCCTTTTCCGGTGCTGTAGGTGTTATTAACCAGACCGTAATCACCAATTGTAAGATAGGGTTTATAGAAAGCACAAAGGGAGCTGTCAATGTCTATAACAGTTTGGTTGTAGATGCCGAATGGGCAAGTTCCTATCGCTTTGATAATTGCGTAGTATTATTACGACGTAGTGTAAATTATTATGGAGAGTTCAATAATAGTATTTTGTTAACCGACTACAGTTATTACGGTGATTACTTTTATGGCACAGCTGACCACTGTGCAGCCAACTTCACCATTAAAGCCGACCGGGGGAGTAATAACTATGAGACATCTGCGGATAAGTTGTTCAGCAACTATGACAGTAATGCCACTTGGTACACCCGCGACCTGACGCTGAAAGACGAAGCCAAGGCAAAGTACTTAGGCAGCGACGGCACAGAGGTGGGCATCTATGGCGGCAACATGCCCTTCTCACCGTTCCTCGACCAGCCCTTCATCAAGCGGCTGAAGGTGGCACCGAGGTCTTCACGCGACGGCAAGCTGAGCGTTGATATTGAAGTGAGTGAATAAGAAAAGCGTCCGACCATGAAAAAGTTTATTATCATGTCTCTGCTGACAGGTCTCGTCCTGTCTGTGCATGGCCAGAACGAATACCGTCTGTGGTTCGACAACCAGACAGGAAAGGCATTGCGGGGCAGTGTGTCGCCTTCCGTCAGCACACATCTCGATCTCGATGTGTCGGAGCTGCCATTAGGTGTACATCAGTTGTTCCTTGCCCTGGCCAACTCGTCGGGCAGCATTGTCAGCGTGAAGTCTTCGGTATTCATGAAGACTGAAGCCTGCCAGTCCTTGGCCTGTCGTTACTGGATAGATAATCTGGAACCGGAGGCCTTGACGACTGAAGAGTCCGGGAACTACCATCTCAACCTCGACGTGTCGGGATTGAAACAGGGCATCCACACGTTTAACATTGTGGTGCTTGATGATGACGGGAATCTCATTGACCAACAGTCGGCATCCTTTGTGAAGATGCCACGGGGCGGCATTGTACGTTATGAATATTTTGTAAACGGAATTGAAACACCCCTTGGCGGGGAGACACTTGCCGAACCGACTATTCCGTTCATGCTGCTGACTGACCTTGACGTTTGCGGTGCTACTGCAGCACCACTGAGTAGCGACAATTTCCACTTCTATATTGATGACGGTGAGCCTGTCGTGATGGCAAAGAACGATATTCGCTTTCGTTTCTATCTCGAGGACAATACCTATATAGAAGATAGTACTCAGTATGCTGACCTGAGTGCAAGCAAGCCTGTGGTTGCCACGAAACTGGAATCGAAGGTGATGAAACGGTGTGCCGTACCTGAAGCGGAGAGCATCAGCTGGTTTAAGGCTGATTCCGAAGCTGGTGACAGCGTGCTGTTCACAGTCAGCGCACCGTCCACCATGCAGTTGTTTGCCCCCGATGGTACTGAACTGATGACGACGAAAGGAGGTCAGATTCGTCTGCACACCGACGATACGGGCGCATACTATTTGGCCGTTTACGATGCGGACGGCAATGGCACCAATCAAATGGATGTCTATTATGAATGTGTGGAATCTGCGGCAAATGTAGCCGACATCACTGCCAGGAGGCCTGTCAACGCTCCTATCTACAATATGAACGGCATACGTGTCGCATCCCCCACTCGAAAGGGAATTCACATCATCGGCGGCAGGAAGCAGGTGGTAAGATAGTATGTAGGTCTCACTTTCCACTCTATATTGTCTAAAAGTAGAAGAGCCCTCACTTCCAGCACTTCCTGCACTCTCGTCAGGTGCAATAAGTGCAGGAAGTGAGGGTTGTTTTGGGGTTAGGCAATATATATGCGCGCGCGGGAGAAGAGCGGTCAAGACTTCCGTTGGTGGTCTCAACCTTGCACCTTTCTTGCATGAGACTGCACTATTCTGCGGCGGCCCCGGAGAGTTCTGCGGCGGCCCCGGAGAGTGCTGCGGCGGCCCCGGAGGATGCTGCGGCGGCCCCGGAGAGTTCTGCGGCGGCCCCGGAGAGTTCTGCGGCGGCCCCGGAGATTTGTCCCACGGCCTGGGACGTTTCCTCCGCCCTCCACCTTCCGCCCTCCACCTTCCACCCCCACCTTCCTGTCTATTCTCGTACCCCCGCGCCCCCGCACCCACGTACCCCCGAGAATTTAGGTGCGGGAGGTGAGGGACGTGCGGGTACTTTTTCGATAACCGTAAGGTACGATGGGGGCGGCGTTTGCCATATTATTCATTTTTTATTAAAGAAAACCGACAAAATCTTTCGCCGTTTCGGTATTTTGTTTTATCTTTGCAGCCGTATACAGGCCTAACAATGGCTAACAACCTAAGATATTACCATAACTATATAATAATATTAACACTAAGACATGAGAAAAACTTTCAGAAAGACAGCGCTGCTCGTGGGAGCCTGTTCTCTGTTGGGAATCGTCTCTCCACAGTTGGCCTTTGCTGCCAGTCCTACACCCGACGTGCAGGCACAACAGCAGAGCAAGAAGATTACAGGTACCGTGTCGGACGCAATGGGTCCGGTCATCGGTGCCAGTGTCGTTATTAAAGGCACGTCGAATGGTGTCGCCACCGACCTCGACGGCAAGTTCTCCATCAACGCCAAGCCAGGTCAGACGCTCGTCGTCTCGTTCGTCGGCTATCTCTCCAAGGAGGTGAAGATTGACAGCAAGTCGGTCTACAACATCACCATCGAGGAGGACAAGAAGATGCTCGACGAGGTGGTGGTCGTCGGCTATGGTACGATGAAGAAGAGTGACCTCTCTGGTGCCTCAGCCTCTATCGGCGAGCAGGCCCTGAAAGGTTCAGTCATCACGTCGCTCGACCAGTCGCTGCAAGGACACGCTACGGGTGTGACGGCGGTCACCACCTCGGGTGCTCCCGGTTCGTCGTCGTCCATCCGCGTCCGTGGTATCGGTTCTATCAACGCCAACCAGGAGCCGCTTTACGTCATCGACGGTGTCATCGTTCAGACAGGTGGCCAGTCGGGTGCCGACTATGGTCTGGGCGACCGCCTCGGCAACGGTAAGGTGTCGACCATCTCGCCGCTGTCAACGCTGAACCCCAGCGACATCGTGTCGATGGAGATTCTGAAAGACGCCTCCGCCACCGCCATCTATGGTGCCCAGGGTGCCAACGGTGTGGTGCTCATCACCACCAAGCGCGGTAAGGCTGGCGAAGCCAAGTTCAGCTACGACGGTATGCTGGCCGTTAACCGTCAGGTCAAGCGTCTCGACATGATGAACCTGCGCGAATACGCAGAATACTATCAGGACTTTGTCGACAACGGCTGGATTGTCAAGAGCCAGGCCAACAAAGTATACGCCGACCCGAGCATCCTCGGTAAGGGTACGAACTGGCAGGACGCCGTCTTCCAGACCGCTATCCAGCACCAGCACCAGCTGAGTGCCCAGGGCGGTAACGAGAATGTGCAGTACTACGTGTCGGGAAACTTCATGAACCAGGAAGGTACCATCATCGGTTCGAACTTCCAGCGCTACTCAGTACGCGCCAACCTTGACGCCCAGTTGAAGCCGTGGTTGAAGCTCGGTATGTCGACGACCTTCTCGACAACCAACGACGACCTGAAGAAAGCCGACGGCAACGAGGGTATCATCACCTACTCATTGACGACGCTGCCCGACATCCCCATCTACGACGTTTTCGGCAACTACTATGCCGAAGCACGTGAGGGATATACCAACCCCAACCCCGTGGCACTGGCCAACATGAACCAGTACACACTGGAGCGCCGCAAGCTGACCGGCAACATCTTTGCCGAGATCAGCTTCCTGAAGAACCTCGTCTGGCACGCAGAATTAGGCTACGACATCTCCGGCTCGAACGCTGAGACCTGGGAACCATCCGTCGACCTGGGTGGCTGGAAGAAGCCCGGCAACGCCAACCACTGGCAGAACAACAACAACAAGTTCTGGCAGCTGAAGAACTATCTGACCTACACGGGCAAGATAGACAAGCACAGCTTCACGGCTATGCTCGGCCAGGAGTCGTGGGAATCGAGCTGGAAATATCAGGGCATTACGGGTACCAACCTGCCACGTAATGACGTCCAGAATCCTAACCTCGTTGAAAAGACAGCTAAGGACTTCTCTTCTGGCTTTGGCAGTGCCTCGATGGCGTCGTTCTTCACGCGCGAAACCTATAATTACGACGAGCGTTACTACGCCACCTATACCTACCGTTACGACGGTAGCTCGAACTTTGGTCCGAAGAACCGCTGGGCAGGTTTCCACTCACTGGCTGCCAGCTGGCGCTTCACCAACGAGCAGTTCATCAAAGCCGCTACAGAGAGCTGGCTGTCGAATGGTAAGATCCGTATCGGCTGGGGACAGACTGGTAACTCCAACATCGGTGCCTACCGCTGGGGTGTCACCATGACTCCGATGCCATCGGCCCTGGGTCTCTCTTACAAGCCTGACGGTCTGCCCAACGAAGCCATCAAGTGGGAGACACAGGAGCAGATTGACCTTGGTATCGACCTCGGTTTCCTGAATAACCGCATCAATCTGACCATCGACTGGTATCGCAAGGAGTCGAAGGATATGCTGATGCTGATGCAACTGCCTTCGTACTTAGGCACTCAGGGCAACCCATCATCAGCCCTCACCGCTCCCGCCGGCAACTACGGAACCATGCGTAACACTGGCCTGGAGATTGAACTGAAGGCAACACCGATTCTCTCGAAAGGTTTCAGTTGGGATACAGACATTCAATTCTCGTTCAACAAGAACAAGCTCATAGCCCTGCAAGGCACAACCTCAGCCTCCATCATCGGCTACGGTCAGTGGGACGACGTCGTCGCCGTATCTTCTGTCGGCCGCCCGATGTACGACTTCTTCGGCTACCAGGTAGAGGGTGTTTACAAGGACTTTGACGACATTCTGAATTCACCCGTCAACACACTCTACAGTGCTTCCTGCACCCAGGACGCCGACGGTAACTGGCACCACGTGACCGACCCTTCGCAGTACAACAAGACCAACACCGTATGGCCGGGCGACCTGAAGTTCAAGGACGTGAACGAGGATGGTAAGATTGACGAGAACGATAAGACACAAATCGGTTCTCCGCTGCCCAAGTTCACCTTCGGCTGGACTAACACGTTCAACTACAAGAACTTCGACTTGAGCATCTTCATCAACGGTTCCGTGGGCAACAAGGTTATGAACTACACCTCTATCCCCCTGACAGCCATGTCAAGCACCTGGGGCAACCAGATTCAGGAGAAGATAGCCGACCGTGCTCACTTGGCTCCTATCGATCCTGCCAAGGTTTATGCTGACGGCGGTATGTGGTACAACGACGTTGCTAACGTCTACGTCACCAACGCCGACACGAAGACTCCTCGTGCAGCCATCGGCAACAGTTACAACCAGATCATTTCCGACCGTTATATCGAGGACGGCTCATACGTCCGTCTGAAGAATATCGCACTGGGCTACACCTTCCCGAAGAGCATCACCAAGAAGCTCTACTTGGAGAACCTGCGCGTTTACTGCAACCTGCAGAACGTGCTGACCATCACCGGCTACGACGGCTACGACCCCGAAATCGGTGCATCGACGACCGACCAGCATGGTTATGTCTTCGGTCTTGACAACGGCCGCTACCCGTCGCCGTTCACCTGCACCTTCGGTATTAACTTATCATTCTAAACATAGGAGGCTATCATTATGAAAATAAAGAATATCAAATTATATTTGGCCGCTGCTGTCATGGGACTGGGACTAACCTCGTGCGAAGACTTCCTGGACCGCCCGACAGAAGACAACTACACGGCAGGCCAATACTACCGCAACGACGCCGAATGCATCGCGGCTGTCAACTACCTATATAACTCGCCGTGGTACGATTTCCAGCGCGGCTTCATCTACTTAGGCGAAGTCACTGCCGGCAACCTGTATGCTAACGGTACCGATGAGCATATGTACCTGGACTTCTCGTACAACTCCAGTTCCAAGCACATCCGTAATATGTCGTATTCGCTATGGGCTGTCAACGGCCACGCTAACGTCGTACGTAACTACATTGCGGGCAGCGGTGCTTCGCAGGCCGTCAAGAACCAGACCATGGGCGAGTGCCTGCTATGGAAGGCCATGGCCTACTTCTATCTGGTACGTACTTTCGGCGACGTGCCCATCGTCCACGACAACTCAGAGATGCTGGAGAGAGGCGACTACAACGACCAGCTGAAGGTTCAGAAGGCCGATGTCTACGAGTACATCTGCTTGACGCTGGAGAAGGCCATCGAGTTGCTGCCTGAAGTATGCGACGAGGGACGCCTCGACAAGTACTGCGCCAAGGGTCTGCTGGCCAAGGTCTATCTGGCCAAGGCCGGTGTCAGCGGCAAACTGGACAACAATGACCTGCAGAAGGCTTACGACTACGCCAAGGACGTGATGGACAACAGCGGCCGTCAACTGGAAAAGAACTATGCCGACGTCTTCAAACTCGAGGGCAACAAGTCGAAGGAGAACATGATTGCCTGGCGCTGGGTGGTCAGCGGCAACTGGACATCTCAGAACTCTTTCCAGTCAGACCTTGGTATGACCGGTATCGATGAGTTCGGCGATGTATGGGGCGAATGGAACTGCCCGTCAATTGACTTGCAGGACGCCTTCGGGTTCAACGTCCTCGACGACCCGAAATCGCGCCCCGATGTTGACACCCGCCGTAAGGCCACGTTCATGACCATCGGCGATGTCGTTCCCTACCTGTGGCGCGACCATGGCGGCTTCGACTATATGCGTTTTGAATACGACAAGACTTACAACGACGCCGCTTGGGAGCAGCACAGAGCACCAACGGGTTGTAACGTCGTCAAACATATGTACGGTAACAACGCCGACCATATGGCAGCCCTCGGATCGTCAGCCGATCGTATGGCCAGCTCGCTGTGCACACCGTTACTCCGTCTGGCCGATGTCTATCTGGTACTGGCCGAGGCGAAAGTGCTGATGGGTCAGGGTAGCGACGCCGATGCACTGAAGGCCTTCAACGCCGTTCACCAGCGTGCCATTCCCAACGCCACGGCCAAGACATCGCTGACGTTCGATGACGTCTGGAAGGAGCGCCGTCTGGAGCTCGCCCTTGAGGGCGACCGCTGGTACGACTTCGTCCGTCTGTCATACTACAACCCCGAGCGCGCCATTTCAGAAATCAAGAACCAGCGCCGTAACGTCTATTGGAACCTTGACCCGATGTTCAAGAACTACTATAAGACAGGACAGTGGCAGCTCGTCAACAAGGACGACGACGGTAATGACCAGACAGCCATGTACGACGACCAGACGCCTGCACCTAACGTGAACATCAGCAGTTTCACCATTCCGTTCCCGATGGAAGACCTCACCTTCAACCCACACCTGAAGGAAGACGCCATCCATGTGGACGTCCGCGAAACCTACAAGTATTAATCCTTAACAGACAACAACTATCATGAAAAGAATATATAAGAGTCTACTCTTGCTGAGCGCTCTGGTACTGACGACATCAGTCTTCACTGGTTGTAAGGACGAGCCCGACAAGTACGAGATCAGCAAAGGCAAACCGACCATCCGCTATATACGCACGCTTGGACTGGACTGCGCCGACTCACTCATCACCGGCGCCTACATGGACAACAACATCTGCATCGTAGGCAACAACCTGCGCAGCATCACCAAGATGTTCTTCAACGACCAGGAGGCCAAACTGGTACCGAGCCTGATTACCGACAACACGATGATTGTCACCGTGCCAGGCCAGATTCCCGGTGTCGTCTACAACAAGATCTTCATGATCAACAACTCCAACGACACGACGACCTACGACTTCCAGGTGCTCGTGCCCGGTCCGACCATCAACAACATGAGCAACGAGTGGGCACAGGCCGGCGAGAAGGCCACCATCTACGGTAACTACTTCGTCGATGACCCCAACACCCCGTTGGCACTGACCATTGGTGGCAAGAAGATTGACATCGACAACTTTGACATGACTTCCATCAGCTTCACCGTTCCCAGCGGTCTGGCCGAAGGTCCTGTAGAGGTAGCCACTGTCTACGGCAAGAAGAAAGCCCGTTTCAACTTCCACGACTCCCGTGGTATGCTGTTCGACAACTGGGACAACGGCTGGACGGACGATTACGCCAATGGCATGTTCAAGCACGGCTGGCATGGTGCCACCATTCTTAACGACGACAACTCACTGGACGGCTACTACCTCCAGTTAGGCGACTGCGACATCAGCGACGACACATGGGATGACAACCACCTGATCTTAGAATACTGGCCAGAAGCTACTGACCGTCTGTCAGACAAGGTCAGCTTTGCCAACTTCGAGAACATGGCTCTGAAGTTTGAGGTCAACATCCCTGCCAGCAACCCGTGGACGAACCTGTCCATGCAGTGTCTGTTCACTGGCGATGAACAGGTGACTAATGCCACGGCCAACAACACGTTCTTCCACGACGTGGACTACCCGCGTGCACTCTGGACACCTTGGAGTCAGACAGGCAGTTACGACACTGGCGGCAAGTGGACCACAGTGACCATTCCTATCTCTAACTTCAAGTACCTTGAGACAGGCGTGGCATCAACGACGGCTTTGAATGCCAGCAACTTCACCGGTCTGACCCTGTTCATCTGGAACGGTGTCAAGAGCGGCACGACGTGCCATCCAATCATCCGCATCGACAACATCCGTGCGGTGGAGCTCTAAGAATTAAGAGTTAAGAATTAAGAGTTATCGCTTCGCGATTAAGAAATAAGAGTTAAGAATTAAATGACTATGAAAGTATATCGCAAAATATCAGTATTGGCACTGGCCGCACTGGTTGTCACGACAGGCTTCACCAGCTGTAGCGAGGACGACCTGGATACCAACCAGTACAACAAGAGCGGCGTGAACATTCTGGCCTTCGGCCCCATGCCGATCACACGCGGCGAGACGATGCGCGTCACGGGAACCCGCCTGAACAGCGTCAAAGAGGTGCTCTTCCCCGAGGGTAATCAGAAGCTAACGCCGTCAACGACGTTCATCACCGGCGACTTTGTCCTGACGAACTCCGAGGAGATGACCGTCACCATTCCCGACCAGTGTGTGCCCGGCAAGCTGCGCCTCGTGCTGAACAGCGGCGACACGATTGTGTCGAAGTCAAACATCACCTTCGCCGAGGAGGTGAAGGTCAGCAGTTTCTCGCCCAACAGCGTGCACGCAGGCGACATTCTCACCATCAAGGGTGACTATGTCTGGAACATCGGCCAGATAGTATTCTTCGACCACGTGGCTGTCGACGCCGAGTCGTTCGTCAAGAACACCCGTTCCGAGATTCAGGTTCGTGTACCGGCCGAGGCAAAGACTGGTGAGCTGACCTACAACGACGGAAGCGACGGTGCAGAGAACTTCACCATCGGCAACCTCAATGTCGACGCTCCGAAGGCCACCGCCATCTCGAACGCTACACCCGACTTCGGCGAGCGGGTAACCATCACGGGCGAGAACCTCGACCTGGTGACCACCATCGACTTCCCTGCCGTCAAGGAAGTAGCATTCACTGCCACTGCTGACGGCAAGTCGATTGCAGTCGCTGTTCCCAGCAATACTGTGTCAGGTACCGTCACGTTGACTGCTGCCTCTGGTCTGACGACTTCAGTCGACATCACCATGCCCTTGGCCACAGTCACAGCTACCGCCCCGACCAAGGATGTGAAGGAAGGCCAGACCGTAACCATCAAGGGTACAAACCTCGACCGCATCACGCAACTGATACTCCCCGCTATCAAGGAGCCTCTGGAGAAAGGTTCGTTCACACAGAGTGCCACAGAGATTTCATTTGTTGTTCCCGAGAAGATGGGCGACGGCACCGTGATTCTCGTTCAGCACGAGAACTACAGCATCGAGTCGGATAAGATTTCTATGTACAGCGAGGATCCCGTTGAGACCCTGTGGAGCGGCAACATGGACATTGACTGGAACGTGGGCGGTTGCCTGCAGACCATGGCCTACGGTGCCTTCGACTGGTCTACTGTAGAAGCCGGCACGAAACTGTACATCACCTACGAGAAGAAGACTCCTGGTGACAGCAACTGGGGCTGTCTGTCCCTGCGTCACGGTATTGAGTGGGGCGCCCTACCCGGCAACTTCGGCTGGCAGTACGACTTCCCCGACGATGGCGGTGTTTATACGGTAACACTGACACAGGACGTTCTGGATGATCTGATTGCCAACGGCGGATTGATTATCACTGGCTTCAACTTCGTCATCACAAAGCTGGCACGTTCTATCCCCGAGAACGTCATCTGGAAGGGATCCTTGGACATTGACTGGAACGTGGGCGGTTGCTTGCAGACCATGGCCTACGGTGCATACGACTGGTCTACTGTAAAAGCCGGAACAAAGCTGTGCCTCACCTACGAGAAGAAAACTCCCGGTGACAGCAACTGGGGCTGCCTGTCGTTGCGTCATGGCATTGAGTGGGGCGCACTGCCCGGCAACCTCGGTTGGCAGTACGACTTCCCAAGCGACGAAGGTCTCTACGAAGTACAGCTGACACAAGATGCTATTGACGATTTTATTGCCAACGGAGGACTGATTATCACTGGTTTCAACTTTATCCTCAAGAAGGTGGTGATGAAGTAACCACGACAAGACAAAAAATACCAAGAGGCACTGCTCCGACAGGGAGTAGTGCCTCTTACAAGCTAAACAAAACACCCTTATATCATGAGAAAAAAACTATTACTAATTCTCTCCGCCATCGCCCTACCACTAATGTGGGCCTGTGGCGACGATGAAAGCGAAGATACCCCCACACCGTCGGTGACTGTTAGCTTGCGTTCGTGCAGCATCACCGAGGGCACGGAGTATAAGGCCACTGAGCTGACAGAAGTAACCCTCTCCTACAACACCACGGTGACGGTCAGCCCATCGGCCAACATCACACTGAATGGCACGAAATGTACTGCAAAGTCGAGTCCGACTACGTCAATGGATGTCATCATCACTCTCCCGACGTTAGAGGAAGGGAAGTCCTATAAACTGACCATCTCAGCTGGCGCCATCGTGAGCAAGACTGACAACACGGCGTCGGCACCTGCCTACACGGTGAACTTCACAACGAAAGCGGCACCTCAGCCCACCGACAACAGCGCCACGGCACTGGCCAAGCGACTGGGATGGGGCTGGAACCTGGGCAACCACTTCGACACCAGCAGCGGCGAGGACGGCGTTCACCCGCAGTGGGGCTACTGGGACAAGGCCACGCCCACGCAGACACTCTACGACAACCTGAAGAAGGCTGGCGCCAGCACCGTGCGCATCTGCGTCACCTGGGGCAACTACCAAACCACTGACGACAACTGGACCATCGAGCCAGACTATATGGCAGAAGTGAAGCAGAACGTCGACTGGGCTGAGTCCGCTGGACTGAACGTCATCCTGAACACCCACCACGACGAGTACTGGATGAACATCAAGGAGGCTGCCAGCAACAACATTGTCAACGACCAGATCAAGAACCGCCTCAAAAAGACGTGGACACAGATTGCTGAAGCCTTCAAGGACAAGGGCGACTTCCTCTTCTTCGAAGCATTCAACGAGGTGCAGGACGGCAACTGGGGCTGGGGAGACAACCTCAAGGATGGCGGCAAGCAGTATAAGACGCTCAATGAGTGGAATCAGCTGGTGGTGGACGCCATCCGCGCCACTGGCAGCAAAAATGCCACCCGCTGGATTGGCGTCGCAGCCTATGCCTCCAGTCCGAAGTTCGCCCTCGAAGACAGCTTCACACTGCCTACCGACGATGCCAACCGCCTCATGGTGAGCGTACACTTCTATGACCCCGATGCCTTTACACTTACGCCCCATAAAGAGAACTACGGAAAGTCAGAATGGGGCCACACCGCAGCATCAGGAAAGTTTGTAGCTGGCAGCAACGAGGACCATGTCGTGGAGACCTTCCAGAAGCTGCAAGAGAAGTTCATCGCTAACAACATCCCCGTCTACATCGGCGAGTATGGCTGCGTGATGCACAAGAGCGACCGTTCGAACCTCTTCCGCAACTACTATCTGGAATATGTATGCCGCGCTGCCCACACCTATAACATGCCGGTGGTCATCTGGGACAACAACTCCGTTGGCGGCGGCGACGAGCATCATGGCTACTTCAACCACAACGACGGCACGTACCTGAACGGCTTAGAGTCATTGGTGCAGACCATGATCAAGGCTGCCACAAGCGACGACGCCAGCTACACCCTGGAGTCAGTCTACAACAAAGCGCCGAAGTAAGGGGCCGTTATAAGTATTAATGCTAATTTGAAGAGTGTCTGCCTCAGTATCTTTCAAAGGGATGCTGAGGTAGACTTCTTTAGAGTAGTACTCAGGTTGGCCACCCTGGTCATGATAGAGGCGCAGGTACTGTGTGCTGCGTCCATCTGGATGGCTGACGACAGTGTCCGAGACACAGCCAAAAGTTTGCTTCCCCATTTTCTCATCCTCCGTAGTGCCCGTCATCACCCGCAGACGCAGGTTCAGGTATTTTCCGTTGCGCGCACGCCAAAGGCTAGTCAGATGGACGGGATCAGTCTTGATGCCACCTTTTATGAGGTTGGCGGCTTTAACAGAGGGAACAAGCACCGGCCCCATGCTATAGGCATCAACGACTCCGTCATTCAGGAAATAGTAGAGCAGGGCACGGTAAATGGTGTCGCTCTTCTCTATCCAACTGACGGTGAACGGTGGCTCTGTGCGCAACGAGTCGCCGTCGTCGGTCAGCACATAGTCAACACGGCTGTCGTGCCTCACATGGACGTTTACCAAGTCGGCACGTAGCTGCGAGAACTCCCCCTCGCCCTTGTCGTAAAGATCCTGAGTACAAGAGTTAAGAGTAACGAGTAATGAGAAATTAATAATGATGATTACTAAGAGGCGGAGATTCTTTTTCATAAGGCGGCAAAATGGTTATGAAGTGGAGTGGCATACATCGTAAGCATACGCTCACGCAGATATGCCTCGTCCTTCTGTGGCAGTTGTACCTTGGCTAACTGTCCCAGCAGATACTTTTCGAAGCGCTGTTCGTCGGCCTCGGTATAATGGTCACTGTAACTGCGCTCGCCACTGAGCAGGTCGGCAGCAATGTAGTTACAGGGAAAGAGCTCATAGTTGCGGTGTATCTCACGATCCATGTGGTGGGCCATGGTTGTGAAGAATTCCTTGGCCGGCAAATGCTTCAGTTCGTCAATCCATGTATTGACGGGCGCAGCCACACGGTAGACAACACGACCCTTATAGCCGAAGATGCCGGTCTTCATGTTGTCGAGGTCGTCCTGCTTGCTTTTCTTGAAGGCGGGGTTGTCGCGCTTCTGCTGAAACTCCTGAGCCTTCAGGTAGTCGCAAGGGTCATACTCATAGCTGATGGTCAGCGGCACGATGTTCAGGTCACGGAGCTGGTCGGCAGGAGAGACAGCCCCAGTGCCGGTGGCAGAACCATCGACCGCAGGACTTCCCATGGCAAGCATCTTCAGCACGGCGTCCTGTGTGCGGTCGTCACTGTCCTTCGCCCTACCCTCGCGCTGGGCTATCCAGATGTTCTCCTTTTTCTGTGTGACGGCATAGTGGATGTAGCGGCTCATCAGATGCGAGGCGGTCAGAGTCTCGCGCAGCGAGAGGCCGCGGCGCACGGTGAAGGCCTTGTTCATACGTACCAGCCGCTTGATCCAGGGATAGATGAGCAGGTTGTCACCAATGCCAATCTCCACCGTCGTCTGGTAATGCGCCTCAATGAGCTTTACGTCAAGAAACGCTGAGTCGAGAACGATGTCGCGATGGTTGGAGACGAAGGTGTAACGTTCTTCAAGTTTAGAGTGTGGAGTGTGGAGTGTAGAGTGTGCACACTCTAAATTCGTATCATCAAAGGAGCATCCGTCAGTATGCTTGCGGATGATGTAATTGACGATAGGCTTCATGAACCGCTTCTGGAAGTCGAGCGGAGTCTTGACACCCTTAAAGGCCAGACGCAACAGTCCGTTGCGCACGCCCTTGGGCAGCCATGGCACAAAGCCCTTCATCAGCACACTGAACTGGCGGTCGTTGATCAAGTCCTCGAACGCCTGCTTCATCTCTTCAGCCTCGTACGGACGAATCTCGTCAAAGGGTCCACTCAAGCCCTCCCCAAGGGAGGGATGTTTGGTCACATAATCATTTTCAACCATATTGTTACTCATTATTACGTCTATTTAAACATCCCTCCCTTGGGGAGGGCTTGGGTAGGCTTTATTTAGAACTGGTTCTCCACAATATCCGTCAGCACGTCCTTCATCTCCAGACCGGCTGCACGCACCTGCTGCGGAATAAAGCTGGTGACGGTCATGCCGGGTGTGGTGTTCACCTCAAGCATGTTGATCTTGCCCTCCGGCGAGATGATGTAGTCGATGCGGATGATGCCGTTACAATGGAGGATGTCGTAGATGTGGCTGGTAATCTTACCCACACGCTCGGCAACATCGGCTGGGAGACGGGCAGGAGTAATTTCCTGCACCTGACCGTTGTACTTGGCATCGTAGTCGAAGAACTCGTTGTTGGTCACCACCTCAGTGATGGGGAAGAGGACGGACTTCTCGCGGGTCTTGTAGATGCCCTGGGTAATCTCCGTTCCTTCGAGGAAGCTCTCAACCATAATCTCCGGGCTCTCCAGCATGGCCTTACGGATGGCGGGAGCCAGCTGGTCCTTGCATTTCACCTTGCTGACGCCAAAGCTGGAGCCGTCGGCAGCAGGCTTCACAAAGCAGGGCATGCCGATACGCTCTTCTATCTCGTCGTCGCTGACCAGCTCCTCGTAACCCTTGCGGATGAGGAGCGACTCAGCCACGCTGACGCCATAGCTGCGCAGATATTGGTTGAGCACGAACTTGTCGAATGTCATGGCCTCGACCAGCACACCACTGGTAGAGTAAGGCAGACCGATGAGGTCAAAGTAGCCCTGCAGCAGACCATTCTCGCCGGGTGTGCCATGAATGGTGATATAGGCATAGTCGAACAGGCGGGCCTTTCCGTTCTCCATGAACGAGAAGTCGTTACGGTCGATTTTTGCCGTCGTACCGTCGGCCAGCTCCACATGCCAGTCCTGTCCTTTAATGTCAACGATGTAAACGTCGTAACGCTCCTTGTCGAAGAAGGAGTACAGCCCCTGTGCGGAGCGCAGTGAGACGTCGTGTTCAGACGAATCGCCACCACAGACGATGGCAACAGTTCTCTTCAGTTGTTTCATTTTTCTTATTTTATGGGTCTTATGAGTCTTATGGGAGTTATGGGGTTTCTCTTCCGCCGATGTATCGGCGCCATTTGTCAATGACGGCGCCCATGTCGTCGGGCCAGTCGCTGGTGAAGTCCATCTGCTGCCCCGTCGTGGGGTGAACGAAGCCGAGGGTGCGGGCATGTAGCACCTGTCGCGGACAGAGCTTGAAGCAGTTCTGGATGAATGCCTTGTAGGTCAACGACCGCTCGCCGCGCAGTATCTCGGTTCCCCCGTAGCGCTCGTCGCAGAACAGCGGATGTCCGATGTGCTTCATGTGGGCACGTATCTGGTGCGTACGTCCCGTCTCCAGTCGGCACTCCACCAGCGTGGTATAGCCGAAACGCTCGATGACACGCCAGTGTGTGACGGCGGTTTTGCCGACGTCACCCCCCGCAGGGAAGACGGCCATGCGCTGACGGTCCCTCGGGTCGCGGCCTATGTTCCCCTCGATGCGCCCTTCGTCCTCGGTGAAGTGTCCCCACACCAGGGCGTTGTACGAGCGGTGGGTGTCGTGGTTGAAGAACTGCACGCCCAGCTTCGTCTTGGCCTCAGGCGTCTTGGCCACGACCAGCAGGCCGCTGGTGTCCTTGTCAATACGGTGGACCAGTCCGACGCTGGGGTCGTTGGGGTCGTATGTGGGCAGACCGCGCAGATGCCAGGCAATGGCGTTGACCAGCGTTCCGTGGAAGTTCCCGACACCGGGATGGACGACGAGGCCTGCAGGCTTGTTGATGACCATCAGCTGGTCGTCCTCGTAGACCACGTCAAGCGGAATGTCCTCCGGTTCAATGGTGGTGTCGTAGTGCGGGCGGTCGAGCATCAGCGTGATGACATCGCCGGGACGAACCTTGTAGTTGCTCTTGACGGGCCGGTCGTTGACGTGGACGAAGCCCGCGTCGGCAGCCTTCTGGATGCGGTTGCGGGTGGCATGGCGCAGATGTTCCATCATGTACTTGTCCACGCGCAGCGGCACCTGTCCTGCGTCCACATCCAAGCGGATGTGTTCGTAAAGCTGTTGCTGCTCGCCGTCCTCGTCGAGTAGCTCCAGCTCCTGTTCTGTCAGCTGTTCGTCATTCATACACCGCAGGCTCCTCCCTTATATCAGTGGGCTGTTCGTCGTCATACTGATACTCCATAGACATTCCGTCGTAGTCACTCGCATCAGTGTAGCTGATGTCGTCATCATCGCCATAGTGGCCGTTGCCCACGAGGAGCGTCAGCGGCGTGCTGATGGACACCACATCGCCCGTATTCACCTGACGTCCACGGCTCAGTATGCCGTAGACCCAGTCTTTCTCGCCCACCACATATTTGGGGGGCAGCAACTTGAAGCCCAGCGCCATCAACTTGGCCTCAGCCTCACGGAAACTGCTGTTGTCGACGATGTCGGGGATGGCAAAGGACGGCGACGACGGCGAATTGACGGTCACGTAGATGACGTGACCCTGCTTCACCTCCGTGCCGGGACCCGGCGTCTGGGCCAGGATGCAGTCAGCCGGCAGCTTCTTGTTGTAGCCCGAGTCGCTGACCTGTATCAGCAGCCCGTCGCTTTCCAAAAGCTGATACGCCTTCTCATAGGTCATCTTCGACAGGTCGGGCACCTTGATGCCCTCGCCATGATGGGTGTAAATCTCCAGACCTATCTTAACACCAAAGGCCAGAGCGACCACCACCAGCGCCATCGCCAGGAGGTTACCCCAGAGATAGCCGCTCACAAACTTCCCAAAGAAATCCTTTGTCTTCATCTGTCTTTCTCCTTTTGCTTTGCAAAGGTACGAATAAGTGAGAGAAAAACCAAATTTTTTTGAGTTTTTCCATAGAGGAGCGTGCTCAAACGTACATATAAAAACAGAAAGAAGCAAGGATTACCCCACTTCTTTCTGTTTTAACCTCAATTTTCCGTCAAAGCGCCGGATTACTTTCCGTGGTGCTCGTCAGAAACAGTTAACTTCTTGCGGCCCTTAGCACGGCGTGAAGCCAGGACGCGGCGGCCGTTCTTGGTGGCCATGCGCTCGCGGAAACCATGCTTGTTCACGCGGCGGCGATTGTGCGGCTGAAATGTTCTTTTCATTGTCTTATCTTGTATTTATTTGTTGTGTTCCAACAGAATTGGGGTGCAAAAGTACACATATTTTTCGAATTACGCAAGTTTTTTGGCGAATTTTCTCATTTCTCCTTTCTCATTTCTCATTTTTTAGTACCTTTGGCTTCGCCGAAGGCACTTTCGTTCGAAAAAGCAAAAGAAAAAGTGTTTTTTCTTTTGCTTTTTGCTCACTTATTCGTACCTTTGCACCCAAATTCAAACATTCACATTATTTTTTTATGATTAACTCACAAGACATTAAGAAAGGAACAGCCATCCGCATGGACGGTGGCATCTGGGTTTGCATTGACTTCCAGCACCGCAAGCCGGGCAAGGGTAACACCATCATGATCATCAAGGTTAAGAACGTGTCCGACGGTCGCGTACTGGAGCGTCGCTTCAACATCGGCGAGAAGCTCGAGGACGTCATCATCGAGCGCCGTCCCTACCAGTACCTCTACGAGGACCAGTCGGGCCGCATCTTCATGAACCAGGAGACCTTTGAGCAGATTCCCATCGACAATGAGCTGGTGATCGGCCATGAGTACATGAAGGAGAGCGACATCGTGGAAGTGGTCAGCGACACCACCGATGGCACCATTCTCTATGCCGAGATGCCCGTGAAGACCAACCTGCGCGTTGTGCACTCTGAGCCCGGCGTCAAGGGCGACACCGCCACCAACACGCTGAAGCCCGCCACGCTCGAGACCGGCGTCGAGGTTCGCGTACCCCTGTTCATCAACGAGGGCGACCTCATCCAGGTTGACACCCGCGACGGCTCATACCTGAACCGTGTGAAGGAATAATTCAAGAATTGAAGAATTGAAGTATTCGATTATTGTTCCCGTCTTCAACCGTCCCGACGAAGTGGACGAGCTTTTGGAGAGCCTCTGCGCCCAGACACAGAAGGACTTTGAGGTGATTATCGTTGAAGACGGCTCAACAAAGCCATGCAAGGATGTCTGCGACAAGTACGCAGACATCCTTTCTTTGCATTATTACCAGAAGGAGAACAGCGGTCCCGGCCAGAGCCGCAACTACGGTGCCGAGCGCGCCCAGGGCGAGTGGCTCATCGTCCTCGACAGCGACGTCGTCCTGCCTGAGGGCTATCTCGCTGCTGTAAATGAGAAATTAGAAATGAGAAATGAGAAATGCCAGCAGCAAGACAAGGCGCAGCCTCATTCCTCATTTTGCGAAGCCTGGGGCGGTCCCGACGCTGCCCACCCCTCCTTCACCCCCGTCCAGAAGGCCATCAGCTACTCCATGACCTCGTTCTTCACCACCGGCGGCATTCGCGGCGGCAAGGGCAAGAAGCTGGACAAATTCTTCCCTCGTTCCTTCAACATGGGCATCCGTCGCGACATCTACATGGAGCTCGGCGGCTTCACGAAGATGCGTTTCGGCGAGGACATCGACTTCAGCTATCGCATTGTAGAGGCAGGCTACAAGACGGCCCTCATCCCCGAGGCCTGGGTGTGGCACAAGCGCCGCACCGACTTCCGCAAGTTCTTCCGCCAGGTCTACAACAGCGGCATCGCACGCATCAATCTGGAGAAGCGCCATCCCGGCACCATGAAGCTCGTCCACCTGCTGCCCACCGTCTTCACGCTGGGTGTCATCGGCCTCGTGCTCATCTCAGCCGTTGGGCGCCTGCTCATGTACTACTGCGGCAACGACCAGTGGCGCTGGCTCTGCCTCACCCCGTGGCTGCCCATAGTCCTCTACAGCCTTCTCATCTTCATCGACTCCTCGCTGAAGAACCGCAGTCTCCACGTCGGCCTGCTCTCCGTTCCCGCCGCCTTCGTCCAGCTCATGGGCTATGGCTTCGGCTTCATTGAGTCGTGGTGGAAGCGCTGCGTGCTGAAGCAGGACGAATTCACGGCCTTCGAGAAGAACTTCTATAAGTAGTGTAGAATCTGCCACCACCATTGAGTTATGTCTCAGAAACTAACCATTGCCCATTGGTCAGAAGATGACCAGCCACGCGAGAAGTTGCGTGACAAGGGGCCGCAGGCCTTAAGCAATGCCGAGCTGCTGGCCATCCTCATAGGCTCAGGAACACCCGGCACGAGTGCTGTCGAGCTGATGCAGAACGTCTTGAACGACTGCAAGAACAACCTGAACACTTTGGGCAAGATGACCATCCGCCAACTCATGGACTACAAGGGAATCGGCGAGGCTAAGGCCATCACCATCCTCGCCGCCTGTGAGCTGGGCAAGCGCCGCCAGCAGGAGACGCCTGAGGAGCGCCCCGACCTGGGCACCGCCACCCGCGTCTACAACCACATGCACCCAGTGATGCAGGACCTTGACATCGAGGAGTTCTGGTTGCTACTGATGAACCAGAACCACCGTCTTATTAAAAAGGTACGCATAGCGCGTGGGGGCATCTCCGAGGTCACTGTCGACGTCCGCATCATCATCCGCGAGGCCGTACTCTCCAACGCCACCATCATCGCCGTCTGCCATAACCACCCCTCGGGCAGCATCCGGCCCAGCCAGGCCGACGACAACCTGACCAAGGGTCTCAAGCAGGCATGCGACTTCATGCGCATCAAGTTCATGGATCATGTCATCGTCGCCGACGGCGCCTACTACTCCTACCACGAAGAGGGGAAGGTGTAAGCCGAGGTGCGAGGAAAGACCACGGGCAGGCGCGGCAGCGGGAATACGGGGTACGAGGCGCCTACTGATGGGTTTTGCGGAACTCATCGAGCTGCTTGAAGCAGTGACGATCGATGATTTCCTCCAGCTTTCGGTCGTGGTTCTTGCGGATACCATTTAAGAGGTCGCCAAAATCCATCAGACAGCCGTTCTCCTTTGTATAGGGCTCCCAAGCTGGCATTGTGCGTAACGCAGGGAAATCAGATGAATTGCGAATTTCGGGAGCATTCGGATTACCAGTATGTGCGAAATGAGCCCAAACGTCACTCATCAATGTGGCCCAGGGTTTGTTGTGTGCAATTTCTGCCGCTGACAATTGGTTGGAGTAGTGGTGGAGCACGTCGAAGCAGTACTTCAACTCGGCACCGTGGGCGGAACCTTTCGAGCCAGCTTCCCCTTCTTTCACAGTGTACATATAAACATAGGTGTCGGCCTTGCGCTTGCCACCGATGGCGTCGGCAGTGATGATGGTCTTGGGGCGGAACAGCCAGTCGATGCTCAGCAGATCCTGTGGCAGTCGTTCAAGTGTTCCGAGTGGATAGGCTTCCATAAACGCACTGATGTAGGCATCGGTCTCGTCGCCGAAGGTGCGTTCAAGTTCCTTATGGGCTTGTTCGAAGGTAATTTTCTGCCCATATCTTACGCGCTGCAACTCATTGAACGTCGTGCCTATCATCAGGGGAATATCGTCACTGAAGTCCGCGAAGTCGGGCTGGAAAGGCTGCTTCACCAGCACCTCGCCGTCGGGCGTAGGTCCGAAGCCCCACATCATCGGAGTGCCAGGACGGCGCGTACCTATACTGGCAGCCATGGCCCGCTGGCCTGCGGCGTACAGCTCCTTATAGGGAACATTCTTTATCTTTTCCACATTCTTCTTGTCAATGCCCAGTTCTTTCAGCACGGCCTCGCCCAGCTCTTCAGTCATCGCCTTTGTGTTGACGTTCAGGATGGTGCCACTCATGATGATAGCCTTATGAAAGAGTCCTCGGGCCTTTGGCATACACATCAGTGTACCCACCTTACCGCCGCCACCCGATTCACCGAAGATGGTGACATTCTGGGGGTCGCCGCCGAAGTTGGCAATGTTGTCGCGTACCCATTCCAGTGCCTGCACCGCGTCGAGCATACCCACGTTGCCGCTATACTTGTATTTCTTGCCACAGGTAGAGAGGTCGAGGAAGCCGAGGATATTCAGACGGTGGTTGATACTCACGACTACCACATCCTTCTTGGCCAGACACATGCCCGGATCCCAGGCCGACGTGCCCGAGTCGAAGCCACCACCGTGGAGCCAGAACATGACGGGCTTGAGCCCCTTCCCCTTGCCCTTCACCGGGGAGTTTGAAGCAAGACTTGTCGTCCACACATTCAGCTTACAGCAGTCCTCCGACATCTCGCCCTCCGACATCTCGCGGTTCGACGGCTGCATGGTCATCGGCCCCCAATGGTCGCAGCGGCGCACGCCCTTCCACTTAGCCACAGGCTGCGGCGGCATGAACCGATCCACCCGAGCATAGGGAATGCCGAGGAACGCCATCGTCCCCTCCTGCATGATACCCTGCACTTTTCCGCACTTGGTGCTGACCACCGCCGTACTCTCTTCTGCCGCCATTGCCATATTGGCAACAAGCAGCATGCCCGTCAGGCACATTACCATTCTCTTCACTATCATGCTGCAAAAATACACAATAATTCCGAATAACCTACTACAATCCAACCTTTTTTTCCAATTACATTGATTAAGATACTGCGTCTCGGCAAAAAAAGAAACAAGTTTCTTTGTTTTGCCCTCGACTTTTCGTATCTTTGCAACGAAAATGCAAAGCGACTATGACACAAGAAGAGAAAACACTGTTTGAAGAGCGGATTGTGGACGTGCTGAAGACCGTCTACGACCCGGAGATTCCCGTCAACATCTATGACCTGGGAATGATCTACAAGATTGACGTGCAGGACGACTACACGGTGGAACTGGAAATGACATTCACGGCTCCCAACTGCCCTGCCGCCGATTTCATCTTAGAGGATGTCCGCACGAAGGTGGAGAGCGTCGACGGCATCGTCTCCGCCACCGTCAACCTCGTCTTCGAACCGGCCTGGGACCAGAGCATGATGTCGGAAGAGGCCCGCGTAGAACTGGGATTCGACTGAAAATGACGCGACGTTATTACGATATACCGTTATCACGTTATTACGAAAAAAGATGAAGAATATATATTTCCTTTCGGATGCCCACCTTGGCTCCTGGGCCATCGACCACAAGCGCATGCAGGAGCGGCGGTTGGTGCGCTTCCTCGACTCTATCAAGGAAAAGGCGGCGGCGGTGTACCTGCTCGGCGACATGTTCGACTACTGGTTTGAGTACCGCTATGTGGTGCCGAAGGGCTACACGCGCTTCCTCGGCAAGCTGTCGGAGCTGACGGACATGGGTGTCGAGGTTCACTACTTCACGGGCAACCACGACATCTGGACCTTCGGCTACCTGGAGCGCGAGTGTGGCGTCATTCTGCACAAGAAGCCACTGACCACCGAGCTCTACGGCAGGGTGTTCTTCCTGGCCCACGGCGACGGGCTGGGCGACCCCGACAGGAAGTTCAAGTTCCTGCGGTGGCTGTTCCACAGCCGTGTGTGCCAGTTCTTCCTGGCCACGTTGCACCCCCGCTGGAGCATGTGGTTAGGACAGACGTGGGCCAAGCACTCGCGTCTGAAGCGCCCTGGCGGCGAGGAGCCCCCTTACATGGGCGAGGAGCGCGAGCATCTGGTACTCTACACGAAGAAGTACATTCAGTACCACTCCAACGTCGACTACTTCATCTACGGTCACCGCCACATCGAGGTAGACCTGCAGCTGACGAAAAAGGCCCGCATGATGATTCTCGGCGACTGGATAACCCACTTCAGCTACATCGTCTGGGACGGCGAGCACCTGCACATGTCGCAGTACATCGAGGGTGAGAGTCAGATGTAGGCCGAGAAACGACTAAAAAGCTAAAGCTCAACTAACTATATGAACAAAAGAAGAATTCTTGAAGGAGCGATGCTCTTGAGCACGTTGCCACTCCTTGCATGGAAAGGCGACGTGAAAGTGGAAACGCCCAACACACAGATGCTGTTGTATGCCAACGAGGGACAGGACCTGCACATGGCCTACTACGGCGCCAAGACAGCAACGCTGCAGGAGCTGCGCAATGCCGGTGCCGACATCAGTTTCCCGGCTCTGCCCGCCTTCGGCACCGTCGACATGATCCACCTGCCGGCCATTCAGATACAGCACGCCAACGGCGACCAGAACCTGGAGCTGGCGGTGACTGGCTACACCACAGCTGACGACGGTTCTGCCGTCATCCACACCATCACCATGCGCGACAAGCTACAGCCCGTCACGGTGAAGCTCTTCTACAAAGCCTACAAGACGGTAGACATCATTGAGAGCTGGACGACGATAGAGCATCAGGAAAAGAAGGCGGTGACGCTGAAACGCTTCGACTCGGGCCATCTGGCCGTGCGCCGCGGCGACGTCTGGCTGACCCACCTGCACGGCGACTGGGCCTCAGAAACGGGTGTCACGCAGGAGCCGCTGACACGCGGCGTGAAGACCATTCGCAACAGCGACGGCGCCCGCAACGCCCACCTCGACGCTCCCGAGGTGATGCTCTCGCTCGACGGTCAGCCGCAGGAGAACAGCGGACGCACCATCGGCGCCGTCCTCTGCTGGAACGGCAACTTCGAGATACGCATCAACACCACCGACAAGAACTATCACCACCTCTATGCCGGCATCAGCCCGCAGGCCTCAGAGTATGTGCTGGAGCCGAAGCAGGTGTTCGAGACGCCACACCTCGCCCTGACCTACTCGGACGAGGGCATGGGCGGCGTCAGCCGCAACCTGCACCGCTGGGCACGCACCTGCGGCATGCTGCACCGCGGCATGAACGTGGGCGACATCCTGCTGAACTCGTGGGAGGGTCTGTACTTCGACATCAACGAGGAACGGATGTTCCAGATGATGGACGACATCTCGAAGCTGGGCGGCGAGCTCTTCGTCATGGACGACGGCTGGTTTGGCGACAAATACCAGCGCAACAACGACACGTCGACACTCGGCGACTGGGTGGTCGACAAGAAGAAGCTGCCCAACGGCCTGGGTGCGCTCTGCCGTTTTGCAACCGAGAAAGGCATCAAGTTTGGCATCTGGATAGAGCCCGAGATGGCCAACACCAAGAGCGAGCTCTTCGAGAAGCACCCCGACTGGGTGCTGCAGACGAAGGGACGCGAGTTGAAGCAGGGACGAGGCGGCACACAGGTGGTGCTCGACCTGACCAATCCGCAGGTACAGGACTTCGTCTTCAAGGTGGTCGACGACCTGATGACGCAGAACCCCGAGATAGCCTACATCAAGTGGGACGCCAACGCCTCGATACAGAACCTCGGCTCGCTCCACCTGCCCATGACGAAGCAGACGAATATCCTCATCGACTACCAGCTGGGGCTGCTGAAGGTGCTCAAGCGTGTGCGCAAGAAGTATCCCGACCTCGTCATCCAGGACTGCGCCTCGGGCGGTGGCCGTGCCAACTACGGTCTGCTACCCTACTACGACGAGTTCTGGGTCTCAGACAATACCGACGCCCTGCAGCGCGTCTACATACAGTGGGGCACGAGCCTCTTCTTCCCGGCCAACGCCATGGCCGCCCACATCAACCACTGTCCCTACTGGAACACCGGCAAGCGTGTCATTCCCGTGAAGTTCCGCTGCGACGTGGCCATGAGCGGCCGACTGGGCATCGAGCTGCAGCCGAAGGACATGACGCAGGAGGAGCGCCAACAGGTGGAGACCTGTTTCCGCGACTACAAGACGCTGCGCCCCATCGTGCAGACGGGCGACCTCTACCGCCTCGTCTCGCCTTACGACAGAAAGGGACTCTCGTCGCTGATGTACGTTGACGACGCCCAGTCGCAGGCCACCCTCTTTATCTATAAGGTGGAGAACCTCTACGGTCAGACGCTGCCCCGCATCCGCCTGGCCGGTCTCAACCCCAATACCGTCTACACGCTGAAGGAGATGAACCTGCGTGTGGGCGAGAAACCCTGTGCGCTCGACGGCAAGGAGTTCACGGGTCAGTTCCTGATGAACGTGGGCATTGAGGTGCCTCTGTGGGAGGACTATGCCAGCCGCGTGTTCATTCTCAATAAGGTCGAGGGGCGCCAGCAGCTGTTGAGCCGTCTCGTCACCTTGCAGCAGAAGGGCTACATGACGGGCCATCAGGACGATCCGTTCTACGGCGTCAACTGGGGCTACCAGAGTGCCGACAACCAAGTACCAGTGTGCAGCGAGCGCGGCCGCAGCGACGTGCTCGAGACCACTGGCGACTACCCCGCCGTCATGGGCTTCGACCTCGGTGGCATTGAGATGGGCGACGCTAAGAACCTCGACTCCGTGCCCTTCACCCGCATCCGCGAAGAGCTGCTTGCCCACGTCAGGCGTGGCGGCGTGGTCACGCTGTCGTGGCATCCGCGCAACCCGCTGACGGGCGGCACGGCCTGGGACAAGGACGACACCACCGTCGTCAGCAGCATCCTGCCCGGCGGCTCTCAGCACGCGAAGTTCCAGCTGTGGATGCAGCGCGTCAGCAACTTCATGAAGACACTGCGGGCCGACGACGGCCGACTGGTGCCCATCATCTTCCGTCCCTGGCACGAGAACAACGGCTCGTGGTTCTGGTGGGGCGCCAAGCAGTGTACGCCCCAGCAGTTCCGCTCGCTGTGGAACATGCTGCAGGACTACCTGCTGGCCGAGGGCTTCGACAACCTCGTGTGGAGCTGGAGCCCCAACCTGGGCGTGAAGACGTCCGACCTCGACACCTATCCCGGCGACGACCGTGTCGACCTCGTGGGCCTCGATGCCTACCAGTGGGGCACGGAGGAGGACTTCGTCAAGCAGATCAACGCTGACCTGACGCTGCTGACGCAGCGGTTCGGAGGCACGAAGGCACAAGGGCACGAAGGTGCTGGCAAGCCGCTGGCACTGACGGAGTGCGGCCTGAAGAACCTGACCGACCCGACGTGGTACAGCCGCGTGCTGCAGCCCCAGATGGAGAAGTACCCGCTGTGCTACTTCCTGCTGTGGCGCAACTACGTGAAGGAGTACTTCGGCCCCGTGCCCGGCGAACAGTGCGGCGACGACTTCAAGAAGATGGCCGCCCAGCCGCGTGCCCTCATGCTGAAAGACATCTGCGACAAATAGAGAGCGACAACCTACCATCAATACGTCAAAGGAGAGCGAAACGTAACCAATAGACTACAGATAATGACATTCGAAGACAGAGTAAAAGCACTGCGCCAACACCACGAGCAGCTGCTGACAAGAGAGAACAGGCCGCTGCCCTGGGGTAACGGCATCTACGAGAAATACGAGTTCCCCATACTGACCGCTGAGCACACGCCGCTGGAGTGGCGCTACGACTTCTCGAAGCAGGACAACCCCTTCCTGATGCAGCGCATCATGATGAACGCCGTCCTCAACTCGGGCGCCATCAAGCTCGACGGTCGCTACCTGCTGGTGTGCCGCGTCGAGGGTGCCGACCGCAAGTCGTTCTTCGCCGTTGCCGAGTCGCCTAACGGCATCGACAACTTCCGCTTCTGGCCCGAGCCCGTCACCATGCCCGAAGCCCCCTCTGACTCCCCCGAAGGGGGCGTCAATCCTGCCACCAATGTTTACGACATGCGACTGACACAGCATGAGGATGGCTGGATATACGGCGTCTTCTGTGCCGAGCGCCACGACCCGTCGCAGCCCGGCAATCTCTCGGCCGCAACAGCCACGGCAGGCATCGCCCGCACCAAGGACTTGAAGACGTGGGAGCGGCTGCCCGACCTGAAGTCCAGGAGTCAGCAGCGTAACGTCGTGCTCCACCCCGAGTTCGTGCAGGGTAAGTATGCCTTCTACACCCGCCCGCAGGACGGTTTCATCGACACCGGCTCGGGTGGCGGCATCGGCTGGGCCCTGGTCGACGACATCACCCATGCCGAGGTCACCAAGGAGCAAATCATCAACGCCCGCCACTACCACACCATCACCGAGGTGAAGAACGGCGAGGGTCCCCACCCGCTGAAAACACCGCAGGGCTGGCTCCACCTGGCCCACGGCGTACGCGGAACGGCCGACGGTCTGCGCTACGTGCTCTATCTGTACATGACGGCGCTCGACGACCCCACACGGGTCATCGCCCAGCCCGGCGGCTGGTTCCTGGTGCCCGAAGGCAGTGAGTACGTGGGCGACGTGATGAACGTGGCCTTTGCCAACGGCTGGATCATGGACAGCGACGGGCGCGTACTTATTTATTATGCCTCCGCCGACACCCGTATGCACGTAGCCGTCTCGTCGGTCGAACGCTTGGTGGACTACTGTATGAACACTCCGCAGGACGGCCTCACGACAAGTGCCAGCGTGGAGACCATCAAACGGCTGATTAAGAAGAACTCTGAACAATAATAACCTTAACCCTAAACTATAATTATGGCTAAACTGTCTGAGAAAATAGGCTACGCGCTTGGTGACGCGGCTGCCGGAGGCATCACATGGAAAGTCATGTCGATAGCCTTTCCCTTGTTCTTCACCAATGTATTCGGACTGACATTTGCCGATGCTGCGACGCTGATGCTCGTCGCCCGTATGTTCGACGTGGTCACCGACCCGCTCATGGGCTCGCTGGCCGACCGCACACAAAGCCGCTGGGGCACCTACCGTCCCTGGCTGCTGTTTGGCGCCGTGCCCTTAGGCCTCATCTTCGCCCTGCTGCTCTACACGCCCGACTTCGGCCCTGTGGGCAAGCGCATCTGGGCCTATACGCTCTACCTGCTGATGATGGCCGTCTACACGGCGGTCAACGTGCCCTACGGCTCGCTGCTGGGCGTCATGACCGACGACGACAACGAGAAGAACCAGTTCTCCTCGTTCCGCATGGTGGGCGCCTACGCCATGGGCTTCATCACGCTGCTCTCGTTCCCCTATCTACAGAAGATGGTGGGCGGCAGCGACCAGCACCAGTATGCCGTGCTGGGAGCCTTCTTCGGCCTACTGGCCACTGTGGGCACGCTGGCCTGCGGCCTCATGACCAAGGAGCGCCTGAAACCCGTGCGGGCCGAGAAGTTCTCGCTGAAGCCCTTTGCCGACCTCTTCCGCAACCGGCCGTGGGTCATACTGACGCTCATCGGCATCTGCACCAACTTCTTCAACGGCTTCCGCTACGCCGTGGCGGGCTATCTGTTCGAATACTGTCTGAAAGGCGACGTCACCGTCAGCGGACTCATCATCAACTATACGGTGTTCATGACCTTCGGCGAACTGACCTGCATGCTTTTTGGCGGCGTGTCGCCGAAGTTCACCCAGTGGATGGGCTCTAAGCGTAAGGCCTTCTTAGTGGCTGCCGTCATCTGCCTGGTCTTCTCCATCGGCTTCTTCTTCATCCCCATGAGTCCCGACTACATCTGGGTCATGGTGGCCCTGGTGGTGCTCACCAGTGTGGGCATCGGTCTTTACTCGCCCCTGCTGTGGTCGATGTATGCCGACGTGGCCGACTATGCTACCGAGAAAAACGGAACGTCGTCGACGGGTCTCATCTTCTCCAGCGGCACGATGGCCCAGAAGTTCGGCACCGCCATCAGCGGCTCGTTGGTGGCACTGTTCCTTGGTATAGCTGGCGCCAGCATGACCACCGATGCCATGGGCAACACGATGGTCGACCCTGCCTCCATCACCGACTCGGTGCTGTCGATGGTGTGGTCGCTCTTCTCGCTGTTCCCGGCCGTGATTGCCGCCCTCATCATCCTCCTCACCCGCTTCTACCCCATTAAGAAATGAGTAAAAGTCCAGTCTGTTGCGATGCCATCGCAACCATGAAAAAGGAAATGCTGGATGTGCTGGAGAACAACATCCTGCGCTTCTGGCTCAACAAGATGCAGGACCAAGGGAACGGCGGGTTCTACGGTCGCATCGACGCTCGCGGCATGCTACACCCCGAGGCCGAGAAAGGCGCCATCCTCAACGCCCGCATCCTCTGGGCCTTCTCCGCAGCCTACCGGGTGCTCAGCGGTTCTGCCGCTGAGGCCCCCGCTTATCTCGACGCCGCCACCCGTGCCAAGGACTACTTCATCGACCACTTCATCGACCACGAGTACGGCGGCGTCTACTGGAGCGTCGACTACAAGGGCCGGCCGCTCGACACCAAGAAGCAGTTCTACGCCATCGGCTTCGCCATCTACGGTCTCTCGGAGTATGCACGGGCCACAGGCGACCGCGAGGCTCTCGACTACGCCCTCAGCCTCTACGACAGCATCGAGGAGCACGCCTTCGACCGCGAACACAACGGCTACATCGAGGCCCTGACACGCGACTGGCAGCCCATGGCCGACATGCGGCTGTCGGAGCTCGACGCCAACTACCCCAAGTCGCAGAACACCCACCTCCACATTATCGAGCCTTACACCAACCTGCTGCGCTGCCTCAAGGAGATGCAGTCTCAGCAGTCGTGCGACTACGTGCCTGTCATCGGCTCGGTGCTGCCCATAGGCATCACTGCCCCCAACGAGGACATCGCCTGCGTCGAAGCCTCGCTACGCAATCTCATCGACATCTTTACAGACAAGATACTGAACCCCGAGACCCACCATCTCGACCTCTTCTTCGACATGGACTGGACGCGTGGCGCCGGCCACTTGGAGAGCTACGGCCACGACATCGAGTGCTCGTGGCTGCTCCACGAGGCGGCACTGGTGCTGGGCGACAAGCAGGTGCTCAAGAAGGTGGAGCCCATCGTCCGCGAGGTAGCCAAAGCCTCGGAGAAGGGGCTGCGCAGCGACGGCTCGATGATTCACGAGGCCAATCTCGACACCGGCCGTGTGGACGACGACCTCCACTGGTGGGTACAGGCCGAGAACGTCGTCGGCTGGTTCAACCTGTGGCAGCACTTCGGCGACGAGCAGGCCCTCGACCGCGCCGAGCAGTGCTGGCACTACATCAAGACCCAACTCATCGACTACGAGGGCGGCGAGTGGTACTGGAGCCGCCACGCCGACGGCTCGCTGAACACCGTCGACGACAAGGCCGGCTTCTGGAAATGTCCCTACCACAACAGCCGCATGTGTCTGGAGATTAATGAAAGGTTAACGACATGAAACCATACAAGTTTAAACCCTATCTGAAGACCACCATCTGGGGCGGCTACCAGATTGCCCCGTTCAAGGGCATCTACACCGCGCAGCCCAACATCGGCGAGAGCTGGGAAATCAGCGGCGTGCCTGGACATGAGAGCGTGGCGGTGAACCGCGGCCTCGTCGACGACGTCGACGAGGGCCTGACGCTGGTCCAGCTCATCGACAAGTACAAGGGCCTGCTCATAGGCCAGAAAATCTACAAGCGCTTCGGCAACAAGTTCCCGCTGCTGGTCAAGTTCATCGACTCCCGGCAGGACCTCTCCGTCCAGGTGCATCCCAACGACGAGTTGGCCATGCAGCGTCACGGCTGTACCGGCAAGACCGAGATGTGGTACATCATCAAGAGCGATGTCGGCGCGAAAATCTACGCCGGACTGTCGAAGAGCATCACCCCCGACGACTACGAACAGCTGGCCACTGCCGAGCCCGTGAACGGGCGTTCGCCCATGCAGGACGTCATAGCCACCCACGAGGCTCACGAGGGCGACCTCTACTTCCTGCCGGCAGGACGGTTGCACGCCATTGGCGCCGGCAACTTCCTGGCCGAGATTCAGCAGACCAGCGACATCACCTACCGCGTCTACGACTTCGGACGCAAGGATGCCCACGGCAATCCGCGCGAGTTGCATATCGAACAGGCCAAGGAGGCCATCGACTACCAGGTGTGGCCGGCCTACCGCACGTCCTACGACTCGACGAAGCCCACCTCCCAGCTCATCAACTGCCCCTACTTCGTCGTCCACCGCGTCGTCGTGCAGGTGGCTCAGCAGATCGACTTCCACTGCGACTCGTTCGTCATCGTCGTCTGTCTCTGGGGCAGTGCCAATATCAACGGCATCAGCATCCGGCAGGGAGAGACCATCCTCGTGCCGGCCTGCGAGAACGTGCTCTACATCTTCGGCAACGCCACCTTCCTCACGGCCACCATGCCATAGCCCGCTACGGCCGTCATTCTGAATCACTATTCAAGCAACAATGTATATGAAAAAGCTATTTGCTATCGCAGCCCTGATTGCGGCTGCACTGCCCTCCTGGGCACAACAGGTGAAGTTCACCGTCAACGGTATCAGCAACAACAACGGCGCCACCGTCCGTCTGGTCGACCGCTCAACCAACCAGCCGTTGGCAACGGCTGTCGTCGCCGACGGTAAGTTCTCCATCAGCGGCAACGCCGAGAAGGACGCCCTCCTGGCCATTGGCGAAGAACAGTCGCAGTGGACAACGCTCTTCTTCAACGACGGCACGCCCGTCACCGTCAACCTCAACGACAGCACACTGAAAGGCTCGGCTGCTAACGAGCGCGTCGTGGCCTACGACCTGGCCCTGAATGTGCCCTACGGCCACTTCGTGCAGCGCGTCGGCAGCATGTCCGAGGAAGAGCAAGCCAGCAAGATGTCCGAAATACAGGCAGAGTTCGGCAAGATTGTTGAAGACATGAGAGCCCAGCTTGAGAAGGTCTTTCGCGAGGAGCGCCAGACCATGATTCCCGTGGCCTTCCTCAACGAATACATGCAGATGGTTGGTGAGGAGAAGTTCGACAGCGCCCTCAACAGCAAGCCCGTCTACGCCAACCACCCCATCGTGAAGAAGCTTCAGGAAATGATGGAACGAGAGAAGGCTGCCGAGGCCAAGAAGAACGCCTTCATCGGACAGCAGTTCACCGACCTCGAAGAGGCCGATACCGACGGCAACATCCACAAGCTGAGCGAATACGTAGGCAAGGGCCACTGGGTGCTCGTCGACTTCTGGGCCTCGTGGTGCGGACCCTGCCGTCAGGAAATGCCCAATGTGGTCGAGGCCTACGAAAAGTACCACGCCAAGGGCTTCGACATCGTCGGCCTGTCGTTCGACAACAAGAAGGAACCCTGGGTCAAGGCCATCGCCGACCTGAAGATGCCGTGGCCCCATCTCTCCGACCTGAAGGGTTGGAACACGGTCGCCTCCGGCGTCTACGGTGTCAACAGCATACCCGACAACCTGCTCATCGACCCGCAGGGCAAGATCGTGGCCCGCGGACTCCGTGCCCAAGGACTGCACCAAAAGCTCCGCGAAATCTTTGGCGAGTAGAAGTTACCACCTCAACCCTTCACCTGTGTGATATCAGACTGGCAAACAGTCACATACGGTGAAGGGTTGCTTTCCCTATTGTTCTCACCAAAAAACCTTCGCTGCTGTTCCCACCAAAGCTAGCACAGTGTGCAACCGGTTTTTAAACGTACACAACGATCACTATCGCAGTGTGCAACCGGTTTTGCTGAGACAAGTAGAGCACGACTTTGGGGCAAAAGGGGGCTTCCCAGAAACGTCCCAGGCCGTGGGACGTTTCTGAGGGGCCGCCGCGGATTTGTCCCAGGCCGTGGGACGTTTCTGAGGGACCGCCGCGGATTCGTCCCAGGCCGTGGGACGTTTCTGAGGGGCCGCCGTGGATTCGTCCCAGACCCTGGGACGTTTCTGAGGAGGGGTCTATGGGGTGGTAGCATTGGGCACTCGTGCAAAAGGAGAAGGATGAGGTGACTGAAAGGAAAGAACGTCGGCACATATTCGTGAACGACAGGTGCAAAAAGGAAAGGCCATCGGCACACATTCTTGACAGATAGGTGCAAAAAAGAAACTATTCACCGTAACCAGCAGAATATCAAATGGTTAGTTGCATGGTGAAGGGTTGACAGTAATCACATCCTTCAATCTGTCCCAATGTAATCTTTTCGTGAGTGATCACAGAGTCCACCAGAGCACACCCGTCGTGGGCGAAAAAGCGGGAGGGCAGGCTGCTTGACTCGCCAAAGAGTTTTTCATTAATGCGAGTTCTAACGTTCGTCATTCCTCGGTAACCAACTGATCAAGCTTTTTCAGGATACAGAGAGGATCTTCTTTAATGGCATTCTTCGTGAGTGACTTAATGAAGTCTTCCATCTCGGGATACATATAGAAGGTGTCAAGTAATGTCTTGCGACGGCGTTCACTGAACTTTTGATTTGGAACGAGGAATGCCTTGGCATAAGGCATGTCACCCATCATGAACAGGTATTTAAAACCGAAACCTGGGTAGAAAGACAAATAGCCTTTCACGTGATTCCCCTCGTAGACAACCAAAAGCATGGCAGGATAATCTTCGATAACGGACCCGTTGCCACCAAAACCAAAATCTACAGGCCGAGGCTCCCACTTCATTTTTATGTCAGGATGCGCGTCGTACCATGTTATCATGCTGTCAACTTCCTGGTTGCGGTACTTCATGCTTCGTTCAAACATCTTGTTGTCCATCTTTATCCTCATGACAGAATCCAAGGCCGATGGAATGCGGTAGGAGGTGGAAACAGCGAATCCACCTACGGTAAAATAGTTCTGCAGATAGCCTTCTGCCGTTTCACCATTCTTCAGATGGATAACGGTGTGCAAATTCCCCTTCACCTCCTTCTTTTCCGTCTGCTGTGCCAGAACTGGGTGGCAATACGCAAGCAGGAAACCGATAAGAACTACTCTATAAACCTTCTTCATAATTCAATTTCCAACAAACACGCTGCAAATATAGTAACATTTCCTATAACAACAAAATTATTTAACCCAAAAAGTGAATATTGGTTATCGAGGGGCTTTCTGGGCAATTTTCTTAAGGAAGTATAACACCATATCCACCAGTTGCACATATTCCTTTCTCTCAGTATTTAGTATTTGTACTTTATATTCTAATTGTTTCCGACTCTTGTTTAGTGCATATTTGAAGATTTCTGTTTGTACATCCTTGCGAAAGTCTTTTAGACTTTTCACATTTAGATTCAAAACTTCAATCATCTGTAAAGCATCACGTTGCATTTCATTTAGCGACTCACGATGTTCACAAATATCCTTAAAACTATTCATTGAACATTGTGGCAAGATTTCGCCATTTGTGTTATACTGGAAATAATCAGAACAGTTGTGCAAAGCAAGAAAATTCCTGTTAATAACGTTACAGCCTTTATGTTCTCCACAATGCTGCAGACCCTTCTCAAACCCTTTGGATAAATTGCAGCAGGCATACAGATTCTTGTAGTCAAGCTGTAGGTCAGTACGTGCATTATTACCGTTCTCTGGTTCAAAATGTTCATTGTGGCTACCACGTTCATTCTCACCTTGAAAATGGTCTATGCGCCGCTGGCAATAACAACATATATGCTTTTGTTCCTCTCGTAGAATACTGTTTAGTTGCTCTTTCTCATGAAAGTGCTCATAAAGTTCGCCGATACCCGCTTCACGCATACTCTTTCGGGCATCTTCCAAAAGGGTCAAAGCAGAAGAATAGTTCGGTTTCGGAATATATCTCATCTTGTCACCTCCTGTATCAGAACAATTGAAGCATAATATCTGCCCGCTGCAGTTCTTCGTGTCCTTTTCCTAAAGCCTCTTCAAGTTTACTTCTCAGTGCTACAGCCTCTTTAGACTTGCCTTTCCCTGATTCAATCAACAACCGATAGTCAGCCAAAGCCTTTTCTGTTTCTTCACTGACCATTCTGGTTTTCATATCATTTAGAATCTGTTCGGGGCGACGTTTATACTGATTAGGGAAATTGTAAACCTTTCTGTCGGCAATGCTCAATATCTCGCCATCTTTCAAAGAACTAAGTATCAATGGTGCATGGGTACTTACAATAAATTGTATGCGCCCAAACACAGAAGTGAGATCGTTCAAAATATGAAGTTGCCATTCAGGGTGAAGATGCAAGTCAATCTCGTCTATCAACACCACGCCTGGGGTATTGGTAGGTGCATCCTCGCCCAAATAGGGATTGAGTAGATAACAACGCAAAGACAACTCCATTACCATTGACAAGACATTACGAACACCGTCAGACAGAGAATTAAATGGTACTTTCTCACCATTGGTCTGCGTAATAATCAGCTTGTCTTGCTTGACATCATGTTTTATCTCTTGACAATCAGGCACGCATTGTCCTATCACTTTACGTACCATGGAGAGAACTGTAGATTTCTTGCCTTCTTGTAATTCCCATAGTGTTTCCGTCTTGATTACATTTAGGAAAAACCAGATATTGGTTGTGGAGTCCAACGCATTATAGTATCCACGCAGACGACTTCCGTCAGCCTCCAAACCCGTATTACGCTTTTCTTTTTTATATCTATCAGTCGAGTAATATGCAATAATAGGAATAGGCGTTTCCTTCCCTTCACGAATAATAGTTTGTATATTCTTAGACAATGTTTTAACATACTTGCCTTCTTCGAACTTCGTTCTCCCACCATATTTCTCCAACGTTCTATCCCATTGCGCTGATTTTGTAGACAATAGTTTCTCGTCCAGATCTATTAATCCATCTATTTTTACTGGATATTGGCTTTCCAAATTATGCAGTCGTACATCATCGTCCGCAATATTTGGTGAGGAGATTTTATTCTCAATCTTGTCCAGTTCACAAAATGCAGCGCCAATAAAGATACGGATGGCTTCCAGTATTGTTGTTTTACCAGTACCATTGATACCTACCATCACATTCATTCGTGGATGCAGTTCCGTAGTAATATGCTCAAAGCACCTGAAGTTCTTCAGTTCAAGCCGTTTTATTCTCATACTAAAATCTCTTATACGGCTGCAAAGTTACAACCTTTTTAGTAAATAATGCTCATTTAGGGCGTTAAAAGTAACGAAAATGGAGCATAAGTGCATCTTTTTGCTTTTTTGCCAACAATAGAATTACTTTTTATCGAAAGGAAGTCCCAACAGAGCGGCCGCGTCAAATCCCCGTCGTTTACCATCTGATTGACAAGGTGGCACTGGTGATATTTGCAGTTCTTGGCTATTACACGGGGAAGTACCACCTGAATGACGAAATCTTGTTCCTTTGGTTGATGGCGGCCATGCCTATCGCCATACTGTCTGTGATATGGGCTATCAACGAACTTCCGGCTTGGCTGGGAAAGAGGAAACCGAAATCACGCTGGTACTAACAATCTTCCACAAATGCAGTCAGCCCCATACGTCATTGTGACGAATGGGGCTGACAGGTTTACGTTATACAGCAACTTCTTACCTATAGACAGATGTGGGGAAGGTGATGTTGCTGGGGATGTAGAAGTCATCGGAGAGAGTGCGGCCGTCTATTTGTTTGGTCAGGCGGTAGTGACCGGAGGCGAGATGGAGCAGGCCGATATGGCCATAGACGGTGGCAGAGTCGTGGGCAGCTACGGTGCTCAGGACGGAGGTGAAGCCGAAGTGCTTGGGGAAGGGAACTTGCTGCCAGTGGCCGTCAGTCTCGCGTTCGATGGTGTACTCCTGTCCGTAGCTCACATCGTAGTCGTTGGGATTGATGATCCTCGCCTGCACCACGGAGTCGATTCGCGAGATGCTTTTGTCGATGATGACGAGGCGCAGGGTGTCTGCACTGGTCACGGTCTCGGTGCTGTCCGTCGGCTGTTCTGCATCTGCCACCGTCTGCCGTGCCGTTGGGCGGCAAGAAACGAATGCGAGGGCGGCAATCAGGAGGAAGAGAAGTTTTGCTTGGTTCATATTGCGTTTTCAATTCTTTCAGTTTCTACTTTTAGACATTTCTCCAGGCACTTAGCGATTTCGGGGTAGTAGTCATCTAGAGTCTTGTAGCG